>URPR01000037.1 GCA_900549775.1 uncultured Oscillospiraceae bacterium | reverse complement strand
AACAATCATCGTGGTCTGCATTTAAAAATTTACACTCAGCTTTTGCAAATTCCCAGTTTATCGCCTTTTGGGATTTATTATACCGAATTCCATCAACATTGTGAAAACCTGCATATCCCTTAGTGCAAGAACTATTAGTTGGAATAGCTGTAATGAGCACGTTTCCGTCAATCCACCTATGGTTGAGTATGTTGTCTTTAACCGAATCGTACACGTGTTTACGAACTGAAAGTAAATTTTCAAATTTCTTAGTAATTGGTAAGACAAAAATTTGATTGTAAGCTCCAGTTAAGCCATACAACACCAACGCAGCTGTAGCGATACCACTTGCATACGATACTATTGTTGCACCAGCCCCTCCTGCAGCTAAGCCGGCTTTTGCAAGTATTGATTCAGCTAACTTGCTTCCAATGACTTTTGCAAGGCCTTTTTGGCATAACTTGCCAATCGATAAGCTAAGCGTAGTAGAGGAGATAGTAGGTATCACTGCAGAATCTCTTCCTTCAGTTGCTGCTTTTTTTTGTTCTTCTTCTGTTAATTTATTTAGAGTCTCTTTGTCTATCATTTTGGCAATTTGATTTAACGCATTAGTTTCTGCTGCAGATGTTTGGAAAAGTAAATCCATTGATCTATCGTACACGTGAACAAGAATATTTGGATCAATTCCGCTACTTTTGCTGTTGACTAATTTTTTAATTGCATCGAGATTATCTTTTTCTAAGTCATTTTTAATTTTAGAAATTTGGTCATATCTTGTTATTGTTATTTCTTTGTCGCCAATTGTTTGAGTAATTGATTTTGTTTTTCCTTCAATAATTTCAGAGAAATCAATAAGCTTTTCATAGTTTATATTCATATTACAATCGGCGTACGAAACAAAATTTATTGAATTAATGATAATTAAAATTGTTAATATTATAATTGAACTTTTTTTCACAACGTTTGCTCCTTACCTAGGTATATAGTTTAGTTTCGGGATAGTATCAGCTAAATCGGGATCGTAACGTTTGCAACCTTTTATGAAGAAACGTTCTTGTGAGTTTACATGGCATTGTTTATTTATTTTATCTGCAAAGCTCATCGGATGACACTCAATTTCAGCGCCATAAAGCCTGATTGATTCTACAAAGTCAGGATGATCTGGATCCTTTAAGTTGTAAAGTATCCAGTCATTTTTTGACCATATATCATCAGCTTCAATCAACTGTGGTAGCGCACTATAATTTTTAGATTTTACAAGACCATAAAATAATGTAGCCCCAGACACTACACCAAGGAACATTGTTTGCAAAAATGATAGTGAACTTTTCTCCCATAATCCTTCAGCAGGCATAGGAGCTTGAGGGTTAGCATTTAAAGATTTTTTTAATCTTATGTAGTTGAACATTTTTACGGCAAAATTGAGAGAAATATTAAAGGCTATTGCTAAAATAATAGGAAACATCTCATATAAAAATCCTTTCCAGGGGTGAATGTGATATTTATCCATGTACTTATTTTTAGCTTCATTCATCTCATCTTCGAGCTTCTTAATATACTCTTCTAAAAATTCAGTGCCCACATATGTTGTCTTCCCACCAAGTTCATTGTCAACTACTTTGTTGTACCCAACTGCGTGGGATGGAATGATATACGCGGACATTGCTACTGATACTGCTATTGTTATGCTTAGTGCTATTGAGATTAGTTTTTTCATTATTTTGGTCCTCACTTTTTATTTTTACTGCGAAAGTTCTCTATAATTAGTATAATATGTAAAAAAACATTATTCAATATAAAAGGAGAAATTTATATAAATTTTTGATATACGAACGTTTTTGCGAAAAACAAAATATTATTTTGTGAGGTTTGTACATGTTAAAGTGCTACTGAGAGCGTTATATGATGTAAAAAATGAAATTATGTAATTGACATTAAAGTGAAAAAATTAAAACTTTTTGCATCAATGTAAGTCGCAAAAAAACTCAAAAAATTAATTTATAAAAATCTAGTACCTTATATCGGTACT
>URPR01000036.1 GCA_900549775.1 uncultured Oscillospiraceae bacterium | reverse complement strand
TCATGAATTCTATCAAACAGCAAAGAGGTTTATAGAGGACCACAGGTATCCATATTAAAAATTATGAATGGTAAAAGGAGCTGCATTCCAAATAATATAGGTTTTTAAATTTTTTATTTTTTACTTTTTTGAGCCTTTATTAGGAAGTAATTACAGAAGAATGTTGCAAGATAGGTTAATAGGAAGAAGATAATTCCCCCAATATTTTTTGCATAAAAAGACCAATACAAACACGCTACAAATATACCTCTAACGAATAGCATAGCCCAAATTTTTAATTGCAACGAAGTTATTGGGCGATTATGGTAATGCATCATACGGTAAAATCTATATAAATATATCACTATCTTCATAAAATTCGTTAAATCGTTCTGTTAATATCAATTGTGTTTCTGGATGTAAATCTTCAATTGATCGTTCAAAATCACTACGAATTTCTTTCAATAATTTTGTCAATTCTTCCGTCAAAATTTCAACTGTAGTAGGAGCTCTTTCACTTTTTTTGGTTGTTTCAGGTGAACTGAAAGAGCTTTGCATAGTTTCAACCAATTTAGTACTATCTTCATTAGGCTTTTCTTCATTCATTGCGCTTGTTAGGTTAGTCGTACCGACTATTCTAGCACCCAGTGCCATTAGCGAAATTATCCCACTTAATGCCAAATTTTTTGCGTTAATTCCGCCACTGATATTCTCTAGTTGATGTTCATTAACTTTATGTACTGTTTCTATCTCATAATATAACAATTCTTCTACAGAAAAATCATATCCCATTTCCTTTGCAATTGGCAGAATATTTTCTTCGATAAAATTTTTTAGTTGGACTTTTGTTGAGATTTTTCTTAAATCTTTAAAAAATTCAGAATTAAATTTTCCTTCTATCAAGGCTTTTTCGTAAAATTCTTTAATTTTATACTTCATAATAAAAACCCTCCTTAAATAAAAACTATTTACCATTTTAAAGCAAAAAGATTAATTTGTCAATATAAATAATTTGTTTTAAATAAGATATAGATTTTTATTAATAAATTTCAATTTGTGAATCATAAAGTAAAAATTAGCTATTATCATCTAGATAAAAAACAGTTTAAATTTAAATATAAAAATGAATCTATGTATTAGACTTCAATTTAATTTGGAGCCCGATTCTTTGCTGAATTTAAATTTTCTTCGCTTAAATTTGTTTTTGCAGTTTGCGGTACATTTATTGTGTTTTGGAATTATTTGTAATACAATGTAAAAGTAAGGGAGGTTTTGAATGTGTCTTACAATAAAAATAAAAAAGAGGTGATAATTTTTTAAACGATTAATTTGTAAAAACGTTCGAAATACATTACAACTGAAACTTGAAAAAGCTCATAAAGTAAACGTTACTAAACTTAATACAAAAATAATCAATAAAAAGAAGGTTTTAATTATGAAATTCAAATTATTTTCAGTATGTATTTTATCGTGTTTAATTGTATTTGTTGCATTTAATCCCACGGTATTTGCAACATTTGGAAATCATAACCCACCGCTATATGATGCAACAGCAGAAGGTAACTTAGAAGAAGTTCGTCGTTTAGTGACTAACGGCAATGATGTTAATTGTACGGGGCTCTGCCGTATGACTCTCTTGCATATAGCGGCAATTGAAGGTTATTTGGAAATTGTAGAATATTTGGTAAATGAAGGCCACGCAGATGTCAATTGTAGGGATATGGATGGACGAACGCCATTTCACCGAGCAAGCATAGTTGGCAATTTAGAAATTGTAAGATGGCTGGTAACAGAAGGAAATGTTAGTGTTAATTGCCAAGATGAAGATGGACGAACCGCTTTATTTTTCGCTGCAATAAATGCCTAATCGCTAGACTATTGATACGAAAATGGTTCAATATAACGTGCAGTACAAAGCCATTTCTAGCCAAACTATTTCCATAAACACAAAATTTTATCAAAAAATTAAGAAGTGTTTCAGAAATACAATCCGAAACACCTCTTATTAAAACAAAGTATTTTGCTTATTCAACTTACATCAAAACAGTTGATGAATACTCAATTTTTATGCCATTATCTTTTGTCCTGGCAAGTTTTGCTTTATTCCCGTTGCCATCTTCTATTGAGAGCTTTTCTATTTTATGCTCATCAAAAAAGTTAACTACATTGCTTTCCACAAACCCAGCCCATTGTTGCGGATTAATTTTCTTTT
>URPR01000035.1 GCA_900549775.1 uncultured Oscillospiraceae bacterium | reverse complement strand
TACGTCACTAAATCCAGATTCTTTCAAAAAACTTTCTAACATAGAACGTGTGAGGTTTAAAACTTCAGTGGAATTAGAATCCGTGGTTAAGTATAACCAGTTTCCATACCAACTTTTAGTAGCTTGTATTTTAACATCTTTTTTATTAACGCTTTCGTCTACATTATCTGTTTGAGAAGTTTCTTTATCTTCTTTTGCTTCTTCCATTTCTTTTCCATCTTGAATAGCCAAAGTTTTCGGGATTTCAACTCTTTTACCTATTTCTGCTTTCATTATCTCAGTGGACTTTGCAACTTCTTTTGTAGTAAGTTCAGCACTTGCAGAGTTTGTCGTACCCACAACTCCTGCCCCCAGCACCATGAGTGAAAATACACCACCCCATGCCAAACTCTTCGCGCTAATACCACCATTAACTGTTTCCAATTGCTGCTCGGTAATCCTTCTTGCCATTTGTTTTTCATAATTTAATAAATCTCTTGTAGAAAAATCATAACCCATTTTTTTCGCGACAGGTTGAACTTTTTCTTTGATAAAAGCTTTAAGTTCACTTTCTGTTGAAATTTCTTTCACTTCGTTCCAAAAGTCTGAATTAAACTCTTTTCGTTCCACTGCTACCTTATAAAAATCCTTTATGTCATTTTTAAACACAATAACAACCCCCTAAGATAAAAAATATATTTATTATTTTATCTTAAAAAATTATTTTTGTCAATATCGATAAATTATTTTTCATTGTTTTCAAATTTAGTACTTAATAAACAATTCACAATTTGTTTTTACCCAAACAACTACAAAATTAAAGATGCTTGGAAACCCATCTGGTAAAAAAAGTTAGCTTCTCAGAACAAGTTGCACAAATTTTTTCAGATTTTAAAATAAATTCACGCGAAAAAACACTAGTTCACTCCAGCGGCACGTTAGTCGTTTAGTAAAGTTCAAGAGGAAACGAAATCCTCTCAAAACGTTTTTCCGTTCTTTCTTTGTCATCACACAAAAATGAACATAAATTTTTTATTGCAAGATTTCGTAATTACGCCTTTCATAACTGTAAAGCCCCCACTTAGATTATCTTTAATTATCCTTTACATCGCTGTTTAAGCATTTTATCTAAGTTGCCAGGCTTTTTGCTTCGGTTGCTATTTTGCCTTATTCAACCACAACGTCCTTTATATTTGTCTGTAGTTCTTTCAACTTTGCACCTTGTTCCGAAAGCTCAGTTATTTAACTTTTCAGGCGGTGTTTTTGATTTTTCCACTTTAAGTATTTGCATCTTTTAAACTGCTTTCCATTCTTGACAGTTCAGTTTCTACTTTCCTTTAATTAAATTTTCCAGTTGCTAGCTTTCTTGTCGTTCTCGTCGTATTTTTCACTAGACTGTGCAAGTGCATTTTTCAAAACAGAAATTTTTTCTTTTTGCTTTTCAATTTGCTCATTTTAGAATTTTATTTCGAGAATGAAGGCAGATGTAAACTTGTCATTTTTAGTAAACTCTTCGGTCACTTTAGCCATTTCCGAAACTAAAACCTGAAGATTTGAATTTATTTTTTTAACTGCTTCTCTATACGCTTTTTCATCCTCAAGTTTTATCGTCCTTCCGAAGGTGCTTTGAACCTGCCATAAAATCTCACCTCCACTTTTATATGTGCAATATATTGGCATCGCACATATTATGTATTAAAATAATTATAATAATAATGAAAGGGGTTTTATTATGTCTAGCGTAAATATGACAATAAGAATGGACAAAGATACAAAAGAAAAAGCACAAAGTTTATTTTCAAAGTTTGGCCTTGATATGACAACTGCAATTAATATGTTTTTGAAACAATCTATCAGAGCAGAGGGTATCCCTTTTGATTTAACTTTAAATATTCCAAATAAAGAAACTATAAAAGCTATAAACGACGTAAAACATAATTGAAACATGAGCAAAGCTTTTTCTAGTGTAGAAGAATTACTGGAGGACTTGGACGCTTAAAGTAAGCTACTCTAATAAATTCAAAAAAGATTACAAACAAATAAAAAAACGTAATTATAAATTAGATAAATTAGAACAGATTTTAAAATTGCTTATTAATAAAGTGCAGTTACCAGAAAAATACTCAAATCATATCTTAACTGGGAAATTTACTGGTTTCAGTGAATGCCATATAGAACCAGATTGGTTACTTAAATATACATGGTTGAAGATGGTTTTTTAAAATTAGTAATAACTGGAACAACATTTGATGCATTTTCGCCCGCACTTAAGCTTTTTGCGGGCTGTTTGCGTTTTTTACTTTTTCATCTACTTCAATACCTTCAGA
>URPR01000034.1 GCA_900549775.1 uncultured Oscillospiraceae bacterium | reverse complement strand
CACTAAAAACTGATTAGAATACGTAATAATTGCTTCTATTAAAATTGCAAAAGTTACGATACTAAATGTCTTGTTTTCCATATTTACGCCTCCATTTCGTTTTAAACTATGATAAAATTTGCGCAAATTACGTTCACGAATCGGCCTGCACGACCATGCGTATAAAAGCATCTGAAAATCCAGCATTCTTAACATTTTGAAGCTGTTTTTCAGCGTTTTCTTTTTAGTAAACCCCAACTTGAACGCAATATTGGGGTGTTTATTTAATTTATTATGACCCATTAGTTGAAATGGTTCATCTCTAAAAAGGCAACACGGCATTGTTAAATTATTTCCCTTCTCAACTTAGTTTAAAGTTTCGTCACTTTAAATGAAGAATCACACTCTACCTTGAAGTGTGATTCTTTATTATTTAATTTAGTGAGGGACAACTTCATCAAACTTTAAGATTTATACCTTTTTGTTTTCATAATGTAATCTTGTTTCGTCTTTAACCTCTAAAAATTCACCTTCTAAGCCATCGTCAAATATTATTTCCACAGCATTTCCTTCTAAACCCATTGCCCTTAAATTTTTAAAATTTTCTCCAAGTGTTTCTTGCGTTTCTTTATCTAATGAAATTTCACCTACTGCTTCATTCACTTTAAGATGCAGAGTACCATCACCTGTTATATTATAAAATATAACTTTGTTTTTTTCTTCAAAATTTGCAGGAACCTTATTTTTTAAATCCTCTGGCAAAAATATCTTTGCTTTAGAAGAATCAGATACTATTTTTGACCCTAGGTTTAAATTTTCAACATTTCCTTGTATTATAAGGTTTCCTAAAACTTTGCAAGAACAAAATGCATCTTCCATTAACGTCAAATCCCCAATATCACCTTTTATTATAAACTCTCTAAGAGTTTGGTGACAATAAAATGTGGATTCTAAAATTGTTAATTTTTTTACATTCCCATTAATCTCAATTGTTTGTAAATTTTTAAAGTCGTGAAAAAAATATGACCAAATTTCCAAATTCTCAAAATTACCAGTAAATTTTATTGTTTTTAAGGTTTCAAAAGCAACATTTGAATACTTGTCAAACCGTCTTACCTTATATTCTTTTCCATCCTTATCGTGTATAGTTGAAGGAATTATTAATTCTCCATTTTCAGGAATACTCTTTATTAATAAATATACTTCATTTTCTCCACTTGTTTTTATAATATCAAAGTTCATATTTTTTTGTTTTTCTCCGCGTTCATTAGTAAAATAAGTTTCCTCTATTTCACCAAATTTATAAAAGCATATCATGTCATTAATATTAGGATAATCTTCTTTTTTATCTTCATGGTTCTGTAAGTATTTAACGTAAATAATATCACTGAGATATTTTCCTTTTGGTTTCCCTTCATCTTTTATTATTTGTCTTACAACTATCTTTTTTGCCACTTTCATAATGTCAATGTCTAAAACTTGGTTTACTCTTGTAACGTTATTTTCTTCATCTTGCAAAGCTTTAAATGCACTTAAAGCTTTATATTTTTTGTATAAATCTGTATTTTTAAAAATATCGTCTGACTTTAGTTCCACTTTAGAAAAAGCTCCATAAAAACCAGCTGGAGGTGTGATCCTTTCCCTATCAGATGAATCATTTATAAAACTCCTAAGTAAAAGTTTTTCAAAATTGTTATTCAAACTACTATTAATTGCTCCTAGTAAAACTCTATCCTCTTCTGTTAACTCCCAATCTGACTTACCTTCTAATTTCTTCAGTCTCGTTAACGCTGGTTCATCAAATTTACAACATTTTTCTGCGTATTTATAAAAATTAGATTCTATTGGGTTATGCGTTATTTCTCCGTGAACAGTATAATGATCAATTGTAAATTTCAATCTTTGATCACCTTTAGTTATGTCAACCGTTACATTTACATTCCCTGTTACTTTGCCTTCTTCATATTTACAATCTGACAATGTAAATTCTATTCCATCACTTGCATTAAATAAAGCAAAAGTTGAACTTAAAGCTTTTTTAAATGCAGTTTCATCATATTCTTTTAGGCTACTTAATGCATCGATTTCATTTTTTGCTGAATCTAATCTTCCACTTTGTAAATTTAAAGCTTTTGCCATATTCCACATAAGCTTTAACATATTAGTGTAGCCAGTGTCAAGTTCATGGTTTTTTCCATAAGCGTACGCAATAGAATAGAAGCCCTCATCTTTATCCTGACCTTTTGCAAGGTTTTCTTCATTCATATTGCAAATTACATATTCCCACAAAGTCCTAGCTAAAGGTGTTACGTCATCTGCACCATTTTTACTTCTATATTCTATATCTTCTTCATTATCAATCCCTTCTATAAAACCCCTTTGGTATAAAAAGAACATCTGAAGTCGAGTCTTTAAATCATAAAATTTCACTTGACTTTTACTTCCTATTGCATCAACTACT
>URPR01000033.1 GCA_900549775.1 uncultured Oscillospiraceae bacterium | reverse complement strand
GGAGTTGACCGATCCAACCTGCAAAAAATCGGTATATATCGTTCCACTTGAAAAAGTCATGAGAGCCAATGAAGTTTAGCATCTACAGAAATGTTGATGCTTTTTTAATTCTAATGAAAAATTATGGAGGATTATAAAATGAATAAATTAAAAGTATTTAAAAATCAAGATTTTGGAGCAATTAGAACTGTAGAAATCAACGGAGAAGCATATTTTGTGGGCAAAGATGTAACGGACATTTTAGGGTATAAAGACTCATCGGATGCTTTAAAACGGCATGTGGATGAGGATGACAAGCTGACCCGGTGTTTCACCGACTCAGGTCAAAGCCGCGAAATGTACATCATTAATGAAAGCGGTTTGTACTCTTTAATCTTATTAAGCAAACTGCCAAAGGCAAAACAGTTTAAAAGATGGGTTACAAGTGAAGTCTTGCCTACAATTCGTAAACACGGAATATATGCAACGGAAGAATTGATTGCAAACCCTGACATTGCAATTGCGGCCTTCAAAGCTTTAAAAATGGAACGTGAAAAAAATAAACAACTCAATCAAACAATTGCCATCCAAACGCAGCAAATCTCAGAGATGATGCCAAAGGCTAGTTATTACGACGTTGTGCTAAATTGTAAGGACTTAGTATCTATGTCAGTAATCGCAAAAGACTATGGCTGGAGCGCGTCAAGGATGAATAAGTATTTGCACGAAAAGGGCGTTCAATTTCGGCAAAGTGATATTTGGCTCCTGTATCAAAAATATGCAGAAAAAGGATATACAAGCACAAAAACGCACACTTATCTCGATAATGGCGGCCAGCATACGAAAGTTCATACGTACTGGTCGCAAAAAGGAAGGCTATTCATTTACGATTTATTGAAAAAAGATGGAATATTGCCGCAAGTTGAGAGAGGTGGAGAAATTTTATGACAAAGAAAGAATTATCTCAATTGTATTACCTGAAAAAAGAAATAAAAGAGCAACAGAGAAGACTTGCTGAGTTAGAAGCTGTGGCGATTAATTGTTCAACAAAAATTACCGGATTACCAACAGGCAAGGGCATCTCAGATAAAATAGGAAACTATGCGGCGCAAATAGCAGATTTAAAAGCATTATTAGACTTAAATTTGAAGAAATGCTTTTATGAGCTAAATAGGCTTGAGAGATTTATTCAAAGCATTGAAGACCCCATTTTAAGACAAATAATGACATTTCGGTTTGTAAATGGATACAGTTGGATAAAAATAGCATACACAATTGGAGGTAATAATACCCCAGATGGCATTAGAATCAAAGTTATGAGATTTTTGCAAAAAACCTAAAATTGCTAATTCTTCCCGTAGTAATATGCTATTGTGAAAGTTTTTTAAATAAAAAAACACATTACTTCAATTACGAAATAATGCATTTGGAGTCATATCCGTTCAAGCAACTCTGATGGTTTTATTGCTAGAGTTTTACTATTGATAAAATCACGAATATTTCTAGTGATGATAAAATCTGCTTTAATTCTGTTTGCACAAACCATTTGAAGTGCATCTTCATAGTCGTTTGATTCGATTAAAGCAGCTTTTTTTAAATCATCAGCTTTTAAATCGGCAACTTTGAAGATTAAAAAAATTTGTTTAATAATTTCTTGAGTCTTTTCTGGCGTTAGTTCTTTTCGAAGAATATACACGATATTGGGAATAGAAATTGCAGAAATGTAGCCTTTTATTTTATTTATTTCGCAATATTTCCAAACCTTTGAGGAGTCATCTACAAAATCTTTTCTAGCACAAAGAACATCTAAAATTACATTTGTATCAACTAATATTTTCATATTTCGAGAACCTTTCTGCTCGAACTTCTTGTTCGTCATAATCACTTCTTAAAGTTCCTACAAGCGAGTCTGTAAGAAAAGAAACTGTGTGCTCTTTAGATATGAGTCTAGCGATTTCGTGGCCATTTTTAAGGATGATAATCTCATTCCCTTTTTGAGCCGCTTGAAGGTATTTGCCGAAATTATTTTGTATATCAGTGGCAGTTACAGTTATCATACTTAAAACCTCCTAAAATTTTAGCTAAGTTTATTATATGAAATTTTAGTTAAAATGTCAATTGATAAAATTTTCCGAATTTTCAAAAAGTTGTTCGGTTTGTTCGGTTTGCTTATGGTAAAATGGTATTGTTGAAATTTTTTTCATAACCTTTCTCCTAATAATTTGAAGCCTTGGCTAACTTTTTCGCGTGCGAAGTTTTCATTTGTTTTTAATAAACTTAGAACGCGATTTTGCGTGTCGAGGTTCTCGACGAGCGTCTGAATACAGGCGCTCTGCTTTTATTTAAAACGGAGGCGATGTCCAATTAAGAAATCATGCACCGGCGAGGCGCCGGAGCCAAGTCACACCCTTGGTTCTAATAAAACTTTTAATCTGCTGCATGTGCCCAAATATGCGAAGTTTTCAAGTTGTGTTTACTGTGGACGAATTCATGGTGAAGGATGCATCTGTAAAAGGAAACCAATTAAGAAAAAGAAAATTGATGATGAAGTAAGATTCAGGAATAGTTCAGCTTGGAACAAAAAGCGCCAACAAATTAAGAAA
>URPR01000032.1 GCA_900549775.1 uncultured Oscillospiraceae bacterium | reverse complement strand
GCATTGAAGGCAATTACTCAAATGTTACGGTATCAGTGAGATATTGGCGAGACAACGTGGGGTACGTGCGTCCAGATAGGACGTTGTTAAAAGTAAGGTAAGGGCTTACACCATAAGATAACATGGGAATCAATCTGCCTAACCGAAAGGCGAAAGCTGACACGGGAACACAGCATGGCAGAAAAGCGGTAAGTTACCTAAAGGTAAAAGGGTACGACTGAACTGCAATGATAAGCAAATATAAGGATAAATCTGTATTTGGTGAATGTGAGTTTCGAGTTTCTGTTGCGTTCAGATGGAGGAAATTTACCTGACACCTCCAATACAAGTACCATAAATTACAGTAGCCGATTTATGGGTTATCAAAAACTTGTATGACATGCCGGAGAACCGGTGATAAAGAAACGAAAGCATATCCGACAATTTGCAACCTATTAACAACGTTAACTGGAGATTACCTAAGGCAGAACGCCAAGAAAAAGGCTATGTATAATGCTTTTAAAGTGATAAATTTCAAGTTCGAGAGAACAAGAAAGATGATACTGAAAATCTGCTAAGGTAACGGAGCTCTCATAGTAGTCTGAGATGGGTAAGGACCATTACATGGCGAAGGGGAGCAGTCATTACGTACTAAAATCAAAAATTGATTAGGGAGGAAAACCTCAAATGATACCAACAATGGAGATTTTAGAGAGAATTTCACAAAACTCTAAAAAGAATAAAGATGAAATATTTACAAAACTTTACCGATACATGCTAAGACCAGACATCTATTACATAGCATATCAAAAATTATATAAAAACAAGGGCGCCGGCACAAAAGGCGTCGATAATGATACAGCCGACGGGTTCAGCGAAGAAATAATCCAAAAAATTATCAAAAGTTTAAAAGATGAAACGTATCAGCCAAAACCTGTGAGACGGACATATGTAAGTAAAACGAACGGAAAAGTCCGTCCACTTGGAATACCAACATTTACAGATAAGTTGATACAGGAAGTCTTAAGAATGATTTTGGAATCGATATATGAACCGATATTTCTAAATGAATCCCATGGATTCAGACCAAATCGGAGCTGCCACACTGCACTTAGGCAAATTAAATACGGATTTGTGGCGGTACGTTGGTTTATCGAGGGTGACATTAAAGGATGTTTTGACAACATTAATCACGTCGCACTTACGAAATTGATAAATAAAAAAATCAAAGACGCCAGACTCCTAAAGCTCATATACAAATTTTTGAAAGCAGGCTATCTTGAAGACTGGAAATATAACAAAACCTATAGCGGCACACCACAAGGTGGGATTATCTCTCCAATCCTAGCAAACATATATTTGCACGAATTAGACCTGTTTATCGAAAAGAAAGCAAAAGAATTCAATAAACCTTCGGAACAGTATAGAACAGACGAGTATATGAAAAAGCAATCAGAAATAGCGAGCATTCGTTATTATCTAGAGAAAGCTGAAGGTGAAGAGCGCAAAAGATTAATAAAAGATATGAAGAAGTGCAAACTTGAGCTTTTAAAAACCCCGATGAAATTGCAAACAGATAAAAAAATAAGGTACATAAGATATGCAGATGATTTTTTGATAGGTGTAAATGGAAGCAAAGAAGACTGTGAGAAAATAAAAAAAGAACTGACCCTATTCTTGAGAGAAAACCTAAAGCTAGAGCTCAGTCAAGAGAAAACTTTGATTACTCACAGTGGTAAAGAAGTCAGATTTTTGGGATATAACGTCAAAATCAGAAGAAATCAAGAAATCTTCAAAGTCAAAGGCCCAACAAAAAATTATACTAAGCGCAAACTAAATAATATGGTGGAGCTTGGTATTCCTTTAGACGAGAAGATAATGAAATTTCTATTTGAAAAAGGCATTATTAAACAAAAAAATTGAAAAATTTCGTCAAAGCGCAGACAAAACTTTATTACACTTTCAGATTTAGAAATAGTTAGTGCATTCAATGCAGAAATAAGAGGGATTTGTAACTACTACAACCTTGCTGTGAATTTTCATAAGCTCAGCTATTTCGCATACTTGATGGAATACAGTTGCTTAAAAACTTTGGCATCTAAACACGACACAAGTGTAGCTAAGATCCGAAAAAAGTATCAAATGGGAAGTGGAGGATGGGCGATTCCTTACGATATCAAAAGTGGAAAGAAATTTCTTTACTTTAATAAGGTATCAAGATTGCAAAGAAACTAAAAACCCAGAAGATTTGGTACAGAATAAGGCAATCCAACATCAAACTGCAAGGTCTAGCTTAGAAAATAGATTAAAATCCAAAATTTGTGAGCTTTGCGGAAATGAAAACGCTGACTTTTATGAAATTCATCATATTAATAAACTTAAAAATCTGAAAGGTAAAAGTTTATGGGAAAGGACAATGCTTGCAAAGAAACGCAAAACATTAGTACTTTGCCGAGACTGTCATAAAAATATTCATAGGTGAGTTTTTTAGAAATTGAGTAATGATGGCGAGCCGTGTACTTCGAGAGGAGTAAGCACGGTTCTGAGAGGGGACTATACAAACCTACTGCAGAAATACAGCAAGGCGGTATTTTCCTACTCTACACGACGTATGGATGTAGGACGGATTTTGCGGACATTCAAAATAAAAAAGAATGTGGAGGTAACAG
>URPR01000031.1 GCA_900549775.1 uncultured Oscillospiraceae bacterium | reverse complement strand
GCTAAAGGATTATACAGGCAAAAAGCTGGCTGTTGGAATTTCTTATGATGAAAAACTTAAAAAGCATAGCGTGAAAATAGAAGAGATAAAATAAAGAAGGTATTTAGAAATGACAGAATCAATAAATGAATTATAGAAAATTATGGATGAGGATTTTTCTGAAAAAAAGAAAATTAGTCCGCAACAATGGGCTGGATTTGTGGAAAGCAATGTAGTTAACTTTTTTGATGAGCATAAAATAGAAAAACTTTCAATAGAAGACGGCAACGGGAATAAAGCAAAACTTGCTAGAACAAAAGATAATGGCATAAAAATCGAGTATTCATCAACTGTTTTGATGTAAGATTGTAATTTTGTTTTAGTTGGATAAGCGAAAAGCTTTGTTTATAAATTGAGAAGCGTTTAGGAGTATATTCCTGTGCCTAGTGCTGCCAAACCTGTAGTCACTATTCCAGCTTTTTCTAATGCTTCCGTTCTATAAATGCTGTCTATTTCTCTTACAATTTTATTTATTTTTTCTATTTTTGGTGTTAAACCATCGTACCTAATTAAAAATTTAGTACAATTAGCTTTTTTATATTCACTACCTTGACATGGAATTTCAAATGAATCTTCGTAATATAAATTATATTCTTCGTTGTCGTCGTGAGTTACATCACATGCTAAGCAAATTATAGAGTTTGTAAATATAAAACAAAAACAGAATATTGTTAAGATCGATGACTTAAATCTTTTCATTTCTTTCAACTCCATAACAAAAAAATTAATTACCTAGTTGCTTGCAATTGATACAAATTTCTTGAGGAATAGAGTTATCTGGAGGAATTATGTTGTCCGGAGTAAGTTCTTTGTTTTCCGCTAAATTTTTTCGTATTTTAGCAGCAACTTCTTTAAATTTTCGAGGGAATGATTCCCACTCCTCTTTTGTATAATTAATTCCTGCAAATTTTTGATCCCAATGAAAATCGTTTTCATCAGCTCTGCTAATATAATAAACCATATCGAAGTTTATATGTTCTGGCCTTTCAAGAAAGTACAATAATATATTTAACATACGTGCTTTCGCTTCATTTGCTTTATTAGCCTCAACTATCTCGTGTAGAATACTTCTTTTTTTGCTACAAACATTCTTCTTATCTTTTTCACTTTTAATTTTTAAACCTATAATTGTTGATGTTGCTCCTACGACTGCTCCTACCACTCCCCTGATTAATGATGAAAATGCTCCACCTATTGTATTGGAATCTGATGAGTTTTGTTGTAAACCTTGAGCATTAAATGATGCATCAGAATTAATTTGACCTTGAATTTTTGAGCCTTTAGAACTTAATAAGCCAGTTATAGCCCCAACTAAACTACTCCCAATTATAAATAAAATATTATCTTTTTTCCAAATATTAGATAAATATTCACAACTTTTTTCTAATGAGTTATATTGCTCATTTAAGTTTTTAGTTGATATCAGTTTCTTTTTTTCAAATACTTCATCTAAAGCTCTAAAATTAAATGTATAATGTTCTTCATTTCCAAACACACCTAAATTTTCAACATCTATGTAATCTGCAATATTATAACCTACCTTTAACAATTCATCATAAGCACATTCCGGGTGAACGTAACCGCCTTTAGAATTCTTAGGGCAATCATCCTCCTCAGCTAAAACTGATACTGGCAACGTAGATATAAACAAAAAACTTACACTTAAAATAATCGATAAAAATTTTTTAAAAGTTTTCACTCATAGTTCCTCCTTATTATTTTCATTACGGTGATTTATTTGATAAACATCAAGAATAGGTTTGATGTCTTGATAACGTATTTTTTTGCTTTCGAGACCTATGTCTGTAAAATAAACTTTAGCATTATAATTATCATCGCTAAAATCTAATTGTGCAACTAAAGTGTCTTTTCCCTCGTAATTATCATATAAGAGAGCATATATAACTTGATCCATTGTTGAAGAGTAAACATTAGCTTTTATTTCTTGCTTTCGAGCCTTAATCCCAAATTCTTGCTTTATTTTTTTATTTACTTTTTTTCTGCATAGGGGACTAAAAATTTTTTGAAACCAATTACATTCTTTATCCCAATATTCCTCTACAAGATCCTCATGTGCTTTTTTCCAATCTTCAATTTTGCTCGTTGTAGCTCCTTTATTTTTAAAATATGGAGAATTTTCTAACAATTTACTGGTAACTCTATCTGCTTCCTCCTCTGAATTTAGCATCAGAAAATTATTTGTTGTATCTGACAGGCTTCTTATATATTCATCTTTTTGAGCTTCTTTATTCCTTGCTAAAATAAGATTTGCGAATTCTTTTCCTAATCCCTTTATCTGGTCTATATGCCACATTTTTATTTCGTGTTCCCCATTTGGACCAATTCGTGTTTTTTCTCCAGAACTTCTTCCATCAGTTACTCTTTGATCATTTAAAAGCTGGAAAAAAGCACAATTTGTGTCCACAGTTTGGTTATATTGGTTTTTAGGGTAATCCTTACAAACATCTCTCCACGCTGGATGTGTACCAACGGAAAAACTGTACGTACTAACTGTAAAAATATAGAAAAAACTAAATTTAAGTAATAAAACTCCTGATAAAATTAAATTTAAGATTTTCTTTTGCATAAATATTCGCCCATTTGATACTTTTTATAGTGAAAATAGACTCTTTAAAATTATACCATACAATACCAGTAAAATGAATAGATTAAAAGTAAAATCTACCTTTTCAATACATTATAATTAAGATATTTTTGCAAATTATCTGTATGTTATATAATTACATCGAAAGCAAATATCGAATCTGTATAAAAATGCATGTGAAAACAAGAAATTTTCTAACTTTGCATGCATTTTTGTTTTGAAATCCCTGAATAAAAATTAAGGAGCTCTAACGTGAATATTTTTAAAGATGAGTAAGGCATATTTGGCAGATATGGGGCTGTGAAAAGCTATTTTGGATTATAAGACGGAGGTTAAAAATCATGACTCTATCAAACAGTAAAGAGATTTATAGAGGGACACAGGTATCCATATAAGGAAGAACACACTTTGTTAGAAATTTATTTTGTACTGCTTACGCCGCAATTTACTAAATTATGCAGTGAAGAAAATTATTGAAGATATTAAGCAAACGTTAAGTCAAGAAATTGACATTATACTAGTTGCTCAACACAGTAAATTAATAATTGATCTTGTTGTAGGAGACTAGATGGTAGCTTTAAATAGGGAGATCACTGACAGATTTATAATCTCATCAATAACTAAATTCATCTTTACAAGCCATCACAAACGAGTATTTATATTGTTTGCTTCATAGAAACCCGGAAACGTCAAAAGCGAGTGTTTCAGCTGATATCTGAACATAGTTACCACTATCCGATTTATTGACAATCAGGCTGTGATAAGAGCCTCCAG
>URPR01000030.1 GCA_900549775.1 uncultured Oscillospiraceae bacterium | reverse complement strand
AAGTCCAAAAGGTAATCAGATGAGCAATTGTAATATTTACATAATTTTAACAATGCCTAATCACTAGACTATTGATACAGGTGTACGAATTAGTCTAGATGTTTTCAAACTGGTACACTACAGATAAACTCTGGCATAAAAAGAAAATAAAATTGAAAATATGTAATTTATTTTAAGTGTATCGACAATAAAACGTACTTTTGATAAAATCATAACATTTGGGCATTAGTAAAAATGGTTCTGATTTTTTTATTAATTGCCTATAGAACACTATTTTACTTCTCATTTTCTTTAAAATCTGCGGATTCTGCAATTTCACGTAACTTGTTTTCGAGCACCTCTTTATTAGGAAGACAAAGCTGATAATCGGCAATTAAAGTAGGAGATAAATTCCTGCTCAAAGCATATTTGACCACAGTATCATCTTTATCTGTACACAAAATTAAACCCACACTTGGATTTTCATTTTCTTTCTTTATATCTCTGTCCAATGCTTCAAGATAAAAATTTAGCTGTCCTAAATGTTCAGGTTTAAATTTTTCCGTTTTTAGTTCTATGGCAACTAAACAAGAAAGTTCTCTATTATAAAATAATAAATCTATAAAAAAATCCGTATTTCCAACTTGAATTCTATATTCTTCTCCTACGAATGTATAAAGTCTTTAATATTTGAAACTATAGATTTACGTAAATCTTTTTCTTTATGGTTTTCGGGTAAATTTAAAAATTCCAATATATAGGTGTCTCGCAAACATGAAAGACTTTTATTTTTAGAAACAAATAATTTATTCTTTTTATCGGAAAGCATTGTCCTTTCAAATAACATACTATCAATTTGCCTATCAAGTTCACGTGCTGTATATTTATTTTTAATACACAGTCTAAGATAAAATTCTCTTGCTTCATCGCTTTTGGTTCTAGCCATAATCAATATATTATTTGACCAGCTAATTTCTCGCAACATTGTTGCGAGTTTTTCATTTTTGCAATATGTATCATAAAATTGTTTCATACGCCAAATGTTAGAAGAAAACCCCTTAATACCCTCATTTTTACGTTGTATAAAATCTGAAAGCTCTTTAACTACAGATTTACCCCATTCGTTTTTGCTAACTTTCCCACTTACATATTTTCCTATTTCCCAATACATATTTATAAGCTCACGATTTACAGCTTTAAAGGCATCTTTGCGTGAATTTTCTATTATTTCAATTATTTTATCAAAATTTTGATTTATGTCACTTTTATTCGAACCAGTAATTTCTAAATTAATATCTATCATTCTCTTCAATAGTTTGCCTTGATTTCCATTATACAATATTTTTAAAAATTTATAAACTAATACTATAAACAAATTAATAAAATAATTAAAAAATACCTATTTCTAAAGTTTTGAAAATATAAATCTTTATTTTTCGCTTTTTATTCCACTATAGCAGAGAATTCCACTTAACAAAAGTGGAATTCTCTGAATCATATGTAAAAATTCATGTTTACTTATTTCAATTTTATCCCATAGATATTTCTCTACCATCATCAGTTAAAAGAATTACATCGAAGTGCATTATAGCTCTTTCAACTCCATCACAAAAAGTATGATTACCCAGTAATTCGAGAGTTTTTTCACCACTAATTCTGCCACCTTCTAAACTGTAAGATATAGATGCATAGCCTTCCAAAAGGAACTGTTCCATATCTTTCGGTAAACCTTTATCTTTTACATAAGATTTAAAACATTTAAATGCGTTTATTTTCAATCCCTCCTCCTATTAACATTTTAAAAATATTTAACTTTTAAGATAAAAATATAAATCTCTGCCCATTTGAATAAAAAGGAGGATAAAGTTAAAAGTATCCATTGTAATGAAATTAACTGTGATATCTTAAACACTGAATGGGGCAAAACGTACGAATTTAAGTTGTTTACAAAAGTAATAACAAACTATTTAGTTAAATAGTTTGTTATTCCCCACTTAGAGAGTTTATAGCTACCAGCTTCAAAATCGTTTTGTGTATCTACTAATTCATTGGATTTTTTCTCTTACTTTTCATTGCCTTGGTAAGCTTCTACGGTGTTTCTGCTTGCCCCAGAATCTGTTTTTGAAGACGCTGGAGTAGTTTCAAAAACAGAATTATTTGTCAAAACTGTTAAGCAAGGAGCGACTAAAAAGCTACAAATTAGATAAGATACTTAACAACTTTTTCAAAGAGCTTCATCTTCCTTTTTTTATTACATTGATCACCCTGTTTATTCTTTAAAGTATTTAACTCCAAAACAAAATAAAAAATATGTACATTTGTCCATTAATACTGGATTAGAGCCTCTTCTAAGGCAGACGCTTCTTGCACTATGTTAGCTTGTCTATGTTTATGGAATAGAGTCGTTCCAACAGTTGCATCTGCTGCAGCTGTTAATCCACCAACCACAATTCCTGCTATAGCTACACCAGATAATTTTGAACTTTTAGGTGTATCTGAGATTACAATTTGAGCATCTTCTTTTTCAAAATTTGCTACATAGCCATATGAAATGCTGTCCAGGCTTTAGACTAGCCCGAATAAAAGGTGGCATGTGTTATAGTTTCTACAATATCCTCTTTTGTTATACCGTTTGTTTTTGCGTTCATCAAATGACATTTGAACGAATCATCTGTAAGATCCTCGAGCCATAAGTGCAACAACTGTAACAAGATAACAATCACGAAGGGATAGATTTCTGCCTGCTGTTTGTTTTATAGTCAACTATAAGCTTTTTATATTAAGTTATGATTTGACAATTAATATTATAAAACAATATAATCTTTAAAACAGTTGGAATGTTTTTGCATAAAAAGCGCAAAAAATTAAAGCCAAAGATACAATAGAAAAATAGATAGCATCTAGTTTTGTAATAACTAGTGAAAATTTTATGAGAAGTGCTCCATTGTTATTCTTCCTCCGCAACACTTGATACTAGTGCTGTCCAAACCAAAACTTCACCTTGAAACATCGATAATGTTTTGTTTTTGAAGATTCTTAAAAATTTGCTGCCTAGTTCTGTTTTCGTGCATCTGCTAAACCATATGCAAATTGTATTCCTTTTGGTAATGACCTCCACTTGCATTTGTTTTCTACTAACAATAAGACATTAAAGAACTGCTTACTTGATATTTTTGAAGGTATCTTCTCGAGCCAAACATTGCACAAAATATTTTAACTGAGATTGATAAATCTATTTTAAGTCTTGATGAAATGCTGTATAAGTTTGTTTGGTTTCAAGTAACTTAATAAATAAAGTTGATATTAGAAAACGTATAGTAAAAAATTATATTTTTTAAAATTTATATAGCCAATAAAACTATTGTCATTGTTCGGGTAATGTATGGTCGAAGAAAAAATAATTTAATTGTCGACTATTTACAATTAATGACTTTTTTCTACAATATGCCTAATCACTGGACTACTGATACAAAAACGGCTTAGTATAATGCGTAGTGCAAAGCCATTTATAGTCAAACTATTTCCATAAACACAAAATTTTATCAAAAAATTAAGAAGTGTTTCAGAA
>URPR01000029.1 GCA_900549775.1 uncultured Oscillospiraceae bacterium | reverse complement strand
ATGAAGCTAGCATCATAGCATTTAGAGTTTTTCCAAAACGACGTGGACGTGTTACACACACGAATCGGTCTTTGATACCTATTAAAGAATTTATTTTTTCAATTAATCTAGTTTTATCAACAAAAAACTTATCTTTTGATGCAAGTTCAAATTCATTATTTTTAAAATCGTTATTTATGAAATATGCCATAATAAAAACCTCCTTTTTAACCAGTAATTTTATTATAGCATACATTTGGGAGTTTATAAAGTTTTGAAAAATTTCCAGAATGAAATTATTGTTAACTTTTTAAAAGTCATTGATTTATGCATTTATTTGCTTTGCCCACTATTGCATTTACTGTTTGTTCGTCATTAACATACACGAGAATACGAATAACATTATTATCGTTATCAGATTTTATTCCTTTGTCCAGTTCTAATACAACTATATACTCTTTATCATCAGAAAAAGCTTTTTCACATGATCTTGTAGAACTTGATATCACAGAGATTGTAGAACTGAAGTTTGACAAACTCGATTTAGATGGACTTGAACTTGAATCTGCAAAACAGATTTCCTTGGTTAAGATCACTGTTGCTGAAGTTAATTATCTACGCTCTTTAAATGCACTTTCTCTAATAGAGGTAACGGAATTTCAAAGAGACACCGAGGCTAACTTAGCATAATTATAAGACGTGTTACCAGCAATAGAAGTAACAGAATTCGGATTATTTATTGAAATTAAGTTGATACAATCAGAAAAAGCACCGAATTCAATAAAATATACAAGATTTGATATTGGTACATTTTCAAATTCATAATACGTAAAAAAAGTTTTTTAAAATTTTCTACTATAATAGTTACTGTATAGAGCCACAGGCTTTAATGCACAACAATTATCAAATGCATTATTTCTAACTAAAAGTAATTGATTCTGGGATAGTTATCGAAGTTAATGAGTTACAACCAGCAATACCAGTTTCCAATATAATACCATTTATACAGTTTATACAGTAGAAATACACCATCGTTACAACAGCATCCCGTCTAGCTTTGCTTTTT
This sequence comes from uncultured Oscillospiraceae bacterium, assembly GCA_900549775.1. Classification (GTDB taxonomy): domain Bacteria; phylum Bacillota; class Clostridia; order Oscillospirales; family Acutalibacteraceae; genus UMGS1224. Next base: position 3,036 of record URPR01000029.1, on the reverse strand, counting down.
TGAGGATTTATTGTTTCGTTAAGTTTCCTACTTTACAGTTAATTTTATTATAAAGACAAAAATATTTTTACATTTATATTATGTTACATTATTTCTAAAACTTAATATATTTTTATCAAATTTTATATATTTCATACAATTAACTTTTGAAAATTATAATTTGTCACGATGTGTCGAATGATTTTGTTAAATTTTGTGTAAATATAATATACAAATAAAAATCAAATCCATATTAAAATAATAAGTTTATGAAAACTTTATTATTTAGTTAATTTTAAAGTATAAAATTTTTTACTGTATTATACAACCTGGAGCTGGGAAAGTAAAATCGCTTACACTTTCAGCCCACATACGTATAAGTTCGTAACTAGCTAAATATGGAAGATGAAATATGCCCTGCCAGTGTCTGCGAAATCCTGTATTTTCTTTACCACGACTGTCAACAACAAATGATGCTAATCTTCCTATCCAATACACTGGATTTATAGTATTAAAACTTTGCAGGATATCTATTCCTATTCCTGTATTTTTCTCAATCCAATCTCTATGGAGAGATAATGCCTCACTTGCAGCGTATATTCCCAAACATCTAATATTTTCAAAATTACTAACTGGTAAGAAACGACTACCTCTAGGAATGTGTTCTAATAAATTTTCAGAATCAAACATGGCATCCCAACCGTTCTCTAATTCAATATGCAATGTTACCATAGCAGGTATGTTATTGTGCCGATATCCCCACATATGAACAGGGCAACACATATCTTGAAGGTAATGAAGAGCTCTGGCAAGATCATATATTGATTTTCTCCAATCGTTGCTTCTTGCGAGGGCAACAGCATCATTAAAATGGTTTACCATTCGGGTGAGTGCAGTATCTTCTTTTTCTAAATCAGTCTCAACATTAAAAAAATGCCCTTCATACCATCCTCCTCTTTTTCCACCTGTTCTCCAACCTTCTTTTGCATAATCCTCATCTCTATCAGGGCCTGTACTATGCCGTACTAAATCAGCTGTTGCTCCTATATATTTAGTTAAACCAAGATCAAATAATACCTGATGAAAAGCTAATTCTGACAATTGTTCGTGAGACTTATTTCCAAATCCAAAAGTGTTCATAGGTACCTGAATAATTACTATGTTATTTATTAATAATGTTATAAAAACTACTGTGAAAAATTTTTTAAAACACGTATTCATTTTTATCAAACCTCCTTTAGAATGAAAGAATTAAACATATCACATAATTTTGCTGAAACCCTTGATTGTATATTTCGTTGCCATCTATACTCCTTAATGATATAAGCAATTATAGCATTGAAAAGACAACATTATTCCTTTTGAGAATCAATATTCATATCTGAAAGAATTGTCATACCATTTATAACTGCCTCTTGAAACTTAACTATAACACCACAATTGTTATTGTGTTTAGAAACATTTAATAAATTATCGCAGAAATTATTTTCTTCGTTATTTGTACGTATACCCAATTTATAATTTTTACCTTTTTCTGTGACTGCTATTCCTGCTATTCCTGATCCTAACAAGGCTACACCACCTATTGATGATCCAACAATTGTTAATGTCTTTTTGTTTCTCTTAAACCAATCTAAAATTTTTCCTCCTGTGTTTCTAGCAAATAAAGTATTTGTTGAGCATAATGAATCTATAGTGTCTCTTGAAAGATAATGTATTAAATCATACTGCTCTCCACATTCATTGGTGCCAAAAGTATGGAATTCAAATTTATCGACTTGGCAGTTTGCTAAGCAAAAACTTGTTGCACAAGGTATAGAAATTGAAATAGCTAAAATGACTGCTAAAAATTTTTTTAACATGATAAAAACACCTACTTTCTTAAAATAAACTCAATAGTAATAATACTATAGAAGTAAACCCCTTAGCAATTGGTGAGATAATATTTGCCGCTGAAACACTTTCCAAAGAATTACATTTTAAATCCATAGGGAAAATTTTTTCGGTACTACTATTTACCCCAATTCCTAAAACTCCTAAATCACAATTTAAGTCAGATTGCTTAGATTTTAAATCAACTGAAAAAACTTCTTCACTAGGTACATAAAAAATTATTTCACCATTATTAGAATGTAAAGTATCCGTTTCATTAGTGCAATTAATATAAGCTTTAAAAATATCCGTTGCTTTACAAGTAATTGATACTAAAGCTTTTGATAAATTGTATTTATTTTTTCCTTCACTAGTGTCTTTAAAAATACATTCCCTTAAAACCTCTTGTTTTTCACCCTTTTTTAAATCGACGGCTTGGTTTAAAAGTAATTTTACGTCAGCTATATAATTTTCAGTTGTTCCATCTTCAGAAACGATATTTATTGGTAAATTAACACTGTCTCCAAACTCAGGAAGAAGTGATGACCCAGATGATGAAATATCTAAATTGGAACTAGACTCTTCTGCCAAACAGAACGCAGGCTGTATTAACAGAAATGTTAATATTATTGATATAAATTTTTTTTTCATTAAAAACACCTCGTTTTATAATTTATTTGTCAGTAAAACTAATGACATTTATAGTTAAGTGTAAGCAAGATGACAACGAAGTATACAATCACGGTTGAGCAATAAATATCATAGTTTCATTACTTTTTGAATTTTTATATTAACTGTTGTCAAAAAAATGCCGCATGATAGTTTTCATTTTAATACAACTCCTCCCTCGGATTAGATCTTGAATAGTAATGATTATAAAATTGATTTCAACTTTAGTGAACATAGTAAAATCAACAATTTCAAATAATTTGACAATAGCTTTAATATTTAAATAGAACTTAAAATATCCTTACATTTGCTTATATTACAATTAATTCCAAAAAGCAATGTGCTTTCACAAAATTCTCTCTATTTTACGTAAAACAGTTTTGAAGTTTCTATTACTTATCATGATATACCAAGGAAAATTGATGTTTTTAATTACGTTTTTACCAAATAAAAAGATTTTTAAAGATTGATTTAATCGTGACGAAATCAGTATCGAGGTTTGCAAGAAATACTGTG
>URPR01000028.1 GCA_900549775.1 uncultured Oscillospiraceae bacterium | reverse complement strand
GCTTTAAATTAATCACTATTAAAATAAAAATTACTATCAATAAAAATATTTGCATGATTTTCCTCCGTAAAAAATAAAATTGCCATCTTAAAAACTTTTAAGATGACGTAAAAATTTAATATTGAATTTTTTTATAGTCTCCGATATAATAAGCATAAAATTTATCGATTTAAGGCGAATGCATAATTTGGTAAACATCGTAAGTGGCTTGAACCCGCATTAATGCTGGATTTTTCCATGCCCCTTATGGTACTCCGTACCAGTCGCGGTCAGGGAAAACCGGCTGCTGGTCAGACCGCTATAGCCGAGCCACAAGAAAATCTCGGCGGTGCAGCTGCAGGTGAAGTAACGATGGCAGGGGCAGGTGAAACTACAGCAGATACAGCTTTAATGGCTGGAGGAACAGCTGCAGTTATTACCTCAGTAGTTATTTCTATGCTTATTGTTGCAGACGTAACAGCTGGAGCTTTATAAAAATACTTATTTGTAGGAAAGCAACAACATGAATTTTATGTTAGATAATTCTAAAACAAAAATATTAAAAATAATAATAGGTGTTTTTGTGGCTGTATGGACAATTATTTTCATACCGTGCTTATGGATAATATTTTCTACAGATGAATACAAACATCCTGGTTCTATATTTACGATTATTTTAGGACTGGTTATTTATCTAAATGCTTTTAGATTTTTTAAAATGGTAAAAGATAACAATGGAACAATCACTGCATTGCAACTAAAAATTTGGCTTATGCTTTTTGTCCGTGGAGTTTTCGCGTCATGTCTATATGTATTTATTGTTGTAAAAAGTATTTTATATATAATCGTATTTTCTTTAATGTACATAGGCTCATTATTCTGTGAGTATGTATTGAAAAAGTAGAGAAGAGGAAAGGTGTTTGTAAAATGGATTATATTTTAAGTGAAGCGCATATTAAACTACTAAAGGTTTTGGTAACCATTTATATCGTTATTATTACAATCCTTACACTGTTAATGAGTTTTTTGTTCATTTCTTCAGGATATATCTCTGAAATACTTACTAATTTTACTTTTATGAAAAGAATTTGACCAGAAATGGCTTTGCACTGCACATTATACTAAACCATTTTTGTATCAATAGTCTAGTGATTAGGCGTTGTTAAAATTATGTAAATATTACAATTGCTCATCTGATTACCTTTTAGACTTAACTGACATAAAAACTCCCGTTAATGACTTACTAATTAATAATTTAAATTCAGAAGAAGCCGAATTGATATGTAAATATAGAATGATAAAAATAAAAGTTTTAGGCTTTTTTGAAGCAATAAGCTGTAAATAATTTTAAATTAATAAACTTTAAATTTTAGCTCCATATCTGGAGCTTTTTTTATTTCACATTTTTTGTCGTAAGGTAAAAAAATATTTTTATATCATACTAAAAATTATTAGAAGAGACATGTTAAAGGGGTGGAAGTTTTGATGAGAGAAAGATTAAGTGAACTCCGGAAAGATAGTAGTTTAAGTCAACGGCAGTTAGCAGATAGGTTGTCAATATCAGTTCATACTGTGTCTTCATATGAACGCAATATAAGTACTCCTAACGACGGAATGAAAATAAGAATTGATAAATTTTTTAATGTCTCTTTAGATTATCTTTTAGGGTTAATCTCAAACCAACGCCTTGTTAATTAAACAAAATCACGTAATTATAATAACTGAAAATGCTCCTGATGCAGCAATAAATGAACTTGATAAGTTTGTGTCTAACCTTAAAGAAAAATATAAAATATAGAATTCATTAAAAAAATATATCCAGGGAAACTTATATTTTAACTTCATTAAATAACGATATAAATGGGCCCTGTTGGCAGTTGCTCAATTTGCTAAAAAGGATGACGTCGTCTACGAATACGCTAACATATTTAATGATGAATACTTTAAAAAAATAAATGAAGAAACAATTAAGCCCATTTTGAATGAAATAGAAAATATGAAACAAAAATTAGAGATTACATAAAAGCAGGAGTTGATATCACGCTATCTGTTGTTTTGTTTATCGAGGCCTTTAATGGAATTAAACTTAGCAATCCAGAAAAAATACAGAAAGTGAAATACCATTTAAAATGTAAAATCGATGAAAAAAGTATTTTTTAAAAAATAAGTAGAAAAATTAGTTGATAAATAAGTTTTAGTGTGTAAAATTTATTGAGTTAATATGCTGAAATATAACTATTTTAACAGATGAAGCTGCCTCAGCACAAAAAGAATTATAAAATGTCTTAACTTAATATAAAACCACAACATCATGCGTTTCTAAAAAGTCTCGGCAAGCTAAAGCTTCCACTAAGTTAGCGTCTTTTTCAACCAAATAACCGAATGCTCCTGAGTCTTTTCCTCCATGCCCCACACCAATAAATACTTTTTTCATCATATCTCCTCCTTCTACAAACATCTAAAAACATAGGTTTATTGCCTTTTTGCAAGCATTCATTTTCAAAAAGCCCAAACGTCAATAGTATCTTTAAATATCGGTAAACTATTAAAAAAATTCGATAATTTTCAACTTATCTTATTAAAAGCAGTATACCTGACTTTCATTTGCAATAAAATTAGTGCAACCACAAAAAATTATAGACTGAGGTGCACCCCTATACTGATAAATAAGTGTATTAGATTATTTTAAATATTGCTTGAGTTCTTATCGACAAAACCTAGTCTAATTCAACCGAACAAAACTTGATAAACGTTTGACGCTGTCAACAAAAAAGCAACACAAAATGGGTAAGTTACTTCTCTTTTAAGCTTAGTTTAAAGTTTCGTCACTTTATATGAAGAATCACACTCCACCTTGAAGTGTGATTCTTCATTGTTTCATTTAATTTTCGATTTTATAATTTAGTGAGAGACATGACAGTTTTGCCAAACTTGAAAATTTACGCTCTTTTTCTTTCATAATGTAATCCTGTTGCATCTTCAATCTTTAAAAATTCATCTTTTAAATCATCGTCAAACATTATTTCTACACTTTCTTCATTTAAATTCTTTGCCTGTAAAATTTGAAAATTTCCTCCTAGTGTTTCTAACGTTTCTTTATCTAATGAAATTTCACTTACTGCTTCATTCACTTTAAGATGCAGAGTATCATCGTCTGTTATATCATAAAATATAATTTTGTTTTTATCTTCAAAATTTTCTGGGATCTTATTTTTTAAATTCTCTGGCAAAAATATCTTTGCATTCGAAGAATTTAGAAGACCTGACTTAAGATTAATTTCTTTAACATCACCTCGTATTATAAGGTTTTTTAAATTTTCGCAACGATAAAATGCATCTTCCCAAATACTCAAATATCCAATATTTCCTTGTATTGCAAAGGTTCTAAGAGCGTCGCAATACTTCAATGTTCCTCTCTCAATAATTAAATCTCCCATATTTCCTTGTATTGTAAAGATTTTTACTGCATAACCAAAAATTTCCATCTTTACAGCTGCAAAATTTGCAAAATTTCCAAAACTTATATTACTCCCAACTTCTTGTGAACCTTCATCATCAAAATCTGAAATAAGATTCAAGTTTTTAAAATCTCCAGTAAATTTTACCTTTTTTAAGTTCTCAAAATTAGCTTCTAAACATTTATCAATTCTTTCCACCCTATACTCTTTTCCATCCTTATCGTATACAATTGAAGGAATTATTAATTCGCCATTTTCAGGAACATTTTTTATAAATAACTGTACCTCTCCTTTTTCATTTATTTTCATAACATCAAAACTTTGTTGTTTTTCTCCGCGTTCATTATAAATTTCTTCTACTTCACCAAAGTCATGAAAACACATACTGTTATCAATATAAGAATATCTCTCTCTATTTTTTTCATGAGGTTCTAGGAATTCTCTATAAAATACATCACAGAGGTTTTCTTCAGTTACTTGTTGCTTACCATCTTCACCTTTCGTTAGTCGTTTTTCAACTATCTTTTTTGCACCTCTCATAGTATAAACGTCTAAAACCCTGTTTATTCTACCAGCGTTGTTTTCATCACCTTTCAAAGCTTCATATGCACTTAAAGCTTTACATTTTTCGTATAAGGCTGTATTTCTAAAGGCATCTCCTAAAGTTAACTCTTCTTCAGAAAAAGTTCCATAAAAACCAACTGGAAGTGTAATTCTTTCCTGAATAAATGAATCATTTATAAAACTTCTAAGTAAAAGTTTTTCAAAATCATTATCCAAACACTTATTTAATTCCATAATAATTTTTTCTAGTGATTTTTCCTCCATCAATTTTTTTATTGAATCTTTCTGTTCGACACTTAAAAAAATTTGATCATCATCTATTTTTTTTAATTCGTTTAACAATTCATCCTTTATTTTTTTTAACTTGTTTAACATTTGTTCGTCATCTTGCCAATATATTTTTAAATATTTATCGAAATTAAAGTTTACCGGTTTATGCTTTATTTCTCCATGACCAGCACTATGCTTAATTTTAAAATTCAATTTTTGATAGCCTTTTATTACGTTAACTGTTACATTTCCTTTTACTTCGTCATTTCTATTAATTTTTGCATATTTACAATCTGCCAGTGTAAATTCTATTTCACCACCAGTGTAGAATAAGGAAAAAATTGACCTTAAAGCTTCTTCAAATGCAGTTGAATCTTCTTTTTCAAACATAGTTGAATCATGGGGTTTTACTCGTTCACTTAACGCATTGATTTTCCCTTTTGCTGATTCTAATGCTTCACTTTCTAAATCTAAAGCCTTTGCTATATTCCACATAAGTTTTAACATGTTAATATAGCCTGTTTCAATCTCGTGGTTTTTTCCATAAGAGTACGCAATGGAATAAAACCCTTTATCTTTATCCAGACCATTTTTAAGGTTTTCTTCATTCATATTGCAAATTACATACTCCCACAAAGTCCTAGCTAAAGGCGTTACATCATCTGCACCATTTTTACTTCTGTATTCTCTATCTTCCTCATTATCAATCCCTTTTATAAAACCTCTTTGGTATAAAAAGAACATCTGAAGTCTAGTCTTTAAATCATAAAATTTCACTTGACTTTTACTTCCTATTGCATCAACTACT
>URPR01000027.1 GCA_900549775.1 uncultured Oscillospiraceae bacterium | reverse complement strand
TGATTTTAAGTTAAAGTACGATGGCAAATCAATTTTATAAGCTACAGCTACCATTATGCCTAATATTAAGCTAACGAACATTTGCCAACAAAAGCTTTCTTGCACTAAAAACTGATTAGAATACGTAATAATTGCTTCTATTAAAATGGCAAACGTCGTGATTTCTAAAGTTTTGTTTTTCACAATTTCATTCCTTTCTTAAAATAATAAAACTTGTGCTAATCTTAGATTAGTGAAATAGTTTGGTAAATTATTACAGTAAAATAAATAAAATTTGAATATTGTCGAAATTTTATACAATAAGTAGAACTTCACATTTTTTGTTGATTTAGCACCTTCAATTTGGTAAAGTAAATAACATGTATAATTTTACATGTGTAATAGTAACACTTTAATAGTTAAATGTGGGGGTATAAAATGAAAAAATTAATATCAATTTTGCTGGCACTGTCGATTGTAATAAATTCAGTAACCTTTGGCATTTATGCAATTGGCTACAACAAAATTATCAAAAACGAACAAGGTGGGGAAACTGAATTCGTTGGCTCTGAAAATATTGAAGCCTATATGAAAAAGTGCCTCGAAATGATGGATCAGGCTGAACGAGATTACATGGACAAGTATGAAATTCATCCGTGGAAAGGTAACCTGCTGAGTTGGGCACCAATTATTGGGGCAAGCTTGTTTAACGTTTCCATATTAATCGGTATGAAAATTTTCAATGCTATTATGCTCAAAAGAAAAAATATTCAGGGTGGAGACAGTTCTTTATCGATGCTTCAGGGCGTTTGTTTTGGAATAATCTCAGGGGCTTCTCTGCTCTATGGGCTAATCAAATCAAATGATTATTCCAAACTCAAGCAGTACTTTAATGCCGAACGTGTATGGGAAAAGTACAATCGTATACGTTTACTTTTGCAAAAGCGTCTAGATGAACCTGAATATAATACTGAAAACCTCTATGGGGCTGTAATTGAGTGCTGGCCATCCGCTTTTTATGACAAAATATACACTAATTGCCAAGTATATTCTCAAGAATACCTTTTTAATCAAAGATCTGGTGAATATGATCCGAAGCTTGCTGAAAGTATACCTAGATTAAGTTATATAGAAGGAAAAAATTAACTATGAAAAAAATAACAGTTTCAATTTTAACAATTTTAATTTGCTTTCAATTTGGAAACATAAATTCATATGCTAAATGTTATATGGATGACTTAAACATTAATCAAATAAATCTTGAAAAACTGATAAAGAATAGTAATCAAAAATCAACTATTCAAGCAATTGATGACAAAGAAGTTATTGTTACAAGACTTGAAGATTTCTCTGAACAAAATTATGTTTTAGAAAAAAATGTAGTTGACAAAATCAAAGAACTTGTTACGGCCGAAAATAGTGCAATCAACAATGATTTATTGACATATATGCTCAAACAAACATATAGCCTTTTGTCAGGTACTTCACCTAGTATGACTAAGGAGTTAACAGACATTGCGAACAAAGTTTATTCCGGTGACCTTAAAAAACTTTCTGAGGAAGAAAGGATTCAAGCTATCTCCGAGGGGAAAAATAAAGCAGAGAAAGCTTTAGCTCTCAACACTGCTGCGGGTGTTGGAGTTTGGGCTGTAGCAAAAAGCTTGGCGGGAAAAGGTATTGGAAAAATTGTTGAAGGTGCCGCAGCCGCAACTGGCGCTGCTTCTTTAGGAACCATGGCATTTGGTGCCGCTTTAACTTCTGGTGCACTTGTCCTTGGCGGTTTTTGCTATAATCAATTTTACGTTTTACCACTTTCGAACAAGCTCCGAAATTTAGTTGAAGTCCATAAAGACATATTTTTTAAAGTTAGAAACGCCGTCCTCGATCACAAGTGGATAGGAAATAATGTGCTTGTAACGGCAACGTCGACAGATTCTTCATGTATGAATGGCTACGCAAGCTTTCACAACGTTGCTGGGATAAATTTTAATAAGCCAAAAAAGGCTATAAACTGGGAATTCGCAAAATCTGAGTGCAAGTTTCTTGAACAAGACAATTATGACTGCCGCAAACAGGCGCTTAGCATAATAAATTGTTTACAGGAAAATCAAGATGATCCGTCGCTTTGCGATGAAAATCTACATTACGCTACAAAAATAAATAAATTTGAGCTGCCTGACTAAAGTTTTCAACTTTGCTTAATAAAAGCGTCGACAAATCCGACGCTTTTAGCATTTTTGAAGCTGTTTTTCAGCGTTTTCTTTTTGCGAGTAAACCCCAACTTGAACGCAATATTTGGGATTTTGTTCTGCATTTTCCTTTGTAGCAATTCCAAGTGTCTTTAAAATACCTTTAGCATAGGCTACACCAAAAGCCCTCTGTTCTTCAGCCGTATCTGCAATCTTTGCATCCGTAACATTATCAACAAAACATCCCTCAACTATCACAGCTGGGCATTTTGTTTCCCTTATAAACCCGTAGTAATCTTTTCCACCAGAATTTATGCGGGTTTTACATCCTCTTGAGTTCTGCCCGATTACTTTAACTTCTGCCTCAATATTCTCGGCGAGAATTTTACTTATACCACCTTTAAAATGATAATACACCTCAAACCCATCGCCACCATCAGCATTGTTATGAATGTCAATTGCCAAACCTGAGTTAAATGCATTGCACTCACGGATTTCTTCAATCAAACTGTCATTTTCATCCTTTGTGCGTGACATTAAAACCACAACACCATGCGCTTCTAAAAAGTCTCGACATGCTAAAGCTTCCACTAAGTTAACGTCTTTTTCAACCAAATAACCGACTGCTCCTGAGTCTTTTTCCATATAATCTACACAACTAAACACTTTTAACTTTAGCTTTCACCTCGTTTTGCCTGTACTTATTTTTTTGTGATATGTTCACACAAACAAACGCGGGTTAAAATTTCACTCCATAACTCCTTGATATTAACAAACTACTTTTCATTAATCAACTCCATGCGTTGTTCATCAATCAAACCCCGCAATATATTAAATACATTAGTGAGTTGCTCTTCGATTTGAGGACTCATATACCTTACCGATGGATTGTAGCCTAGGTCTTTAAACAACGTAGTGGATATTTCTAACAATCTATTGTAATAAGTATTATCTTCTTGTATTTTCAGCCCGTTAACTTTCTCTAAAAAAAGTTCATCTTCATGTGACAAATAACGATTTACAAACTCGTAAACCCAAATGTACCCCTTATTATTACCTTCATCATCATATTGAAATAAAAATATCTCACCAGCAAGTGATCTTTTACGGACCTCACACTTGATTGTTTGAGCACAAGCTACGTTAATTTTCGAAAAAGAAAATGCGAAAAATACTACAACTAGTATAGAAATAAATACGGATTTTTTCATAATTACCAACCTAAATTAAAATATTTTTCTATATTTTACTTTGATTTTTTCGTTATGTCAAGAAATATAAAAACTATAGATATTTATATTTTATTTTGCAATAAAGATATTATATCTGTTCATTGATATGTTTTAATCAATTAATTTATATAATTATTAATGTAAAATATTAAAAATATTGACATTTTAATCAAATGGTAATATAATAAGGGTAAATTAGTAAGTATATAATTAAGTTTTGCGATTAAAGCCATATTTGTATGAAGTGGAGATGATAATATGAAAGAAAATTTGGTCTCGTTAGCCAAGCTTTTGGCAACAGATGATACCTTTAATCTTGCTTTTTCCTCACAAGGAACCAACGAGGAAAAATATGAACTAGTAAAAACAAAGTTTGCCGATTTAACTAGAGAAGATTTCTCAGAATTTTTAGAAAAGCTATGTGAAGCAGAAAAAAACAGCCTAGCTAGTTGCTCTCCAGATGAACTGGAAATGGTAACTGGTGGCATAAGAGGTTGGGTCACCAAAACTGCAGCAATGACCGTGATTGCTACAGCGTTGGGTGCAACTGGGGTAATGTCCCTCAATACGGATGCGATGGAACCTAGCTATTATGTTCGACGTAACACCTCGACATCGGCAGTAGCTGCTAATAAACAAAAACGTCAGAGACGAGCTTCCCTATCAGCTACTGCTGCTGGTATTCCATTCTCAGCTCAAAAGAAGTGGCGCAAAAAATATATTATAAAACTTGGTGAGCCAAGATCAAGCAAAGTTGAAAAAGAATTTTATCATGGTGACAAGTCTGCACAAGAAGTCTTACAAGCCCACACCGACAATAACAGAGTATATGGTTCTTCATCTCTTATTGGAGAACTTGCACAAATAGTTCAAATTTATCTTGCCAAAAGAAAGATCGATCCAAATAATCCAAATCTTCCTCCGTTAAATTTATGTGGTATAACTTTTAAGTTTGGTCGAAACGATGATATTGTTGCACATCAATGCGGTACTTATAACAAAATTATCGAAAAAATGATCTTATCTACATCTCCTACACCTACGTCCAAACCTGATGCTTCAGAAGCAGAAAAAAAATTGCCAGCGCTCTCGTCTGAATCTACTGCATCAGAACCAGCAGAAAAATTGCCAACGAGTGAACTTGACTTTTCAAAAGCAGCTGAAATATTGGCAAATCTCAAATATCCTGTAGAAGAAAAAACCGCTCCCGAATCTGCATGGCCAAGGCGTGAGCTTGATTCTTCAAAAGCAGCTGAAATATTGGTAAAGCTCGCACATTCTGAATTAGAAAAAAAGGAAAAATCTCCAATGCCTACGTCCGAACTTGACCATACAAAAGTAGCAGAAATGTTGACAAAATTCAAAAATTCTGAAGAAGAAGAAAAAACCACTCCCGAATCTACTGCATCAGAACCAGTAAAAGAATTATCAACGCCTCCTCCCGAATCTACTTCATCAAAACCTTTTATTCGAAAAAAAGCAAGAAAAATTCTCGAAAACCTTTCAAAGCCTTGTGAAATTCCTGATGAGATAAAAAAGGACATAAAAGCAGACAACGGTAGATACGAATTCGACTTTGATAAACTTACACTTAAACATATCGAAACCCTAGCAGGCGAACTTTTTGAGGGTCTCGATGACGGCTCTAAAGATCTTGTTGCTGTATTCCTCTGTGAGTGTATACGGTTTAAAGATGATGGAGCATTAGTGAGGTGGTCTATAAGGAAAGTTTTATTTGATTGTGATGATCAAAGACCCGGTATTTCTCCTATTAAAATGCAAAGAAGTTTTGATTCCAAATCTCCTGAAGCGGCATCTTTCGCAAAAAGAGGTGGAAAATCAACAACAAACGAAGTGATTAATAATGCTCCTGAAGACTTGAGTCAGGCAGGCTTGAATGCATTGAGAACCTTAGAAGGTAGCAAACAATGCCTTTCTCCGACACCAACAAGCTTAAGCGATCCTATCCCACAAAGCACAGAAGAAAAGGCAGAAGACACATAGTAAGAAAAAATTTTAGAGATGTCGTCAGATGTTACCCATTTTAATTTCTCATACACAAAATAAAATGAAACGCGATTAAGTGAAAATTTTCTATTTATAAAAAATATATGTTGCTATTTACTCAAGCTGTACTTGCTTCATACACTTAAAGAAATCATTACTTAGTAAGGACACGGCGTATTGGAGCGTTTTTACTTTTCTCTCATAAAAAAAGGGGAGGGGCCATTTAGAAATTAAAGTTTGAATACCTACGTTAACTGCCTAGTAATTTGCTTCATTTTTAATAAATTTTACCATTTTTTAATTGTTTTTTCATCATCTGGATTA
>URPR01000026.1 GCA_900549775.1 uncultured Oscillospiraceae bacterium | reverse complement strand
GCTTTGTGGAATACCGCATAACCCTTCCAAAAAACAAAAAGACCGATTGAAAGCGGGTTCTTTGACCGTCTGTTGCGCGGGGGGCCTTAGACCGTCTGTTGCTTAGCTTTTGTCAGGGGAAAAACGGAAGAGCGGCCCAGCCGATCGGCCGATTGTTTTTCATTGAATTTTAAAGTAAGAGTGAAGATGTTAAAACGCAATGGGTAAACAAGCAAAAATCCCGTCTGCTTTAGCAGACGGGATTTTTTGGTGGACATTAACGGACTTGAACCGCTGACCCTTCGCACGTCAAGCGAATGCTCTACCAGCTGAGCTAAACGTCCATATAAATTACAAGACATATATTAAAATAAAAATTTAACAATGTCAAGCAGCGAAATATAAATCAATAAAAACCAACAAAAAATATATTTACAATCGAATTTTTATATGATATAATATCAAATGATGATTAATCATTAATATTTTTTAAGGAGGAATTTAAAATGGGAAATGATAAAGGAATAGAAGGTAAACTAAGCGATGTAAATGGAGGTAGAGGACGTCGGTTGTTTGTTGTAAGTAGAGAAGGTACATGCCTTATAGTTAACCCTGAAACAAAATATTCTGTACAAAGCAACAGCCTTGAGGAAGCTATACAAACTATTGGGTTTCATCAAGGAGATAGAATTATACAGGATTCTGACTATAATCCCAACGAGAATTTTTAATAAGCCAAAAAATAACATACACCCCGCATAAGCGGGGTGTATGTTATTTTTTGGCTTTTATATACTCAACTAATTGCCCAACTGTCTTTATGTTTTCTACATCTTCATCAGGTATTTCCATCTCGAACTCATCTTCTAGCGACATTAAAACATCAACAACGTCCAAAGAGTCTGCACCTAAATCCTCGGCTATATTTGTCTGCATAGTTATTTTTTCTTCATCAACAGAAAACTGTTCACTTAAAATTGATTTAACTTTACTCAAAACCATTAAAATTCTCCTTAAATATTGTTAAGTTTACACACAAAATAATCCTTTAAAATTGACAAGATTATTTTTATTGTGATATTATTTAAAAGCGGCTCTAACTACCCACGTAGCCTCTATAGAACCCTATAAACAATATTATTAACATTTTAAGCCGTTTGTCAATACTCATATTTAAAATTATTAAAATTTATTGGTTGTGATTTTTTGAATAAAAAAAATTATGCTTTAATCGGCTACAAATTAGAACACTCCGTTTCCCCTTTTATACATAACAGGCTGTTTGAGATATCTAAAATTAATGCAACCTACAGTCTACTGTCTATCAGCAGCGAACAACTCAAAAGTAATATTAACTTTTTGAATAAATTAGATGGCTACAATGTTACAGCCCCACATAAAGTAAGCATCATACCGTACCTTTCTAATATAAACTCCGATGCTAAAAGTTACGGCTCAGTTAATACAGTAAAAAATGCTCAAATAAGCACAGGTTTTAATACGGACGTTTATGGTTTTTTTGAGGCTTTAAAACTTGAAGAAATAAACGTAGAAAATGATATAGTAATATTAGGCTATGGTGGCGTTGCTAGAGCCATAGCTGCCAGATGTACACAACTTAGCATAGGAGTAACGCTTGTGGTCAGAAAAGAAAGTTTGTTTAAAGCTATGGAATTAAAAAGGAAAATGAACTTAAAAAATGTAAAAGTCTGTACAGCAGACGACATTAAGTTGCAAAATGGTAAAATCGGTATGCTGGTAAATGCCACTCCTGTAGGCACATTCCCACAAAAAGACGCATTACCAATTGGTCTAGATATAATAAAAAAATGCGACATTATTTTCGACTTAATTTATAACCCGTTGGAAACAAAATTAATAAAGCAGGCAAGAGCATTAGGAATAAAAGCTGTAAATGGACTATCTATGTTGGTTTTTCAGGCCTTGCTTGCTCAAAAGATTTGGAACAATGTCGTTTTTGATGAGTCAGATATAAAAAATTTAATGGCTGATTGTACAAAGAAAATAAAGGATATGGGACAAATATGAAACTAAAAAATAATTTAGTGTTATGCGGTTTTATGGGTTGTGGCAAAACTACCGTTGGGCGAGCCCTTTCTCAAAGCTTAGAAGTGCCATTTATCGATACAGATGAATTTTTAAAAGAAAAATTAAAATTAGACATACCGGAAATTTTTTCAAAGTACGGCGAAAGTTTTTTTAGAACATGCGAGTCCTCCATAATAAGACAGGTTGCCACCATTAATGGCGCTGTTATTTCTCTAGGAGGAGGAAGTTTAAGCAATACTGAAAACGTTAATAAAATCAAGGAAAATGGAAGACTTTTTTTCATAGATACTCATTTAAGTGAAATAAAAAAAAGATTGAAAAACGATACTTCAAGACCTATTCTGCATAAGGAAAATGTAAACCTTCTTTTTACATCTAGGTACAGAATATATAAAAGGTATTCAGACTATACCGTCAATGGAAACAGCGCGTGCAATGCCATATGCAAAGATATCATTAAAAAAATAAATCTGTGCAAATAACTCGATTTTCTTTAATAAAAAAATACTGCAATATTAATAACAACAGTTAATTTTACTCGTACATCTTTTATACATAAATTTATTTTTTAATTCATTTGCAACGATATTTAAAATGAGTTAAAATTAATATATAAACATAAAGAAAGAACGGTTTGCACTGATGGATAATTTAACGAATGAATTTTTAAGCTTGAAAAGAAAATTGATGGAAAAATACTTTGAAAAAATGAACGACATGCAGAAAAAAGCTATTTTTTCAACTAATGGACCTGTGCTCATACTGGCAGGTGCCGGAAGCGGAAAAACTACTGTGCTTATCAATAGGATTACAAATTTGATAAAGTATGGTTGTGCTTATGAAAACTCAAATGTACCAGGGTTCGTTGATCAAAAATATATAGATGAAATGAAGAATTGCTTAGATTCAAATAATAATGACAAAATAGAATACATATTGAAAGAATTATCAGTCTGTCCTGCTAAGCCATGGCAAATCCTTGCCATTACTTTCACGAATAAGGCTGCAAATGAACTGAAAGATAGATTAGAAATTGCGCTTGGAGCCGAAACTGGTCGTGATGTATTTGCGTCGACGTTTCATTCCACTTGTTCCATTATCCTTAGAAAATATGCGGATAAACTTGGATACTCACAGCATTTCACTATATACGATACTGATGACTCCTATCGCCTTATAAAGGAATGCCAGAATGACTTAAATATTGATGACAAAGTATTGTCTTATAGATCTATTTTATCTGAAATATCTAGAGCAAAAGATCAGATGATTTCTCCCGATGATTTTCAAAAAAATTCTGGGACTGATTTTAGACTATCTAATATTTCCAGAGTTTATTCTATGTACCAAAGGCGCTTAACGCAGGCTGATGCTATGGACTTTGGCGATCTTTTATATAATGTGGTTTTACTCTTTAAAAAGTTTCCGGACGTATTGGAATATTACCAAAATAGGTTTAATTACATTATGGTGGATGAATATCAGGACACAAATTTTGTTCAATACGAGTTTATAAGGCTTTTGAGCCAAAAGCATAAAAACCTCTGTGTTGTTGGAGACGACGACCAAAGTATATATAAATTCCGCGGTGCCACCATTGAAAACATATTAAATTTTGAAAAGACCTTTAAAAACAGCACTGTCATTAGGCTTGAGCAAAATTATAGATCCACTCAAAACATACTAAACGCAGCTAACGCCGTTATTAAAAATAACAGTTCAAGGAAACCTAAGACTTTATGGACAGAAAATAAATGCGGAAACAAAATAAATGTATATACAGCTTTGAACGAAACAGATGAAGCCGATTTTATAACTACAACCATAACCGACCAAGTTGCCAATGGGAAAAAATATTCCGATTTTGCCGTTTTGTACCGCATGAACGCACAGTCTAACAGTATTGAAAAAGTTTTTATTAAATCCGGCATACCTTATAGAATCATTGGCGGACATAGGTTCTATGAGAGAAAAGAAATCCGCGACATGATGGCCTACTTAAGCGTAATAAATAACCCAAATGACGAGATCAGGCTTAAAAGAATAATTAACCAGCCAAAACGCTCTATAGGTAACAAAACTATCGAAAAGCTCTGTAACTTATCTTCAGAAACAGGCGAGCCTATACTAAACTTAATGAGAAATGCCGATGAGTACCAGGACTTATTAAGATCTTGTTCAAAGTTAAAGGCATTTGCTAAGTTAATGGATGAATTGATTGAGTATTTAAATAGTCCGTCATCTTCTCTACATGAGTTATACGAGCAGATTTTAGAAAAAACAAACTATGTAAATTATCTTTTAGCGGAAAAGGACGAAAGTGAAACCCGCATAGAAAACATTAAAGAGTTGTCCTCTAATATTTTGAAATTCGAGGAAGAATACGGTGAAAATGCAAATCTTTCTACATTCCTTGAAGAAGTGGCTCTTTTAACTGATATTGATAATTACGATTCGGATTCTAACGCTGTAACGCTTATGACTATGCATTCTGCCAAAGGACTGGAGTTTCCGGTGGTGTTTTTGCCAGGTTTTGAAGATGGAATATTTCCAGGAATTCAGACACTTTATAACGGAGATGAAATAGAAGAGGAGAGGCGTTTAGCTTACGTGGGAATAACCAGGGCCAAAGAGGAACTTTTCATAACTAAGGCTCAAACGCGCATGTTGTTTGGTAGCACTTCTAGATACAAACCTTCTCGCTTTTTGATTGAAATTCCAGAAGAGCTAGTTTTATTTACCGAAAGCACAAAACACGCAACAACTTCTTTTTCGCATTTTATGTCAAGACCTAAAGTTGCTCCCGTTATAAAAAATTTAGGTACATATTCAAAACCTCAACCGCAGAATAAAAATTCTTACGCTTATGGCGATAAAGTTAAACATAAAATTTTCGGTGTTGGTACAATAATTTCTGCTACTTCCATGGGAAATGACACTTTAATTGAGATAGCTTTCGATGGTGCCGGAAATAAAAAATTGATGGCTAATTTCGCAAAGCTAGAAAAGGTACAAATGTAAAGTTTTAGTGCTGCTTATAAAGTGAAATTTATATGAAAATTTTTTAACATACGTCTGCGTTAAACGTTTAGCAAAACAAACTCAATATTTGCAAGTATTTGAGTTTATCAAATGGTTCCATATATTTAATTCTTGATAAGCTTTGTCTTTTACCTTATTATCAGATGTTTCAGAAACCATAAAGCAGCCACTACTATTTATAGATGCCAATTTGAATAAAGCATCTTGACATTGAATTGTTTCAAATAACCTAATTTTTTCAAAACTTTTAGTAAAGAATTTTTCTTTATAAAGTTCATAAAAGCATGGAATAGTTGTAAACATTTTAAAGTCTATCCTATCATCGATAGCGCTTAGCAATACCGGCATAGTACCTATATACCCAGACTCTAAAACCATAATATTTTTTTGCGGTATATCACTTAGTTTTCGTTTTACTAAACTAATTAATGATAATAAATTAAGTGGAGCATTTTTTAGTGATTCTCTAACGTATTTTTTTAACTGTTCGAAAGTTTGTATATTCCCGTCAAGTGCTTCAAAAATAATGTTTTGCAAATGAGTGTAAAGTTCTTCTTTTTCTCTTTCAAAAAAAGAGAAAAGTCTTCTACTAATAAGCATAGGTACAATATTTAAATTATTTTTAGTATCCCATTTTTTAAATGCTAAATAAGGAAGTAACGTGTCTCTTAACAAAAAACAGTAAGCCGTTTCAGAATTTGATGACATAAAAATATCTTTTGAATATGCCAAAATATCGTAAAAAATTTCAGGTGTATTTTTAGTAGTGTCGCTGCCTGAAGTAGTTATCTTTCGTTCTATTAAATTAAGATAATTTTCTAATTTATACTCATGCGATTCATATGCAATATTTTTACTGATGTTATATTTATTTATAACAAAAGGCTTATCATTATTAGAAGTAATAAATATCTTTAAACGACTAGCTGCATCGCACGACCTATTTATGTAAGTATAAACATCCTCATATCCTTCGTCGCGAATGTCATCTAACAATTTTAAAAGTACCTTTGCTTCATGCACAATCGATTTAGGAGCGTTATCCTTATACAATGATTCATATGAATTTAATTTCTCTTTGAAAAATTTTGCGCTGTAATCTACAAACCCCATATTTTCACCTACGAAGTATTTTAATCATATAATTATAAACAATGCAACAAAAAGCTGTCAACTTACTATTTTCAAGATGACACGGAGTTCGTAAAAGTTTTAGAAAAACAGCATAATTAATAAGTAATCAGATCTGTTAAATTACACATCAAAAAAATAAAAAGCCATACATTTCCTTAAGATGTGTGACTTTTTGCCTTTTAGTTACTTACATATATTAACTTGCATTTTTTATTTGTAATCTGAGTTTATCGGATATCATAGCGATAAACTCACTGTTGGTTGGCTTGCCTCTAGTATTGTGGATGGTGTAGCCAAAATAAGAGTTTAAAACTTCGATGTCGCCTCTGTCCCAAGCAACTTCTATAGCATGGCGAATGGCTCTCTCTACACGCGATGACGTAGTTGAAAACCTTCTGGCAACTGAAGGATATAACTGCTTTGTGACAGCATTAATGATCTCAGGAGTTTCGACCGCCATTATTATAGATTCTCTTAAGTAATGGTACCCTTTTATATGTGCTGGTACGCCAATCTGATGCAGGATTTCGGTAACCTTGTATTCTACGCTGGTATCTAGTTGCTCTATTTTGTGAGCTGAGTGGATTACACCTTTATTACAAGAAACAATATTAAAGATCCTTTCTGCCAAGTTGCCAGAATTAAATGGCTTTAGTGCAAAATATGCAGCACCTGCGTCCATTACTTCTCTTTCTAGGTTAGGATTGTCAAAATTCGACAGCACTACAAACGAACACGAACTGTCTTTATTTTTGAAAAATTTCAGCACTCCAATTGCATCGACATTTGGCATAAATAAATCCATCAATACAACATCAGGGTGATAATCATTTATCATGTTAATCACACATTCTCCGTCTTTGTGCGAAAACTTGATATTAAACCCGAATCTTTCAAAATCTTCCATCTTCTCTCGATTAAATTTTTCACGATCTTCTGCAATAAGTAGCTTTAAATGATTTCCCATGCTTTTTCCTCCTAATAATTAATTTGTTACCATCATATTACCATATATTGGAATAATTGGCAATAGATTCCACAAGATTTTTTTATTTTATTTTCAAAAGCACGAGAAAACGGCATTAAGATGCGGTTAGTTCTGGGAAATCTTTTATTTCATTCATTTCAGAGAGCATATTTTCTGCAAATATGCCATAGCCCTTTTGTGGGTCATTTACGAAAACATGCGTAACGGCGCCTACCAGCATATCATTTTGAATTATCGGACTCCCACTCATTCCCTGCACAATGCCTCCTGTTTGATCAAGGAGCCTTTCGTCTGTAATTTTAATTATCATATTTTTGCTTTTTATTTTTTCATTATAATTTATATTCTGAATTTCGATATCGTAAAATTTAGGACTTGTGCCTGAAACTGTGGATAAAATTTGAGCTCGACCGTGTTTTACTTGTTGCTTCATGGCAACCGCTAAAGGTTTTTGATCGCTTGAAAAAT
>URPR01000025.1 GCA_900549775.1 uncultured Oscillospiraceae bacterium | reverse complement strand
CATCTTCACCTATCGTTCCTATTTTGAAAGTGGTTCCATTAGATTGAGTTGCTGACTTATACGGCGACAGTACTTGAAATTCAACTTCATTGATTATATCGTTTAATCTAGCTATTTCTTCTTTTTTTGCAGCTATTTTTGCTACAATTGCCGCTTTTTCCTCCTCTGGAGTTGGTTTTTTATTTGTTTCATTTTGTGACAATTGTTCAGCTATTTTTTGGTAAAGTTCTCGTACATCCTCTGAGTTATTTAAAGTTTGGCACATGTACGACATTAAAATGTGCTCAGTTAAATATTTAGGATACGAAGAGCCGTCTGTAACCTCTAATTCTGTTGCTTTTTTCATAGTATTTATGAAATGAATCAAAAATTTTGCTTTTTCAGATATTCCGCTACTTTCTATAGATTTTACTGTTGAATTTAATTTCTTCAAAATTTCTTTGTAATAGTTTTTTGGTTCATTTAATCTCCTTTTCGCACTTCTTAAAACGCTTTCACTAAAACCTTCTAATTTTTTTATAAATTCCAATTTTGCTTCATTAGTTTCAGGTTCTTTTTTTAATTCCTCTTTCTGTTTGCTGCAGTAATCAGCAATACCTGCTTTATTGTCTGGCATTTTTCTGATACATTCAATTCTAAAGTTAATCAAATCTAGTTCCTCTTTTAATTCTTCGGCTCTTTTAATAGCGTCTTCAACAGCTTTAACTTTCTCAAAATCTTTAGCAGTTAATAATCCTTTAGCTTTAAGCCAAGCTAATGCGTTTTTAAATTCAGGATTAATGTAACTAAGATTATCTTCACCTCTTTTTTCTTTTAAAGTAATATATTTAAATTCTTCAGGAATTTCTATCTTACTATTTCTATAATCATTCAAAATAGCAAAGAATTTAGCGACAAGTTCAGAAGACATGCCACCGTACATTGCAAAGCTGTTCCTTCCTTTAAAATTTGTATTTGTATTCAAATCTCCAGCGGGTGATGGATAAAGCATGTATAAAAGCTCAATAAAAGCATCGCCTTTATCTGAAGTATAACGCCTAATGCCATTTACAGTCTCTATTTCCATAATATTTCCATAAAAACGTACATTTTCCACAACGCCGCTCTTCAAAAGTGCGTAGGCTTCTTGTAAGTTTAGAGCTTCATAAACATATAGTTGTTGCCCATCTGTTAACTTTCGGGTTTCAAAAACCTCTTTTGGATCAACGTCTACTGCCGCTTTGGCAGTTTCTAAATCAGAAATATCTGACGCTACCTGCTCGGTTCTTAAATCAGAAATGCCTACTGTCGGCTGCTCATCGCCTAAACCATGAGTCTCTGCTACCGTTTGTTCAGCATCAGCATCTGGAATATCCTTCTTGGTGTTTGCCTTACCCCAAGTTCCCCACAGTGCTCCTGGAATTTCTTTACTCTTCGAAAATAACTTTACTAAATCTTTATCTAATTTTATATCTAATATTTGCCCTTTAGCATTTCTAGCCTGTATTGCCTGAATTTCAGATACGTCACTAAATCCAGATTCTTTCAAAAAACTTTCTAACATAGAACGTGTGAGGGTTAAAGCTTCCGTGGAATTAGAATCTGTGGTTAAATATAACCAACCTCCATACATGCTTTTTGTAGCTTTTATTTTCTTAGCATTTGCCTTACCCCAAGTTCCCCACAGTGCTCCTGGAATTTCTTTACTTTCTGAAAATAACTTTACTAATTCTTTATCTAATTTTACATCTAATATTTGCCCTTGTGCATTTTTAGCCTGTATTGCCTTAATTTCAGATACGTTACTAAATCCAGCTTCTTTCAAAAAACTTTCTAACATAGAATATGTGAGGTTTAGAGCTTCTGTTGAGTTAGATTCAGTGGTTAAATGCAGCCAGTCTCCATTCCTGCTTTTAGAGGCTTGTACGTTAACATCTATTATTGCCCTCATTACCTCAGTAGACTTGGCAACATCTTGTGTAGTAAGCTCAGCACTTGCAGAGTTCGTTGTACCAACAATTCCTGCGCCCAGTGCCATGAGCGAAAATATGCCGCCCAATGCCAAATTCTTTGTACTAACACCACCATTGACTGTTTCCAATTGCTGCTCTGTTATCCTTCTTACCATTTGCTTTTCATAATTTAATAATTCTTTTGTAGAAAAATCATAGCCCATTTTTTTCGCGACAGGTTGAACCTTTTCTTCGATAAAAGCTTTAAGTTCACCTTCTGTTGAAATTTTTTTTACATCGTTCCAAAAGTCTGAATTAAACTCTTTTCGTTCCACTGCTGCCTTATAAAAATTTTTTATATCAATTTTAGACATAACAACATCCTCCTGAAATAAAAATCTATTTATTATTCTATTTTAAAAAATTCATTTTATCAATATTAATAAATTGTTTTTATTATTTAAGAAAGTTTAATTTGTATTTAATAATCAAAATTGCTCAAATTACGAAACATTGAAAATTTTCTCAACCTTCCGATGTTTTTTTAAAAGTGTCACGTCTACGTTTGTAGTACGGTTCATAGCATTTGAAAATAAATCATTTTGCATCTTCGGCGAAATACTTCTGAAATTCAGCTGTTGACATTTCCGCAGCTTTTGCAAAATATTCAAGCTCCGAGCTGCCGGTTTCGCAAGCATTAGCCACCATTATTATCGCACGAGAAATCGCCGTGCCACCGCCCTGGGCCTCAAGTCCGAGTGACTATAACGCTGCTGCAACACCTAAAATGTCAGCTTCAGTCATACCAACTTGCGAACCTGCGGCTGAGATATTTAAATCCATCTGCGTAACTTCAGATTCTGTCGTTGCAAAACTGTTTCCAAGCGCAATTATCGAAGAACCCAGCCTATCGAAATTTTCCTGGTTCATTCCAGTGATATTTGCAAGCCGAACAAGGGCCGTTGCGACCTCATCTGAGCTCACGTTTGTTGCAACGCCAAGATTTGCCATGGTTTCTGTAAAAGAGAGAAGATTTTCGTTTTTGATGCCAAGCTGTCCCTCAGCTTCGGCAATCGCTGAAAGTTCAGATGCTGTCATTGGCATCTGTGTTGACATAGAGCGCAATCCTGTTTCAAATTGCTCAAATTCCTCATCCTTTGCGTTGATGGTCTTGCGACAACCTGCAAATTCGCTTTCAAATTCAATTCCGCTCGATACTACGGACTTTATCGTACCCGCAATATCTCTACTCAGCCTCTTCGTCCGTTGCAAGGTTTACAATTATGCCTTTCATAACTATAAAGTCCTCAATTAGCTTGGATGCCTGATTTTTGGTATCATTTATCTCATCGACAAGTTGATTTGTAGCTTTTTCCACATTTGTCTCTGATATATTTGTTGTTTTTGAGACTGCTACTCTTTCTTGCTCTTTTCCTTAACCTGTTATTAACTGCGGTATAGATGCTTTTCTTGCTATCTTCTCCATGTTAAGATTTATGTCCGTGCCCATCTTAATAATAATTATGATATCCTATTAACATTAAATTAAATTGCATTGATTCGTGGATTTCTACTCATCTTTCTTATTTGCTTGTTTTTGAATTTTCTTAATTTGTTCAACTAATTCTTTCTTTATTTTCTCAATGACCTTGTCACATATATGTGGCTTTACAATATATTTTTTCCTTTTGGGTACAGCCTTTAATTTTATTCCCATAAATTCTGAGCAGCTCTTTTTAAAGTTCACCACTTTCGATTTACCATCGCTTACTTCTAGGTCTAGCTGCTCTTTTAATCATTGCTTTACTACGATAAATATTTTATTGGCACTGCTCCTTTTTCATTAGACGATTTTAAAATTATTTGCGTATCGTACTATACACATCTCTTTGAGGTTAGATTTCCTTAAAGTTGCTTATTCGGAACCTAATCGTCTTCCCCATTAGTGTTATAGTGTGATTGATGTGTTTTTTCATAAACTTATACACATATTCCCTCTGAATAGATATCCACTAGTCCATTTCATTTAGTACTATATTAGTTAGAAGATATGATAACGTACCTCGTTGTGGTATCCACTTTTGTTGGATAAGCTGCCTTCCTGGTTGGTATTTTCACTGGCATTTTCAACATTTCTTTTTTGATACAAATTCAAGGTTTTATTGCTGATTCCAATCTCCCAAATCTAATTTATTAATTTGGAGTGGTTTACTTTATCAAAGAAACTCTTAATGTCTATGTCAGCAATAAAACATAGTCCGAAGTGTTGTATATGCTTATATATTTCCACTTTTAATTTGTACCACGATATCTTTTTCCTTACTTTTTCGAAATAATCACCTTTCAGTTAATTTTTTAATATCTCTGATTATAAGGCTGTCTACTCCGCTTATATAGTTTCCTACATTATTTTTACATCCTTGTATGCAAGCTTTATCTTTTCTTCGTTTTTAATTATTTTTATGAGGTTTGTGAAGGCGGTATTGTTTTTTCCACTGACGTACAAGTTATTAAATGTTTTTTTGCAGTCTGTAATTACTCAATATATCTCTTAGTTTTGCTATGTTTTAATCCTTTCTTCCATAGCTTGCAGACCAATATAGGCATAAACCCCTTTCTAATTTGATTTTACTTTATCCGACACGAAACTATGTTTACTTATTTGTTTATATTTAAAATTTTAACTTGACTTGTGGCTACTCCTCTACTCTCATTGCAGTCACTTCACCAGTTGTGCCACTACTTTCACAACACGTTAAGGAGCTTATTTTCTCTTCGTCTTCAAACTTTTTCGCCACATACACTTTCCACTTTCCAATAACCCCATCCATAATATACTTGGACTTTTGCTATGAACCTGTATGCTAGGCATTATCTTTTAATAGCATAGGATTTTTCATAACGTGAATTTTTAATAAAACCCACATACTTCCACTTTCGTGGATATACACATTTCTACGTATTTGGTTTTTAGGCCCGCATATTCTCAAATTTGTTAGATTCTTTCGATCATTTGAGTCATAGATATTTTATAGGCACGCAGTCTGTAATTTACATATTCCAAATTGTGATTACTTTCGCTTACAAAGTTTGCTCTGTACTTCGGTAAACTTCAGCCAACTTCACTGAGCTTCTGAATATCTGTCTTTTTAGTAAAGTCAGTCTAAGTATTAGTGCTAACGTTTTTGGGCGTTACTCTGTTATTTCACTTATCCTATTATTAGTTTCCTAAAATTCGAACTTTACGTGCTTGTTCTAGTGTCTAACCTTTCCAGTTAGGAATGTGTCGCACTGGCGTATTCAATTGTCGTTAAAACGGGCTTAACTGCAATCTTCATGTTGGTTTTGTAGGTACAACGTGCGTTTTCGAAATTCATTTCTAGCAGCGTTTTTTCTCATCAATTCGTCCTTCAAAACTACATCAGCTAAAATTCTTCCATTTTCCTCTGCACAAATTGCTACCGCTGTGTTGTCGTTGCTCATTGACAAATCCACACCAACGTAAACTTCACGTCCAGTCCAATCGATTTTGTTGACTCGACAACGCTGTAAATCTTTGATGTCTATAAAACTTTCGGTTCCAGCACCCTGATAAATTATGTTGCAGTACTTGGTGAGAAAATTTTCTCTTGCAGACTCTACAGAAATGGCTCTAGCTCGCTTTTTTAAAAGGTCATTCCAAATTTCTGGAATCTCCAACGCAACCGGATTTGCATGCTTTAAAATCATGTCATCGCTTGCCCAGTAAAAAAATCGCGGGCTGATAATCTTCCGTTTTAGAAATATTTGTACGCGAAGTGCAAATTGACTCTACTCACTTCAAAATTTCACATATAGCATTATTGATGCAAATCTAATATAACTCCACCAATATGGATCTATTTTTTCTTAATATAAACACTTTAGCTAATTTTAGTGAAGATTCCACATATAACTTTTTATAAAGGTTAATTGCAATAATTTTCTTTTAATTTTAATAGACGACTAATAGATTCATTTATTTGAATTTCAGAAATTTCATTGCTAATAATAGCATTCTTTAAATTTTCAAAAATAGAATCCAATTTAATAACATCTGATTTACTGCGTAATATTGTCGGCATTAAAACTATATCTGCACCTGCTTTAATTGCTAATTTAGTAGCTTCCCATTCTTCAAAGTTGTCTGATATAGCTTTCATATTCATGGCATCGGTAATTATAACACCATCAAAATTCATTTTATTTCTAAGCAAATCCGTTAAAGTCGTTTTAGAAACAGTAGCTGGCACAAAGAACCTTTTTCCAGACTTTTTGGATGTTATTATATTTTTTTCGATTTGCGGCAATTCAATATGTGCTGTCATTATCATATCTACATTTGAATTAATCATAGTTTCAAATGGCTTTAATTCTGTGCATTCCAGCTCTTCTAAGCTTTTATTTATTCTCGGTAATCCTAAGTGAGAATCTACGTCGGTATCTCCATGCCCTGGAAAATGTTTAGCAGTTGAAATTATATTTTGTGAATGTAATCCTTCCATAAAACTTTTTCCAAATTTAGAAACAATATCAGCTTTATCACTAAATGAACGTACATTAATAATTGGATTTTTAGGATTACTATTAACATCTACCACAGGTGCC
Organism: uncultured Oscillospiraceae bacterium; assembly: GCA_900549775.1. GTDB lineage: Bacteria > Bacillota > Clostridia > Oscillospirales > Acutalibacteraceae > UMGS1224. The sequence goes on along the minus strand of URPR01000025.1, from coordinate 2,479 downwards.
AAATTGCAATTTATACCTAATTCTTTAAGCTCTTTCCCAATAACTTGCCCCTTTTCAAATGCTTCTTTCTCTGTTTTCAACTCAGAATTGTTTTTCAATCTTTCTCTTCCAAAAGCAAATCTCTCTACTTTGCCGCCTTCTTGATCGACACAAATAAGAAGAGGTGGATTACCTGATTCCTTAGCTGCTGCTTGAAGATCAGAAATTAATTTTTTTATTTGATCCTTAGTTTCAAAGTTTTGTGAAAATAAAATAATACTTCCAATGTGATATTTAGCAATGATTTCCTTGATTTCAGAATTTATTTCTGTAAAAGGTTTTTGGTTCCAAAATCTGAAATCTAAGCACATCATCTGTCCTATTTTTTGAGTTAATGATAAATCTTCATAAGTAATAGCACTTACTAAGCATGAGTTGAAATTTCCCATTAAAATTAAAACAGCAATTATTAAAATTATTTTCTTAAACATAAAATAACCTCTTTCATAAAATAAATTATCAGTTAATTATACAACATTTAATAGAAATTGGTAATATCTAAAATACCAACAATAAGTTGAATTTTTTATGTGCACATTCTTATTTTTTCGTCGAGTAAAAATTCCCTTATATCGCACATCGCATGGTGCATAGAACAAAGAGTAATTAAATTATTATCATCAAGTCGCAGCTCTTTGCTAGCGTTAATTGGCACTGCATGATGAACCTGCAAGTCATTACAATTGTATTTGCGATACGTGTCATACATTTCTCGAATACATATCTGGCACAAATAACTGTCTCGTTTCTTAATTTGTTGGCGCTTTTTGTTCCAAGCTGAACTATTCCTGAATCTTACTGCATCATCAATTTTCTTTTTATTAATTGGTTTCCTTTTACAGATGCATCCTTCACCATGGATTCGCCCGCAGTAAACACAACTTGAAAACATAGTGGCTTTCGTCGTATGCGTCATCTCCTTTGTCGCGGGCACTTTTCTATTTTTTCACGTTTCAACATGCGCGAATTGGATCCAGCGTCACGCTGGCTTAATTGGATATCGCCTCCGTTTTAAATAAAAGCAGAGCGCCTGTGTCCAGACGCTCGTCGAGAACCTCGACACGCAAAATCACGTTCTAAGCCTATTAAAAACAAATGAAAACTTCGCACGCGAATAGAGTTAGCCAAGACTTCAAATTATTAGGAGAAAGGTTATGAAAAAAATTTCAACAATACCATTTTATCACATAAGACCGGGACAAATCGGGACAACTTTATTTTTTATTCAAATATCTGTAAAGTTTTTTACGAAGGCTTTCTGCTCGATTTTTTCCTCCAATAGCCCTCTCAATCTGCAACCAACTCATGTGACACTCAATAATCTGTTTTATCATCGGCTCCTCCACGCCCTCAATATAGCTGTTTATCCGATTCAGCTCGTAAAAGCATTTCTTCAAATTTAAGTCTAATAATGCTTTTAAATCAGCTATTTGCGCCGCATAGTTTCCAATTTTATCCGAGATACCAGTTCCTGTTGGTAATCCGGTAATTTTTGTTGAACAATTAATCGCCAAAGCTTCTAACTCAGCAATTCTTCGCTGTTGCTCTTTTATTTTTCTTTTTAAATAGTAAAACTGTGATAATTCCTTTTTAGTCATAAAAATCCCTCTAAAATAAAAATAAAGACTAGCGTCTTAATGCACTAATCTTTAGATAATCTCTTTTATTTCAATTTTATAAACTTCTCTGCACATCCGCGGCAGATAAATGTAAATTATTTTTTCTCATCAACCTAATAGCATGTCCTTCATGGTCTTCGTTTGTAATGTCAGCACCAACTTCTTTCAATACATCATCTAATTTTTTAAGAATGTCATTAACCTCTTGTCCATCTTTACCTTGATATTCTACCTCTATATAATCACCCAATTCTTTTACGGAATCTATGCATATTTCACATTCATTGTATAGCCAGCATTTTCTTAATTTGTCTACTACTGTAACCTTACAAAAACCTATATTTTTTAAAATATTTTTCATCTCTTTGGGTGAAGATATTTCAAGTTCATATTCCTCACAATATGTTCTAATTAATTCTCCTTCTGGCAACCAATGCTTATAATTAAGAGTAAATTTATTTTCTTCTTCTCTAATTCTCAGCCAATCATATATATGATTAATATCTTTTATAAAACTACAATTTTTATTGTCATAATAGGTATCAATTTGATGTCTACTGTATAAAAACTTTGCATGGTTTTCCAACCATATAGCAACATCATCTTTATTTAATAATTCGTATCTTCTTTCAATTTCATTTTTCACAAACTATCAACCTCCAAATTTAACTTACATTATAAATAAAAAATTGTCTGAAGTCAAGGTCATATAATCTAACTTAATCTCAAAAATTATCAACCCTTAAACTTCGTTAATATTTAAAATTTTTTCAAGTGGAACGATATATACCGATTTTTTGCAGGTTGGATCGGTCAACTCC
>URPR01000024.1 GCA_900549775.1 uncultured Oscillospiraceae bacterium | reverse complement strand
CCATTTCAAAACCTAAGGAGCATACAGAATAAGTCAAGTAATACCATAGATTTAATTGGCGTTAAAAACGTTAGAGAGGCGTTTGCTGCGTTGTGCTAATATTTTCCAAAGATGTTTTATTTAAACTTACATAGTGTGCACAGCCAACTGCTGTAGAATTGTTTACGGCGGTTGGTGTTTCCAATGTGCAATATCCATCTTTCTGATAGATGCAACAGTCATCGCAAGAAATTAATGACATTCAACATTCACCTCATAAACTTACTTATAGATTATAATTATAAAAAAAATTGAAAATATTCGAAAATGAGGGTAAAATGTTGGTTTTTATTGTTCTATCAAACTTTTTATTAATTTTAATATATTTTCATTACCTTGAGATTTATCAAACGCCTTGCAAGAATCTCTCATGGACTTTAGCATATTTTCATTACTAATAAGATCTTTTACAGTAGTTTTTATTTGGCTACTGTTTTTTATTTTTATAGCCATGTTGTTTTTTACAAGAAAATTGGCGTTTTCTTCTTCTTGCCCGGGTATAGCATTGAAAAGCACCATTGGTAAATTGCAAGCCAATGCCTCAGATACTGTAAGTCCGCCCGGTTTTGTTATTATTAAATCCGCAGCCTGCATATACTCAAAGACTTTATTTGTAAAGAAAATGAGATTAGTTGGTTTAATTTTCTTTTCTTTGTGCCAGTAAAGTTTTATGCCTGCTAGCTTTTCAGAGTGTACCTTTATTGATTTTTTTATAAAATCTATCGTTTTAACATGTACTTTTCTGGTGACGCTTTCATGTTCAAGATGTAGCCTTTTTTTGAATGTATTATATAGCCTTTCGTTTTTGCCGGTAATGACAACCACTTGGAAATCGTAGTTGATTTCCGATAAATTATCGTATATTTCCAAAATGTTTGTAACACCAAAACTTCCAGCCATAAGTAGTATGGTTGGCTTGTTTGGGTTTAAATTTAACTTGCGTAGGAGCTTATCTTTGTCATTTTTTATGTAGAACTCTGGTTCAACAGGTATACCATAAGAGTATATTATGTCTTTGTTAACGCCAGATTCAATCATGGAATTTGACATTTCCTCATTTGCGGTTATATAGGCATCAACATTTTTGCTTATCCAAGTCTTGTGCGTAGCGTAGTCTGTTATTATGCATATCAAAGGGATGGAGATTTTGCCTTGTCCTTTAAGGTTTGAAACCATTTCGTTGGGAAACATATGCGTTGCTATGATGGCATCCGGTTTAAATCCATTTAGCAATGTCAGAAGTTTTTTACTGAATAAATTATTAAGGTTAACTATTAGATCGTTGAATTTATTTTCTTTATTTGAGGCATTGTAAATCGTCCCAAATATAGCTGGAGTTTTCTTAGCTATGTATGAGTATCCATCGCTGACAGTTTTATTTAACATGTGATTTATATATTCTAGCGTATCTACGATCTCAACAGTAGACTCTGAGCTATTTTTAAGTATATAAGATTTTATAGCTTTAGCAGCTTTCATGTGTCCGCCGCCGGTAGATGCAGACAAAATAAGGATTCTCATATATAAACTTCCTTTAATTTTTTATGATACAAAATTTATACTACATTACAGTAGCAAAGTCAAATTTTTTTAAAATTTGAACTGAAGAGTCAATTTTGTTATAATACTGTAAAAAATAAAAATGAAAAAAGGTGAAAAGATGAAAAAAGGAAAGCTTATTGTTATAGAAGGGCTGGATGGCAGTGGAAAAGCTACACAAACCAGAATATTATGTAGTAGATTAAGAGAACTTAACTTTAATGTTTGCAAAGTAAGTTTTCCTAATTATAGTGAACCATCTTCGTCATTAGTCAGGATGTATTTAAACGCTGAGTTTGGTAAAAGACCAGAAGATGTGAATGCTTATGCGGCTACTTCGTTTTTTGCGGTGGATAGGTACGCTAGTTTTGCAAAGTTGTGGAAAAGCAGATATGAAAAAGGACAGATCATTGTTGCGGATAGATATACAACGTCCAATGCGATATATCAGCTTGAAAAGTTGCCTAAGGAGGAATGGAAAAGCTATATAAATTGGATGGAAGACTACGAGTATGTGAAACTTGGCCTTCCAAAGCCAGATTTAGTGATTTATCTAGATATGCCTATAGATGTTTCTCAAAGTTTTATGTCGCATAGATACAGAGGAAAGGAAAGCTGTAAGGACTTGCACGAAAAAAATGTAGCGTTTTTAAAAAGATGCCAAGAGTCGGCAATGTTTGTTTCAGACTTGTTAGGTTGGAATATAGTAAAATGTAGCGACGGTGAAAACCCGAAACTTATAGATGATATACACGAATCAGTTTTTAGTTTAGTTAAGAAGGTGATATTAAATAAATGTTAAAATTTAAAGAACCGGTGTTAGATGACATTTCTTGGGTTCAGAAAATTTTTTATTCTTCTAACACTTTTGGCAGTGATAATACCTTTGGAAATGTATTTTTTTGGAAGGACTTTACTAAAATAAAAATATTAAACCATAATGGATTTATTTTAAGGAAGTATGTTGATGGTGAAGAAAAATATAGATTTCCTGTAGGTTTTGGTGACTTAAAAAGTGCCTTGTACGATATTTTAAATGACGCAAAAGAAAATAACATCCAGCTGATTTTTGGTGGAATAACAGAAGAAGAAAAATGCCAATTGGAAACTTTAATGCCTGATAAGTTTGATTATGTTGAGGAAAAAAGTAAAGAAGATTATATCTATAAAACAAAGGATTTAATAAATTTAACCGGTAAGAAATATCACAGTAAAAGAAACCACATATCGAAATTTAATAAACTTTACTCTTGGGGATATGAAGACATAAATGAAAATAATATCAACGAGTGTAAAGAGTTTATAGATGAGTGGTTTAGCGAAAATATAGAAAGCAAACAAAAAAGCATTCTAGATGAGAAAAAAGCGATTGACCTAGCTTTTCAAAATTATGAATACTTCAATCTAATTGGTGGGTTAATTAGAATAGATGAAAAGATTGCAGCTTTGACTGTGGCTGAGAAAATAAACGATTCAATTGTAGATATACATTTTGAAAAAGCGCTTTCAAGGTATGAGGGGCTTTACTCGGTAATAAATAACGAATTTGCAAAAAGAAATCTAGCTTCATATACTTACGTAAATAGGGAAGAAGACATGGGCATAGATGGCCTTAGAAAAGCAAAAAAATCTTACCACCCGTGTAGGCTTTTAAAAAGATATGAAGCTGTTTTTAAAGGAGTGTAAATGCTAAAGTTAACGATATCAAATAATAGAATGGTACCGGAGCTGAAGAGGCTTTATAAAGAGAGCTTTTGTGCAAGCGATAATGAAGTGGACTTTTTCTTTGACAATAAATACAGAGAAGAAAACTGTGTGGTGTGTTTGTTTGAAGGTAAAGTAGTTTCAGCACTTCATATGTTTGACACTTTTATTTTAAATACTGATAAAGAAAAAACTCCAGCCTATTATTTGTACGCTGCTGCCACATTCCCACAATATAGAAACAAAGGCTTCATGAGGAAAACCATAGATTACGCCAACAGTGTAGCTGTAAGAAAAGGACAAGAATTTTCGTTTCTCATGCCGGCAAACGAAAACCTTTGTAAGTTTTATGAAAAAATAGGGTACAAGCAGTTTTTTAAAACCTTTTTTGTGAAATTAAATTTTGCAGAGCTTAAAAAAATCGTAAGCGAATGTAAGGGCAATTTTCAAGCTGCAACAGTACAACTTAATTTAGAAAAGATTCGATTCAGCTTTTATAATCAAGAGGGAGACGTATTTTGGAGCGAAAAGGATATTAATTTTGCACTCAAACAAAATGAGTTTTATAATGGTCAAAATGTATTTACAGATGATGGTTATGCTATTTGTGTAAGAAAAAATGATGGTTGCGTTGAAATTTTAGAGTTAGCGGTTTTAAACGTTACAGAAGACGTTTATAAGATTAAATCTTTAAAAGAATCTGTATTTTTGCTTTTATCGAAAATTCTGAAAAACGTAAGAGCGAAAGAATATGTTTTACGCTTACCGTGTAGTTTGAGTGATCTTTTTTATGGGTATGGAAAGATTACAAATTTTGGCATGATAAAAAATTTGAGCAGGGAAAAAATTTTAGTTAGTTCTCCGCCGTACTTAGGATTGACTTTAGATTGAAAAAATAAATGGAGTGAAAATGATGATCTATGTTTTTTTAGCGCAAGGCTTTGAAGAAATCGAGGCAATATCTGTGGTTGATGTTCTGAGACGTGCAAGCTGTGAAGTAAAAACGGTGGCGGTAGGTAGCGACAATTTTGTAGTTGGTGCAAACAAAATAAAAGTAGCAGCTGATTTAAAGAAAGAGGACATGGATCTTAGCAAAGTGAGCGGAGTGGTTTTGCCCGGCGGTATGCCGGGAGCTGTTAATCTTTTAAACTCTCCTGAAGTGTTGAATGCTATTAGGCATTGCCACGAAAATAAAAAACTTATCGCAGCGATTTGTGCAGCTCCAATGATACTGGGTAAATTGAATTTGCTGGAGGGTAAAAAAGCTACATGCTATCCTGGGTTTGAAAAAGAGCTCTTGAATTCTAAAGTTAGCGATGAGCGCGTTTGCATAGACGGAAATATAATAACAGCTAAAGGTCCTGGGGTAGCTGTAGAATTTGCTCTTAAAATAGCTGAATATGTAGTTGGAAAAAATGAAGCGGATGTGGTAAAATCAAGTATGCTGTGCAAGGATTGAATTTACAAAATAAGGGATGATTTTAAAGGTGCTTGAAAATAACGATTATAGAAAAAGAAAAGTTGATGAATTTAAACTTGAAATAAACGAGAAAAAGTTTAAATCGAAGACAAAACGAAGGGAAAAGAAAAATAATAAAATTCCTACAGTAAAATTAAGAAAATCTACAGAGCGAAAGAAACTGTTTAAGATAGTTTTTTTAACATATGTAACGGCGATGGTGCTTATGTTGGGCCAGTTTTTCGTTTTTGGAATGTGTGATATGCTTGCCATGACCAGAGCCGAAGAGGTAGTAACTGTAGAAATTCCGAAAAATTCTAGTAAAAGGCAAATTGCAAATATACTTTTTGAGAAGGGCGTCATAAAAGAAAAAAGCTTTTTTAGGCTATATATGCAATTTACCAGTGCATCTAAAAAAATTGTACCGGGAACGTTTGAAATAAAAACAAATCTTGATTATCAGGCGATAATCAGCTTTTTAAGGTCAAATTCCAATCGTCTGAGCTCAGACCTTATAAATGTGACGATACCGGAAGGCAAAAACGTACAAGAAATAGGTGAGATACTTGAAAAAAATGAAATATGTACGAAAGATGAGTTTATAAAGGCTTGCAAAAGTGAAAACTTTGAAAATAGTTTTGCATTTTTGAAAGAAATGAACGATAAAAATCTTTACAGCAAATTGGAAGGATATTTATTCCCCGATACTTATGGTTTTTACAAAAATATAGAGCCTCGGGTGGTAATAAAAAAATTGCTTAATAATTTTGAAAAGAAACTGAATAATACAGATGATACAGACGAAGACGGCAATTCTGTGAGCTTAAAGGAAAAGGCTGAACGTAAAGGGTTTAGTGTTAAGAACCTGATAAATATAGCTTCTTTGATTCAAGCAGAAGCTGCAAATGAAGACGATATGTACATTGTTTCTTCGGTTATTCAAAATCGGCTTGCTACAGCTAAAACAGCCGGGAAGAGTCCTTTTGGTGACCAAGGACTAGCTAATTTAGGACTTGATTCAACGGTGTGGTATCCGTACAAATCAAAGGATAAAGTGCCTCAAAAAATGATAGAAACCTACGAAAGACCATACGATACCTATAAAAACGAGGGACTACCTATAGGGCCGATATGTAATCCGGGGATGGTTGCTATTGATGCGGCACTTAATCCTAAAAATACGCAATATTATTATTTTTGCCACAGCAATGAGCGCAAGTCTTTTTATGCAAAAACCTTGGCAGAACATGAGGCAAACTTGAAAAAAGCAGGACTTAGAACATAAACTTTGAAACTTAATACAAATGGAGACTCAAATGAATAAAGAGAAAATAAAAAGAGCGGAGGTTTTATCTCCGGCGGGGGACATGGAAAGATTTTTAGCAGCTGTAAACTTTGGTGCAGATGCAGTTTATTTGGCAGGAAAAAGCTTTGGTATGAGAACATCGCCCAGTAACTTTAGCAAAGAAGACTTAAAAAATGCAATAGATTATGCGCATTTAAATGGAGTAAAGGTGTATTTGACATGCAACACTTTGCCAAGAAACAATGAAATTGACCACCTGCCTGAATTCGTAGAAACTGCACGAGATCTGGAAATAGACGCTTTTATAGTGGCAGATGTGGGGACGTTGGCACTGATAAAGAAATTGGCTCCAAAAACTGACATGCATGTTTCTACACAAGCGGGTGTAGTTAACTATTTGACGGCTAGAACCTTTCATGAAATGGGTGCGAAAAGGGTTGTCTTAGCTAGAGAACTTTCACTTTCGGAAATAACCGAGATTAGACAAAAAACAGATGAAAATTTGGAACTGGAAGCATTTGTACATGGGTCGATGTGTGTATCCTTTTCAGGCAGATGCTTATTGTCGAGCTATTTAACAGGTCGCGATGCCAATAGAGGCGATTGTGCTCAACCGTGTAGGTGGAAATACAATTTGGTTGAAGAAAATAGACAAGGACAGTATTTTCCAGTGTTTGAGGAGGCGGACGGTACTTATTTTCTAAATTCTCGAGATTTATGTATGATAGAGCATATAGACGAGCTAGTGAAAGCTGGTGTGAACAGTTTAAAGATAGAAGGTAGGGCAAAATCGGCTTATTATGTGGCTGTAACGACTAACGCTTACAAGATGGCACTTTTAGATTATTACTCATTTACCGGAAATACTGGGACAGCTTGGCAAGTAAAACCTTGGATGAAGGATGAGCTTGAAAAGATTAGCCATAGGGAATACAACACAGGCTTTTACTTTAACAGCGAACCTGGACAAGTTTACTCAAATGGTGGATATATTAGAAACTATGACGTTGTTGGGGTTTGCGAAGGGTACGAAAATGGTATGTTACTTGTAACACAGAGGAATAAATTTTCAACTGGCGATACTTTAGATGTCCTAGAGCCTGGGAGAGCTCCGTTTGTCTTAAAGGTAGAAAAAATGTATGATGAGTGGAATAATGAAATAGTTTCGGCTCCACATGCTATGCAAAAAGTATATATACCTTTTGAAAAAAACATAAAAAAAGGTGCATTTTTAAGAAAACGAAGATAACGCGGAGTTTTAGCTACCTTTGTGATGTTATACAACTTGACGTTACGTGCTAAATGGTGGTAAAATGCAAGTTATGATGTTTTGAAAGGAAGCGAAAAAATGATTAATGTTACTTTAAAAGGTGGCGTGGTTAAGCAATATGCACAAGGTACAAAGATTTTCGAAGTAGCAAAGTCTTTAGGTGCGGGTCTTTATAAAGACATGTGCGCAGCTAAAGTAAACGGCGAACTTAAAGACGTGAAAACTGAACTTTTGGACGATTGCAGTTTGGAAATTTTAACTTTTGATGATGCTGACGGTAAGAAAACCTATTGGCACACTACAGCTCACATTATGGCTCAAGCTGTTTGTAGGCTGTTTAAGGATGTTAAATTGGCTATCGGTCCGGCTATAGATTCGGGTTTTTACTATGATTTTGATTTAGAGAGATCTTTGACAAATGATGACCTTGTTAAGATAGAAGAAGAAATGCAAAAAATAATTAAAGAAGATTTGGAAGTTGAAAAGTTTACCTTGAAGCCTGATGAAGCGCTAGACTTTATGAAAGAGCATAATCAGCCGTATAAAGTTGAAATTATTGAGGATTTAGCCGAAAAGGGTGCGGATTTGACGTTCAGAAGACAGGGCGAGTTTGTGGACCTTTGTGCAGGGACGCATTTAATGTCGACTGGAAAAGTAAAGTCGTTTAAGCTATTAAATTGTACCGGCGCTTACTGGAGAGGCGATTCTAGCCGTCCAATGCTTCAAAGGATTTACGGTATATCATTCCCGAAAAGCAAAATGCTTGATGAGTACCTAGAAAAGATAGAGGAAGCAAAGAGGCGCGATCACAGGAAACTTGGTAGAGAACTGGAACTGTTTGATCTTTTTGATGAAGGTCAGGGTTTTCCGTTTTTCTTACCAAATGGCATGGTATTGAGAAATATACTTGAAGACTTTTGGAGAGAAAAGCATAAAAAAGCAGGGTACGTTGAGATAAAAACGCCGATGATACTTAATAAGGACTTATGGTTGAGATCGGGGCATTGGGACCATTATAAGGAGAACATGTACACAACGGTTATAGATGATGTAGAACACGCTATAAAACCAATGAACTGCCCCGGCGGGATGCTAGTTTATAAGAGTAAGATGCATTCTTATAGAGACCTTCCAGAGAGAGTCGCTGAGCTTGGTTTAGTGCATAGACACGAGCTGTCAGGTGCTCTTCATGGGCTTATGAGGGTTAGATGCTTTACTCAAGACGATGCACATATTTTCATGACGCCAGACCAGATAGAATCTGAAATAATCGGTGTTATGAATTTGATTGATGACTTTTATTCTACTTTTGGGTTTAAGTACACGATTGAACTTTCTACAAGACCGGAAGATTCTATGGGATCTGATGAGCAATGGAATATAGCTACGAAAGCTCTTGAATCGGCGCTTAAGAAAAATGGAAAGGAATATAAGATCAATGAAGGCGATGGGGCTTTTTATGGTCCTAAGATAGATTTCCACCTTGAAGACAGTTTAGGTAGAACCTGGCAATGCGGAACTATACAACTTGATTTCCAAATGCCTGAAAGATTCGATTTGACTTATGTGGGTGAAGACGGTCAAAAACACAGGCCTATAATGATACACAGGGTTATTTTCGGAAGCATAGAAAGATTTATAGGTATTTTAACCGAACATTATGCAGGAGCTTTCCCATTGTGGTTGGCACCGCAACAGGTTGTTATTTTGCCTATAAGTGAGGCATTTCAAGCAAGTGCTGAAAAAATCGAAGAAGACTTACAAGCAGCAAATATACGAGCATCGGTTGATAAGAGAAATGAAAAAATAGGATATAAAATAAGACAAGCGCAGCTTAAAAAAATACCGTATATGTTGGTTGTAGGAGAGAAGGAAGTTTCTTCAAATACAGTTTCGGTTAGGTCAAGAAAAAATGGTGATTTAGGTAGCATGTCACTTGCAGAGTTTATATCCACATTAAAAGAAGAAATAGAAAATAAAAAATAATAAATAAAAACATTCACAGGATTTTCGCGCTGTGAATGTTTTTAAATTATTACTTATTGTTCATTAATGTGTTTGCACATTTTTTCAACTCTTCTTCAGAATTAAGAGTAATACCACTTTGCTTTATAGTCTCTTGAACGTATGATGGAAGAGATTGAAAAAATTTATTTGAGTCCAGGTTTTCATTAAAGTTATTTTTCATTTTCATCACCTCAATGCTATTATGCGCAATTAACTTAGGCAGTATGTGCCTTACATAGTGTAATAAATAGTTGCTAATATTATATAATTAGGATAAAATAGAGTTATATTTTAGAGGGAGAACTTGGCTTATGAAGATATATAATACAATGTCGAGAAGAAAAGAGGAATTCACACCACTTGAGCCGAATGTTGTAAAAATCTATGCTTGTGGACCAACTGTTTACAATTATATTCATATAGGAAACGCTCGACCTATTTGTGTGTGCGATATTTTGCGAAGATATATGGAATACAAAGGCTTCGCAGTGGTATTTGTCCAGAATTTTACGGATATAGATGATAAAATAATAAAAAAAGCAAACGAAGAAAACAGCGATTATATTTCTATTTCTGAAAAATATATAAAGGAATATGAAGTAGATAGGAAAGGTTTAAACATAAGGGAAGCTACCATTCACCCAAAAGCCACCGAAAATATAGACGAGATTATAAACATGATCTCAAAATTAGAAGAAAATGGTTATGCGTATAAAGCTGAAAATGGCGATGTCTACTTTAGAACGAAAAAATTTAATGGATACGGTAAGCTTTCACATCAGCCTTTAGATGAACTTGAAGCGGGAGCAAGAATAAGCATTGGAGACGAAAAAGAAGACCCGATGGATTTTGCGCTTTGGAAAGCTGCCAAAAAAGGGGAACCGTATTGGGACTCACCATGGAGTCAAGGAAGACCAGGTTGGCATATTGAATGTTCTGCCATGTCTAGAAGGTTCTTAGGTGAGACAATAGATATACACTATGGTGGTCAAGATTTGATTTTTCCGCATCATGAAAATGAAATTGCACAAAGCGAAGCTTTTTCAGGCAAGACTTTTGCTAGATTCTGGATGCACAATGGCTATATAAATATAGATAACAAAAAAATGTCCAAATCATTAAACAATTTCTTCACTGTGCGGGATGTTGCGAATGTTTATGGATACGAGCCTATTAGATATTTGATGCTGGCTTCACATTACAGAAGCCCCATAAACTATAGCAAAGAAGTGATAGAACAGTGCATTGCTTCTTTAGATAGGTTGTATTCTTGCAGAAAAAACTTGGACTTTTTACTAAGCCATTCTGAAGTTGGAAACATAAGTGAAGAGTTAAAAGGGCAATTTTTGAAGGATAAAGAAGATTTTATATCCGCAATGGAAGATGATCTAAACACAGCTGTAGCGCTGTCTAGCCTTTTTAACTTGGTACGAGATATAAATTCAGCTTTTGGCAAAAAGGAAAATTTAAATGAAGGTGCAATTAAGTTTGCAATGAGCTTGTTTGATGAACTTTCTGGAATTTTAGGTCTAGTTTATAATAGAAAATCTGAATCATTAGATGAAGAAATAGAAGCTTTAATAGAAAAAAGAGAAAAAGCCAGAAAAGAAAAAAACTGGGTCTTGGCGGACAAAATAAGAGACGAACTAAAAGGGAAAAATATTGTGCTTGAAGATACACAGCAAGGCGTAAAATGGAGCTTTTTGACTAAAGAATAATTATTTGCTGTGTGGTTTTTATCAAGTGATCAAGAAGGATTGTATATGAAGAATCAGAAAAAAGTTTTAGTTTTGATGAGCGGAGGGGTGGATTCATCTGTTTCTGCGTTGCTTTTGAAGCAAAACGGCTATGATGTTACTGGCGTTACTATGCAACTTCAGAGAAACAATGCTACGGACAAAAAAAACATTGAAGACGCTAAAAAGGTAGCTGAACAGTTGAAGATAGACCATTTTGTTGTGGATTTATCGCAAGATTTTGAAGAGAAAGTTGTAAAATCTTTTGTAAATGAATACATTTCCGGGCACACTCCAAATCCATGTGTTGTTTGCAATAAATATATCAAATTTGGTAAAATTTTTGACTTGGCAGAAGGCAAGGGTTTTAACTATATAGCTACAGGTCATTATGCTAATATAGAATATAATGAAAAAATGGGGAAATATTTACTGAAAAAGGCGAACTCTGCAAAAGATCAAAGTTACGTGCTATATAACTTAAGTCAAAAACAATTATCTAAAATTTTATTTCCTATAGCGAATATTGATAAAGAAAAAACTCGTAAAATAGCCAAGGAAAACAATTTAATGGTGTTTGACAAACCTGATAGTCAGGACATTTGCTTTATTAAAAACGGCAGCCATGTAAGTTTCATAGAAGAATATATTAACAAAAAAGCGAACCCTGGACATTTTGTGGATGCTGATGGTAACAGACTTTGCGAGCATAAGGGGATAATAAATTATACTGTGGGACAGAGGAAAGGCTTAGGGGTAGGCTTTGGAAAGCCAATGTATGTCATTTCTCTGAACAAGGATGACAATACCGTCACGTTGGGAAGCGAAGAATATTTATACAGCACGGAACTGATTGCAGACAATTTAAGTTTTACTATGTTTGACGCTTTAGAAAAAGAAATAGAAATAACTGCAAAGGTTAGATATAAAGCAAAGCCAGAAAGAGCGAAATTAATACCAATGGATAAAAGCACTGTGAATGTGAAATTTTACGAAAAGCAGCGTGCTATAACGCCGGGTCAATCAGTTGTGTTTTATGATGGAGATATAGTGATTGGCGGAGGAGTTATTAATTAAAATGCGATAATAAAAAAGTTATTTATCTTAGGAGGAAAAATTAGTGGCAGATTCATTGATTCAGAGCATAGTTGGCGCATTATCGTGCATTCCGAAGGAACTAGTGGCATTTTTAATTTCTATAGTCCCGATACTGGAACTGAGAGGTGGACTTGTGGCCGCTAGTATATTAGGGGTATATTGGCGGTTGGCGTTTCCACTTTGCGTGATAGGAAACGTTTTGCCGGTTCCGTTTATATTACTATTTATCAATAAAATTTTTAGTTTCATAAAAAAAACAAAGTTCCACAAACTTGCTGAATTTTTTGAAAAAAAGGCAAACGGAAAAAGCGAAAAAATTTTAAAGTATAAAGAGT
>URPR01000023.1 GCA_900549775.1 uncultured Oscillospiraceae bacterium | reverse complement strand
ATCGCAAATACAATTGTAATGACTTGCAGGTTCATCATGCAGTGCCAATTAACGCAAGCAAAGAACTGCGGCTTGATGATAATAATTTAATTACTCTTTGTTCTATGCACCACGCGATGTGCGACCGTGGTGAGATATCGTCCGATGAAGTCAAAAAAATAATTTCTGAGCAAGAAAATAACGCAAGATAAAATCCGCGGGCAGGAAGCTTTTTTATTTGAAAATCTGTGTTCGCGAATTGGATGCAACGTCACGTTGCCCCCCCAGCCTGCGGGTGAAGATGCCAGAGAATGGCTTAACACCGACAGCCCCGGTAAATTTACACCGACATTTCGCGCGCGCGAGTTTTTTGGAAAAAGACCCATATGGAATTGGCTAAATGGTATTTTTTTTAGTTTAAAATAAGTATGGAAAGAAGGAAATTGATGAGAAAATTTGAATATGTGGAAATAGAAAAAATCAAGCCATACGAGAAGAATGCAAGAACTCACAGTGAAGAACAAATTCAAAAAATTGCCGAAAGTATAAGAGAGTTTGGCTTTTTAAATCCCATTTTAATTGATGAAAATTACATGATAATCGCTGGTCATGGAAGACTTTTAGGGGCAAAAAAATTAGGTCTTTTGGGTGTGCCATGTATATTTGTAGAAGATTTAAACGAAGCACAAAAGTCTGCATATATAATCGCCGATAACAGGTTGGCTGAAGATGCAGGCTGGGATATGTCGGTATTAAGCGAAGAACTGAGAGGGCTTATGGACATCGATTTTGATATCGAATTGACGGGATTTACGCTGGATGACGTTGAATTGGATTTTGGTGAAGCTGAAGTCAAAGAAAGTGAAATTCCAGAACTAAAACCAGAACCAAAGTCTAAAGTTGGAGAAATATATCAGCTTGGAAAACATCGGTTAATGTGCGGTGACAGTACCTGCGCTGAAGATGTAGAAAAATTGATGAGTGGAGTTAGAGCCGATTTGCTGTTAACAGACCCACCATATAACTTAGATTACACTGGAAAAAATTCAAATTTGCTGAAAATTGAAAATGATAATATGTCTGACGAAAAATTTGAAGAATTTTTAAAAACAAGCTTTTACAATGCGGACTGTGCAATGAGACCCGGGGCAGCATTTTACATATGGCATTCGGATTCAAAAGGTTACAGTTTTAGAGCTGCGTGTTTGGACGTTGATTGGCAGGTTCGGCAATGTTTGATTTGGAACAAAAATTCGATGGTATTGGGGCGGCAAGACTATAATTGGAAGCATGAACCATGCCTTTATGGATGGAAAAAAGGGGCAAGCCATTTTTGGGCAAGTGACAGAAAGCAAACTACGGTCATGGACTTTGAGAAACCACAAAAATCAGAAAAACACCCAACAATGAAGCCTGTCAGCCTGTTTGATTATCAAATAAAAAATAATACGAAAAAGGGAGATGTTGTTTTAGATATATTTGGAGGTAGTGGAACAACGCTAATTGCATGCGAGCAGAATGGGAGGACTGCATATTTAATGGAATTATCACCTAGTTATGTTGACGTAATTATAGAACGCTGGGAAAATTTGACTGGACAAAAAGCGAAAAAACTTAACTGATGATGGATAAAGGAGGCAAAAATATGGATAGAAAACTTAATTTGAAAGACCAAGCGAAAGAAATCTTAAAATTGGCGCAAAACTATGGTGTGGAGCAAAATCTATTTTTTGTAACCACATTTGAACGGTATCAAACCCAGCTGCAAATCTTGGACGAATTGAGGGTAACAATTGAGAAAGATGGTTTTTTTATCGACAAGACCTATGTGAATGGTGAAACAAATCTTTACTCACATCCAGCAGTGACGCAGTTTAATAGAACAACAGACAGCGCAAACAAAACGGTTGTAACGCTGATGAAAATAATCACAACACTTCGAGATCGGCAAAATGGTGGTGAGTCTGATCCTTTACTTGATCTCCTTTCAGGGCGTACCAAATGATTAAACATAAAAGCTATGCTTACGCGGACAAAGTTGTAAAAAATGAGATTCCAGCGCCTAAGTATGTTATAAAGCAGTGCGAGGAGTTTCTGAAAATCTGCGATGGAAAATCAGAAAAGTACTTTCTTGATGAACAAAAACTGAGTCAAATTGATGATGTTTTAAAATTACTTGTAATGCCCCGAGGCCTTAAGGCCGGAAACAGCATTTATGAATGTTCGTGTGGGTATCAATGGCTTTTATATGCAGCTGCACTTTGTGTTGTTCACCGGGAAAATCCTAACCGTAGGCGATATGAGACTGTTGTCTTAGAAGTCGCAAGGAAAAACTTTAAGACCTTTACGATTGCAACCATTTTCGTGTTGCTTTTTTTATTGGAACCGAAATTCAGCAAATTCTACTCAGTGGCTCCAGATGGGGCTTTATCACGTGAAGTTAAGACGGCAATTGAAGAAATCTTAAAATCGAGTCCGCTTGTCTATCAAAATAAGGGTACACCTCGTTTTAAAGTTCTGCGCGACTATATCGAATTTATTCCAAATGAAAACCGGTATACACCGCTCAACTACAGCAATTCTAGAATGGACGGAAAACTACCTAACGTGTTTCTTGCAGATGAAGTCGGAGCACTTCCAAATAGTTATGCAATTGAAGCAATGAGGTCTGGGCAATTAAATATTTTGAATAAGCTCGGTTGCATAATTTCAACGAAGTATCCAACAGCAAACAATCCATTTGAAGACGAGGTCAATGCTACATACAAAAAATGGAGGTTGAAAATTTAAAACAAAAGGAGTGTTGAAATATTGTACAATACGAAGAATTATACGAAACAAGGCGGAGAAAAAACGATTATAGGAGGACGCTGGAGGTAACTGAAGATGGCAAAGTTATAGCAGGGCTAAAATCAATGTTCATATCAGCAGAAAATCGACATGATAGTATTGTACAGAAGTTAAATGATTTAGTTTATTATTTTAATTAATTTTTAACAAAATTAAAAAATACAAGAATAATGATCTAAGAACAAATAATTGTATAAAAAATGGATTTTTCTAAAATAATTTTAAAACATTTCAGAAATGGAATGCTTATTTTTATTTCATCGAAGATGAAATTTTATGGCAGGTTAAAACACATTCGGAGGAACGAGGGGAAAAAAGCGTTATAGAGAAGCAGTTAAGCAAAAGATTTTAGTACCGATTTAAACATGACTGTAATCATAAATCAAAGACAAAAAAGTATTGTTAGCGCAATACCAAAGAAAAGCACATCGATTCGTGTGTACGGTGAGTATAGAAATGTGTTACTTTCAGACAATGAGTATGAAAAATTAAAAAAACTCTGTGGCGAATAACTGCAAAGCGTAATTGACTATTCATAAAGCTACATCAAAAGGGTTATAAGGTAAAATGCCGCGTGGTTTATCACAGCGTACAGAGAGCAAAAGATACAACAAGAGAAAATTGTAAGCATGACTGGAGGGGTATGACATGGAAGTAGAAGTTATCCAGGATATTATTAAAAGAAGTTTTGTACAAGTGCCCAAAATATTAATTTACTACAAATTATAAAACGGCGCTCATTGATATCATCAATGAGCTATACAATCAAATAAAGCCAACTGCATTTATATCAATTGTTCTCTAAATGAGCTTGTAAATTTACGTGGGATTTCAGAGAAGACAGTTAATAAAATTTCTGGCATGATAAATGGAGCCGTGATGAACAATCGGAGGGAAAAGCCACCATGAAATAGAGCTGACAAGGGCTGAAGATGCTTATGAATATGCAAATATTCTTTATTTTTAAGGATTTTGAATCAATTTTTATATAACAAAACAATGCGATTAAAAATATAGTTTTAACTTTAATATACACTAGTAGTGGTTAACATGGTAGCAAATTGCTAAAAGTATGAGCGTAGTTAGAGATAGAGCGGAAAAAACTTAATAGTTTTTTATGCAAATAAAATTTAAAATAAAGAACCAGGCTTTATATTAAAGTAAAACCTGGCTCTTAAAATATACAGATGATAAAATTTTTGATAAATTAAGATTTTGCAAATAAATATAAATCTTTACCCCACTTAAACATGAATGAGGCTAAAGTTAAAGGTATCACGTTATAAAGATTTTGACCAATTATATTTAAGCTTTCATTTTTTGTGAAAACACTTGATACCTTAGCTGGAATGTTAATACCTGTCTTTTTATAAAATGCATAAGATGGTAAGTATATTGATAAAAAAGAAATTAACTGAGCTACCTTAAATAATGGATAGAACATAATATAAGATTTGACATCGTTTATAAAAGCTTTACCAAGACATTTAGCTATATTTTTTGTGATTTCCCATTTAGATGGCTTATAATACTCATCATAATCTTCTGCAAAATCCTTTTGGACTTTTTGTAAATCTGTAGATCTTTTGTCATCGGTTTTAGAATTATTTTTCAAAACAATTTCTACATTTTTATCAGAGACGACATTGTTTTCCAGAGTGGTAGGTACGTCGTTTACAACTGAATTATTTGCAAAAACTGTTAAACTTTGAGCAACAAAGATACTGCAGATTAATAAAATACTACATATTTTTTTCAATGATCTTCTCCTTATAATTAAAATAACTCTAATTAATACCAAAGGTCTATTAAACCTCGTATTGCTGAACCATGATAATCTTCTATTTAGATTAGATACTTTTATGGGGATAATTACACCATTGATTATTTTCCAAAACAATTCTTTTTATTGCCCACAAATCATGATCAGTTAATCTATCTTAGCCTTAAAGAATTTAATCTCTGTCGAACTGCATTTCTCTTTCTCTAATAGTATTATCATCCACAGTAAGTATTTGATGCCATGTGTTCCCATTGCTTGGATCAACGTTTCTGATAAGCCAGTTCTGATAATTGCTGTTCCAATATTTGTCATACATTGGAAAGAGTATCCTGGCGAGGCTGTACCGCCAGGATTGCTCCCCATTGGCATAATTAAGGCAAAAAAATTAAATACATAGCATTCATGCAAGTAAAATCGAAAATAACTTCATAATAACATTAGAATAATCCAAGACTATGCCAGCAGTTTATTAAATCTTGTATTGCTGAACCATGATAACCTTCTCTGTTTAAGTTAGGTACTCTATGTGGGTAATTGCCCCATCGATTATTTCCCCAAATAATTTCTCTTGCTGCCCATACGTCACGGTCAGTCAATCTATCTAATCCTAAAGCATTTAATCTCTGTCGAACGGCATCTCTTTCTCTAATAGCACTGTCTCTTGCTGCATTTGCTGCTGTGACTGCCTGTCGAGCTGTGTCTCTTTCCCTAATAGCACTGTCTCTTGCTGCGTTTGCTGCTGTGACTGCTTGTCTAGCTGAGTCTCTTTCTCTAATGGCACTACCTCTTGCTGCATTTGCTGCTGTAACTGCTTGCCGAGCTGCATCTCTTTCCCTAATGGCACTGTCTCTTGCTGCATTTGCTGCCGCAGTTGCTTGCCGAGCTGCGTCTCTTTCTCTAATAGCACCGTCTCTTGCTGCATTTGCTGCCGCAGTTGCCTGCCGAGCTGCGTCTCTTTCTCTAATAGCACTGTCTCTTGCTGAATTCGCTGCCTCAGTTGCCTGTCGAGCTGAGTCTCTTTCTCTAATAGCACTATCTCTTACTGCATTTGCTGCCGCAGTTGCTTGCCGAGCTGCGTCTCTTTCCCTAATAGCACTATCTCTTGCTGCGTTTGCTGCCGCAGTTGCTTGCCGAGTTGCGTCTCTTTCCCTAATAGCACTATCTCTTGCCGCATTCGCTGCTGTAACTGCCTGTCTAGCTGCATCTCTTTCTGCGATAACTGTGTTTTTTGCTGTGTTTGCTGCCGCAAGTGCTTGTTGTTTTTCTTGCTCTTTTGCTGCAAGTGCTTGTTCAGCTCTTTGTCTAGCTTCATTTGAGGAAATTCTTTCTTGTATAGCTATTTGTCTTGCATTATTAGCTTCATCTTTTTCTCTAGTTAATTGCTCTTTTTCATTAAGAGCTTTTTCCTGTGCATCTTTAATTGCTTGGGCTTTGTCTTTATTAGCTTTTTCTTCAGCTTCTGCAAGTGCTTGGGCTTTGTCTTTCTTAGCCTTTTCTTCGACCTCTGCAAGTGCTTGGGCTTTGTCTTTCTTAGCTTTTTCTTCGGTTTCTGCAATTGCTTGCTCTTTTTCCTTAAGAGCTTTTTCCTGTGCGTCTTTAATTGCTTGAGTTTTTTCCTCAAGAGCTTTTCTTTGTTCTTCTGCTCTTGCGGTTTTAACCTTTTCTTCCGCTGCCGCATTAGCTGTTGCAAGCGCTTGTCGTTTTTCTTGCTCTTTTTCCTTAAAAGCTTTTTCATGTGCGTCTTTAACTGCTTGAGTTTTTTCCTCAAGAGCTTTTCTTTGTTCTTCTGCTCTTGCAGCTTTAACCTTTTCTTCTGCAGCCGCATTAGCTGTTGCAAGCGCTTGCTGTTTTTCTTGCTCTTTTGCTGCAATTGCTTGCTCTTTTTCCTTAAAAGCTTTTTCCTGCGTGTCTTTAACTGCTTGAGTTTTTTCCTCAAGAGCTTTTCTTTGTTCTTCTGATCTTGCAGTTTTAACCTTTTCTTCCGCTGCCGCATTAGCTGCTGTAAGTGCTTGTTGTTTTTCTTGCTCTTTTGCTGCAATTGCTTGTTCTTTTTCCTTAAGAGCTTTTTCTTCAGTCTCTGCGATTGCTCGAGTTTTTTCCTCAAGAGCTTTTCTTTGTTCTTCTAACCTTGCGGCTTTAACTTTTTCTTCTTCTATTTTATTGGCAGATTCTAATTCTGCCTTTTTTCTCTCTAGCTCAAGCTTTAAATCAAAAGCGGTTTTTTCTGTTTCTAAAATATTGTTAGATACTTTTTCTAACTCCTCATTTGCTCTTCTCATTTCAGCTTCTGCCAGTTCTGCTTTACGTTTCCATTTATCGCGTTCATTTTTTAAATCTGCTATTTGAGTTTCCAATTGTCTTATTCTAGCTTCTTTTTCTCTTATTTCTGCATTCTTTGCTTCTATTGCAGCTGCTTTTGCACTTATTGCATATCTATAAGCAGCTACAGCTTCCCTGTTGCCCTCAAGAGCATTTGCTAATTCTTCTTCATTTCTAGTGAGTTCTTCTTCTAATCTAATGCACTCTTCTCGGAGATTAGCTATTTGTTGAGCTTGTTCAGCCATTTCTGCACTTGCTCTTTTAAAACTTTCTTCTAGCTCATTTGCCCTATTTTCCGCTTCAGCCCGTCTTTGCACTGCTTCTTGCAAATCAAGATTAGCTTGATCTAATCTTTCACTTTCTCTATTAAAAATCTCTGAAAGCTTCTCATATTCTTTAAATGCGTCATTTATTCGTCTTTCTTTAACCTGTAATTTTTCCCTTAAGTTTTGTATTTCTGTTTCTAATGCTCCTATTACATTTAGCAAGTTATCGCGTTCACTTGTTGCTTGTGTGTTTGCAGCTTCTTTTTCTTGTATCTCTCTTTTAAGAGTTGATATTTGTCTCCTTAAATTGTCTCTTTCCTCTGATGTTACTTCTGCTTGTGTTAACTGTCTTTCAAGCTGATTTAATCTTTCCTTTAACCTTTGGAGCTCATTACCAATTCGTCTTAAGGCATTGACTTTTTTTTCTAATTCTTTATTTGATTCTTCTAACTCTAGTTCTCTCAATTGTTTGAAAGCCCGTAGTTCATTTTGAGCACGGAGTAATTGTGCAACCAGATTTCCTATCCGAGGATCTCGGATATCCAGCATTCTTTCAGCATTGGCTCTAAATTCTTCACTTGTTCCTTCCAAATTTAAAAGACCAGCATGATCAGCTTCAGAGCGATGTCTAGTGATTTCGCCATTTAATCTAGCAATTTCACCATTTAACCTAGTGATTTCACCTTCTAACTCACGAATTCTTTGTAAAGCATTAGTTAGTTCTGTTGTATCTGCAGCTGCCTGCCGAGCTGCATCTCTTTCTGCATTTGCTGCTGCAACTGCGCCCTCTAGTTCTCGAACTCTCTGCCGAGCTGCGTCTCTTTCTCTAATAGCACTATCTCTTGCTGTGTTCGCTGCTGCAACTGCCTGCTGGGTTGCATCTCTTTCTGCAGTTACTGCTGCAACTGCTTTTTTTCTTTTTTCATTTGTTTTATTTATTGCTCTATTTAATGCATCGTTTTCAGGGGTACCCCTGTTCACTTCTCTGCCACCAAGTAATCTTCTAAATAAATCGGAAATAATGCTGTTAACTTCAAATTCTGACCCGCCTGGTATAGCTTGTACTGCGACCGGTCTGTTGGCAGGTACTTCTGCTTGTGGAGCACCGTTTCTTCTTGAAATTTCACTTGCAACTGCATCTTCTCTGTTTTGCCTTATTCTATTTGCTGTTTCTTCCATTGCTGTTTGTTGTTCTTGAGTTGGTTCTTGATCTGGAAATAATTGTCTAAACGCATCGAAAAGAATGGAGTAATTACTAGGTTCACCACCGATTGTTATATTTGGTGTTACAGTTGGTGTTGGTATTACGAAGTTAGGTGGTGTCACAGCTCCAAAGCACTTCGAGTTCGTAATACTTATTGATGATAATGAGAATATACATAAGACTGATAAAAATTTTTTAAGATGATTACTAAAGTTGTTCATAAAACAATACCTCCTTAATTTTAAATTTTATGTTATATTTATTGCACGATTAATGTTTTTCTCACTTCCTTTACATTTAACTTTTAGATAAAACAGCTTAAAAACATCACATAAGATTGTTCATTTTAATGCAGCTCCTTTCTTGATTTAAATCTTAAAAATGGAATAATTAAGTTTATTTGAGTTTCAGCGAACATTGTAAAATGGAAATTTTTAAAGTAATTCAGTAATTGTTTTGACTTTTATTAAACACCGAATATCCTTATAATTGCATTATGTTACAATTAATTCCAAAATGCAATATATTTTCTCAAAATTCTCTATATTTTACATAAATTGAATTTGTAATTTTTGTTATTCGGCACGATACACATACGCACATGTATAGCAGAGACTTTTTGCAGATTTTATATAAATAATACACAAAATAAGGAAACATGAAATTAAATGATTAAATTTGCTATAATTCCCCTAAGTTTTATTATAAAATGATAGTATGGACAGTTTTCCAATTAATAATGGGATGATCACACTTTAATGAAAGTAGAGTGTGATTTTTCATGCGCAGGTTTAGGAAGTGAGATTATGATAATGCAAGCGGGTAGCGTTCGGGACATTGCTTTCCAATGCTATAAAGTCTTTGCAATAAAACTTTAAGGGGATATAAAAGTGAGATAAGAGAATGCCACACCGCTGTAGATATTTTGTCAAGATACGTGAAGATGATTATGTTTGCAAGAAGAAACCAATTGCAAAGAAAGATAGACAATGCCGTGTTGCAACGCTAATGAAAATAATCACAACACTTTGAAATTGGCAAAATGGTGGTGAGTCTATCCATTACTTGATTTCCTTTCAGGGCACGGAATCCATGAGGACGCGCCGCGAGTTAAGATTACTGAAAATCAAAAGTTTAACGGCTCGCGGTTAGAGTGCAATGCGGGCGATGTTTCAGGGTTTAAAAATGAACTTTGTGTGCGATGAAAGGATAGCTTGCTGTCCATTAAAGCTATACTTACGCGGACAAATTTGTAAAAAATGAAATACCAACGCCTAAATATGTTATGAAACAGTGCGAGAAGTTTCTAAAAATCTGTGAAGGAAAAGATGAAAGATATTTTCTAGATTAGCAAAAACTGAGTCAATTTGATGATGTTTTAAAATTGCTTGTAATGCCCCGAGGCCTTAAAACCGGAAACAGCATTTATGAGTGCTTATGCGGTTATCAATGGATTTTATATGTAGCTGCACTTTGTGTTGTTCGCTAAGAAAATCCTAACCGTAGGATATATGAGACTGTTGTTTTAGAAATCGTGAGGAAAAGTTTTAAGACCTTTACGCTTGCAGCCATTTTCGTGTTGGTGCGGAGCCCGAGCTGGCACTTCGCATTGATGATTTTTACAGAATTTTTGAAAATGTATGCGGTTGCGTGACCCGTATATAACACGTTAAACGAATATGAGCAGAGTATAAATATTTCAGCGTTGACCTAGGATGGAACAAAGCATTCGATGCAAATTATTGCAGTGTAAATAGTTACCTGACGGAGGCCAGGGAAAACGAAAATCCCAATTTTTTATACGGAATCAGCAGACTTTTCAGTTTCATAGAAATCGTGAAAAAATTTCTCGAAAAGTTGAAATATTATAAGTAATAAACTATAATTTAATTAAATAAAGAATTATTTTATACTAAATTTCTACTTTTG
Source organism: uncultured Oscillospiraceae bacterium (assembly GCA_900549775.1). Lineage (GTDB taxonomy): Bacteria > Bacillota > Clostridia > Oscillospirales > Acutalibacteraceae > UMGS1224. The sequence continues at coordinate 2,862 of URPR01000023.1, read as the reverse complement.
TAAAAATTTTGAAGGGGAGTTTTTTATGAAAAAGAAAATTTTATGCTTGCTTTTGGCTTTGCTGGTAATAAACTTATCTATTCCACACGTTGCGTGGGCAGCAGAGGGGGAAGCAAAAAGCGGCAACTGCGGGGTGGGAGGCAACGAAAATAGTGTTAAATGGGCATTTGATGATGAGTCTGGCACATTAACCATTTCTGGTTCGGGCAGAATAAAAGATTACTCTTATCCTAATACAACACCGTGGTATGGACATATCAAGAATATCAAATCTGTTATAATTGAATCAGGTGTTACTTATATTGGATACAATGTATTTCCAAATTGTACCAGTTTGGAATCGATAACCATTCCTGAAGGTGTTACTTCTATTGGATACAGTGCATTCGAAAACTGCACCAGTTTGAAATCGGTAACCATTCCTAAAGGTGTTAATTCTATTCTAGACGAGGCATTCCAAAACTGCACCAGTTTGGAATTAGTAGCCATTCCTGAAAGTGTTAATTATTTTGGTGGCAAAGTATTTTATAATACCCCTTGGTTAGAAAAAAAACAAAATGAAAACCCATTGGTTGTAGTAAATAAAATTTTAATTGATGGTAAAAAGGCAAGCGGTGAAGTATCAATTCCTGAAAATGTTACTTATATTGGAAAGAAAGCATTCGAAGGATGCGATAACTTAACTTCTGTAACCATTCCTAAAGGTGTTACTTCTATTGGAGCCTATGCATTCTGGGACTGCAGCAACTTACAATCGGTAACCATTCCTGAAAATGTTACTAAAATTGAAAGCAGAGCATTCGCAGGATGCAGAAAACTAACTTCTGCAATTATTCCTAGCAGTGTTACTTCTATTGGATACGATGCATTCCAATACTGCACCAGTTTGGAATCAGTAACCATTCCTGCTGGTGTTGAGGTTATTGACGTGGGCACATTCAATGGCTGCACCAGTTTGAAATCGGTAACCATTCCTGAAACTGTTACTTTTATTGGGAACGTTGCATTCGGGGACTGCACCAGCTTAACTTCTGTAACCATTCCGAAAAGTGTTACTTCTATTGGAATCGGAGCATTCGAAAGATGCAACAGCTTAGAAACCTTTTTTTATAAGAGAGGACTAGACCTTGTAGATGCAAAAGTCCCCAGTGAAACGGCAAGAATAGCATATGACGTGCATGATCAGCAAGACGGATCTCGCACAAAAGTAAAACTAGTTAACACTTCAGAAAACGTCACCATCAAATGTGATGCAATGGGAGACGGATACGAGATAATCGATAACAAAACCGATGGGTTGGAAAAAGAAGTTACGATAACACATGACTGGGATGCTGGAACCTTCACAACAGAGCCTACATGTACAAAAGATGGAACTAAAAGTTACACATGTAATAAATGCGGAGCAATGAAAGAGGAGATTATAAAAGCAGGACATAAATTTTCTCCGGAATGGAACAGCGATGGCACTCATCACTGGCATGAATGCAGTGCTTGTTATGAAAAGCAAAATGTAGACCAACACACTTTTGAGCAAAAAAGCGATGAGGGCAAGCACTGGGAAGAATGTACAACATGTAAACAAAAACAAAACGAAAATGATCATACTTTTTCCCAAGTATGGAGCAGCGATGGCACTCATCACTGGCATGAATGCACAGATTGTGGAGCAGAGCGAGATAAAGAAGGACACAAGTCTAAATGGGAACACGATAATGACAAGCATTGGAAAGTATGCAGCATATGTAAAAAGGAGACAGACAAAGCTTCGCATAGTTTTTCTGAGGTCATTTTTGACCCAACAGAAGACAAACTAGGTGGTACAAAGTGTACGTGCGCAGACTGTGGGTACGTATACTGGAAAGACTTCAAGAGGGGTAACATGGCCACTCAGATTTTTATGCCAGATAAGGAGAAAATTTACCTTTATTGTGAGCGTAATGGTTTAGCGGCAGAAACAACCGTTGATGTTGGTGGCAAAACATTGAGAGTATTTTTACTAGACCCTCTTAGAGTGTTAAAGAAAAACGACAGCGATGTTTTGGGCATATCAGTCACGTATGTTAAAGAAGGTTTAGCACGTTACAATGAATTGATGAGCCTGCTTGATGGTGATTATCCCATAGAACATATAAATTTCTTTGAAGTACGTCCGAAGGTTAATGAGGAAACTAAAGAGGGTCCACTTGACTCAGTTTATATGATGTACGAAATTCCGGAGGGTTGGGACGAAAGTGATCTTGAAATGATTTTGGTTCAAAATGGTGATGACCAAGAATTTGACGAAGAGGTGGTAGAAATGAACGGCAAAAAATATTTAGTAATGTGGAAAAACCATTTCTCACCTTACGCTATGATTGACAAGTTAACGGACGAAGAAAGAGCTGCATTGATTGCACAGCAAGTTGAAAGTATGGACTCAACAAACTCAGGTGAAAGTACAGACAACAGTAAATATTTAGCAAATCAAGTGAAAACTGGCGACAATAGTATGAGCACGGTTTTAATGTCTACAGCTATGTTAATAACCTCCGGGTTGTTTTTGGAAGTTTGCATAAAAAGGAAAAGATTTTGTTATACAATTTTAACTGATTAAAAGACATGACATCGAAAGTCATGCAAAAGCATAAACCAGCCGTTTCAAAACGGCTGGCTTTTCACTTTGTTCAAGCCTAATATGACAAATCCTTATTATAATTATCTTAAATACCCAATATGTGCGATATTAATGTTGCACATATTAAAAGTGGAGGTGAAATTTTATGGCATGTTCAAAAACATTCGGAGGGACGATAAAACTTGAGGGAGAAAAAGCGTATAGAGAAGCAGTTAAGCAAATAAATTCAAATCTTCGGGTTTTAG
>URPR01000022.1 GCA_900549775.1 uncultured Oscillospiraceae bacterium | reverse complement strand
ATGAAGAGACAGAAAATCAAGAAGAAAAAAGGGAGGAGCGCGCATTTGTTGACTTCATCATCACTGGTGAAGAAAGGGCTGCTAGTCCTGGAATGTCCTATGGTAGCAACGGTGCAATTGTTCCAACGACTATTGCGAAAAAAATCATTGAAAAAGTTAAGGAACTTTCCCCTATTTACAAAAAAGTTGAGAAGTTTAGTACCAAAGGCACGCTGGAAATCCCGGTTTATGGCTCGGATAATGGTGTTGACAGTCCTACAGGTGACATAAATGTCGCATATCAGGGTGACGAATTCACGGCGCTTGTTGTAGGTCAAGGAAAGTTTACTTCCATCGAGCTTAAAGGCCACTCACACGGGGCTTTGTCGGTCATTAGTCGCAAGCTTTTGAACAATGTAGATATCAATGTTACAAATTTCCTGACGAACAAAATGGCTCAAGCGTTCGCAGAATTTTGGGAAAAGAAATTACTTGTTAGGACAGGTGCCGCGAACAACCACATGACGGGTGCAACTTCAACGACAAACTTAGTAGCAACAGGCAACACAACTTACACAGCTGCCAATGCTGCGAAAATTGATAATTTAATCAGCTTGCAGCTCGCTGTTCCTCAGCACCGGATAGCATCCGGATGCAAATCGCGTATAGAATGTAGTTGATGATGAAACAAAATGCTCGCGTTTTTGGGTTGCACTATTTATTTGGTTTTGTTTACCAAAAAATGCAATTGGAATAGTCGATTGGGCTGAATGTGATTCAAAAATTCAAAATCATCAGATGATTGCTGGGTTAAAAATAATTTACGGTGTACAGTTCAGTCTGTGCAAAAAGGCGAAAAGAATATAACTAGGAATAGATTAATGAATAGAAAAGACTAGTACAATGGAATACAAAATAGGAATAGATAAACAACAGATAAGTTTAACCCCAATTTTCTTAGATGATATTGTAGGGGAAAATCACATATGCCATGTAATTAGAGCATTTAGACATGAAAAATATTGAATAAATATTAAGTAAAAAACTGGATGTCATCCATATGATCATAGAATAATGTTTAATTTGTACATTTATGGCTATTTGAATAGAATAAATTCATCAGCTAAACTTCGATATGGAACGTGTAGAAACATCGAAGTAATGTGATTAATGGATGGATTAAAGCCAAATGATGAGACCATATGTAACTTTCGAAGAGATAATGCAAAGGCATTAAGGCAGACGTTTCATGAATTTTCAGAAATGTGGAGAGAACAAGGACTTTACGGAGGCAAAATAGTTGTGACAGATGTGACAAAGATTCGTACAAAATAATTCCAGAAAAATAATCATAATCGAATTACCGTGAAGCAAGAATTTTATAGTATAGAAAAAAGAAATTTGAAGACTTACACAATATGCTTAAAGAAGAAAATGAAATTTTGACGGTTACCCCAGATTCAAGATAGGTGCACCGAAATGGTAACGACAGAACACTTGACGTATGTTACAATGTGCAAACTGCAGTTGGTGCGAAAAACAGTATGATTGTTGAAATCAAATACTTAAGCGGGATAATAAAGGGAGTTTGTTTTCTGTGTCAAAATTGACTAAAGGTGCGTAAAAGTAGATCATATAATGGTTTTGGCAGATAAAGTCTATTACAACGGCAAAGATATTTTTGAATGTGAACAAAATGATATAAGTTGCCTAGTCATAAAACCCAAATCGGGTGGATTCAAAAAATAAGAGGGATTTTCTATAAAAGAATTGAAATATGATAAAAACAATGCGCTAAATCCAAAATATCGAAAAATTTTAAGATTTCCTTATCAAGACATTTTAGGTGATGTTGATCAACTGAATTAGTAATAACTTATACCTATATAAAAAACGTCAGGGATAAGTCAAATTAGAAATATCAGTAGTTTTTGTATCGGTCAAAATCTAAAGGTACCTGAGATAGTGCTGGCTTATTTGGAGTACAATTTACGCAGATTAACAAGTGAAACGGCGTAAAAATCTTGGCAAATTTGGGAGGTTAATACCTATGTTTTTTATTTTGTAAAGAAATTTTATACCAACATTTCATATCTACGCTTTTGAAAAAGTAATTCCCGACTTTTTGCGTAAGCTGAATGGTTTTGATGTATCTATGACTGATTATGGAGTAAAAAACAGTAAAAATTTTGGTAATAAGATAAATGACATTATGGCAGAACGTTTAGTTGAAAAACCTAAAGTACTCAAGCTTAGTAACTTTGGTGCTATTAAAAGATTCGTCGTAGATGAGATAATAAAATATCAAAGTTGTTATCCTTATATTGCTGGATGAATCTTAAGAACTAAGCATCTAACATAGCTAATATGAAAAGGTAATTATAATTTAAAAAAATTACTATCTCTTTGGTTAAACGGTTTTACTTCTTTTTCAGTAAAACCGATAAGAATAGCCTTCATTGCTGGTATAGTGTTTACTTTTGTTGGTTTTATTTTCGGAATATACACAAATGATAAATAAAATTTTTATAAATCCGAATGTTGCATAGGGTACAGTACTATTCACTATTGATATTTTTTAGTGGCTTAGCTCTTATAATTATGGAAATGATAAAAGAATATATAGTACATATATACGTTGATTAGAGAGAACGAAAGCAAGAGACAATTTTTCACCTAGAGAAAAATTAACTTGAAAACGGACCAAACTGCTGTTATAATTAAATAATAATTTAACGAAGGGGAGTAGAAACTGTGAAAGTAGTTTTGTTAGCAGGAGGTTTCGGAACTAGGATTTCAGAAGAAAGTTATTTAAGGCCAAAACCAATGGTTGAAATCGGGACGAAACCAATATTGTGGCACATAATGAAGATTTACTCAAGCTTTGGGTATAATGATTTTGTAATATGCTGTGGATACAAGGCTCACATGATAAAGGAATATTTTGCTAACTATTACTTACACACGAGTGATGTTACATTCGATTTTGCTAATAAAAATAAAATGACTTTACATAGCAATTTTTCTGAACCTTGGAAAGTTACTTTGGTAGACACGGGACTTAACACTATGACCGGAGGACGGATAAAGAGAATAAAACCATATGTTGAAAATGAGACTTTTATGGTTACTTACGGGGACGGAGTTAGCGACGTAAATATAAATGACTTGGTTAAGTTTCATAAATTTCACGGAAGAATTGCTACAATGACAGCTGTAAACGTTAGCCAACGATTTGGCGTTTTAGATATAGATAAAAATGGAACTATTAATTCTTTCAGAGAAAAGAAAAAAACAGATAGTAGCTTAATAAATGGTGGCTTTATGGTATTGGAACCAGACATATTTAATTACATAGACGGTGACGAAACCATTTTTGAGCAAGAACCACTTGAAGCTGTAGCGAAAAAAGGAGAACTAAAAGCTTTTATACACAGTGGCTTCTGGCAATGCATGGATACACAGAGAGATAAAATGCAGCTAGAAAAAATGTGGGAAGACAAAAAGGCTCCATGGAAACTGTGGTAGGAGAGAAATGAATTGAAACTTGATTTTTTTAAAGGGAAAAAAGTTTTTATAACAGGCCATACAGGCTTTAAAGGTTCATGGCTTTGTAAAATACTTAAAGACTTAGGTGCTGAGGTTACAGGTTACTCACTACAGCCAGTTACTACGCCGAATATCTTTGAAATTGCTAACATTAAAAGTGACATAAGCTCTGTAATAGGTGACATTAGAGACTTGAACTCTTTAAAAGTTGCTTTTGATGAAACATCACCTGAAGTAGTTTTTCACTTAGCTGCACAGCCGTTAGTACGAGAAAGCTATAAAGATCCGAAGTATACTTATGAGACTAATGTTATTGGTACAGTTAATATATTAGAATGTATAAGGGACTCAAAGACTGTAAGGTCTTTTCTAAATATAACTACAGATAAAGTTTATAAAAACAATGAGTGGGAGTGGGGATATAGAGAAAATGAACCTTTAGATGGTTTTGATCCTTATTCAAACTCTAAATCTTGTTCAGAACTAGTTACTCACAGCTATAAAAATTCATTTTTTACCGATTCGGGTGTTGCAATTTCTACCGCTAGGGCAGGTAATGTTATAGGCGGTGGAGATTTTTCTAAAGACCGAATTATACCAGACTGTATCAGGGCAGCACGTAATGGTAAATCTATAATTGTAAGAAATCCATTTTCGACTAGACCATACCAACATGTTTTAGAGCCGCTTTTTGCTTATCTTATGATTGCACAGAGACAGTTTGAAGACTTATCTTTTCAAGGTTACTACAATGTAGGGCCTGATGAGACTGATTGTGTATCTACAGGTGAGCTGGTTTCTATATTCTGTGAAAAGTGGGGAAATGATTTGACTTGGAAAGAAGGGCCAAATCAAGGACCTCATGAAGCAAATTTTTTAAAATTGGATTGCTCTAAAATTAAAAATGTATTTAAGTGGAGACCTGTTTGGAATATAGAAAAAGCAATAGAGAAAACGTGTGAATGGACGAAGGCCTATATAAATGGTGATGATATGAATGAAGTTATGAAAGAACAGATTAATGAATTTATAAGAGAGGCAGAAATATGATAAAAAATAGCTTAGAAGAAAAAGCAAGAAAAGAAATTTTATCTTTAGTGAAAAACTATGCAGACACTTTTCATAAAGAAAGTGAGTATAAACGTGGTGACAAAATTTCATATGCTAAAAGGGTGTATGATAGCGATGAAATGGTAAACTTAGTTGACAGTGCGTTGGAGTTCTGGCTAACATCTGGAAGGTATACTGAAAAGTTTGAAAAAAATTTTGCTGAATACTTGAGTGTAAAATATTGTTCATTAGTAAATTCAGGTTCCAGTGCAAATCTTTTAGCTTTTATGGCATTGACTTCTCCTCTCTTGGAAGAAAAACAAATAAAACCGGGAGATGAAGTAATAACTGTAGCAGCTGGCTTTCCCACTACAGTTGCCCCTATGGTTCAATATGGTGCTATTCCTGTTTTTGTTGATGTAACTATTCCACAATATAATATAGATATTAGTCAACTGAAAGAGGCTCTGTCTTCTAAAACTAAAGCTGTTATGATTGCTCATACGTTAGGGAATCCTTTCGATTTAAAGTGTGTGAAGTCTTTTTGTGATAAAAATGGTCTGTGGCTTATAGAAGACAACTGCGATGCACTGGGATCAAAATACAAAATTGATGGAGAAAGTAGGTTTACAGGCACTATAGGTGACATAGGAACCTCAAGCTTTTATCCACCTCATCATATGACTATGGGTGAAGGTGGGGCAGTTTACACTAATAATGCACTTTTAAGCAAAATAATAAGGTCACTACGAGACTGGGGGAGAGACTGCGTTTGCCCTTCGGGGGTTGACAATTTTTGTAAGCATAGATTTGATAAGCAATACGGTGATCTTCCAGTTGGTTACGACCACAAATATGTATACTCACATTTTGGATATAATTTAAAAGCCACAGATATGCAGGCAGCGGTTGGTTGTGCGCAACTTAAGAAATTTCCAAGCTTTGTAGAAAAAAGAAAGCATAACTTTAATCGGCTAAAAGAGGCCTTATCGAAAATTTCTGATAAGGTGATTTTACCGGAACCATGTGAAAATTCAGAACCAAGCTGGTTTGGATTTTTAATCACATGTAAAGCTGGTATAGATAGGAATAAGGTTGTTAATTTTATAGAGAACAACGGCATTCAAACGAGAATGTTATTTGCTGGGAATATCATTAAACATCCATGCTTTGACCAAATGAGGAAGTTCAAGAGCGGCTATAGGGTAGTTGGAAAATTGAAGAACACTGATAGGATAATGAATGACAGTTTTTGGGTAGGGGTATACCCTGGCATGAATGATGAGATGATTGATTATATGGCTGAAACTGTTGTTGGAGCAGTTGAAAAGCAATTTTAAAATTTTAACGTAAGGTGAGTAAGCTGAAAGTGTTGGCTTTTTTAAAACAATTTATAAAATTTGGCTTAGTCGGAGTTTTAAATACTGTAATATCACAAGGTTTAACTTACGGAATTATATTTTTTGTAAAAAGCTTGATTGTAGGAACAAATGATGGTGTTATAGTGTTTTTGTCTTCATTAGTAGGATTTATAGTGAGTGTACTGAATTCTTATTATTGGAACAATAAGTATGTTTTTAAAAAGACCAGTAGAGGTACCTGGGTACCTCTTTTGAAAACATACATTTGCTATGGCACGACGTGGGTGCTGTCTTTTCTATTAACTTTTTTATTTGCCAATGTTTTTTCAATTTCTGTATTGTGGGTACCGATCTTATCAATGGTAATTACCATACCATTAAATTTTATAATTAATAAATATTGGGCTTTTAAGTAAGGGTGAAAGCATGAAAAAAGTAATAATAACTGGTCCAACGGGAACTATTGGTTCGGCTATGTGCGATTTGCTGACAAGAAATAAAATAAATGTATATGCAATATGTAGAAAAGGATCAAAAAATATAGCAAACTTAGTGATATCGCCATACCTCCATATAATAGAATGTGACATATCAAGCCTGTTGTCATTGGAAGGTAAAATTCCATCAAATGTGGATGCATTTTATCATTTAGTTTGGAATGGTACTATTGGTGATGCTAGAAACTCGATTGATATACAACTATCAAATGTGAAATATAGCATAGATGCAGTAACTTTAGCTAAAAACTTAAACAGTAAAGTATTTATAGGAGCTGGGTCTCAAGCGGAATATGGAATTTTTAACGAACCAGCGGATGAAAAAGTCCCAACAAAGCCGTTTACTTTATATGGTGCAGCTAAGCTTTCTGCAGGCAATCTTACCAGAGTCTATGCTAAAAGTTTAGGCTTAAAGCATATATGGGCAAGGATTTTTAGCGTTTATGGTCCAAATGATGATGAAAAAACTTTAATTTCTTATGTAATAAACAAACTTAAAAGCGATGAAATTCCAGAAGTTACTGAGTGCAACCAAATTTGGGATTATTTATATAGCTACGACGCAGCAAAAGCTTTATTACTTTTAGCAGATAAAGGAATTGACGGTAAAATTTATTCTGTAGGTAGTGGAAAAAAAGTTAAGCTTAAACATTATGCTGATGCAATAAAGAACATTATAAATCCAAACATATCAATAAATTTTGGAGCAAAAAAATATTCTCCTAATCAAGTGATGTTTCTATCTGCTAATATTGATGACTTAGTAAAGGATACAGGTTTCCATCCAAGGTATTCTTTTACTGAGGGAATAGCTGAGATTTTAAATAATAAAAGGGGAGAAAAATATTGAAAGTAAAAGTTTCGGACTACATTGCAGATTTTTTAGCCAATAATAAAATAGAACATGTTTTTACAGTAACCGGCGGGGGCGCTATGCATTTAAACGATTCTTTGGGTCATCACCCTAAGTTGAAGTGCATTTATAACCATCACGAACAAGCATGTGCTATTGCTGCTGAGGGTTATACAAGGTACAGTGGGAAGCTTGCTGCGGTGTGTGTAACTACAGGACCAGGGGGCACAAATGCAATAACCGGTGTTGTTGGTGGATATTTGGATTCAATCCCTATGTTTATAATTTCTGGACAAGTTAAAAAGGAAACAATGGTTAAATCATATGATTTGCAGTTAAGGCAGCTTGGAGATCAAGAATACAACATAATTGATACAGTAAAACCGATGACTAAATATGCTAAAACTATTATGGATCCTGAAAAGGTAGCTTATTACTTAGAGAAAGCTTTTTATATAGCAACAAACAGAAGAGGTGGACCCGTATGGTTGGATGTTCCTTTGGATGTACAGGGTGCTTATGTAGATAGTAAAAAATTGAAACATTTTGACGTAGCAATTTTTGAAAGAGATTTAAAAAAGCCATATGCAAAAGAGGCAGATGTAGAAAAGGTTATAGATAAAATTTTAAAATCTAAAAGACCGGTAATTATTGCAGGCTCTGGGATAAGATTGTCTGGTGCTCATGGAAGATTTTTGGCGCTAATAGATAGGCTTAACATACCTGTAGTAACACCATGGAACGGACATGATGTTTTATATGATGATCACAGGCTTTTTTGCGGACGTCCTGGAATAATGGGAACACGTGGAGGAAATTTTGTAGTAGAAAATAGTGACCTTTTAATTTCGCTAGGATGCCGTATGAGCATAAGACAAGTGGGGTATAATTATAAAAGTTTTGCTAAGAATTCTTACAAAATAATGGTAGACATAGATGAAAATGAACTAGTAAAGCCTACTCTTTCTATTGATTTGCCAATACATTCTGACGTTGGAGAATTTATAGAAAAGATGTTAGACAAATGTAGTGATGTTGACTTTGGAAATAGAGAAGAATGGGTAAAATGGTGCCGAAATGTAAACTTGAAATACCCAGTATGTGGTGAAAAGCACTATGAAAAAAGTTCCCCTATAAATCCGTATGCCTTTATAGACTCTTTATTTAATGAGTTGCCGCAAAATGAAACTATAGTATGTGGAAATGGCAGTGCTTGCGTGATGACATTTCAAGCAGCTAAACTAAAAAAGGGTCAAAGATTATTTACAAACTCTGGTGCGGCATCTATGGGGTATGGATTTCCAGCAGCGATTGGTGTGGCAGTGAATAAGAAGGGAAAAAGAGTAGTTTGTCTTGATGGGGACGGAAGTTTTCAAATGAATTTACAAGAAATGCAGACAATGGTTCATAATAAATTAAATATTAAAATTTTTTATTTCAATAATAGTGGGTATCATTCAATAAGACAAACACAAACGAATTTGTTCTCGAATCACTGTTTGGTAGGAGTGTCGGAAGATAACGGAATAAGTTTCCCCGAATGCGAGAAAATAGCTTATTGTTATGGAGTTCCATATTTTAAATTATCTAATATAAATGATGCAAAAGAGGTTATATCAAAGGTATTAACACAAGAAGGTCCGGTTATGTGCGAAGTTTTATTGGATAAAACTCAAAATTTTGAACCTAAAATTTCTTCGAAAATAGCAGAAGACGGAAGTATGATCTCTACAGCTATAGATGACATGTATCCGTTTTTGTCTAAGGAAGAATATTTAGAAAATAAAATATAAATTTTTAAAAGAGAGGTAACTGAAATGAATAGCACAGAAAAAAAGATGTTGGAGATACTTAAAGAATTAAGAGATGAACACAATGTTTTGGCCGTGAAAGCAGAATTTGAAGCTGAAGGCTCTAGGACAGATGAACTTGTTAAATTAAATGAAATAGTTTTTAGAGCGGATATGAAGATGTTTATAAAGATTGGAGGGTGTGAAGCGGTTAGGGACTTAGACCAATGTCGACTTTTAGGCGCTAGTGGTATCATGGCTCCAATGATTGAGACACCGTTTGCTATGAAAAAGTTTGTAGGTGCAGCGAAAAAAGTTTACGGTGACGAAATCAATGACATAGAATGGATAATTAATGCAGAAACAGTTACCTGTTTTGAAAATTTTGATGAGATATTAAGCGTTTCTAAGGACTTTTTAAATACGGTAGTAATAGGAAGAAAAGATTTATCTGCGTCCATCGACTATCAGAACAGCAATGTGAACAGCAAAGAGGTCTTAGAAATGACAACTAAATTTGCGGAAAAGTCTAAAAACAGTAATTTAGTCGTTGGAATGGGTGGAGGAATTTCTGTAGATTCTATTAGCTTTATTCAAAAAATGGAAGGACTTATAGATAAATTCGAAACGAGGAAAATTGTTTTTGGGTACGAGAACAATGCAGAAAAGATAAAAAAAGGTATACTAAAAGCTATAGAGTTTGAATCATTGTATTTACAGAATAAGAGTGACTTCTACGACAGAATGGCAAATGAAGATAAAGCTAGACTTAAAGCTATATCGAAAAGAATTTGAAGTAAAAATAGGCTGAAAATATGAAGAACTTAGTAATTTTTGATTTTGATGGTACTTTGGTTGACACTATAACTGATGCAGGCATTTGTTTTAATAAAGCGTTAGATTTTTATGGGTTTAAAACTTATGATTTAGAAGATTATGGAAAAATTGTTGGAGGCAATTTAGAAACCATATTTTCTAAACTTTTAGATAAAAAAGATCAAACGAAAGAGAATATAAAAAAACTAAAAGATAAATATAGAGAAATATATTTATCTTATGATAAACCTAACACAAAACCATTTGAAGGCATGCTAGAATTGCTTTTAAACTTGAACAAACAAGGCGTTATGTTAGCCATAAATACTAATAAAGCACAAAATTTAACTGAAAGTCTTTGTCAGAAATTTTTTTCTGAAATATCGTTTGTAGATGTAATAGGGTATGTAGAAGAAAGACCTTGCAAACCAGACCCATTCGGAATCTTGGAAATAATTAAGAAAGCGAAAACTACGCTTAAAAATACGCTGTATGTTGGGGATGGAAAGACTGACATAGAAACCGCTACAAATGCAAATGTAGACTGTGCATTTGTAACATGGGGCCAAGGGGATGAAAACTTAAAAAATCATAAATGCGTCAAACTTGTGGCTAAAAAACCACAAGAGATATTTTCCTTTTGCTTTGACATTGTGGAGAAATGATATGAAAAAAATTAGTGTATTAGTTCCGTGCTATAACGAAGAAGAAAATATAATCCCTATAGGTAATGCTATAATTGAGCAGTTGGACAGGCTAGATGCTTATGACTACGAGCTCATTTTTATAGATAACTGTTCTAAAGACAAAACAAGAGAAAAGATAGAAAACTTGTGCTCAAAAAATAAAAAAATAAAAGCAATATTTAACGCAAAAAATTTTGGGCAATTTAATTCACCTTATTACGGGATGTTGCAAGCAACTGGAGACTGTGTCATACCTATATGTGCAGATTTTCAAGACCCTGTTGAATTGATACCAAAATTCATTGCTGAATGGGAAAAAGGCTATAAAATAGTTTGTGGAATAAAAAAGACTAGTCGAGAAAATAAAATTATGAGGTTTTTAAGGACATGCTATTATAAGCTCATCAAAAAAATGAGTGATGTAGAGCAAATAGAACATTTTACAGGATTTGCGCTTTACGATAAGGATTTTATAAATGTACTTAGAAATTTGAATGACCCCACACCATTCATTCGCGGTATAGTTGCGGAACTTGGTTTTGATAGAAAAGAAGTAGAGTATGAACAACCAAAAAGGCGTGCAGGAAAAACTAGCAATAACTTTTATACACTTTACGACGCAGCTATGCTTTCTTTTACATCTTACACCAAGATAGGCCTTAGAATGGCTACCTTTCTAGGGGCAATAATATCTGTTATAAGCTTCATAATCGGCTTAGTATACTTGGTTCTTAAATTAATCTATTGGGACACATTTCCGGCAGGAGCTACTCCGACACTTATTGGCATTTTCTTTTTTGGAGCCATCCAGCTGTTTTTTATAGGTTTTATAGGTGAGTATGTAATGGCTATAAATACGAGAGTGATGAAACGTCCACTAGTAATAGAAAAGAGGAGAATAAATTTTGAAAACAACAAAGATGAGCAATAATATTTTAAGTTACACAAAGTTAAAACAGTTTTTTGTAGAAAATAAAGTGATTATGCTTTTTTCTGTTATTTACTTTTTGATGATGTGTACATTTATAAGTAAGATGCATTTTATAGACGAAAATGATAATTTTTTAGGTGCACTTATGGTTGCTCACGGGAGAGATATATACAGTCATCACATATCTCAGCATATGCCCTTTGCATACTATATTTTTGCTATTCCAGCGTATTTATTTGGAGTTCATACAGTTGTAGCATTTAGGATTTCTTTTTATATTATAATGATTATAATTTGGAATTTAATGTATTACAGATATAAACACGACTTTGGAAAAAAAATTATGATACTTTACCCAGTGCTTTATATTTTTTCTATGGCTCATGATGGTTTAAATCACACGGCTGTTTCAGATCATTTTCAAGCACAAGGTTTAGCAATACTTCTTTTAGAGTTCATCCTTTTTATAAAAAATAGAAACATTAATCATAAGAGCTCATTATTTATCAGTTTAGCTATTTTGTTGTCGTTTGGGACTTGCTTCGTTTCCATTTTTCCTATTTTTGTTATAGCGCTTGCAGTGCTTTATTTAGAGTTAAAGGACTTGATGAATGATAGAGTAAATATATTAAAATGGCCTATGTATTTTTTAAAAAAATACTGGAATTTAGTACTTTTTGTATCAGTGCCATTTATTATCTTAATAGTCTGGTATGCTGCAACTAAAAATCTTTATAACTTTTACGTTGGAGCTTATAGCTTGAACAGACATGTGTATTCTAAATATCAACCAATAGGTGGAAGCATAATTAGAAATGTATTATCGACGGTTTCTAATTATAGTGGTATGGCAAAAGGGAGCTTTTCTTCATTATCGACAGGGGGTTTAATGAGTATAAAAAATATTGCTTTAATAGCAATAAATTTCACGTTTTGTTTTGTACTATTTAAAAAAGTAAAAGAAATAACACTCTTTGTAATTGCTTTTACACTAATGTCTGGAATGAGAGGATTTTTAGGTTTTCATTCAATGGACTACTTATCAATTACATTAATTATGTTGTGTGTGTTATTAAAAGAATATTTTTGGAATGTTAAAAGTAACAATGTTTTCTATTATGGAATAATAAGTTTAATATTTTTATCTTTATCTGTTCAATTCTTTGAGGGTTTTCCAAACATGCTAGATGTTAAGAAAGCTATATTAGATTCCAACCATGCGGAAAAAAGTACATCGGAATTTTTAATAGATAAATTGACAGAACCAGACGAACCAATTTTTGTTTCTAGCTTAGATGTGGAAATGTTTATTAGAGCAAATCGCTTTCCTGAATATACTCCATCAACACCGGTTCCATGGATGTGGGAAATGTATAAAAATAATGATTTTTACTTTTTAGAGAATTTCAAACCCAAAGTACTATGCCATAATGATGCACATGAAGTTTGGGGATTCAAGCTAAAAGATTATGCGCCTGATTTTATTGAATATGTACATGAAAATTATACTCTACTTTCTAATGAATACCCAGAATTGTACGTAAGAAAAGACTTTTTGAATGAGGCTAAGGAAATGCTAGATAAGTTTAGAATTTCTGACTAGTTCACACATGTGGTTATTACTTTAGCGTCTGTTTACACAAGTGGACAATAACTAGGAAAATATAAGGAATAATAGGCGTACGGAAGTAAGATCGAAAAGATAAAAAAACTGATGCCAATCTAGAGAAGGGTTCTGCAAAAATATCAAATCAACAGTTCTTTAATGCCTTGTTGTATGTGGTATAAAACAGATGCAAGTGGGACATTCCCCTAAAAAATTCGGTAACTGGCATGCAACTTACACGAGATTTAGCAGATGAACGAAAAACGGAACTATACAGCGAATTTTTAAGGATCTTCAAAAACAAAATATTATTTATGTTCAAGGCAAAATTTTGTGTTTGAACGGCACTAGGATGTATCTTAATCTTTTCAGTCTATAAAAAAGCGTTGCACTTATATCTTCATAGTTTATTGTGTTTATTTTTTTATGTATTCTAAAGTTAAAAACCACAAATTGGCAACTTGCACTGTGTAATTTCCTGTTTTACTCAAAATGTATTTCCATTATTTTCGCCCAATATTGAAATCCAAAGAAAATACTGTGAAGGTCAGAATTTTATCAATAAACAAGAATAACTAAGCGAATTTATGTGAAATTACAAAAATCACTATGAATTAGAAATTTTTATGAATGTTTTCGATATATAATCATCATTGTGTTAAAAGAAGACTTTGAAAATAATGATCTAAATTATGTCAAAACTATTGATTTTTTGGAAAATCATTGTTAGTATAAAATAAAAATGTTATTTATATTTACAAGGGAAATAGCAATATGTCTTTGCAAATTAGCATCGCTAAAAAATAGAAACAAATTGAATGAAGAATAATTTACAAGGTACGTGTAGCAACTTTTGTAATCTTGACCACGTCTAAGAGACGTGGTAAGGAAAGCTCTATAAGGGCATAAGAGTGTCAGCTATCTCAAGACGGCTGGTTTTCACTGTATTCAAACCTAAGAAGACCAATTATTTTCTACATAGAAAAAATTTGATTTCTGTATAGGCTTTCCTATTAAAGTAGTCATCATTTAGGTATATAAAGTTTTCTGAACAGCCAAATTCTTTCATTCTCCACAAGTTAAATTCAAAAGTAATACTAAAAGAACTAACAAATCCTATTAGGTCTTTATCTTTCACATAAACTATTTTGTCACTTGTATCAGAAGGTTCTTTTAAGAAGCGTACTTTTTTATAAGGGATATTTGTAGTAATATCAATCTTGCCGTTTTTGCAAGCTTATCAATATTGCACAGTCAGAAAAGTGGTCATTCCACAAAGCCAAGCAATGCTTGCCATCTTAATCAACAACCATTTCGTTAAACTTTTGGTCATCTCCTGCGACTACCATTATCATTTCTAAGTCTTCCATATCCCAACCTTCCGGAATTTAATACATCATGCAAGCAGAAGTATTAAGCAGACCAATTTTTTCTGTTCCATTTATTTGGTGTCAGTAGCAGTTATTATTTTAGTAGCTGTGCCGATCAGAAGTGCAATTTTCTCCTCTTGCGAATATGTTAAACAATTTTTTAAGCACAGGGGATGCCACTTTTTAAAATAACTTTAGCTTGTGGTTGACAACAAGAAAATAACAAAAAGTAGATACAATGGTTTTTCTCTTTATAGTCAACGCCTCCTTTAATTATAAAGTTTATAAATATTGCGAAAAATTGAGTAAAAAGTGAATACGATAACGATAATATAGCTAGTAAAATTTTAAAAAGCATGGAATTGTGATAAAATTCCACGGATTCGTGCAATTATACTTAGCTTCCTTGCTTTTGTGTGTATTGTCAAATAGCAATTCAAATGAAATCAATAATAGAATTGAAATAGTATTTTTTATGTATCGAAATGCTGTGGAAAAATTTATATGATGTGTAGACCGGCAAATCAACTATAATGACTTTAAAATATCATAATTATTTTTATTCTAAAAATACAAATGTTGCAATTGTGAAACGCATAGCCTTAAGTTAGGATTGCATCTAACGCTTTAGGTGTACACTTATGACTTAAGTTTTCATCTTACGACTTTATAAATTCATAAATGTATGCTATAATATACTATTAATAACTAAAAAAGAAGGTTTTATTATGGCATATTTTCTTAATAACATAAATGAAGTAAATCAGTTTTCTAAAACTACTAAAGAAAAGTATTTCGTCGATAAATCTGAGTTGATAGAAAAAATGAATGAATTGGTTGGAACTGCATCTCAATATGTATGCATAACTCGGCCTCGACGTTTTGGAAAGACGTTGAATGCCATGATGCTCGCTTCATATTATTCTAAAAATGCAGATTTTAAAAATTTATTTGATAAACTAAAGATAAGTGAAGATGAGACTTATTTGGACCATCTAAACAATCATAATGTTATTTACATTACTTTAAATGAAGTTCCAAAAGCGAGTTGCACATACGATGAATTTATAGGGAGGTATATTGATTTACTTTTAGAAGATTTAAAAGCGTGTTATCCCGATTTAAAATTAATCGAAAGTCTTTCGATGTCTGATGTATTTACTCAAATACATCAAAAGTACAACCAAAATTTTATTTTCATAATAGATGAATGGGATTATATCTTTAATAACGATCTATTTACAGAAGAGGAAAGAAAATCTTTTTTAGAATTTTTAAGGGAATTATTAAAAGACAAACCATATGTGGAACTCGCTTATATGACAGGAGTTTTGCCGATTGCAAAATATTCTTCAGGTTCTGCGCTTAATATGTTCTTAGAATTTAATATGATGAATGACTATATGTACGACAAATATTTTGGATTTACAAATGAAGAAGTAGAGGAATGATGCCGCAAACAGGATAAAGTTTCCATGGATGACCTAAAAGAATGGTACAATGGATACTATACATGCAACAGTTTGCAAATATACAATCCACGTTCGGTAACGATTGCACTAAGGTAAGGTGTATGTCAAAGCTACTGGACAAATACAGGGCCAATGGACGAAATTTTATATTATATAAACAATGACATAGATTCTGTAAAAGATGATGTTATAAAAATGGTGTCAGATATTCCTTTAGAAATAAAGCTGAAAGGCTACGGCGCGGAGCAAAAAGAGTTGAATACCCGAAATCAAATACTTTCAGCAATGACGATTTATGGATTTTTAAGTTATTATGACGAAGAGCTTAGAATTCCAAATAAAGAACTTCGGATAAAATTTGATGAAGCTTTGGAAGATAAGTCAATGGGAGCGGTTTCTGAAATTGTTTTAAAATCGAATGAAATGCTCAAGGCTACACTTAGAAAAGACACGGAAACCATGGAAAAATTAATCCAAGAAGCTCATGATATCAACATTCCAGTTATAAAATACAATGATGAAAATTCATTAGCTTG
>URPR01000021.1 GCA_900549775.1 uncultured Oscillospiraceae bacterium | reverse complement strand
ATGTTTCCTTTTCGGCACCTGTGGTTTGAGTACCCTATGGAATTACACTGCTCTCAAACATAATTTGCGTATTGTTGTTCCAAAAGGCAGTTTGAGTACCCTATGGAATTACACTGCTCTCAAACCTCAAAACCGAATTTGAGGAAAGCGGCCTGTAACCGCCGAGAGCAATGCAAAAGGGTACAACAAAGCAATGTCAACTAATTTCACACAAGTCTTTATCTACAAGGAAGCGGCTTTCCCGTGGCAACAATAAATGCTCGTTGCTTTCAATCATCAGTACCGAAAATCTATGCCGGATGACCGTATCCATAAATCGTTCCGTTTCCTCATCGGATAAATAACTGCGTAAATTTATTATAACATAAAATTTCTCTCTGTCAAATTCCGTAATCAGCTCCATCAAATCAATTATTTTTTCGCCTAGCGAGTCATAATCGTCTGCTATTTCCAAGCCTGATGCTTTAACCAACGATGCAAAATTCAATTTTTCAAAGCTGAGATTACAATCAAAATCAAACGAAAGCTCCATCAAAAAACTTTCAATTTCGGTCATCAATTCCGATGTTTTAAAACAAAATTCTTCATTTATTGCTTTTGCTTCAATGGCAGAACAAATTTTTGATATCAAGTTTTTTCGATTTATTTCAAACGGCACAAATTGTGAAAGCATTTCAAGATTTTTATTCATCGGCATAATTTTATCATCCGTTGAGAGTACACCTTTTCCCTCAAAGCCGTTTATCTGATTTTGAAAATCCTCTATTATTCTGCAAAACAAACCTTGATTTTCAATAACAAGCGTGTTTACAAAATCACCGCCGGTTTCAAAGACCTTGCCGATCTCGGGATAAACATATTTCAAAGTATAATCACCCTATCCTCGTTATCGATTATATCGCTTTTATTCTCACCTACAATATATTCCATCTTAACAAATTGCTTTTCGGTTACAACAAGCGTTTGCACAACTCCCTTAGACGGTTTATTCATTTGAATCATATTTTTTACGGAATTCTCAACCGAGGGAGTTGTCATGAGCTTGCAATACACCGACTCCTGCATCATAATAAATCCGTTTTTTATCAGTGCTTTTCTAAACTTTCGATATTCTCTCTTTTCTTCAAGAGAGTCCATAGGCAAATCAAAAAATACAAATATTCTCATAAATCTGAATCCACTCATATGTCAATAATAAATCCTTCATCATCAAGGTCAAATTCAAAAAATTTAATCTCCGAAACATCTCCGTCGTTGATTGCTTCAAATACGCTTCTTGTATAGATTTTAATTGCCCTCGACAGGTTTTGATGTGTTGAATCGATAATAACCGTTTGGTCCAGAATATTCCACATTGCATGCTTTTCTTCTTTTTCAAACTGTATCGGCTTTGCCGAATAAACAACTCGGTCAACCGCAATCCTGAAAGGCTCCATTAAATCGCAGCTCAAATTAAAATGATTAAACATATTGTTGTGAAAAATCCCGAGCTGAGTCAGGTATCCGTTTACCGTAATTTCACGGTTAAAAGCCGAAAGAATCAAGCTGTATCCGTAATTCAGAGCTGCATTGACGGGAATATTGGCACTGCGGGTAAAATCCATACCGAACAATGCATTAAAATACACTTTTGCCGCATGTCCCTCTCGGTTAGTTGCATCAAACATTTCGACCTGACCGATATACGATAAAAGCAGTTCCGCTTCTCTTTCTTTATTCAATTCAAAAAGGAAATCGGACTGTTTTCGTATCTTCTCGCTGATTATTTCTTTCCATAGATCGGCTTTGATATCGTCCTGCCATGCAACCTGAGTGCGGATTTTTGCCGACGAGTCATGGCTGCCGTGATGAGGGACAAGCTCGGCTGTCGGATTCCTTTTTGAATCGCAGAAAATCACCTTTATTTTCTTTTCAACCAAAACTTCAATAAGGCAGCCGGTCATTGAAACGGCAGGATTTTCAATAACAAGGTTAAGTATCTCATCAATATGAATCCTGCGCGTCTCAATACCTCTTACAACAAGATAACCCATCTTGTAATCAAGCTTTGACTGATTGGAAATTATTACCGTCCGCCAACTCATAACAAATCAAGGAGATTCACGGATTTCTTTTCCCACAAGCCTGAGGCGGATTGATCTATAGTGCGAACATCCGAGTAATACTTTTTCCAGTTGGAAACAGTTGAGCTGAAACTAACCGTGGCGGCAGTTTTCTTAGATCCTCCTATACAGCTCAAATCACAGCCTCCCGTCATTCTTCCGAACACAGTATGTAAATTAAGCAATGTTAAGACCTGATCCCTTATATTTAAAGATACAAATTTTTCCCTGCCGGATTCAACTATTGCAACCGGGTTATTTATTCTTTTTGAATAAATAGTTGATTTTAGTTTGTTCAAATACAAATCATACAGCTCGATATTCTTTTCAGTAGAGACTTTGTCAAAATATTCACTGTAAACATATTTGGGGTTGCGTGCTATTTTTTCGGAGACAGCCTCCAGTTTTTTCAAATAGTATTCCCAGAACTTATCATCGGAAAATTGCATAATAGGCTGAGCACTTAAGCACTTGCCACCGCTTCCGATACCGGTAATACAAACCCTGAATCCGTCAAGCGACAGCACGGTATTGACCTTCCACGGTGTCATCCCCATCGGGAATGATATTGCGTCAACCGGTTTTCCGAGAATCCGCCGGAGTCTTGAATATGAATAATCCAAAGCAAAATTCTTATCTGCAAGGAACTTCTTTCCAACAAGCAATTCAACGGACATTATAATCGTTTCCGTCTTTTTACCGGCTGTATATTTTACGGGAATAAAGAACATTACGCCCGCCTTATTATATCCGCCGTATTTTTCAGTCGGCAAGCCTTTCTTCAGAGGAGTTTTATCCGCCCCGGCATGCACAGGATTTTGATCAAACAGCCCGCCTCTTTTAAAGAATTTGTACTTTGTAAAATGCGCATTGTTCTTCGCAACAGTCGCCTTAACCTTTGCAAGCATCGGCTCTCCGTCCCATACGGTTTTTTCTCCGCAGATAACAGGATGCGAAAACAGTGCCTTTGTTTTTATGCTGTACTGCGAGTCAATGTTGAACCACTTTTTGGTAAACTTCATATTATAAACATTTCCGCAAACGATGTTCAGATATGCGTCCTTAGCGTGGTGCAAATCATTAAAGGTTCTCGATTTAAGCAGGTCAAATTCCTGCCGGAATTCAGATGTAAGCCTTGCCTTGCAATATACGATTTCGGTATCGTATTTTTCTCCGAGAAGTGTGGCAACAGCTTTGGTTGACTGTGATGTTTCGGTAAGCTGTCTGTTAATAAAGCCAAGCTTTTCATCGTCTGAGAACGGGGTTGAACGGGTAAGTCTCTTGTATTTTTCGCCGCTTATCAGTTCTTTATCTTTTAAGTGCTTCCACCAGCCGAACATTTTTTGTCTGATATTCGACTTGATAGGATAGATATCGCCCTTTTCTCCGTTAAGCTCCGATAACACAAGCACCTTGTTGTTTATGATACTGTCATCCTTAACATAAGCCTGCGGATAAATGTGATCAATATCATAGCTCTTGGTTCCAAGCTCCTCAAGCTTGATAGGCTCACCGCTGTACATGCATTTTCCAAGCTGCATATAGTACAAAAACAGCTTGTCTCCCTGCAATTTATTGTCGGCAAGTTCGCCCATGCTTTCAAGCTGTTGCTTGAGCTCTCTTACATCTTCTTCATCACACTTTTCATATAAATCAAGTATTTGTTGCTTCCTTGATTTTGTTCTCTTTCCTTTTTGATCGGCAGATCCTCCGCGTGTCATTTCAACAAATATTTTCTTCGGCACACCGAACGCTTTTACAACATCCTTCACTATGTCAAGTGTTCTGTAAATAGGACGCTTGACCGAATCGGAAATATACATCTCGTTTAACCTGTCATTAAGGGTTTTCGGATTTTCGCTGTAATATTCTTTTTGATATTCCTCTATTCTTTCCGCAAAGGTAAAGCTGTTTGAAAGGAGCTCCATCAGGTTATTTTGCGTACTCCAAAGTGCCCCTAAAATTGTAAATACCTCTCCGGTTTTTCTGTCCGCTCCTTCAAAGTCACATAGGAATTTTCTCGACAGTCTGCCGAAATCTTTGAACTTTAATCTGCCGATATATTCCCTGTCGTCATCATTTAATTTGGGAAATTCCCGTTTCAACCACTTTAAAAAACGCAGCTTATCCTCGGCATATGAGGATCTTTCAATAATTCTTTCCGCTTCTGACTCCGACAAAATATTATTTTCAAATAACCTTCTAAATGCGATCTGTGGCTCAAGATTCGAGTTAATATTTATATCAATTCCGCTTACCAAATCTTCGCTGCCCTTTTCAAGATATCCGTTGCAAATCAAAAAATCAATAATCCTTTTACGGGTTACCTTCTTCTTTTGGAGGAACAGCTCATTGTATATTCTTTGCTTCAGCTCGACAGAAATTTTCTCGCCGTTTATTTTCAAATTATTGATTTCATTCAAAACCGTAAACTTGTGATAGCACAAAGAATCCTTCGGCAAGACATATTCATCGGGCAGATATGTACAATGGTTTGTCATTTTCCTGATAAAGGCATCTTCACTCGCATCAAGATCGACCATATTTTCAAAATTCCACGGATATATTTTTCCTGCCTTACGCACAATCCACGCATTCGGCGATTTGTCGTTAAGCGGACCGACAAAGTACGGTATTTTAAACATAAAAACAGACAGAATTTTATCTTTAACGCTTATTCCGTCCTCATCTTTTTCATTCAGGAAATCAAAATATTCCGATGCATTCTTGAGTATTTCATTAAGTTCATGCCAATAAAGCTGATGAGGAATTACCCTGTTATTCGTATTCCTCTGCTTAGGAAGAAATGTACGAAGCTCAAGTCGGGATTTCATATCGTTAAAGCTTTCAACGTCTTTCTCCTTCGGCTCAATTTTATTGATAATTCCAAGTATGTATTTTGAAAAGTCCTCAACATTTTTTCTTTTTAACTCTGCCGAATTCGGCTCATCTGTATGGTAAGAATATGCTGCATAGTTATCCTTGCCGATTTCTCTGAAGACCTCATTGTATTTCTCGGGTTTGTATTCTTTAATAAATGCTTTCAATGTTCCAAGATCTTTTTTATGCTGCTCATAAACAGCAGCCTTCGCTTCCGAAATTGTGCTGTATTCGCCCAGTATATCAACCAAAAGTGACCAATCATATATTCCTCTCATTACAGAGATAAGCTCATAATCTTCTCCGATTTTTGACGAGATATCTTTCATTGCATCTTCATCCATGCCGAGAGAAATTGACCCATAGTCGCTATACTCCTCACAATCGAACAGATCACTCAGCTTACAAGTTCCGCCTGCGAACAATTTAATTATACAGTCCTGCCTGAACGGGAACTCCTCGGTTGTTTCCTTCGAGGGTTTTTGCCCATTAAGAAGCACCTCAATCAGTTCCTTGTTTTTTGCCGTAACATTTTTCTTTGCCTTAACTGCTTTTCCGAACGCTTCTATGTCATCACATTCCCACGGAACGGCACATTTTCTTGTCTCTGTAAAATACTCAAGGAATTTCTTATAAACCTTCTCAAAATCTTTAACGTCACTGATGCTGCCTTTTTCCATGTTATTCAGGAAATGTCCTCTGTGAGCAACAAGCCATAAACACGCCAAATAGACAAGCCTAACATCATGCGGAGCCGGATTTTTCATAAGCTCTTTTATTAAATGATGAATTGTGGGATACTCAGCAAAATAGTCAGTATCTGTATAATTTGTATCGTTGAACAATATGTACTTGTCTCCGACATCTTCTCTGTAAAGCTGACTTTCCCTAATTCTCTTATAAAAATTTTCATCAACCTTTGCAATTTCTTTTGCAAATAAATCCTGTAAGAGATTAACTCTTTGCTGGCGACGATCGAGCCTCCTTCTCGCAGAACGGAATGATCTCCTTTCGGCATTTGATGAAACTGCATCAAAAACTGTTGTTCCCCATGCAGGACTGCCGTTAAACTTTAAAAGATTATAGTTTTCGTCTGTAACTGCGTAGCCTACAGTCTCCGTGCCGATATCGAGACCTAAATAATAATTTCCTCTTTTCATCTTGACAACCGCCTTTCAATATGTTACCATACAAGTGTAGTTTGATCCTATGGAACTACACTGTGAGTTCAAATAAAAGTTTAACTCAAATCGTTGACGTTAATTCGTTCAACCACACATTGTGTGCTAAAAGACCTCTTCGGTGAGGTCTTTTTTATTTTATATTGTAATTATAATCATAATGTAACTATTTGTCAATTAATGTATTATAATTTCAGTACCATTAAAAGTATCCTACTTTATATTTCAAAAAATTAAAATTCAAGTCCCTCTTTGAAGAGTAAATAATCCACTATTATTAAATTCCTGCTTTTTTCAATATCCCGTCGCCTATTCGTCGCCCGTCGAAGCTATTGATCTACATCAAATTTTAATTTTGCTGTATTTTTCAGTTGTAAAAAGGCAAAAGAAAAACGCCTAAGATCATTGATAATCCTAGGCATTTATGGCAGGGGCAGAAGAACTTGCCGCGTGCTTCGCACTCTTATGGCTCGCCGACCGTTGCCGTGCAGCAGTACCCTGCTCACCCCTCCTCGCTAAAAACAGTCCACAGGGCTGTTTTCTTGACGCTCAGACCCTCCCGGGTTCAAGTCCTAATTTTATTGCAAAAACAAAAAACGGACACCATACGGCATCCGTTTTGTTTTTGGCAGGGGCAGAAGGACTTGAACCCTCGGCACGTGGTTTTGGAGACCACTGCTCTACCAACTGAGCTATACCCCTATGCTATACTTGATATAATAGCACATCAATAAGAAAATGTCAATACAAAATAAGAGAGGTGATTATTATAAAAAAAAGAATGCTTATAGTTTTTGCGTCACCTCACGCAGAAGGGCATACAAAAGAAATGTTAAGTCACTTCGTCGGAAGTGTTAATCTAAAAAAATATGATATATTTTTTATAGATGCTTTCAGAAAAGATGCCAAACCCTGCGTTGATTGTAGCTACTGTAAAAAGTATAAGAAATGTTCCTTTAATGACCTTGACGAGTTTTATAAGAACTTAACAAATGCCGATTTAATAATTATCGCAACACCTATATATAATCTCAGTTTTCCAGCTCCATTGAAAGCCATCTTAGACAGAACTCAAATCTACTACAATACTAGAAACGTAAATCCTATTGAAAAGAGAAAAGAAGTTATCTTGCTTTTAACTTGCGGGAAAAACAAGAAAAAGTACGCTAGAATGGTAGAACAGCAGCTAAAATGTGTTTTATTTTCATTAAACGCTAAAATGAAGGGCACGATAATTTGGCAAAATACTGATGCAAATTTAAGTATGCCGAACAAGTTGTATAAGGAAATTGAGAGAATTTCAAGAGATATTTAACCCATTTAAGGGTAGCAAGTAATTTGTACTTTTGTTTTATATTCCTTGTGTAAACCACTCATTTCACGGGTGGTTATTATTTTAGAACAAAGAGAACAATCCTTACTTTATTTTTAGCGCTCAGAAAAAATCTTTATTAACTTTTTCTGTGAACCATTTGCGCAAATGGCAACAACTTCATCTCCAGGTAAAAAAGTGGTGTTTCCTTCAGGGATAATTAATTCATCGTCTCTAAAAAGGGAGATTATAAGTGAAGATTTTGGCAATATTATGTCTTTTAGCGATTGTCCAACGACTTTAGAATCTTTAAGTACTTGTAGCTCACAAATAGCAGCACGGCCTTTGTTTAAGCTAGCTATAAGCCTTCCGCCGGCACTGTCCAGTTCTTGTTCTATTAACCTTGTAATGAGTTCAGTACTGCAAACAGCATTTGTCATACCAAGCTTCCTTAAAGCCTCTAAGTTTCCTGGATTGTTGGCTCTAGTTATAACTTTTTTTATTTGAAATCTTTTTTGAGCTAATTGAGAAGCTACCAGGTTATCCTGATCTTTGTTTGTTACGGCGATAAAACAATCGACTTTTCCGGTTATAGCATCAGCTAAAACTTCTATTTCAGTTCCATCTCCGCATATTACTTCTGCATCCAGCAAGTTTGCAAGCTGTGAACACCTGTTTTTGTCTTTTTCTATTAAGTTAACCTCGTAATCTTTGTCTAGCATTGAAAGGGCTAAATGGTATCCTAAACTGCCCCCTCCGACAATAACAACTCTCATAATTTTCTCCTTTATAAAGAATATTAAAAAAACAAAAATTAATCTGAAATTCTAGCGTAAATGATTCTATCGCGTGGATTTAACACTATGTCTTGTTTCCCATCAAACAGGAGTAATTTTCCGTTAGAATTTGTGACACCTATAATGGATTCAGAAGACTTGACAGGTATGCTGTTTAGTGAACGCCCAATCATCCTGTGATCTATTTCACGTGCATTTATGCTTAATGTATGAACACCGAAATTTATTTGCTTTTCTACAAACTCTTGCGTTATGGCAGAAGTTAGAACGCCGCAAGCTAAGTTCGTAGGGCATACAGTTTTTAGACCCAGGTTATAAAATACTTGTTCGCGTGCGGGGTCGTTTATTCTTACTAAAACGTTGTCAATGTAAAAAAATTCTTTGACTATTTGAGAAACGGTAATATTAAGGTTATCGTCCGAAGTGACAACGGCAACGGCATCACAACTTTCAATTCCAGCTTCTCTCAAAACTTTCATATCCATTGGAGTACCCAAAACGGTGATTCCATCGAAATCATCAGATAATTGGTAAAAGTTTTGAGGATTACTATCTACCACAGATACAGTATGTCCCTGCTCGAAAAGTTCGTTAGCCACCCTTGAGCCCAAGCGTTCGCATCCTACAACGAGTATATTCACTTTAAAAACCTCCTAATATTTTGTCGCGCAAACGACTCTATCAATGCCATTTATATCTTTTCGTGAGCTTACACCTTTAAGCCCAGCACTTTTAAAAATATCAACTACGCTATCTTTTTGTCCCATCCCTATTTCTATGCAAATGCTGCCATTATTTTTTAAAAGTTGGGTCCAGTTTTCGGCTATAGCTCTATAAAAAACTAGTCCATTTTTTCCACCGTCCAGAGCCATTTTAGGTTCATTTTGCACCTCTTTTTGTAAGGTTATTATGTCATTTGAATTTATATAAGGTGGGTTTGAGACGATTAAATCAAATTTATAT
This sequence comes from uncultured Oscillospiraceae bacterium, assembly GCA_900549775.1. Classification (GTDB taxonomy): domain Bacteria; phylum Bacillota; class Clostridia; order Oscillospirales; family Acutalibacteraceae; genus UMGS1224. The sequence goes on along the minus strand of URPR01000021.1, from coordinate 10,091 downwards.
TCAAGCTCATGAAAAATTGCCAATTTACTGTCTAGTACATCGTATTTAATTGGTGTTACATTTTTAGTATGGTTAGTTTTTATGTTGCTTAAAAGGTAGGAGATAGCTTTATTTGAAAGTTCAACTGAAAAAAAGTGAGTATTTTTAAATTTCTTTGCAAGTGATATTGCCACAATTCCTGAACCGCTGCACAAATCTAATACATTAGCGTTTTCTTTGCATTTTAATATATCAGTAGATGCATTTACAAGAACCTCTGTATCGTCACGCGGGATGAGTACACCCTCGCCAATTTTAAATTCATTTCCCATGAAGTTGCACTGGCCCAGGATATACTGAAGCGGGTAATGATTTTTTCTTTTTTCTATCAGTTTAAAAAAATTATTTTTCTCAGAGTTGGAAACAGTACGGTTTTGCTGTACCGATAAATCATGGCGTTTTAAGTTAAAACAGTGGCCAATAATACACATAACGTCAAAACTGTAGTTATCTATATTTGCGTTTTTTAATATGTTTTTCCCCTCTTTATAGATTTCACCCAAAGTCATATTTTTATTTGATCCTCTTTGTTTTCAGGAATAACAGCCTTTAAGGAATTTATCGCGACCTCTATCATGCTGTCGTCGGGTTCTTTGGTAGTTATTCTTTGCATCCATAGACCTGGCGAAGCAATGATTCTAGTTAGCTTATTATCGTGCCTTCCACAAAATTTAATCAATTCATACCCTAGCGAAGCCATTACTGGGATTAAAAGAATTTTGATTATAGCCCTTAAAGCTGATCCATGAAACGGGATGAATATACCTATTACTATTCCGATTAAGAGCATAACTACTATGAAACTTGTTCCACAGCGCGGGTGAAAACGACTGCATTTTTTAACATTTTCAACAGTTAGCTCATCTTGGTTTTCATAGCAAAATATAGTCTTGTGCTCGGCGCCATGGTACTGAAAAACTCTTTTTATGTCTTTAATTTGTGAGCACAAAAACATATATGCTAAGAAGATTAAAAATTTGATAATACCTTCAAAGATAGAGCGAACTGTGGAATTTCCAGCAAACTGAGGTATGTTGCCCACAGTGACGTTAAATATCCAAGACGGCAAAAAGAAAAAAAGGAACAGCGAAAGACAAATACCTAAAACAGTGGAAATAAAAATTACCACATTAGTTATTTTGTCTCCAAAAGTTTTTGAAAGCCACTTTTCAAATTTGGACTCAGGTTCCATTTTATCTAAGCCTGTAGACTTTTCAGCAGAAATATTTAAGGCTTTTTGTCCTATCCTAAGAGAATCGATTAGCCCTGCGATTCCTCTAAAAAACGGGTACTTAAATATTTTATATTTTTTTTGAATCAAATCTACCTTAATTTCTTCACTGTAAAGTGAATTATCCGGAAGTCTCACCGATAAAAAGGTTTTTTTAGGGCCTCTCATCATAACGCCTTCTATCAGCGCTTGCCCACCAATGGATGTAATAATTTTATTTTTGCTCATTTCGTTTCTCCTTTAATTATATTATCAGGCTCTACAGCGCCCGCGATTGGGATCATTATGGTAACTACGGTACCAATATTTTCCTCACTTTTTATGTTTATAAATCCGCCATGTAATATCACTATTTCATTTGCAACTGCTAAGCCTATCCCTGAGCCCTTTTGGGTTGTGTTTGCTTTGTAGAACTTTTCCGTTACTCTAGGCAAATGAATGTTTGGTATACCACAGCCGTTATCACTAATCGTTATAGATATATAACCGTTTTCTTCCTTTGCGCCCACGCTGATGACTCCGTTTTCGGGAGTGTACTTTATGGCATTATCAATAACATTTATAAAAACCTGTTTCAGTCTATTTCTATCACCCAGAACAGCGGGCAAATTTTCAGGTTCAGAATAGAGCAATATTTTATTTTCTTCTACTGCTTTTTTCCTAAACATATAAACTGCCTCACTAATTTCGGCTAAAATGTCGATTTTATCAAGCTTTAATATCATTCTGCCGCCTTGCATTCTTGAAAAATCAAGCAGCTCTTCAACCAGCCCACACAAACGCTCGGACTCGTGAATAATGACGTTTACGCCCTTTTCATACATATCTTTGTCTTCTGGACAAGTTTGTATAGTCTCCGCCCAGCCTTTTATTGCCGTTAGTGGTGTTCTGAGCTCATGCGAGATGGATGAAATGAAATCGTTTTTCATCTTTTCAGATTCTGAAAGCTTTTGTGCCATATAGTTTACCGTGTCGCAAAGCTCACCAATTTCATCATCATGTTTTTTGTTTAGCTTAGCATTAAAGTTGCCCAGAGCTATCTTCCTGGATGTCTTACTGACTTCACAGATCGGTGCGATAATTGACCTTATAAAAAATAAGCTGGAGATTATTAAGAAAGATATCATCAATAGGCAAATAATTATAGATGCGATCAATGTTTTTGCTATGAGATCATCAAAAGTTTGTAGAGAAACGGTGTACCTTACAATGCCCAGAAAGTTTCCTTGCTGATCTTTAAGAGCTTGGCTTAAAGAAAAAACCTTTATGCCGTTATGAAGTTTTTCGTTTGAGTATGAATAGCTTTTTTTGTTATCTTTTACGTCCAAGTAATCTTGCATGGGGTCGTTTGTTGCAATTTCCGATTTTGAAGCGACAACGTTATTATATTTATCGTAGACGCAAACATTTAAGAGGCTGGGATTATTAGAGTATTTTATGTACGTTTTACATTTTTCGTTAAAAGCTTCTTGCGATATTTCAGATTCCTCGAAAAGAACGTTAGAAAAGCTGTTTGCTTTATTCAAAAATGAGTCTTTTAATGCCTGTTGACTTGCTTTCTTTATTGAACAAATCAAAAAACATTCTGAAGCACAGATTATCAAAACGATAAGAATAGCACATTTCAGAAACCATCTTTTAGTTATACCTTTGAAAAGCATACGATTTTACTCCTATTTTAAATTTTGAAAAAACTGCTCAAAACTGCGCCGCCCATTTCCGAAAAATTTTCGGAAATGGATTATCGCAAAAAATGCGATAATCCCAAGGCGTATAAAACGCCTTGGGCGGCGCCGCGAGTTTTACTCTTCCCACTTGTATCCTAGTCCCCAAACAGTAACTATATGCTGGGGAATAGAAGGCTCGTCTTCTATTTTCATGCGCAACCTCCTGATATTAACATCGACTATTTTTTCTTCTCCGGCATGTTCTGTTCCCCACACATGAGTCAAAATATCCGTCCGACTAAGTGCAGTGCTAGGTTTTGAAAAGAAATATTCCATAATTTGAAATTCGACCTGCGTAAGTTCAATTAATTTATTATTTTTTAAAAGCGTACGGTTCCTCATGTTTAAGGTAAATTCCCCAGACTTAACTTCTTCTTTAAACTTATTTTCACTGCGCATAGCAGACAGTGCAACTCTTCTATATACGGAATCTACCCTAGCGACAAGCTCAGAAGGACTGAACGGTTTAGTAATATAATCGTCTGCACCCATCATGAGGCCGGTTACTTTATCCATCTCTTGAGTTTTCGCAGTTAACATGATTATACCAACTTCGTTACTTTTTTTTCTTAAAGTTTTGCAAACAGTTATGCCATCTATGCCTGGCATCATCACGTCTAAGATAACGACATCAAAGCTGTCATCTTCTTCGTAAATTTTAAGTGCATCTTCACCGCAGCCGGCTTCTGTAACGTCGTAACCAGCTCTTTGTAAATTTATAACCACAAATTCTCTTATTGCAGATTCATCTTCAACCACTAAAATTTTTTTCATAAAAGTTCTCCTATTTAACATTTTTGGCAATTAAAAATTTTATATTTATTCCTTCATCTGAAAACATCTTTTCATGTTCAGTTAAAATATTTTTATGGTAATTTGAATTATGTAAGTCTTCTGTTTTATAAACGACATCAAAGCCATTCTCAATAAAATAATCAATACTATCGTAAAAGAGTTCATCGTTATCTGTTTTAAAATGTATTTCTCCATTATTCTTCAAAAAGGTTTTATATTGAGAAAGTTGTCTAGGATGAGTTAGTCTCCTCTTATTATGTTTTTTACGCGGCCAAGGGTTACAAAAATTTATATATATTCTATCTACAGAGTCATTTTCATTAAAAATAAGTGATATCCTGCTTATGTCGTGAGCGGTTAAAAGCACATTGCCTACTTTATTGTCTAAGAAGGCTTTTTCAACATTTCGTTTAGCTAGTGCGAGCATTTCGCTTTTTATGTCTATTGCAATAAAATTAACGTTAGGATTTTCCTTGGATATTTTTGAAATAAAAGTTCCTTTGCCACAACCTAATTCCAGAACAATAGGCTGTTTTTTTAGAAACCTATCATGCCAAGAGCCAACGAATTCTACGGGATTATTTATAAAAAAATCACATGCTTCAAGTTCGGGGCGTGCCCATGGTTTTCTTCTTATCCTCATAAATATTACGCAATAAAAGTATCGCATAAACCTCCATATTTTAAAACTTAAATAATTATACCATACTTACAGAGATTTTTGTAGTGGTAAGTTTGTAAAAATACTTGACATAAATTACTTTTATGTGGTATAGTAAAGGCACCTCACAAAATAGGGCTTTATTTTTGTGCCCTCTAGAGGGAGGCTAAAATATTCCGATTACCGGGAGGTGCCGCCATGAGAGTTAAAGTTACATTAGCCTGCACTGAGTGCAAACAACGCAATTACAATACTATGAAAAACAAAAAAAATGATCCGGACAGACTTGAGATGAATAAGTATTGTAGGTTTTGTAAGAAACGTACTTTACACAAGGAAACTAAATGATTTGAACGGAGGGGTAAAATATGGCTGATAAGACGAAGAAAAAGTCGACTAAAAAAGCAGATAAAAAACCCAACATTTTTCAAAGAATTGGTAAATTTTTTCATGATTGTAAAAGCGAACGCAAAAAAATAGTTTGGCCTACTATGAAAACGACTTTTAAAAATTTCGGAGTGGTATTGTCTTCAATATTTGTTGTTTCGGTTTTTGTAGGTTTGTTGGACTGGGGTCTTACTATGCTTCTTGGCACGATAATGAACATTGCCAAATAATAAATTGGGGGAAAGTTTATGCCTGAAGAAGCAAAATGGTACATTGTTCATACTTACTCTGGGTATGAAAATAAGGTTGCATCGGATCTTGAAAAGACTGTAGAAAACAGAGGTCTTAAAAATCTGATACAAGAAGTTTTTGTTCCAACTGAAATCGTTACGGAAATCAAAGATAACAAAAAACGCGATATAGAACGCAAAATTTTTCCAAGTTATGTTATTGTGAAAATGGTTATGACCGATGATACCTGGTATGTCGTTAGAAATATCAGAGGTTGTACAGGTTTTGTAGGAGCTTCATCGAAACCATTGCCTCTTACCAAGGAGGAAGTGGAACGTTTAGGGATAGACAAGAAGACAGTTGAAGTCTCTTATAATGTTGGAGATACGGTTGTTATCGTAGATGGACCGTTGGAGGACAGTGTCGGAACGGTTATGGAAATCGATAAAGAGAAAAATTACGTAAAAGTAGAGGTTTCCATGTTTGGGAGGAAAACTCCCGTTGAGCTTGAGCTGTCACAAGTTCAAGTTTCAGATTGATGGCATATATGGTTGTCAATATTAGAACTTAGATGTAGTTCAAAGTGAAGTTGAGCTTCACTGTGGGAGGAATAAAATTATTCCGCAATTTACCACTATTTTTGGAGGTGCAAAGAAAAATGGCTCAAAAAATTACGGGCTTTATTAAACTTCAAATACCAGCAGGCAAGGCAACACCAGCGCCACCTGTAGGTCCAGCGCTAGGTCAACACGGCGTAAATATTATGGCGTTCACAAAGGAATTTAACGAACGCACAAAAAATGACGCAGGAATGATTATTCCGGTAGTCATAACAGTATATGCAGACAGATCTTTCACTTTTGTTACTAAAACTCCACCGGCTGCAGTGCTCATCAAGAAAGCTTGCAAGATAGATAGCGGATCGGGAGTACCAAATAAAACAAAAGTTGCAAAGATTACACGTGATCAGGTAAAGGCTATTGCAGAACAGAAAATGCCTGATTTAAATGCTGCAAACATAGATACAGCAATGAGTATGATCGCTGGTACGGCGAGAAGTATGGGCGTTGAAGTAGTCGACTAACCAACACCCGAGTGGGAGGACAAAACTCCGATTTTACCACTTTACAGGGAGGAAAAGTATGAAACACGGTAAGAAATATGTTGATAGTTTGAAACTTATCGATAAAAATAAATTATATGATGCCGGCGAAGCAATTGAACTTTGCACGAAGATGGCATCAGCTAAGTTTGACGAAACAGTTGAAGTTCATGTTAAGCTTGGTGTAGATTCAAGGCATGCAGACCAGCAAGTTAGAGGAGCCATTGTGTTACCTAATGGAACTGGTAAAAAAGTTAAAGTTTTGGTTATTTGCAAAGGCGAAAATATAAAATCAGCAACAGAAGCTGGAGCTGATTTTGTAGGTTCAGAAGAGATGGTTGCAAAGATACAAAATGAAAACTGGATGGACTTTGACGTTCTTATCACAACACCAGATATGATGGGACAAGTGGGACGTTTGGGTAAAATTTTAGGGCCAAGAGGTTTGATGCCTAACCCAAAAGCCGGAACAGTTACGCCGGACGTTGGAAAGGCTGTAAAGGAAGCAAAGGCCGGTAAGATTGAATATCGTTTAGATAAGACGAATATCATTCACTGTCCTGTTGGGAAAGCTTCGTTTGGAAAAGATAAACTACTGGAAAATTTCGAAACACTTCTTGGTGCAATAGTAAAAGCAAAACCAGCTGCAGCAAAGGGTCAGTACATCAAGTCTTGTGTGGTAGCAACGACGATGGGCCCCGGCGTAAAGATAAATCCAAATAAAGTTGGATAGAGTAGTGATATAAAATAAATATAGTGCCTTTACGGGTTAATAAACCTGTAATGGCACTTTTTTTATGCACAAATTTAACCCCAAAAATCCGCCGCCTTATGCTATTTGTTAAAATATGTCATAAATAAAGGAATTAATATTAAAATTATATTGACTTTTAAATACAAAAAAGTTAAAATATATACTAATACTAAAAAACAAATCAAATATCAACGCAAAATAACAATTTTGACATAACAAACGATAAAGTGGAGGTGATAAAACATAAAAATAATTTATTTTCAAATAAAAAACTATTTAATTAAAAGGAGGAAGAAAACTTGAAGAAAAAACTTTTAGGCATATTATTTGTGCTGGGGCTGTTGCTGGCGCTGCCTTCGGTGGTTTCCTTCGCGGAAATTGCAAGTGGCACCTGCGGAGCGGAGCCCGTCGTAGGAAATGTAAAGTGGGTTTTAGACGATAATGGTACCCTTACTATAAGAAATGGCGGTAACGAGGGCGGCATGGCGGACTATACTAGTGCAAGCGAAGTACCGTGGAAAGATTACATTGCAGCTATAAAAGCCGTGACGATAAAAGATAAATTAGCTAATATAGGTGCTTATGCTTTTTCTGGTTGTACAAGTTTAAATTCAGTAAATATATCGAAAAAAGTAACTAAAATAGGAGATAATGCTTTTGAAAATTGCACGAACCTAACTGATGTGTACTATGCCGGCACGCGGGGAGATTGGAATGGAGTTAATAAAGGGAATGAAAACGGTTGCTTAACTAATGCTAGCATAAGCTATTGTATTTGTGGAGCGACAGGCAACGAAGCAAATGTAAAGTGGGCTTTAGACGATAACGGTATCTTCACCATAAGCGGTAGCGGTGCTATGGAGGGCTATGATAAGAGTACAAATAAAGCGCCATGGAATGATTCCATTGCAACTATAAAAACCGTGGTGATAGAAAACGGTGTAACTAATGTAGGTGATTATGCTTTTTGCAATTGTACAAATTTAACATCAGTGACGATACCGGACAGTGTAGAGAGCATAGGTACTGGTACTTTTTGGGGTTGTAGTAATTTACAATCAGTGACGATACCGAAAAAAGTAACCAGCATAGGAAGTAGTACTTTTAATAGTTGTGCAAATTTAACATCGGTAACGATACCGGACAAAGTAACCAGCATAGGAGTTGCTGCTTTTTACGGTTGCACAAGCTTGGAATCGGTGGTGATACCGAAAAGTGTAACCAGCATAGGGATTAGTGCTTTTCTAAATTGCACGAAACTAACTGATGTGTACTACACTGGCACGAAGACACAGTGGGACAATGGACTTGATAAAGGCAGTGGAAACGATAGTTTAACCAATGCTACTTTGCACTGTCACTGTGGAGCAACAGACGACGATAATGTATACTGGGCGTTGGTTGATGGTACCCTCACTATAAGCGGTAGCGGTGCCATGGCGGACTATAATGCACGTAATATAATGCCATGGTCTGACAATGTAAAAACTATAAAAACCGTGGCGATAGAAAAGGGTGTAACTCATGTAGGCAATTATGCTTTTTACGGTCATATAAATTTAAAATCGGTAACGATGCCGAACAGTGTAGAGAGCATAGGGATTAATGCTTTTTTTATGTGCATAAAATTAAGTGATGTGTACTACACTGGCACGAAGGCAAAGTGGGATGAACTTACTAAAGGCAGTGGAAACGATAGTTTAACCAATGCTACTTTGTACTATCACTGTGGAGCAACAGCCGACGATAATGCGTACTGGGCGCTGGTTGGTGGTACCCTCACTATAAGCGGTAGTGGTGACATGGCGAATTATACTAATGCAGACGAAGTACAGTGGAAAGATTCCGTTGCAGATATAAAAAACGTGGTGATAGGAAACGGTGTAACTAATGTAGGGAATAATGCTTTTAATGGCTGTACAAGTTTGATGTCGGTATCAATACCGGAAGGAGTGACCCAAATAGGAGATAATGCTTTTAATGGCTGCACAAGTTTAACATCGGTAACGATACCGGACAGTGTAACCAGCATAGGAAATTATGCTTTTAATGGTTGTACAAACTTAGACGCGATTTACATACCAGGGGGTTGTAGTGTTGGTACTTCTGCTATACCAGATGTAGCTAGTCAAATAAATTATAGAGTAGAACACACTACAAAAAACAAAGGCATAGATGACGAAAAAGTAGTGGTTATAACAAGTGCAACAAAATCTATTACTTTAAACTGTGATTCTATGGGTAATGGATATTACATAATAAAAAATGAAGCAGGCGATAGTGTCACACTTTCCGATGTATGCAAGCCTAACGACGATACTATTACACACACTGGCTACAGTATACGCAGGAGGAAGAAAATAAATGCTGAGAATCATGTATATGGCTGTGTGGCAGGTGGAGAACGCAGATGCATAGATTGTGGGGCAAAACAAACCTGCACAGGAAATCCTAGCGAAGTAAAATCAGGCAATTTAACTTACAATTGCTACACTTGCGGGGATGGTATTAAGGTTGTTGAGCTGAACCTCGCAGCGGCGTAAAGTTTACTTAAAAAGGAGGAAGAAAACTTGAAGAAAAAACTTTTAGGCATATTATTTGTGCTGGGGCTGTTGATGGCTTTGCCTTCAGTAGTATCCTTCGCGGAAACTAAAAGTGGCACCTGCGGAGCGACAGGCAATGAAGCAAACGTAACGTGGGTGTTAGACGATAACGGTACCCTCACCATAGGTGGGGCAGGAAATATGAAAGACTATAATCCGGTGAGCAATATCTTTGCACCGTGGTATGATGCACGTGTAGATATACAAACCGTGGTGATAGGAAGTGGTGTAACTAGGATAGGAAATTGGGCTTTTTATCAATGTGCAAATTTAAAATCGGTAACGATACCGAATAGCGTAACCAGCATAGGGAGTTATGCTTTTAGATCTTGCACAAGCTTAACATCGGCAACGATACCGAATAGCGTAACCAGCATAGAGAGTTATATTTTTTACGATTGCACAAGCTTAAAGTCGGTAACGATACCGGACAGTGTAACAACTATGGATCTTGGTGTTTTTGAAAATTGCACAAGCTTAACGTCGGTAACGATACCGAATAGCGTAACCCGCATAGGGAGTTATATTTTTGACGGTTGCACAAGCTTAACGTCGGTAACG
>URPR01000020.1 GCA_900549775.1 uncultured Oscillospiraceae bacterium | reverse complement strand
AATTCTGCTTTTCTGATGTTTTCTTCATTAGCAAGCACCTTTTCAATTTCGTTTTTGAGTGAATCGATTAAGATTTCTATTCCATCTACTCTTTTTAAGTTATCCATCGCTTGAATTTTTTCATTTATTTCTTTAGCCATAGATGCAATCTTATCGAATTCTTCTTTAGATTCTATGCTATCTTTTGCATTTCTAATTAAAGAATCCAATTTTTCGTTCAAAAGAGCTTTTGCGTTTTGAATTTGCTCTAATCTTTCTCTTTCTTCTTTTTCCATCTGTAGTTTTTGTTCTTCGAGTTTTCTTCTGTGTTCATTTTCGAGTTTTTCTTGTTCAAACTTTTCTTGTTCAGCTTTTTTTCTGAGTTCCACATCTTGAATATCAAGTGCAACCTTAACATTTTTTAATGCCTTTTTAGCATTTGCTTTAAGGAGTACAGCTTCATTGTAACTTATAGAACTTGAATTTAATTTTTCTTTAAGGTCTAATAGTAAACTGGATACTTCTTTTGCTGTTTGAGAATCGTTCAAATTTTTAGCTAAGTTTTGACACTCTTCAACGATAGCTTTAGTTTCATCACAAACGGTTACAGTTTCTTCTTGACTGTGAGAAAAAGGCCACAGCCTAAATGCACTGGTGCTTAAAGATGTACTGAATACTCCTGAGGCCATTGTTGCGGCTAAAGTTGTTGCGATTACTTTGTTAACTTTTTGATTTCTTTGCTTCAAAATTTTCTTACCTCCTAAATTTATTACTTTTTATTTTATCACAAGTTCATTTTATTGGTCAATATGTTTTTGTAGAGAAAATAAACTGTTTTACTGAATTTATTTATTAAAAAAGTCATATTATCTATGACTATATAATTAAAAAAATAAAATGGAACTATTTTTATACACTTTTTCTCTTGACTATATTGTTTTAAATGTTATAATAAAGTGTTTATATGTTAGGAGAGAGATGTTTTATGACAAAATTTTTTATAGATGAAATTGTTGATAAAAATTACGTTTTAAAAGGAGGAGATGCGTTACATGCTATAAAATCGCTTAGAATGAAAGTAGGAGAAAAGATCACTCTTTGCGATAAAAATCAAATGGATCACATTTGTACAATAGATAAAATTGAAAAAGAAAAAGTCCACCTAATCGAAAGCTTTACTGTACCATGTTTGGCTGAACCATCAATAAATATTACCCTGTACCAGGCTATGCCTAAGGGCGATAAGATGGACAGCATCGTGCAGAAAGCTGTGGAGATAGGAGTGCACGATATAGTTCCAGTTATAACTAACCGCTGCATTGTTAGGCCGGATGAAAAATCTATTGACAAAAAAATCATGCGTTGGAATAAGATAGCAAAACAAGCCGCGCAACAATCGCAGCGTGGCTTGATCCCTAAAATTTATCGTCCTGAAAGGTTGGAACATACTTTAAAGTTCCTCAAAAACTTTGATAAAACTTTTGTTTTCTACGAAAATGACGGAAGCCCACTTAAATACAACTCTATAATCAACTGTAAAAATATAGGAATTTTTATCGGTCCAGAGGGTGGTTTTACAGAGCAAGAAATTGACTTGCTTAAAGAAAATAATGTGATTGTTTCCACCCTTGGCAATAGAATATTGCGGACAGAAACCGCTCCACTTGTCGCTTTATCGACACTTATTTTCATAAGTGAAAATAATTAGTCGTTTTGCATTTCTATTTTTATTTTATCATGGGTATTTTTGTCGTTAATTTGATTTTTATAAAACTTTTGGTAAAATTTATTTTTATCTCTCTTTGTAGAAATAAATGTTTTTAACATTTTCAACAAAGTTTTTAACAATGACAATTTCCAATATTTTTAAATGTGTTACTTACTTAGAAAAATCAGCGATTACAAAATTACAAATATTGTAAAACATTTTGGGATTTACTAATTTCTACAATATATTTTTTACAAGGAAATTTACTAACTGATAAATTTCCTTTTTATGTTTTTCAAGATTATTTTTTCTCTTCGAGAGACTTGAACCTGGCTCATACCTAAGATTTTAGCTGTTTTAACCTGTGTTTGATTCTTAAAAAAGCGTAAAATTATAATAGCTTTGTCTTTGGAATCGAGATCTTTTATTATTTGCTTTAATGCTATAATTTCGGAGAGTTTTTCGTCATGCGATTCGACAGGTATTTCTATTTCTGTGCGTCCTTCGTCATCACAAGCCGTTAAAGATACAGGCACGGCCCCCGCGCTCAAGGCTAAAGCGACCTGTTCAGGGTCCGTTTCTAAGACTTTTGCTAGCTCATTTATCGTGAGGTCTTTTCCAGTTTTTACAATATGTTCAGAGTTTATTTTATTTGCTTTCAACGCCAATTCTTTCAGACTTCTTCCAACTTTTACGCTGCCACCGTCTCTAAACAAGCGCTTTATTTCCCCTAAAATTGCAGGCACTGCATATGTAGAAAATTTCAATCCTCTTTCTTCATCGAACCTGTCCACCGCTTTTATCAGACCTATACATCCCGCTTGAATCATGTCCTCATATTCTATACCCTTATTCCTAAAGCGTTTTGCACAGGCGTGCACTAGACCCATATTTTGATTTATAAAATCTTCCCTGTTAGCCATTCCTCATAACCCTTGGAATTATATTTTTTTCAAGAGTTATGCTTGTACCTTTTCCAGTTTTGGAGGTAACTTTTATTTTATCCATAAAGCTTTGCATGACCGCAAAACCTAAGCCGGCTCTTTCATCTCCGCCGGTTGTGAACATAGGTTCCATTGCTTGGTTTACATTTTCTATTCCACAACCTTTGTCTCTTATTTTTATGACTATTTTTCCGTTTTCAAATATCTGTACCGCTATGTAAATGATTCCCATGTTTTGCTTATATGCGTGCACTATGCAGTTTGTCACAGCTTCCGAGACAGCTGTTTTAATATCTGCAAGTTCTGAAATTGTTGGGTCCAGCTGAGCTACAAATGCTGAGACTGTAGCTCTTGCGAAACTCTCGTTCGATGATTTACTTATAAATTCAAATTTCATTTCATTTACTGGTTTCATATTTCCACTTCCTCAATCTCTTATAATATTCAAGCTTGTCAAGCCTGACAATTTTATAAGTTTTTTTATATTTTCAGGGACATTTATAACTTCAAGCTTTCCTTTTAGAAGCTGCATGAGTCTATATCTTCCCATAATAAGACCTATTCCTGAGCTATCCATAAACTGAACTTTTGAGAAATCTATTTTCAACAAATTAGGGTTTGATGATTCCACATTGTTATCGATATATTCTCTTATATTTTTGGCGGTATGGTGGTCTATATCTCCTTCGATGAAAGCGATCAAAGTTTTTCCTTCATTTTTTATTTTTACATTCACTTTTTTGTCTCCTTTTTTCAAATTTTCAGCATAAACTAAACCTCCTACCAATTATGATAGGAGGTTTTTGTCTATTAATCACTCAGATTTTAGGAGTAGATTTTAGGTTTTTTAATGATGTTTTTTATATTTTTAAAAGTAATGGTCGAATTTCACTTGCTAAATATAGCGATCCAAATGCGACCAGAGCATCGCTGTTGTGCAAAATTGCGAGTGAATTTTTTACAGCTAAATCGACAGTACTAGTAGGTATAATTTTACTTGAAAGGTTATTTGACAATTTTTCTATGTCTTTTAATTGTAAAGACCTGTCGTTGTTTATCGGCACCATAAATATTTTCTCGAAAGAGTTTAAAATCAAAGAAATCGACTTTTCGTACTCTTTATCTTTTAGCATACCCATTATTCCTATTAGCTTTTTGCCTTTTAAGTACATGTTGATGTTCTCTTTTAATTTTAGTATTCCGTCAAAGTTATGTGCACCATCGAGTATAACAGTGGGGGTAGTATTTAAGACTTCAAATCTTGCGGGAAATTTCATTTTTTTCAAAACTGTTTTCACAGCAGAATTTTCTGCAAAAAAACCATATTTTTTCAAGGCATTGATGACCAATAAAGCCGTATGTGCATTGCTTACTTGATGTAATCCGGGCAAAGACAGAAAATATTCTTCTGAATTAACTGAAAACGTGCTTCCTTTTATCGAGCTGTCTAAAATATTTACATCTTTAAGGTCGGCATAAATAAATTTGTTTTTCATTTCTTTAGCCGCATCTTCAACAACTTTTATAGCTTCTTTGAAGCTTTGGTGGCTTAGAATGGTTATTCCCTCGGGTTTTATTATTCCGGCTTTTTCTTTTGCTATTTTTTCTATCGTATTGCCTAGAACATTTACATGATCATATGATAATGAAGTTATAACTGACGCAAGTGGTTTTTTTATTACATTTGTAGCATCAAGCCTTCCTCCAAGACCGGTTTCTAAAATGACAATATCACATTTGAATTTAGAAAAATATACGAATGCTAGTGCAGTTACAAGCTCAAACTCTGTTAAGTATTCGGCTTTGGAGTCTAATTTATTTAAATAAGGCTCTATCTTATCGAATATGTCTACCAGCTCTTTTTCAGATATTATTTTGTTATTAAGCTGTATTCTTTCTCTAAAATTAACCACTTCAGGTGAAATAAAAAGTCCTGTTTTATATCCTGAACGAGCTAAAATCTTCGATATCATGCTGCACACAGAACCTTTTCCGTTCGTTCCTGCTACATGTATAAATTTCAAATTTTTTTGTGGGTTAGAAATTAAGTTTAAAAACTTATTTATTCTTTCAAGTCCAGGTTTTATGCCAAACTTCTGTCTGCTTCTTATTTTTTTTACAACTTTATCATAAGTCATCTTTTATCAATCCCGACTCTGTTCTTTGAATCAAATTGTAAAGAGAAGAGGCCAATTTCGGATAATCTTGTGAGATTATTTCTGGAGACAGACTCATTGAAAAAGGTTTTTCAGATTTTTTATCTTTGCCGTTTCCATTCACTGAACATTCTATTTCGTTTTCAGATAAAAATTGAGTAGCATCGGACAAGGCTTTTTGTTTTGCTTTAGGGACGCTGAAAAAGTCTTGAGGATTTTTTTTATTTCCAGAATATAAAATCCTAAAAACTTTGTAAATTGATAGCATAAAAAACTTAGATACAGCGTTGATTAAATTTTTGTTATTGCTCTTTTGTAAGATATCAAATATAATACTTAAAGAATTTAGTATAAGTTTCTTATTTAAAACCGACACGATATTTCCCTTGAAAGTGCTATCTTTGCTTGATGAGTCATCAACTTCTATTTCATCTACCGATATTTTATATCCATCTCTGTCAGGGCTTTTACCCAAAAGATAATCACACGAAACGTCATAATAATCGGCTACTTTTAAAATAAAATCAAGTCCGCATTCTCTTATTCCTTTCTCGTAATGAGACAGTAGCGCGGGGGATATTTCCAGGTCTGTAGCTGCTTGTTTTTGACTAATTCCTCTTTCTTTTCTAAGTAATGCTATAATCCGCGGGAAATCTTTGTTCATACTTTAATTTGACCTCCAAAGAGTAAACTTTAAGACATTATGCAGATATTATAATAAATCAAAATAATTAAAATGTCTACATTTATTGATATTTTTTAAGGAGATTTTCTATGAAAACATATAAAATACACTTGATACGCCATGGATTAACTCAAGCTAATATAAAGGGTTTGTACGTAGGGTCGACAGATACTCCACTTGCCCCGCAGGGTATTAAGGAATTGAACGAGCTGAAAAATAAGTTTAACTATCCAAATGCTGGATTACTGTACGTGAGTCCCATGAAAAGGTGTGTACAAACGGCAGATATTTTGTACCCAGATATGAAAAAGCAGGTTGTAGAAAACCTAAAAGAATGTGATTTTGGAGATTGGGAAAATAAAAACGCTAAAGATTTAGAAAAAGATAAAGAATTTTTAGCTTGGCTTTCTTCTGGGCAAGTTTCCTCAGCTTGTACGGCTGAAAACCTGACAGATTTTACACGCAGAGTGTGCTCTTGCTTTGAAGATATCATTGACAAAATAATAAAAAATGAAATGAAAGACGCTATAGTAGTCACACACGGTGGAGTTATAATGACTTTGTTAGCTTCTTTCGGCATTCCTAAGGCTAAAGCCTTTCAATGGGGCAGCAATAACGGCTGTGGCTACTCTATTAGAATCACTCCCAGTTTGTGGGTTAGAGGCCATGTTTTTGAAGTTTACGATAAGGTCCCGGAATCTATTTATGAAGCGGATAGAAACGAAGCAAATGAGCTTAGTGATGTCATGAAGGATGTTACGAGCACAATTAAAAACTTAGACAAATACAAGTAAAATACATAAACAATGGCTGCCAAAGGTAACTTTTTGGTGGCCTTATTTGATATAAATCTTTATAAATGGTATAATACTTAAAAATACGGCCTGCTAAGGCGTGCGAAAGAGAGTGAGTAATTTGTTCGACAGATTGGAAATTTTCAAAAAAAGATATGATGAATTAAATGAAATGCTGTTTGATCCTAACATTGTGTCCGACCAGGAAAAATATACTTCAATAATGAAAGAGCAAAAAAACTTGACCCCCATTGTGGAAAAATACGAAGAGTATAAAAAATATAAAAGTGATTTTGAAGAAGCTAAACAGCTTTTGAATGAAGGCGGAAATGATAAAGAATTTCGAGAAATGCTTGAGTCTGAGCTAGATACTTCTCGTGAAAATATAGAGAAAATTTCTTCCGAACTTAAAATATTGCTTTTGCCAAAAGATCCTAACGATGATAGGAATGTTATTATAGAAATAAGAGGCGGCGCAGGCGGAGACGAAGCTGCTTTATTTTCCGGTGTGCTCTACAGAATGTACTGTATGTACGCTGAAATGAAAGGTTTTAAAACTGAAATAATAAACGCAAATGAAACTGAACTTGGCGGATACAAAGAAATAAGTTTTATGGTCAAGGGTGAAGGAGCGTATTCTAGGTTTAAATACGAAAGCGGAGTGCACAGGGTGCAAAGAGTTCCTGAAACGGAAGCGCAGGGTCGTATCCATACTTCCACTGTTACCGTAGCGGTTTTGCCTGAGGCTGAAGATGTGGAAATAGATATAAATCCGGCTGATCTTCAGATTGATACTTTCAGAGCTAGCGGGGCTGGAGGGCAACACATTAACAAAACTGAATCTGCCATAAGAATAACTCACATTCCTACGGGCGTGGTTGTAGAATGCCAGGACGAAAGGAGCCAATACAAAAACAAAGACAAAGCCATGAAAGTTTTAAAATCCAGGCTGCTTGAAGCAAAAATGCGTGAGCAAACCGATGCATTGGCGCAAGAAAGGAAAACTCAAGTTGGGTCTGGAGATAGATCTGAGAGAATCAGGACTTATAATTATCCTCAAGGCAGAATGACGGACCACAGAATAGGATTGACGCTTTACCGTTTAGAAGACATTTTAAATGGTAATTTAGACGAAATAATCGATGCTTTAATTACTGCTGACAGAGCGGCTAAATTAGAGAAATCAATCGGAAGCGATAATGATGCAAACTAAAATATTGAAATGCGGTGACGAGAAAATAGCCGCTGAAATTTTAAAAAATGATGGACTAGTGGCTTTGCCTACGGAAACTGTATATGGTCTTGGCGCAAATGCCCTCAGTGAAAATGCCGTAAAAAAAATATTTGTAGCTAAAGGCAGACCAAGCGACAATCCACTTATCCTGCATATATCTGAGGTAAATGAAATTTACGATTTAATTACAAGTTTTCCCGAAAAGGCTAAAATTTTAACTAAAAAGTTTTGGCCTGGTCCATTGACCGTAATTTTGCCTAAAAGTAAATACGTCCCCAAAACTACTTCTGGTGGCTTGGAGACTGTAGCAATTCGGTTACCTTCTCATTCTACCATGAGAAAAGTCATAAAGTATTTAGGATTTCCTATCGCAGCCCCTTCTGCAAATATTTCCGGCAAGCCCAGCCCTACTAAGTTTTCACATGTTCTTAAAGACATGAACGGCAAGATAGACGCTATCTTCGATGGCGGTGACTGTCAAATTGGATTAGAATCCACAGTCATTTCCTTCGTTGATAAGTCCCCTCGTTTGTTAAGACCAGGGAAAGTTACGGTAGAACAAATTGAAGGCGAAATTGGCAAAATAGTAGTTGACCCCGCCATTATGAGTGACTTAAAGCCTATGCAGAAAGTTATTTCTCCGGGGATGAAGTATAAACACTATGCGCCAGACGCCAAGGTCTTGATTATCGATGCACCTAAAGAAAAGTATATAGAATATGTAAACTCGCACCGAAGCCCTCGCACTTTAAGCTTGTGTTTTGACGAAGATATAGAAAATATATGCGGGAAATGTTTATCTTTTGGAAAAGAAAATGATTTTGATAATCAAGCGAACTTATTTTTTGATGCTTTACGAAAAATAGATGACATGCATGAAATTGAACTGGTACTGGCTAGATGCCCTAAAAAATCTGGAGTTTCCCTAGCTGTTTATAACAGACTCATCAGAGCGGCCGGCTTTGAGGTGATCAGTCTTGAATAGCATTACCGTAGGAATTACAGGGCCTAGCGGAGCCGGAAAAACTACTGTAACTGATTTTTTCAAAAATCACGGTTTTAAAGTCATTGACGCTGACCTGATAGCTAAGAAAAATTTAAAAAATAAAGCCTGTATTAAAGAATTGAGCAAAGCTTTTGGGAATAATATTTTATCATCTGAATGTGAAATTGTGCCCAATAAACTAGCATCTATCGCTTTTTCTTCGCACGACACTGTACTTACATTAAATAAAATCACGCATCCTTTTATAATAAATGAAATAAAAAAGGAATTAGAAAGTTATAAAAAAGATGGGAAAAAAGTAATTTTAGATGTCCCGCTTCTGTTTGAGACGAAACTAAATCTTCTTTGCGATGTTACTTTATGCGTAATTGCTGATAAAAAACTTCGGCTGAAACGTATATTATCGCGGGACAATATAAATGTAGAATCTGCTTTGCGCCGGTTTTCCATTCAGCCTGAAGATAACTTTTACAAAAAACAAGCCGACATAATTTTAGAAAATAATAGGGATGAAAAATATTTAAATGCGACTTTGTGCGAAATAATCTCTAAACTAACGGAGCCCTATAATGGTAAAAAAAATTTTAAAAATAACATTTAAGTATGGACTCATTTTTCTTAGTATTTTTACTTTGCTGCTCTACGGATACGAGTTCTATCTAAAAAGGGCTTACCCGTTGCATTATCACGACTTTGTACAAGAAGCCTGCCAAAAATATAACGTAGAAAAAGAACTTGTATTTGCTGTTATAAGAGAGGAAAGTAAATTTAAAAAGGAAGCGTGCTCACATGCTGGAGCTATTGGCCTCATGCAGATAATGCCAGAAACTTTCTTTTGGTTACAGAAAAATAATTCCGCATATGAAATGGACGAAAACCATTTAAAAGACCCTAAAGTTAATATTGAATATGGCACTTATCTATTATCTCTTCTGCAAAAAAAATACAGTGAGAAAAGAACAGCCTTGTGCGCCTACAATGCCGGTATTGGCAATGTAGACAAGTGGCTGAAAAATAAAGATTATTCTGATGATGGAAAAAATTTAAAAGTAATTCCATTTAAGGAAACCAAAAATTACGTGGACGATGTTATTAATTCAGAACAAAAATATAAAGTTATATGTAAAAAATATCTATCTTAACCTTTTTGTGGTATAATTAAAATAATTTTAAGAAAGGAAAATTTGTATGGTAGAAAACGAAAATAAAAAAAGTGAAGTTGACATTTTAAAAGAGCGCCTGTTTTTAAGCAAAAAAAATGGTATATTAAAATTGAGCGAAGGCGAAATAAACAGAGCTGATGAATTTGCACAGGGTTATAAAAAGTTTCTCGATACTTCAAAAACCGAAAGAGAAGCTGTTAAAAACGCTGTAAGTTTAGCAAAAGAAAATGGATTTGTAGAATATGACTGCAATAAAAAATACCTGCCAGGTGAAAAGATTTATTACAATAATCGAGGAAAAGCGTTGATATTGGCTATTATGGGCAAGCAAGGCTGCAAAAACGGTGTAAAAATGACAGTTGCTCATATTGACTCGCCTCGCCTTGATCTAAAGCCAAATCCGGTCTATGAAGCAGGTGATATTGCTTTCTTTAAAACACATTATTATGGTGGAATAAAAAAATATCAATGGACTGCTATGCCGCTTGCCCTGCATGGTGTGGTAGCAAAGAAAAACGGCGAATGCATTGAAGTTAGACTTGGAGAAGAAGAGCATGAACCTTGCTTTTGTGTAACTGACCTTTTGCCTCACCTGGCTAAAGAACAAATGTCAAAAACTATGCTACAGGGCATTTCAGGAGAAAATCTAAACGTTGTGATCGGTAGCAGATCGTTTAAGAGTGACAGCGGTTCTGAGCTTGTGAAGCTTAACATTATCAACATTTTAAATAAAAAGTACGGTATAGATGAATCTGATTTTCTATCAGCTGACCTCGAAATGGTGCCGGCTTTTAAAGCACGAGACATCGGATTTGACAGAAGTTTTATTGGTTCTTATGGACATGACGACAGAGTTTGTGCATACCCTGCATTAAAATCTATATTGGACTTCAAAGATGTACCGGAAGAAACTATTATCACCATTTTGGCTGATAAAGAGGAAATCGGTAGTGATGGCAATTCCGGTATGCAATCTTCTTTCTTTAAATTTTTCATAGCAGACATTGCTCAAATGGACGATGTAAATTATTGGCATGTTCTTTCAAAGTCAAAATGTTTGTCTGCCGATGTTAATGCGGCTTTTGACCCTACCTATTCCTCAGTTTATGATAAGAATAACAGCTGCTTTGTAAATAACGGTGTGGTGGTAACCAAATATACCGGAAGTGGCGGCAAATATGGAACTTCTGAAGCATCAGCGGAATTTATGGCTGAAATCAGGAACATTTTAGATAATGAAAATATACTTTGGCAAAGTGGAGAATTAGGGAAAGTCGATGCTGGTGGTGGCGGAACAATAGCTAAATTTATAGCGAATTTAAACATAGATGTAGTGGATGTGGGAGTACCTGTACTTTCAATGCATGCTCCCTTTGAGCTTATTTCCAAAATGGATTTATTTATGACTTACAGAGCCATAGGTGCTTTTTTCTCAGCTAAATAATTTATTGAAAAGGGATTAAATTATGATTTTGGTAGTTGATATTGGCAATACGAATGTCACGCTGGGAGTGTACGATAAAGACAATTTAGTTTTTGTATCCAGACTCCCATCAAAGCGTCAAACTACGGCGGACCAATGTGTATTGGAACTTTTATACATTTTGAAAATACATGATGTCCCATTAGGAAAAGTAGAGGACTCCATAATAAGCTCGGTAGTACCATCGGTTACAAACGTATTTTCATCTGCTATATTGCAATTGTTAAAAAAAACTCCAGTAATGGTTAATCACAAATTAAACTTGAACTTTGAAATTCATAGCGTAGACCCTGCTAGTATAGGTGCAGATTTGATTGCTGGCATTGCAGGAGGCTTAAAGTTACATAATTCACCCATAATAGTTATTGACCTTGGCACCGCGACGACTTTTTCTGTAGTGGATAAAGAAAACAAATTTATTGGTTGTGTTATTGCTCCTGGAGTTAAAACTTCGGTGGATTCACTTATTCAAAGTGCAGAGTTACTTACCAATGTGTCCGTGTCTAAGCCCAAAAAAGTTTTAAACAGTATTACTCAGGACTGCCTTAGATCCGGCGTTATTTATGGAACGGCTGCGATGATTGACGGAGTATGTGACCTTATAGAAGACGAGCTGGGGTATCGTTGCAAAATTGTAGCAACAGGTGGCTTTTGTGAAAAGATTATACCATCGTGCAAAAAAGAAATAGAAATTAAACCACACCTTCTATTGTCAGGCCTCAATGAGATATATAAAATAAATTTTCATATTTAACTTTGTTTCTTTTGTAAAGTAAAAAACACCCATAATTTTTAAATGGGTGTTTTTAATTTTAATATAAAATTTGTTTATAATAGAATTAATGTGCTTATAGGGGCATAAAAGCTGTTCTTAATTTTTACACAATCCTTCCATAACCGCAACGGCGCAAGCAACACTTGCTCCAACCATAGGGTTGTTGCCCATGCCGATAAGACCCATCATTTCGACATGTGCAGGAACAGAAGATGAACCTGCAAATTGTGCATCGCCATGCATGCGTCCCATGGAGTCAGTCAAACCGTACGAAGCCGGACCAGCTGCCATGTTGTCAGGGTGTAAAGTTCTTCCGGTACCTCCGCCTGAAGCCACTGAAAAGTATTTTTTTCCATTTTCAAGTGCCCATTTTTTATAAGTTCCAGCAACCAAATGCTGAAATCTAGTTGGGTTAGTGGAGTTTCCGGTAATGGAAACATCAGCATTCTCGTGCTTCATTATAGCGACACCTTCTCTTACATCATCGGCTCCGAAACAGCGGATTTTAGCTCTGTCTCCTGTACCAAATACTTTTTCACTAACTATTTTTAACTCATCGGTAAAGTAGTCGAATTCAGTTTCTACATAAGTAAATCCGTTTATTCTTGAAATTATATATGCGGCATCTTTGCCAAGACCGTTTAAAATCACGCGAAGTGGGTTTTTTCTGGCTTTGTTGGCAGTTTTAGCTATACCTATAGCTCCTTCAGCGGCGGCAAACGATTCATGACCTGCTAAGAAAGCAAAGCACTGTGTTTCTTCAGAAAGAAGCATAGCCGCTAAATTTCCATGTCCAAGTCCTACCTGTCTCTGTTCTGCCACAGATCCCGGAATGCAAAAAGCTTCAAGACCTATGCCGATAAACTTAGCGGCATCCTCTGCTGATTTTACTTTATTTTTTATAGCTATAGCACATCCTAATGTATACGCCCAACAAGCGTTCTCAAAAGCAATGGGCTGAATTTCTTTTACTATTTTGCCAGCATCTACGCCATGTAAATTGCAAATTTCTTTAGCTTCTTGCAGCGAGCTCAAACCGTATGCAGAAAGGCATTTTTCAATTTTGGGCAATCGTCTTTCTATACCTTCAAATGTAATTTCATTTAACATAAAAACGCTCCTTTTTAAGAATTATTCTTCACGCGGGTCTATAAATTTAACGCCTTCATCGTATCGACCATAAGTCCCAACATTGTCGCTAAAGGCTTTTTCACACGCTTTTCCATGACGAATATCTTCAAGCATTTTACCTATTTTTACAAACTTATAACCGATAACCTCATCCTGATCGTCGAGCGCAACAGATAAAACATAACCTTCTGTCATTTCGAGGTATCTTACCCCTTTTTTATCGGTACTGTACATTGTACCAATTTGAGAGCGCAATCCTTTGCCTAAATCTTCAAGTCCGGCACCAATCGGCAAACCGTTCTCCGAAAATGCAGTTTGACTTCTTCCATATACAAGTTGCTTAAAGATTTCTCTCATTGCCGTATTTATGGCATCACAAACTAGATCTGTGTTTAGGCATTCAAGAAGGGTCTTATTTGGCAAAATTTCAGCTGCCATAGCTGCAGAATGTGTCATGCCAGAACATCCTATAGTCTCAACAAGCGCCTCTTTTACAATGCCTTCCTTTACATTTAAAGTTAACTTGCAAGCACCTTGTTGAGGCGCGCACCAGCCTATTCCATGTGATAGACCGGAAATATCTTTAATTTCGTATGGCTTTACCCATTTCCCCTCTTCTGGGATGGGTGCAGGCCCGTGGTTTGACCCTTTTTTTACAGTACACATATTAATAATCTCTGGAGAATATTCCATATTTGTAGAAGCCCCTTTCATGTATTGATACAATTAAGTATAAACTTTTTTATCCCTTGGTGCAACAAAATCACTGCCTAAAAGTCCCGTTAAGCCATAAAATTTTCGTAGTTTGCAGATATATTCGCGATGCTACCGCTGTAAGAAAAATGATAAGCAGTGGTGTTGATTTTATTGATTAAACAATATATAATAAAACTATCAAAAAACAACAATTTATGGAGGAAATCTGAATGGCATTAGACAAAGGAAAGGCTTTAGAAACGGCTTTAGGGCAGATAGAAAAACAATTCGGGAAAGGTGCAGTTATGAGACTTGGTCAAAGTCAGGCTATGCAAGTCGATGCAATATCCACAGGTTCACTCTCGCTTGATTTGGCACTGTCAATAGGCGGCTTTCCACGTGGACGTATAATTGAAATCTTTGGACCGGAATCATCCGGTAAAACGACTTTAGCGCTACATTGCATTGCTGAGGCACAAAAGAAAAACGGCTATGCAGCGTTTATAGACGTAGAGCACGCTTTGGATCCTGTATATGCGGCGGCTTTGGGAGTAGATGTGGATTCTTTGCTCGTTTCGCAACCTGATACAGGAGAACAAGCTTTGGAAATCACTGAATCACTGATTAGATCTGGTGCGATAGATGTAATAGTTGTCGACTCTGTAGCGGCGCTGGTGCCGAAAGCTGAAATAGAAGGTGAAATGGGAGATTCCCACGTTGGTCTTCAAGCAAGATTAATGTCTCAAGCTTTGAGAAAGTTAGCAGGTGCTATATCTAAGTCCAATTGTGTTGCCATTTTTATCAACCAGCTTAGGGAAAAAGTAGGTATAGTTTACGGAAATCCTGAAGTTACTACCGGTGGACGAGCATTAAAGTTTTACTCGTCTGTGAGAATAGACATAAGGAAAATAGAAACTTTAAAAAGCGGAAGTGAAATTATAGGTTCGAGAACTCGTGCCAAGGTTGTAAAAAATAAAATAGCTCCTCCTTTCAGAGAAGCAGAGTTTGACGTTATGTATGGTTCGGGCATTTCAAGAGAAGGTGAACTTTTAGACTTAGCCGTTAAGCTTGACATAGTTAAGAAGAGCGGTTCTTGGTTTTCATATAAAGACAATAAAATAGGACAGGGTCGAGATAAAGTCAAAGAGTATTTTAAAGAAAATAAGGACTTGGCTAATGAAATAGAAGCTGAGGTTCAAAAGAATGTCGATAAACTTTATGGCAAAACTGCTCGGGCAATGGCAGCAAAAGCCAGAATAAAACCGATAGAAGTTGAAATGGATGAAAGTCCGGAAAAAGCAACGAAGTCAAGTATTGACATAATGGTAGAAGATTAATGATTATAACAGACATAAAAAAGGGTAAAAAAAGACTTAATGCCGTCTATATAGACGGCGAATTTTTTAATAATATAGACAGTTATATCTTAGACATCTCGGGCTTTTCTGTAGGGTCAGAGGTTAGTGGTGCGGAGTTAAAATTACTTGAATCTAAATCAAATAATAGAAGAGCTTACAGTAAAGCGCTGTATCTTCTAGGATTTAGGGATTATTCTGAAAAAGAGATGCAAAATAAGTTAAAGTTAGACTTCACGGATGATGCAATAGAAAATACTATTGAAAAATTAAAAGAGCAAAAATTTCTGGATGATGAAAAATTTGCAAACAAATATGCAGATGTACTTATATTTGAAAAAAAGTTTTCTAAAAAAATGGCTGTCTATGAACTTACTAAAAAAGGAATTGATAAACAAATTTCTGAAAGTATAGTTGATAATATTGATATCGATGAAAAAGATCAGATAAAAGATTTAATTTCAAGGAAATATAAAGATGCTTATAATAACGAAAAAGTAAAACGTAGAGCGATTGCCTTCTTGCAGAGACATGGCTATAAAATTCATGACATATTTGATATTATAAATAACGGTGATGACGGAGACTAGAGAAACCGTATAGGTTGTATTGAAAATTATAGTAGCATGCATATATGAGAAAAAATTTAACAATTTATTGTTTTATATTTTTTTATAGTTTAAACTTTTAGTTGCAGTGAGGAGGTGAAAAAATGAAAACAATTTTAAAAAGATTAAATTGCTTTATTTTAGTTTTAACTTTAAGCATTAGTAGTGGATTATGTGCATGTAGTGGAAGTGTTTATGTAGACGATCCTGATGGTATGGATTCAAGCTGGCAGAGAATTGAAAAAGTGATAGAAGAATATGATGAAATCATTAGAATGGCTCAACAAAGCGATTTCGATGATAAGGTAAGCAGATTTATACGTCCTTTGTTAAGAAAGCTAGATAGAGAAGATATAGTTAATGCATTGGACAATTTTGTAAGTGATTCATGTCATAAGGATGAAAAAGTTGATGATGACGCTGTTTTAAAAGAAATGTTTAATTTTCTTTGTGATAATTATAGAGAATTTTTGACTCCTAACGAACCTAAAATAGTGATTTTAACTGCAATACTTTTAGGGTTGGACTACAACGAAGCGTATGAGTGGTTGTAAAGATATACTTCATAATATTTATATAATGTGGTAATGAAGGGTGAAAAATGAGAAAAAGTTTTAAAAAACTAATTTGCTTTATTCTAGTTTTAACTTTAAGCATTAGTAGTGGATTATGTGCATGTAATGGATCAGATATGAGTGATTGGGAAGCCTATACTCCGATGAATATCGTTGCGAAAAACATACCACGTCTTAGCAAGGCTCGAGTACGAGGTTTTGCTGATTATATGATTAGAAAAGCTAATGAGACCCCTTATAAGGAAAGGTTACGTGATAACATATGTCCTTTCTTAGAAGCAATAGATAGAGCAGATATAGCAGAGGCATTGGAAGAACATGTAAAAAAACTTGATAAGGGTGACTGTGTATCTCTGGAAGAGGCAGTATGGGAATTTATGCTTGAATATTATGAATATTATTTAAAATCCACTAATATTCAAATAGTAACTTTAGTTGCAATGCTTAAGGGAATAAGCCGAGAACAAGCGTATACTTTGCTTAATAATGAATGGCTCTATGGAGGAGAACGAGACTTTGTAAAGCCCGAATGGATACGAATGATTAAAAATGCCAAGAAATATCGTTATCTATGGGATAGAGGCGATTCTCAAAATAGGATAAGTTCCTGTATAGTGCCTTATTTAAGAACACTGGGTAGAGAAGATATAGCGAATGATTTAGAGAGCTTTAAATGGCATTTACAACAACATTATGGAGATCGAGTAAATGCGGACTGTATTGATGATCTTTTTTCAGGAGCGATATTGAATTATCTTCTTGAAAATCACGCGGATTTTCTAACTTCTAATAACGGAGAAATAGTAGTTTTGGTTGCGATGATTATTGGGGAAGACTTTAAAGTTGCGGAGGAATGGATGAAAGACAGTGGACTCTATGATGCAGACAGACCAAATAAAAAAAGAAGAGTGTCATGATGTGACACTCTTTATAAAAGGTTTTGTATCTTCTAAAAATCCAGGAGTAGTAATTGTATTTGCTTTACTTAGAGGGAAAAGTTACAAAAACGCAGTTGAGTGGCTGGAAAAGACAGGTGTATAATTAAAAAAAATAAAAAAAATAATTTAGGCGTCATAATGTGACGCTTTTTTTATATATAATAGATATATAATAATGGAGATTAGAAAAAATAGATAATATATTAAAATATATACAAGTGTTTATAATATACTTTGTGATGGAAATTATTGTAAATTTTTTAAAATAATTAATTTTTCCACGAATTTATTGATTATTTTTTTATATATGATAAAATGTTAGCTAGCAGTAAGGAGGTGAAAAAATGAAAAAAATTTTAAAAAAACTAAATTGCTTAAGCTTAATTGTGATTTTAGTTGTTAGCGGATTATGCACATATAAAACAAATGCTTCAAAAGAATATGACTATGCAAAAGAAATACTTAACTTTGATAGTTTAAAGCTTGGAGAACAACAAGAATTAATTAGAAAATGCAATGAACAGTTTAAAAATTTTATAGATAAATATTTTAATGCTATAGCACCTTTTTTAATTAGTTTAAATTTGGAAGGTATTGCAAAAGAATTAGCAAATTATTGTGAAGTGCTTTTGTTGGAGGAAGCAGAAAAAGTAAAAAATGGAGAAACTATTGAAGAGCCGGCATGGGAAATTTTTAAAAAAAAAGTAGAGAGATGTATACTTGAAAATCCGGAAATAGTAAATAATCCAAGAGTTGATCCGTTTGGAGTGCGCGCTATATTTGCCTTGTTTTATGAATTTGAATATTAGCAATGTGGAGTAAAGGGACTTATCTTTTTTTACGTGAGCAAAGGTACACGAAATTATACATAATAAAAAAATTAATAAAATAGGTGAAAAAATGAGAGAAATTTTAAAAAGACTAAGTTGTTTAAGTTTAATTGCAGTTTTAAGTGTTAGTGGAATATTTATAAATAAAACGAATGCTTCAGCGGAGGATCAAAAGTTTACTTATTTCACTTGGAATATCGATGACTTTGAGAAATTAAGTTATGATGGACAAAAGAAAATTGTTAACGCATGTAATGTGAAATTTAAAGGAGATTTTGCAAGGAAATATTTTTGGGTCATTGAACCTTTTTTAGATAAACTAGGAGAAATAAAACACATGATAGAATTGCTGAAAGTGAGTTATGGGATGATTTTGAATGGAGATGACGAACCTAAAGTGTCAAAAGGGCAGGTGTTTAATGCGCTCGTAGCAAATTTTGTATTGGGTAGTTCATTTATAAAACAAAATCCGGGGAATTTGTATGTGAGAGTTATAACTGCTTTGATTGAAGGAACTGAATTTTCATAATGTGTAATAAGTTTTTTAACTTAACAAAGACAATTAAAATATGTATCTAGTAAAAAATTTAGTAATGAATGGAAGACAATAAAATGAAAAAATTTAGTTCGCTATGTTTAGCTTTGGTTTTAATTATTAGTAGCTTTTTTGGTTGTAATGTTAGTGCAACATTAGAAGGTGTCAGTTTTATTTGTGGGAATGACTCAGAAGTTGACAAATTATTGCATAAATTGAAAGACCCAGAATTTGTAGAGTTATTTGCTAGTCTGGATGAATCAGAAATTGAAAAATTAACGGATACTGTTATAGAAAGCCGTAATTTTTTTGACATGCAGGATGATTTAATAATATTTTTACTAAAATGCATTAATAGACCGGATTTAGTAAAATTAATGACTGGCGAACAAGTGTTGGCTGATTGTAATAAAAGAGAAACAAGTGACAGCGTAAAGCGTGTAACAGAAGAATATTATGGTATTTTTTGTACAGAGCCTTGTGTTTTTTGTAGCTCAGAGCCATTAACTGTAGCATTGCTTGAAGTGATAGAAGAATGCCCTTATAAATGGGCACGTGATTATCTTCGAGAAATGGGTTTGTGATTTTTATAAACTTATTATGTGTGTGGTAAGCTAATTGAGCAATGTGGAGAGGCGAAAGAATGAGAAGAATTTTGAAAAAACTTAGTTCGTTATGTTTAGCTTTAGTTTTAGGTACTAGTGGTTTTTTTAGCTTAAATGCAAATGCAGCACGTGTCACTGATCCAGTAGAAGACTTATTTGGTGTTAAGTTAAAGCCAGAAGATATTAAAAAATTACAAGAAGAGTTTAAAGAAATCACAAGAAAGTTTGAAGAATTCAAAAAGTTGGAAAGATTAAAAAAGTTGGAAAGATTAAAAAAGTTGGAAAGATTAAAAAAGTTGGAAGAATTAAAACAAGAGTGACCTGCAGATATACTTGTTATTAATTCTAAATTGTCACGTCCTATTTTAAGAATTAGTTTTCATAATAAACAAAAAATTCCAAAATAATTGCATATTGCCAAGAGCATTTCGGTTTTGCTGCTATAGAGACCGCTTTGGTAGATTTACTAATAGAAATTGGTGAAAAAGAATTGGCAGAAAAGTACAAGAATTACAGGATTAACATGCCTAATTCATTATCAATTGCTGGACGTTTCATCACTCAAAAACAATTGAATCGGAAGAAGGACTGGGCAATTTTTTTTAATGTAAGGGATTTCTTTTTAACGAATAAGTTTGAAGTTGTTCCAGCTGAAACAGAGGAAGTGGGATTTTTGGCACTTTTTAGTGGCGCAGATTTTAATGAAGCTTACCATTTTATTTCCAAGGGGTGGTATTAAGAATGCGAAGGACAAGGGACTCTGGCATTTTTAATAAGGTAGAGAGTCTATTATGGAATAGGTTTAAAGTATCTTCAGATGAGTCCGCTAAAGTGGGGTAAAGTGCGCAATATTTTGTGACTTAACTTTTAATTGAATTGCGGGATGTAGTCGCAAGACAGAATAAAAAATTTAGTGTAGAAGAGGTAATAAAATGAAAAAATTTAGTTCGTTATGTTTAGCTTTAGTTTTAAGTACTAGTGGTTTTTTTAGCTTAAATGCTGCAGCATGTGTCGCTGTTCCATTTTCATTATCAATGCTTGGATATTCCATCACTCCAGAACAATTAGAAGACGTACGTGTTGTTGAGTTGGAGTCAGAAGAAGAGTTTGCAAAATTAAAAGAAGAGTTACCTGCAGATATATTTATTATTAATTCTAAATTGTCAGGTACTATTGTCAGAATCAATTTTAATGATAAACTAAGAATTAAATTAATAGTTGCATATTGCCAAAAGAATTTAGGTTTTGCTGCTGTAGAGACCGCTATTCCGGATTTGCTAAAAGAAATTGGTGAAGAAGAATTGGCAAAAAAGTACGAGGATTACAGGATTGACATGCTTAATTCATTATCACTTGATGGACATTTCACCACTCAAGAAAAATTGGATCAGAAGAAGAACGAAGCAATTTTTCTTAATGTAAGGAATTTCTTCTTAGCGAATAAGTTTAAAATTGATCAAACTGAAACAGAGAAAGTGGGATTTTGGGCACTTGTTAGTGGCGCAGATTTTAATGAAGCTCGTCATTTTATTTCCAAGGGGTGGTATTAAGAGTGCGAAGGACAAGGGACTCTGGCATTTTTAATAAGGTAGAGAGTCTCTTATGGAATAGGTTTGAAGTATCTTCAGATGAGTCAGTTAAAGTGGGGTAAAGTGCGCAATATTTTGTGACTTAACTTTTAATTGAATTGCGG
>URPR01000019.1 GCA_900549775.1 uncultured Oscillospiraceae bacterium | reverse complement strand
TAACTTTGGCAAACACCATCACTAAGTGCGTAAACAACAGATCTTGGATTGAATACGTCTAACCCAGAATAAGTTTTATAGCCGTCATACCACATTTTTAGTTCTTCAAAAGTAATTTTATTTTGTTTTTTGCACAGATTTTCTACCTCTGAAAGAGTAAACCCAAAATATTTATCGTATTTACTATCATTTAACATGTTGTATTCTTTGAACATATTAAGTGCAGAGCCTGATGAGTATTTAGCAATTGGAAGTACTCCGGTCATGTACGCAAGTTCTACATATGGTTTATCTTTTAATAAATCTCTTAAAAATTCTAAAAAAGCTTTTCGGTCATTTTCTGAAAATAGATTGTTATTGAAGATGTAGTCCCATTCATCCAAAATAAAAACAAAGCCGTTGCCTTGTTCTTTGTATACATGGTCGAACATGTCAGACAGAAGCATTTTTTCATTAACTTCAATTTCGGGACAAATTTCTTTTAGATCCTTTAGTAAAAAAGAGGTATAACGTCCAATGAAATCTTCATAGGTACAGTTGATATTTGGAATTTGGTTAAATGTCATATAAATAACGTTATGTTTATTCAGGTGCTCTTTATACGAGCTGCTTTTACTAATTTCAAATTTATCAAACAATTCTTTAAAATCGGCGTTTTTAGAATACTCTTCATATAGCTTCATTATTTTCCTAAGACCAGTTCCATAACTCTCTATATGATTGAGCCTAAAAATATGTTTGCAAGTTTTTCATTTTGTGCTAATGATAATCCACTTAATAAATCTTATTCTTCAAGGCCTTTTACAATTCCTCCTATAGAAACAAATTCCATTCTATCATCATAAATATTTATTATTATGCTTCCGCCAAAAGAATAGTCTCTGTGTATTAAAGCATTTACGAGTGCTTCCCTTATAGCTTCTTTTGGATAATCATTTCTCTCAACCCTATCTGTACCAATAATTTTTGCTGGTAATTTATTATTCATATCTAAAAGTTCATAAGTTTCATAAAGTTGTTTAAAATTCGATCCTTCGATTTCTTTTCTATTTAAAAATTTCATTTTTTCTGTACCTTCAAATACAGCCACTTTAACTGAAAATGGGCATTCATTTGAAATTAATAAACCTAAATTTGTATAAAGATTATCTTTATTTTTTACACCAAGTGAAATCTGATTGCTTTCCTCGAAAACTAAACTTTTACTTTCAAACTCTAATTCAGCATTTTTAAATTTAAGTTTTTGGTTTAAGGATATTTCTTTTTCAAAAGATATTCCGTCTGTAGTTTTTATCATTTCTCTAATATTTTTATAACTTGCCTGAATACTACTGGAAACTTGACGAACGTAAAATCCCTCTGGTGTTAATCCTTTATCTTTCAAAAAGTATGATTTTTTGCTCCCTTCACTTACATTATTTCCTTCTATTTCATATTTAATAAAAAAAGTAATATCAGGGCAAGTTGAGTCTCTTATAGTATTAGTTAACTTTTTCCAAGTTTCATCTATGTTTTTAATTGGATATGTTTCTCATTTATCGTTTATTCCAACGTAAATGATACCTGCACGAGTGTTAGCAAAAGCAATCACTTCTTTTTTTATGTTGTCCGTTAAATTCTGTAGTCTCGTTTTCAAAAT
The DNA here is from genome assembly GCA_900549775.1 of uncultured Oscillospiraceae bacterium. Taxonomy (GTDB): domain Bacteria; phylum Bacillota; class Clostridia; order Oscillospirales; family Acutalibacteraceae; genus UMGS1224. Next base: position 20,096 of record URPR01000019.1, on the reverse strand, counting down.
TAAAATTCATTGTTTAATTTCCTCTTTTCCACTTTTATTCCACTATAGCGGAAAACTTGCTTAAACATCGTTACTTTATTATTCTGATATTTTAATATGTTTATTTAACTTTACTAAGCAAGTCTTTAATTATTTCAAATCCTTTATTGTGGCTGTTTCTTTGAATTTTTCGTAATCTAAATGTGAGTTTTCATTATTTATGTTATCGGAGATTGTTCTAACTGCAATGAATTTGATAGAGGTTAAGCAGCATACTTGAGCTGTACTAGAAATTTTCATGTCACAAACTATTGCTTTAAAATTTTCTTTTATTGTTTGAATCTCATTTTTATCTGCTATAATTTGTCAGAGAAGCGAGTGTGCAATAATAAACACTTGTGCTGTTTTTATATTTTTTATTTAAAATCAAACTTGCTAAATTTTGAAAACAAGGTAAATTTATAATTTCTATAGTTGAAATAAAACCTTTTGGATTACCCAAGGCTGAAGTATCAACATCACTTTGAATGGCATTTTTGGGTATAGCGATATCGTAGACTTGCATATTTCCAAGAAGGCCACCTGCAACTCCAACATTTATTATGAATTCAGGATTATATTTTAAGATCATAGCTTGAGCACAAGCTGCTTGCATTAACCTTATCTATTCCGCTAATTGCTAAAACACAATCCAGATCCCAAAATTTCCTTAAATGAAAGTTTATGGAACTTATTTTTTCTGTTTTTGTATTTTACATTGCTTTTTTAATTTTTCTGAGTTTTACTTCCATCGCACAAATTATTCCTATCATATTTTTTCTATCATTTCATTTTTTGCTACTTTTTTAAGTAGATAAAAATTAGCAAAGAAAAACTACGAACATTAAATTAGCTTATTTTTAAGATTTTTAAACATGATATTGCAAATTTTCACGGCTCCAATAAGATAAAACATTCAATATATCTTTTGCATAATTTTTAGCTTTAGATAAATCGTGATCGAGATAATTTCCACACTCAACTTCTGTGTTGCCAGGAATTTCCCCAGAGTACCTACGATATGTATTTTAAAGCATTTTTTATAAGATTTATAACTGCTTCTGGTGCTAAATCTTTAAATAACAAATAAAACCCCGTTCTACAACCCATCGGACCTACGTATATTACGCTTTCCTTATTTTTACTGTTTCTTAAATAAGTTGCCATCAAATGTTCAAACGTATGAATCCCACTATTTTCTAAGAAAGGCGGAGTGTTTGGTTTAACCATTCTCAAATCATAAGTTATTATGTCTCCATCAACTTTAAAAATATAAAGTCCTTTTTTTAATTTTGTGTGATCAACTTCAAAACTCTTTATTCTTTGCATTTTTATAATGTTCCTCCACTTTTTCGCGATTAAGCTTCTTGATAATGTACATATCATTTTGGATTTCCATGTTTAAAATGTTGTCTAATGTATAAATTTATATGTTTTTTTCAGTTTTTCTAAATTACAATCGACCTTGTATTTTAATTACTATATTAGACTTGACGTCAAAAAATTTCCTTACGTCAGCACTAATTATTTAAACTCATAAAAATTTGGATAATTAAAAAAGTAAAACAGACTTAAATTTTTTAGATCAATTTGCTTTTCTGTACTTGATTTATCGTATACACCAATTACTTTAAAACCATTATTAAATGCAGTAAGTGCAGAATTAAATTAATCTTCAAAAACTAGAGTATCTTTAGGCAAACTATTCAAAATTTTGGCTGCTTCAAAAAATATGTCAGGTTTAGATTTATCTGTATTAAGATCATGACATGATAATATATTTATAAAATTATCTAACATATTAAATTTTGAAAGTACTATTTCTGCTATGTATTTACGCGATGAAGTTGCAACAACAATTGGTATACCACTTTTTTTCATATCACTTATAAACTCTTTTGCACTTTCTTTTAGTTCAAATACATCCGTATAATATAGCTTAATTAAACTTTCAAATTTAGATAAGATGTATTTTCTCTAATTGTTTTAAATCATATAATACTTTAAATTTTTTCGCTGTATCTTCTATTCCCAATATCTTTATTTCTTTACTTAATTTGAGATTTTTTAATATGCCTACTTCTGATAAATAATTTTCTTCAACATATTCCCACATATTCATTGAATCAACTTTGGCTGTTCATCGTACTTTCTTACATTGATGTTTATACACGTTTCTCACCTCTATTTCGAGACTTATTTTCTTTTTTAAAAAGACCTCTATTAAGCTACGGGAGGGATAAACCATTTATAAAAAATTTCATTTTCTCCCAATTTTGTATACATATTTTAAAAATATGTATATGTTACGCAAACTATTTTTGCACATTCAGCTTGTGTCATAGTCTGCTTACTTAGATAAAGTTTGTGTATTAACTCCTGCTCTGAAGGTTTAAGTTTCAATATAACTTTATGTAGCTTGTCCACAGCATCTTGTTTTAAAAATTCTTCTTCAACATTGACGTTTTCATCAACCTGAATATTGTTTTTTCAAACACTTTATTTAAACTCTGATGTCGTCTCATCTCTCCCCGATTGTTATTTTTTATTTCGTTTTCAATTTGCAATATACATTTACCAACTTTGTCCAATGCATTAATTTCAATTTTTTCTCTGTCTAAAAATTTATACTTTGTTAACATATTTAACATCCTCCATATTTTTGAAACTTCAAAAACATGGAGAAGTTTGAAGAGCCATTACTTGATAAAAAATTTTCATACAATTACAACTTTCATAGTTCTTCACAAAATGTCTGTATCTACAAGGTTAAAAAAGCCCATAAACAAATGAATTACTCATTTGTTTACCGATTTTATAAAGGTTTATTAAAATTTTGGTGCAACAAAAAAGGTCGCAGTGGTTTACCACTACGACCTTAAAGTCTTTGAATATTTTGTTTCATTTTTCTTGCAACGAATTAGATACAAAAATATCCTTTTAACTGTAAGATGAACCATATTTTTATTAAAATTTCGAAAAGTTTTTCTCATTGTATTTTAATCTTTATCTTCTAAAACGTTTATCGAAAAATAGGGTTTAAATTTTTAAAAAATTACCATAAAATACGACAATATAATCTTCAAAAATATTTATTTATACAAATTTATAAAAATTATTTCAACATCGTATAATTTGACATTGTTTTCAAAAATATGACAATATAATTAAATAGTTGACTTGTAACATAAAATAAGGGAGGTAATTCTTTTATGAAATATTTTTTATTTCTGAATCTATAACGGAAGGCTATCCAGAATAAATTTTGTGACCAAATTCCTGGCGCAATTTTAGAAAAAGATCCAGATGTGCAAATGGGAAATATTATAATGTCAATAAATTCACATGTTTTATTTCTGAAGATCATAGGAATTATATTTATTTTGTATCTTGCTTAACGATTGCTACATATATTCCATAATATGTACGCTTTAGAATCTGTAATTCGAAAGAAATTAATAAAATTTTTAGTTAATAGTGGAGAAGATCTGAAATTAATGGTTTTTAAAGGATGTTAATTACAAACTACAAAGCTGATGATATTATTGTTCAAAAGAACAACGTTTGAAAGTTGTTTAGCCTTAAAAGCACGCGAGTTGTGCGGAACGACAGACATTGAGCACTACGAAGTTTACCACGTTTCCAAGGTAAAAGACTTAAACCTTGGGAAAGGTTATGGTAGCCAAAAAGCGGAAAACAATGGTAGTATGCGAAAGTTACCATCACAAAAATATACAATTAATGAGTTTAACTGACGGAACGATAATGAATCTTTGCATACTCCAAGAAGGGTAAGCACGGTTTGGGGTAAAAGCTGAGCAAACCTGTTATGGAAACATATAAAATTACTATGCTGTTGGAGCAACGTTTGCAACTAAAACAAAAAATAATGTCAATATATAGAAGAATTAAAGCAAATATGAGAAAAAGCATTAGTTGTAATTTGTGGTACAAATAAAAACACTATATTGCTAAAAAAACGAAAATTAATTGAATAGCTATTACTTTTCTATTAAGGCACAAAAAATGAAAACTATTGTTCTAAAAAGGTGATAATAAATGAAAGCGTATATTTTTGATCTTGATGGAACTCTATTTGATTCAATGGATGTATGGAAAGATATAGATGTAAAGTTTTTAAAAAAGCGTGGAATTGACGTTCCAACTGACTACATGGATATAATTCTATCAATGAGTTTGGTTGAAATTGCTAGCTACACCGTAAAACGGTTTAATTTACCTGATAGTATAGAAGATGTGACAAAAGAATGGAACGCTATGGCGAAATATGCTTATGAGAATAAAATTCTGATGAAACCATTTGCAAAAGAATATTTACTTTCTTTATATAAAAGTAAAGCAAAATTAGCTGTAGCAACCGGTTTACCCAATGAACTTTTCATACCGGCACTTCGTAATCATGGAATTTACGAAATGTTTCAAGTACACTGCTCCACAAATGAGGTAAAACATGGGAAAGTAAATCCTGAAATTTTTCTTTTTACTGCAAAAAAACTTGGCGTATCTACTCACGAGTGTGTTGTATTTGAAGATACTTTAGAAGCGATAAAAAGTGCAAAAAGCATTGGAATGACTGTTTATGGTGTGTATGATAAAGCATCTAATTCTCAGTGGGAACAGATAAAGCAAATATCAGATGGTAACTTTTCTAATTTCAAATTTGCACCATTACCAAAATAAATTAAAAAGTTGGAGGAAAGTATTATGTCATTTTTAAGAAAACTAAAAGCGAAATCCGAAAAAATTTGGGAAGATGGTCACAATCATCCTTTTAACTTAATTTACTATGTCGATAAACGGGACTATTTGATTCGAACATAGAAAGAGTTTCAATATGTAAACAGAGGTCTTTATGGTGGAATATTTATTTAATAAAATAATAGGCGAAAAAAATGAAAAAATGGATATGCTCAAAAAATTAAATGTTAAATTTGAAAAGTATACATATAAATGCGAAGATTCAATAATAAACGAAAGATATGAAAAGATATGTCAAAAAAAGTGGGAAATGTATTTTTCTAATCCAGAAGACAGAGGTAACCCTGATATACTTGGTGTTTACAAAAAAGAATTTAAAATTCCTGAAAATTGGAAAACTAAACTTCAGACGCGCCTGGATTTTCCGTGCACTTTTGAATATAATTTGGCACACAAAACATATAATGCAAGCCTTATTTTTTTAGATGATAACAAATTTTTAGCAATAGAAGCCCCCTCTTCTAAAAATATAAAAAGTTTCTTTGAACTCGTGGACAAATATGATATTTCACATTTTGTGAAATTAAACGCTCCAAATGAATACTCAGAAGATTACTATCACTTTTGGGAAGACAGAAATACAGGTGAAAAAGACGTACTTAAATTTTCAAAAGGTAATGTCAAGCTTTTATCATACATTTGGAAAAACAGAGAAGCTGGTAATCCAGAAATTATATGCGATATGGTGGAAGATGTTTATAAAGGTAGTAATGGCAAAATAATAGCTGTTTCATGCAGAGGTGGCGCTGGACGTACAGCTACTTTCATAGCTGCATATACACTCATAAAAGAAATTAAGAACCAAAACTCACAAGGAATAGACATAAGCAACGTCAACATAAGTATAGACAGAATTTTATGGGAAATATTGATTCAAAGACCGTACGCTATTGCTTTTGGCACTCAATATAACAACTTATATAGAATAATCGATACATATGTTTCTAGGCATTTAGAGAAGTAAAATTGACTATTTTTAGATTACTCAATAAAAAGAAGGTTTTTAAAAATCGTGATTAAAGATTTATTGTTTGATTTTGGAGGATATGTTACGAAAAGTGGTAAAATTACGAAAAAAGGACTATTTTATAGGTCAAAGGCCCTCGATAAAATAGACAATGAAGATATTATGCTTTTAAAAAAACTGAGTATTAAGCACATAATAGATTTTAGACCGGGAGATTATGTAACTTTATATCCTGATAAAATTTTAAACTCAGATTATTTCGTTTACTGGAATTTTCAAATGGTGTTAACTCCTATAATAATTCAAGACTATTTTGCAAAGAAATTTTCGAGAACAGATATAGCAAAAAGTTATTTTGACCTTAATCCTGGTACGGTTAGATGTACTTTTAACACAATATATAATGCCATTAATAGTGAAGATTATAACGGCGAAGCATTTTTATTCCATTGCAATAACGGTAGAAGTAGGGCTGGACTCATCTGCGTTGTTTTATTAATATTGTTTGGTGTGGATAAGCAAAAAGTAATAGAGAATTATGCTAGCATACATGACTTGATGACTAAACATGTTTCAAGGCCCGAACTTTTCAGAAAAGATTCCGCAGACATGTCGCAAGTACTTGATTACATAATAGAAAAATATGGTTCTATAGAGAAATATTTATTATCCTATTGTAGAGTTGAGAAAATGTGGATAGATAAAATAAGAAATTTATTTCTGATATAAAATTCAATTTGAATCGAAAGAGGATCTATTACATGACAATAAATAGTATAAAAGTCAAAATTCTTCTTTTTTCTTTGCTTTTTGCGATAAGCAATATAAGTGGTGTGTTTGCAATATATGATTTTTCTAAAGATCCAACTTTTAGCAATATCATATCAAAGAAAAATGAGAAAATGCGTATGATAGAAAAATTAGGTATAAAGTTCAGTAAGTACACTTACAAATGCGATGACGAAGTACTAAAAAAAAGATATGAAGATTTAAGCAAAGAAAAATGGAAAGTATACTTTAAAAACCCTGAAGATATCAATAAACCTGGTGTATTCGGAATTTATAAAGATGAGTTCAAAGTACCTGACAACTGGAAAACTAAATTTAATTCGAGAATAAATTTCCCATGTGCGTTTGAATACAACTTAGCACACGATACTTACAACGCTAGTTTGGTTTTTTCGGAAAGAAATTGTTTTTTAGCTATTGAAGCTCCATCTTCCAAAAATATAAAAAGTTTTTTTGAATTGGTTGATAAATACAATATTTCTCACTTTATCAAGTTAAATCCACCTGACGAATACAGCGAGGATTACTACCCTTACTGGGAGGACAGAAAAACTGAAAGTGAAGATTGTTTGCGTTTTGGTAAAAGTAACGTGAATTTTTTTAAATATATGTGGCCACACAAAAAAGAGTCAGACCCCCAAATTATATGTAAACTTATAAACAAAATTTCGAAATCTCAAGACGAAGGAAAAATTATAGCTGTCTCTTGCAGAGGTGGTGCGGGACGTACGGCTACTTTTATAGCTGCATACATGCTTATAGAAGAAGTCAGGAAGCAAATATCTGAAGGAGTAAAAAAGGAAAATATTGATGTCAGTGTGGACAAGGTAGTTTGGAATGTACTTGTGCAAAGAGCATTCGCAATTGCTTACAGTTCTCAATATATAAATCTTTACAGAATTCTAGATGAATATATTTCAACTTTTGCATCTTAAGGAAAAAAATCAGTTTAGGTGGTAAGTTTTTATGTTTTTTATAAAAATATTTATTGGGGTTTGCTCAGCTTATTTTATATTCTGTGGTATCTTGTCAATCATAAACAGTATAGTTGCCGTAAAGGAAATAAAAGATTGTTTGGAGCACATCAATTCAGAAAAAAAATCATACTCAAATATTGGTTTTAAGATTATTTTACCTGTTTTAAGAGAACAAGGTGTTATAGAAAATTCAATAAGGTTCTTTTACAAGTATACTGAAATGTTCAATATGGAGATCATTGTAGTAACCGCCCAGAGGGAAAAAGCAGAATATGCTCCAATAGAAAAATTTATTATTGACTGCATCGAATCTAATAAGAAATTTAAATTTGATGAAAAAATCAAGCTCGTTTTGAACCGTAAAAAATACGATTACTTGGAGAGAAATTGGGAGATACTTTCGAAAGAGGAAAAATACAAGTATTTCAGTAAGTATAAAAATGCAATAACATCTGATATTGTCGACAAAGTAATAAATAATCTCGACAGAAAACGTATTAAACACTTGACTGCCAACCTTGACGCAAGAGGTAAAGTAGGTCAGATAAATTATACATACAATAATTATTTGAAAAGTCTTGATGAAGATAATTATTACGTTGGAATTTATGACATAGATTCCAGACCTGACAGTAGCGTTTTCAAAGCTATTTGCAACATCGTGAATAAAAGAGCAAATATAGATATTCCCCCACTCATTCAGCAAGTACCCAGCTACTTTGTGGGGTATGAGAAACTAAAAGGTTTGGAAGGGTTACTCGCTTTTGCGGACGCTTTCTCACAAACACGTTGGGCATTAGGCTTTGAATATACTATTTACAAGAGATATTCAAAAAAAGTTATCGGAAATAAAATAAGACCTCTGATTTATTGCATTGGTCATGGCTGTTTCGTGCATTCAAAAACCATTGACTACATAAAATCTTTTCCTGAGCAAAATCCGAACGATGATTTATCTTTAGGGTACCTTATGTCTGTTTTGGGTCTTGAAGTAATGCCGCTACCGGTACCAGACAACTGCGAAATTGCAAAAAAATCAGTTTCCTCGATTAATCAGTATCGCTTTTGGTTCGGTGGTTCGAAAAGATATATGGATGATATAAATTGCTATTGTAAGAAATATAATATTAGTTTAAGTAAAATTCAAAAATTTTGGTTTAGATTACAAGGTGGTATGAGAAATTTTTTCTGGGCCTGCAGAAGTATGCTCTTTACTTTATCTGCTATTTTATCTTTATGGATATATTTTTATGAAGGCAATTTTTTACCTTTTTTTGCCACGATGACTGGATTTTTAATGTACGTAATAATTGGCAATATAGTTTTAGACATTGAATTAAGAAAGATTAATATGTATTATAAACCTAAAATCAAAATGCTCCTAGGAAGTTTGGGTGTAAGCATAATTAATTTCATCTTGAGAGGAATAGGACCTTTCATAGCATATTTTTCCTTCGGGAAAAATTACAGTTATAAAACAGAAAGGTAACAATAAGAATGAATATCGAAAAGCATTATGATGATATATTTTTTAACTACAAAATTTTAACGTACCCAGAAACAATAATTAAATTGATAAAAAATGAGCCTACCTCACCAATTAACTTAGAAATTAATTTAACCAACATTTGTAACCAAAGATGTATTTGGTGTACTTACGATTATTTGCACTCGAATTCATGTTCATTGGGTGATAATGAAGTAGAAAATTTGCTAAGAGACGCAAATAAACTAAAAATCAAGTCGATTACATGGACAGGAGGAGGTGAACCTACCATACATAAGAGTTTTAATAGATTTGCACTTCAAGCCGCAAGTTACGGCATTAAGCAAGGTTTAAATACAAACTGTCTCCTTTTAGAAAATGATATTATCGATATAATATGCAACAATTTCACATACATACGCATAAGCCTTGATGCAGCATCACCAGGAACGTATGAGCAATGTCACGGCATAAAGGGCGAAAAGTGGAACAAAGTAATTAACAATATAAAAGATCTTGTAGAGCAAAAGCAAAAACTAAAATCGAACGTTACTGTTGGCATTTCTTTTTTAATCAGCGAAAAAAATTATCACGAGATAGAAAAAGTAGCCTATCTCGCAAAGAATATAGGTGTTGATTATATTCAGTATAAACCTGTCGTAGATTACGGCTTCGACAAGTGTAATTTTTATCCAGAGAAAATATGGGACAAATCTACGAAGTCCTTAAGAAATATTAAAGCCTTGGAAGACAAAAATTTTAGTGTAAGAATCTTGGATTACAAATTCAATAACATAAAAGACTACAAAAAAAGATATAATGTCTGCTGGGCTTGTAAAGTATTGGCCTCGGTGGGAGCTGACGGTTATGTTGATCTTTGCTGCGCGTACAAAGGCAAAAAGAGATTTTCACTAGGTAATATTAAAGAAAACTCCTTTTATAGCATTTGGCAATCAAATAAAATTGATGAAATTTTATCCAAAATCAATATACATAAATGCCCACCACTGTGCAAAGGAGATGAAATAAATCGCATAACTAATTTTATTAAGAATTTTAATGCACATAAAGAATTTGTCTAATCTGGAAACTTAATTTTTAAACAAAATACAAAGGAATGATTTTTAATGAAAAAAATTGCTATTATTGGTGTAGGCGGAGTTGCAAGGTATGCTCATTTACCATCTTACAAATCAAATGACATAGAGGTAGTGGCACTTTGTGACATAAACAAGAATTTATTAGAAGAGGTGGGGAAAGAATTCCAAATCAAAAAACTCTATCAAGACGTAGACACCATGATGAATGAGGTTGACATAGATATCGTAGATATTGCCACTCCTCCTCAAACTCATTTGGAATTAATAGAAAAATTGATTCCTTACAAGAAACATATCGTAATGCAAAAACCTCTGATAACAGACCCCAAAGAGTTAGGTATCGTTAAATTAGCAATAGATAGAAGTGATAGCTTCAAATTAAATATGACAGGAAGATATGTTGACAGCTGGCGTAAAATTAAAACACTTTTAGATTCAAAAAAATATGGAAACCCTCTGCTTTGTACTATTACCAACAATGATTGGTGGGATAGAGAACCTAACAAATGGGACTTAAATATTGACGGTTACATAGTATTTGAAATGCTTATTCATCATTTGGATTTATGCCTGTTTTGGTTTGGTACCCCTAAAAAACTTACTGCTAGAGGAGGATACAATCCTGCGCAAAACATAAAAAAACACAACTGGATAAGTGTAATGCTTGAATATAAAAATGGTTTAATCGTACAAATAATTGAAAACTGGTCTATGAGCGAGTACGAATTTTCCAGTGGACACCCGTATGAAGATATCTTAATTACACTTGACAACGGTGCAATTAAAGCAAACAGCGAATGTGTTATGGCTTCCAAATTGGGTAAAAATTCAATTGATATATGGCATTATCCAAGACCCGGACAAGTACTCCCAGGGGAAAATTTGAAGTCAAACTGGTTTGTAGACTCTTTTGGACTCGCTATGAAAGATTACATCGCTAACTATGAGAAAAACAAAGATTCAGACAAAAAATATGCTGCATTGCTTACAGAGCTTACTTTTAAAGCTTATGAATCATTAAAATCAGATATATGGGTGAACGTTTAAATGCAAGAAAGAACTAACGATAATAAACGTATTCGCATGGGAAAGGGAGTTTTAGTACCAACATACAAATGCAACCAAAGATGCACATGCTGTTATGCTTCAAGCGAAATAGAAAAAGAATGCAAATATATGAGCATGGAAGAAGCAAAAAAATCTGTGAACTTCTTCGAAATGATTGGAATAAAAACATTCACATGGCTAGGCGGTGAACCTACTGTTTATCCTTATCTGATTGACATAATAAAATATGCTTACCAAAAAGGAATTACTTCTTGGATTGTTACAAATGGAATTCGTCTACAAGATAAAAATTATGGCGATATGATTGTAAGCTGTGGTGTCATGGGTGGCTGCATAAGTATCTTTTCAATGAATAAGGAAAAACAGGAAAAAATTACAAATGTTAAAGGTAGCCACGACTATTTGATGAAAGCCTTAAATAACACAATTGAAAATTTTTGGCCATTCCATCCGATGATAACCATCGGCATAGACAACTATGATGAGTGTATCGAAGATATAAAAAAGCTTAAAAATATGGGATTTCAGAAAATTTACATTAACTATGGTATTCCAAATGTAGCTGTAAATCAGTACACGCGTTTTAGTGAAACACCCGAGAAGCTTGCCAAGTTGACTGAAAAATTGTTTTTAATGCAAAAGGATACCGGTTTGAAGTTTATTTTCAACTGTGAAAAAAATAAAATTCCTATTTGTTATTTTGATGAAAATATTTTTCAGAATTTAGTAAAGAATCATCAGATTGGATACGGTTGTGAACTAATAAAGGGCAATACTATTGTTATTGAACCTGGTGGAGATGTTTTGGGGTGCTCACATTGGGTAGGTCATAAATTAATGAATATATACAAAGATTATTCGGAATTAAAATTAAAGTCATGTGAAGAATTTTGGGATGAATGGCTAAACAGTTATCCTAAAGATTTCAGAGCAATGTATGCCGGTTTTCCAAGTAAAAAATGTAGATATTGTTTGGTAAGAAAAGAAGGAAAATGTTACGGTGGTTGCAAGACTTGGCAAAAAATAGGTAAAGTTAAATTGGTATGTTCATTTGAGTGATAATATCTATTTTTTATTTAAATACTGAGACCTGCTAATAAAAATTAAGCCGTTGAGGACATCGTTTTCTAAAGTGACATCTGACCCAAAATTATGTAGAAATTTAAATGTAGCTTATAAGTTCAAATGAAGCTTGACGACAGAGTAGTAACGACGAAGGAACTCGAGTGGTAGATGGGTTCATAAATTAGTGAACTTCGTAAAATTATAGACGTGACAAGAAATGGTATTCTGCGAGGTTTAATGTTGGAGCATCAATGCTGTTGAAAACTAACAGTGACAGTCTTTACACGAAAGTGGTACACATCGTTAAATTCGTTTATAAACTGATATCAAAGAGAAGTTTCAACACCGTATGTCTGCAAGATGATGTAATGTTCTGACAAGGTAGGGGCAAGTTCAACATCTGATTTTTCAACACTGACATATAAAAATCCAAGAAAGAAAAAACTAACCAATTGTGCCTCTTATTGTAATTTAGGCACGAGTTTTGAAAAAGCTCAATTGGGTACTGAACTTCCGACACAATTTATCATAAATAGGAGGAAATAAAATGAAGTACATAGAAAAATATTTAAAGGAAGAATCTCAAACATTATCGTCACTTAATTATAATGATATTATGTCGGTTGCAGAAATAATCAAACATTGCAAATTATCAAATGGCGTCATATACACTATTGGGAATGGTGGCAGTGCCTCCACGGCAACACATCTATGCAATGACTTAGTAAAAAAAGGAATAAATTCAATTTGTTTAAGTGACAATATTTCTGTGTTGACCGCTATTGGAAATGATATATCTTTTGACGACATATTTTCTTTTCAAGTCAAAAATTACATGAACAAAAATGACGCTCTATTTGCATTTTCTACGAGCGGAGAAAGCAAAAATATTTGTAAAGCACTTGAAACTGCAGGAGAAATAAGCTCAAAAACCGTTAGCATAACAGGATTTCAAGGAGGACATTCAAAATTTCTTGCCAAACATAATATAAATGTCGAAAGTAATGACATTCAAATCATAGAGGATATACATCTATGCATTAGCCATATATTGGCTTGCAAAGCGAAAGCCTTGTTGTTAACCTGTGAGAACTAAAAATGAGTACGTTGAAAGTTGCTTTTTTAGATAGAGATGGTGTCATTTTTGATAGCGTAGCTGAGCACGACTATGTTTTACGTTGCGAGCAAGCAAAGTATACATATAAAAGTGAAGATTCCATAAAACTCCTCAATGATATGGGATATAAAGTTATTGTTGTAACCAACCAAAGATGCGTAGCTCTTGGGAAAATAAACATCACAGAACTTAATTTTTTACACTATAAAATGAAAAAGCACGTTTACGAAATATCAAGGGGAATAATAGATGATGTATATGTATGTCCACACGAAATAAGCAAATGCAATTGCAGGAAGCCGAGAACGGGGCTCTTGGAAATGGCAAATAGCAAATACAATCTCGATAAAAGTGTTTCTTGGATTATAGGGGACCGCAATTCTGATATACAATGCGGAAAAAATTTTGGAATATCAACAATTGCTATAAATAATCCTAGTTTAAATGCCGATTTACATGCAAAAAATTTATGGGAAGCCGTTAATAAATTACGCTATTTTAAGGAGAGTAAAAAAATTGATTGAAGTTAAAATTCCACTAAGGATTAGCCTTCTTGGCGGTGGAACCGATTTGGCACATTATTATAGATTAGGTTACGGAATAGTTGTTAATTTTACAATCGATAAATTTGTAAGAGTAAGGCTCATTGAAAAAAATGAGAAAGAAGATACAAGCAATTGGCAATCCATATCCCATGATTTTTTTGAAAAAATAAAGCAATTTTACGATATTAAAAGCAATGAGTTAGACATATTTATCAAAAGTGATTTGGGCTTTGGAAACGGTCTAGGTTCTTCCAGTGCAATGTGTATTGGAGTATTTTCGGCTTTGAATATTTTCAAAAATGGATTCAATCAATCACCATATAAACTTGCGGAGATGTCATATGACTTTGAACATAATATACTGAATACAAACTGCGGCAAACAGGACCAATATGCTGCAGCATATACCGGAATGAATTGTTTTATTTTTAAAAGTGATGAATCAGTGGAAAGAATAGAAATAAAATTAAAAAGCAATGAGATAGATTTTATAAACGAAAATATTTTGCTAATTCCGAGCGGTCTTACTCACAAATCAAATGCCATATTGTCTGAACAAGAAAAAAATATATCACAAAAGCTTGTATATTATGATAATCTCAGAGATCTGAGTTTAAAATTTAAAAATAAAATACTTAAAGATGGCTTTAACTACGATATATGCAATTTTATCGATGAGGGATGGGAGATCAAAAAGTCATTTGATAAAAACATCATGAATGATCTATTGGAAAGGGCTCTCGAAAGTTTGAAGGCAAAAAATTGGAAAGGGATAAAGTTATTAGGTGCCGGAGGCGGAGGATATTTCATGACTGTATTAAACAATACCCAAAAAGAAGAATATTCCAGAACGTCAAAAAAAATTGATTTGCCATTCCGCTTTTATAGGAATGAACAACAAGCCAATTCTACAAATAATTAATTTTACACATAAAAAACCGATATCGTTTTCAAAACTAGATATCGGCATTTTTTATACATCAACTCTTGTCCATGGTGGGACGGCAGGATTAAATGTTCTATTTTTTTTCAATGCAACATCAAACATATTAATATATTTCTTGTCATAATACTTTTCTATGAAACTCCTGAAAATCTTAATCTGGCTCTCGTCAGGCATATACTCCCAATGAAAACTAAGTGCAAAAAAGTAGTCAAAATAATAGTCCTCTTGATGGGAATCCAACTCTACAGCGCCAATATTAAAAAATACGTCTCCCCCCATATCTTCGCCCGTTCCAACTGAAGTCGGGAGCATCTTTTTACCTTTTAAACACGCAAAAATTTGATTATTGGAATAAATATGCTTGTAAATTGCTTTAGGGCGAAGATGAAGGCAAATATCGTGAAGAACTATTACGGCATTTTCTTTCAAAAAAGGTAAAATTGCCAATATGTCAAGCATTTCCCCCGGCATCATATGTACTGTATCAATAAAACAAAAGTCTATATCTTTCCCGACTTTTTCCATACAATTTGCGGAGATCTCATTTGTGTGAAATTCCCACTTACTCTTGAGCTCAGGAAAACTTTCTTCTATTAAAAAACCGGTTTTCTTGCCTGGAATTCTATAGCATTCATCTTGTATGTCTATTGAATACAGTTTTGATCCTTCTATGTCATTAATTGCATTTAAAATTATTGCAGAAGAGCCACCTTTTGAAACACCGATTTCAAGTAGTTTTTTTGGTTTATATTTTCTTATTATTCCATTTAAAAACTTTTTTTCTATTTCCAACATTTCAACTTTGTCATGTCCTTGAATTTTATCTTCAATTCTTCTATAAACATCTATATCGTAATCCTCAATTTTTATATTTTCATCTGTAGTATGGCATTTCTCTATCAAATATATACACCTCTTAAATTGCAGTTTACAAAAGCCATTATTACATATATTTACCAATATTGTCAATATACTTTAATAATAAAAATTGCAAGATTAAAGTATATAAAAAGAGTTCGGCAAAACTTAAAACTCATACCACGATATTTAGTATAAACCCGGATAATGTAGCGACGAGATCTAAACCACATATGTGGAAAAGATGTTTAAGTTATCTTATAATGACTAGTTGTAATATTTCACATACTTGTATCAATAGTAACAATATCTTCATAGTTTTATAAACTCATAAATAATGCCGTAATAATTTATTAATAATTAAAAAGGAGTCCTGCAAATAAATTTCAAGAAAAATGCACACAACATACAAGACTCCATTGAAAGCCGTGGACCACCAAATGATATAATAAATATTACAAATCAACTTTCTCCAGTTTGATTACACTTTCAACAGCGTTCATACACTCCTTAATGCCGGGTACAAAGCCACCAACTGGTTGATTAGAGAGCATCTACTGAATCAGTGATGAAATGGTAGCTCTTAATGCAGCTAGTGAATTTATGCCACTAAGAAAGACCATCACAGTAAAATACAGAGACTATTGGTTCGTGGTATCGTCAGTTTCCTCCGCAACAACGCGAGTATTAGGTTTCAGGTAAAGAATGTCTAATGCAAGATGTGACAAACTCAATGTCTGAATGATTTGCTTCATACGGTGCTGCAACAAACTACCTACCAGGCTTCATGGTAACTACCATATTTCCCCATTAGAAACATAGATTCCATCTACGGTCATTTGTTTTACTACCAGCTTGAATTTACAATGGCTTCTGACTTTTACTTATTGCTTGTTCAGCCTTTTTAGTAACATAATCGCACTGCTCTTCACGGTTGGACTATCTTCATAAATTGAATGATGCGGAAAATGGCAGATTATTAATTCCCCTTGCGGGCGTGTTGATTCCAAGGATTTGTAGTTCCAGTCCACTACACTCTTATTTTATAGCTTAGGCAACAGGTTGGATAGCAACACACGACTGGATACCTTGAGATTATTCTCAAATATATTGTAGGAGGGTGTTTTAATGAAGTATATAAATTTTTTAATCAAAAGCTTTGCCGCAGGTGCTATGATAACTATAGACGGCACAGTGTTTTTGATGGTATAAAAACGTTGTAATTTTGGTTATGATCTATCTCTAAAAAGTCAAAATATTAGCATCCACTTAAGAAGGGTGGTAAACAAATCCTTGTTTATGTTGCAAACCAAGGGAGTGTGGGAAAAGACCAGTAAGTTGTTGTATTTTGGCGATGTAGTCAACATTTCTACTAATGTTAAACATTGACATGGTGCAACAAAGGATAGTTGTTTTTCTTACTTAGCAATGAAGTACCTGCAGAAAACAGTTCAAATGTATGGCTAGAAGTTGTGGATGACGAGGTTTACCGTAAATTAAAATAAAGGAGAAAATGTATGAGTAGAGAATTAGTAGTATTTTTCATTGCTAGTGGTGTAACTAAAAAGGTTGCAAGTAAACTAGCGTCAGTTTTAGATGCGGATTTGCATGAAATCGTGCCGAAAAAACCATATTCTCAAGAGGATCTCGACTGGACAAATGAAAATAGTCGGAGCACAATAGAAATGAAAAAAGATAAATCCATTCGACCGTCGATTGCAAACAAGGTAGAGAATATGTGGCAATACAGCGTAATTTATATCGGGTTCCCTATTTGGTGGTACGTCGCACCTACCATAATTAATACATTTTTGGAACAATATGATTTAAAAGGTAAAAAAATTATCCCCTTTGCTACTTCCGGCGGCAGTGGTATGGGCAATACAAATGAAGAGCTACAACCTTCTTGTGCCGGTGCCGAATTACTAGATGGAAAACGTTTTTCTGAAAACGTATCTGAGACAGAGTTAAAAGATTGGGCTAATAGTTTAAAACGTTAGAAGATGGCTGATAGTAATTTTTGGTTATTATCAAAATTGTCTCTTCAATAATGAAGTACAGAAAAATAGATTGCGTGAAATTATAAAGTTTTTGCAAGTTAAAAAACAATTGGAGGAGTCAACGTGATTTTAAGTGAAACATATAACATGAATAATGGTTTAAAGATTCCTAAATTGGCGCTAGGGACATGGCTTATTGATGATAAAGTAGCAGAAGCTGTTCGTCAGGCCATTAAAATTGGTTATCGACACATCGATACGGCACAAGCATACGGAAATGAACGCGGTGTAGGCGAAGGCGTGCGCACTTGTGGCATTTCTCGCGATCAAGTTTTTGTAACTAGCAAGGTCGCCGCTGAAAACAAAACTTACGAGTCCACTTCAAATTCAATTAATGAAACACTTAGAAAAATGAACCTTGACTATATAGATATGATGATTATTCACAGCCCTCAACCTTGGGTAGATGTCAATCAGTCTGATAATAGATATTTTGAAGAAAATAGGCAGGTTTGGAAGGCTATGGAGGATGCTGTAGAAGCGGGAAAAGTGCGAACAATCGGAGTTTCCAATTTTCTAAAATGTGATATTGACAACATTTTGTCAGATTGTAAAATCAACCCATCAGTAAATCAGATACTTGCTCATATATCAAATACACCGCTAAAATTAATTGACTATTGTGAAAATAAAAATATTTTAGTGGAGGCATATTCTCCCATCGCACACGGTGAAATTTTAAAAAATGAATCGATTATTAAAATGGCAGAAAAATATAAAGTAAGTGTTCCTCAACTTTGCATTAAGTACGATCTGCAACTTGGTATGGTCGTTTTACCAAAAACAGATAATCCTAATCATATGAAATCAAACTCAGAACTTGATTTTATAATTTCCGATAAAGATATGGAAACGCTCAAAAACATCCAACCAATAAAAGATTATGGGGAATCTGGGATATTTCCTGTCTTTGGAGGGAAATTGAAATGAGTAATAAATTATTAGTATATTTTTCTTATACTGGAAACACGAGAATTATCGCCAAATACATTTTCGATAAGTTAAACTGTGATGTTTTGGAACTTCACCCAAAAGATAAATATTCAGAAAATTACCAGGAAGTAGTCGATGAGTATCAGAACAACGAAAACGGTAAAAGAATCTGCGAATTAATGCCATATAGCGTAGATTTAAATAAATACGATACGCTTATAATCGGCAGTCCTGTATGGTGGTATACTATTACTCCTGTTATACGAACATTTTTAAAACAACATTCTTTAGAACGTAAAACAATTATTCCGTTTGCAACAAACGCAGGTTGGTTAGGAAGAACTTTTAAAGAAATAAAAGAATTATGTCATGACTCAAATGTGAAAAATGAAATGAATATCGTGTTTACTGAAAATTACACTGAACACAAATTAAAAACGCCAAGCTCAGAAATAGATGAATGGCTAAAAAATCTACGTTATATATAAGGTTATAAACGATAAAATTTTTTAATTATAGAAGATTATAGCAATGGAATATGTAACACTAAATGATAGCGTTTATCAAATATCTAAAAAGTAGTGCAAACAGGTTGTATTATATGCAACTAAAATAGGTGCAGCTATTTCAGAGTGCAACGTACCCAGAGAAGAGATATTTATAACCACAAAAGTTTGGATTGATAATTATTACGAAAAGTGTGAAAAATCAGTCCTGGAATCAATGAGAAAATTAAAAGTAGATTATTTAGATTTAATTCTTTTACATCAACCGTTTGCCGATTATTACGGAGCATATAGAGCCTTAGAGGAGTTATACAAGGAAGGTAAAGTAAGAGCTATAGGCATATCTAATTTCTACCCTGACAGATTAGCAGATATTTGTCTGTTTGGAAGAGAAATCATTCCTTAAGTAAATCAAGTTGAGACTAATCCATTAAACGCTCAAGTAAAAGCACAAGAAAATATGGAAAAGTACGGAGTTCAAATGGAAGCATGGGCTCCATTTGGAGAAGAAATAAAGAATATGTTCTCAAATTCTGTTTTAAAAGAAGTAGGAGATAAATATAGTAAATCAGTAGCTCAGGTTATTTTAAGATGGTTAATGCAGAGAAACGCAGTAGCACTTGCCAAATCAGTACACAAGGAGAGAATGGCGGAAAATTTTGATATCTTTGATTTCACTTTAAATGATGAAGATATAAACAAAATAAGTAGCTTGAATAATAACGATAGTCTGTTTTTCTCACACGCTGACCCTAATATTGTTGAATGGTTCGATAAAATCATTGGTGAAAGAAGACACAATCAGGATATTTCTAAAGAGAAGAAAGAATGGTAGCTGTAGCTTATAAAATTGATTTGCCATCGTACTTTAACTTAAAATCA
>URPR01000018.1 GCA_900549775.1 uncultured Oscillospiraceae bacterium | reverse complement strand
GAAAAAATGAGAAGATTTTTGAAAAAACTTAGTTTATTATGTTTAGTTTTATTTTTATGTGCTAGTACTTTTTTAGGTTTGAGTGCAAATGCAGCATTAGAAGATATTAGTCTTGAGGGTTTGAGTGCGCAAGAAGTTGCAGACACGGTTAAAAGGTGTCAAGGCTGGTATTTATATATAGAGATAGAGAACTGTTTTTATGATTTGCTAGTGGCCAATGGTGAAAAAAAATTAGCAGAAGAGTACGAGAGGCATAGGCTTGAATTCTTTGAATCATTGAATTGGTCTGAAGTGTATAACGGTGATGAAGCCTTTTTTGAAATGGCAACGAATTTTTTTAAGAATAAATTTAAACCTCATCCATTGGATACAGCAGCCGTAGGCATATACGCATTAATTTATAGAAAAAGTTATGAGGTAGCTGAGAAGGAACTTATCCAGTACTTTAAACCCTTTGGCAGGAGAAGAGCTATAAGTTTGTAACTCTTTATAAGCTTATTGCTTACTTTTTATATATGTGGTAAGCTAATTAAGCAATGAGGGGAGGTGAAAAAATGAGAAGATTTTTGAAAAAACTTAGTTCATTATGTTTCACTTTCACTTTAAGTACTAGTAGTTTTTTAGGCTTAAGTGCAAATGCAGCATCAGAAGGTATCTATGATTTTTATTTGACCAAAGAAGAAATTGCAGTATTAGAAGGTAAAGGTACTAATAGTTTGCCTGCAGAACAAATTGAAAAATTAGAAAATATCAATAATTTAAATGAACGAGAACTTGCAGGCTTAGTTGCAGATTGCCATGATATAAGAAGTTATGTCGCTAAAGAATGCCATTTTCCATCATTGCTAAGAAAAATTGGTGAAGATAAAATGGCAGATGATTACGAAGAATATAGCAAGAAATTTGATAGACAATATCATTATAAATACAATATTGGATTTGCGAATCCTGATCTTAGACTAGAAGAGACTGATGATAAAGTTTATGAAAGGGCATTGTGGTTCTTTCATAAAATGAAATTTAGACCTGCTCCATCTAATCGAGCAGCAGTGGCCGTATACGCTTTAATTTACGAAATGAGTCTTGAAGAAGCTATGGAGAAACTTAGCCGGCCTTTAGCATGATAAGGTCTCGAGAGATTATTTAAATTTTCTCTCGAGCTTTTTTGTTTTTATTTTTTTATTTACTATTGACTTTTTTGTTTACCGTAATCTTTAAAGTGATTAGCGTTATCTACATTTGTATAATTGTAAGACAGCCGCCCACCAGAAACTCCACCTAAACTATCTTCTATAAGTTCTATAATGTCTTTTTTCTCATTAGTTTTTTTTGTTGTTTTCTTTTCTTTTTCCATTCATAAAACTCCTTTCCCAGCCAGACTAATTTAAAATTTTATAATATATAGCAGCATCGCATTTACAAGGACCATTGCACTCTACGCAAGTATAGTTTTTGTCATCTTCCCATATTCTATGTACGGTTTTAAAGAAAGTAAATCCTGACTTTAAAAGTACGTTTTCAACGGGAACATAACTGCCTCTTTTCCAAGCGGGGCACCATGCTGCTTTATATCCTATTTTTTGAGCTTTATTCAAGGTTCTGTTAAACAAATTATATCCTAGTCCCATTTTTTCACAATCTTTTCTAAGTGCCATAGATTTAGTGTGGCATATGGAACTGTTGGATCCTGTTACGGAAATTAGTTCTTGCTTAGGGATTTTAAAGTCCTTTTCAGCACTATTCATATTATCTTCAAAGAATAAACAATAACCCAGTACATTGCCGTTTTCATCCAAGGCTAATGTGCACATTTCGTTATCGCAATTTACGTGGTCTAAAATTTTTTTTCTATCTATATAATTTTCTCCAAATCTGCCAACAGCGACATTTATCATATCGTCCAAATATTCGTTTGCAAAATTTGAATAGGTAACATTTTTTACCTGAGTCGTCATTCCTTTCACATCCTTTTCTTTTGTTCTGGCTCTGCGTCTATAACACCACAGAGCCAGATATAACGTAATAATATTAATTTTTAGCTTGTAGTACTCCGTCTACAAGTTCATATTTATCTTTTATACTTTGAGCTACACGTATTCTCGCATTGGTTTTTCCATCAGATTTTTTAACCGTTAAACTTTTTAAAGGCGCTGTGCTAAACCAGCCAACCATTCCAGTTTCTTTTTGCAAATGTTTTATTACATCCGTATTTATCTCGAATAATGTATCATCTGTATCATTCTTTAAAATTACTGTTAAATTTCCATTTTCGTCTGTAGATATCTTTTCTATTTTTTGTTTTTGTGTGTCTAATACGTCTTTTCCTGATTCAAATGTAATTGACCCAGCATATTCTTCGTCATAAATAATTTTTATTCCTTCATTACCGTTTTCACTGTTGAAGTCTTGCTCATTTTTGCCGACGTATACACTATCGATGTCCACATTGGTTAATTTTTCAATATAAGCTAGTAAAGTCTTGCCATCTTCACACCTATTTTTAAGATTTAAAGTATCATGGTTGGTTTTCATAGTAATATAAATTGCATTTTTAGATTTATCAAATCTTAATTTTTTTATACCATTCTTATCTAAAGTATTATTTCGAATTTCATTTTCCTTTAGACGCATTGCAACGTTTTTATAACTGGAACTATAATCTTCAATGGTAAATTTATATTTAAGGTCATCTGAAATTTCAGGTATTACATTGCCGTTATTTATTTGGATAGCTTTTACATCATCTGCTTTTTTAAATCCGGCCGTTTTAGCTAAATACTTCAGTATATTTTGGTTTATTTTTAAACTTGTTTCACCGTCTTTTAAAGTCGCATAAACCCATTGACCAGTATAACTGCTTGTAACTTTTGCTATTTTATTTATTTCTATAGCGGTCTCTTCATCTACTCCATGTTCAACCATAGTTATAGCGACTTTTTTGTCAATCTTGTGCCACATGAGTTTAGCTGTTTCTTTATCTACACCTTCATGATACATAGTCTCAGCGATTGCTAATTCGTTATTATTTAAGGCACCGTCTGAGTTTCTTACATATATATTTTGTTCTACTATAAATTTAGCGAGGTCTTCTTTTACATCACTATGGACAAGAGCTTGTATTTTTTTATTTTTTATTTCATCAGCAGAAAGATGATGCATAGTGTTTATATATCTATGTCCAATCCAACCAGTTACCGTACTAGGTTCCGAGAAAGTTTCTTGCAGGTTTGCACCTAACGTTGGGGAAACATCACCGTTTTCAACTTGTATATATTGAACTTCATCGGCATTTTTAAAGCCTGCTACTCTAGCAAGAGTACTTAAATTTTCTTTCGTAATGGTAACACCTTTGTCTTTATTTTCTAAAGTTAACATTAACCAACTACCATCTTTTTTTGCTGATTTAACGTTAAGATCTGCAAGATTTCTGGCAATTTGATCTTCATTGTAGCCGTTGCCGGCTGTCATTAATTTGTTTATTTCTTCTGTCTCTTTTGCTTTTGTTTCTTCTTCTGTAAAACGTTTTACGGCATTTTGATAAACACCTCCAAGTGCTCGCCATTGTACGTCAGAAGGTTCTGAAAAGATTTCTCTTATATCATTGCTCAGTGTTGGTGCGACTTGACCGTTGTTTACCCATATATATTTTATATCGTTTACATTCATTGAGGTCATGTTTGCTAAATATTGTAGGCTTCCTCTACTTATAGTAAAGCTATCCTCGCCGTCTTTTAGGCTTACATATACCCATCCGCTACCTTTATTTTCTACATTTTTTATTTTTGCTATATTTTCAGCTTCTGCTTTAGTTTTTGCTTCCATTTCTGCTTCAGCGTCAAGGAACATAGATTGTACGGCATCTAAAGTTGTGTTATCTTGATCAAAAATTCCTTGCGAAGTTTTTTCTTCCTTATTTACTATAGCATCAGGCGAAGAGTTTTCTTTTTGTGAAGAAGTACCAGCGGAGGTACTTTTTTGTTGTGATGCAACAGTGAGAGAAGGTGACTCATTTTTAACTTTATCATTTCGTTTATTCCCAAAAAGGGTTTTAAGAAGATTAGCGTCTGGGGCATGTGAAGGCTGTTGTGCTCTATCGCTAACAGACCTAGGATTACTTACATTATTAGAAATTGATGGATTCAAAGCATCATTATCTTTATTTTTACCATCATATTTATCTTCATTTTCAGCTTCTTTATTGCCATTATCAGCTTTGTTTTCGTTAGATAGAACTGCTTCTTGCTGAGTAGCAGTTGAAGATGGAAATTGAGACATTTTCACTGCAGTACCAGCAATACAAGAAATACCTAAAACTCCCAACATGCCTATGGCAGCGACTTTTGGGGACAATCTTCCCCCGCTTATGTTTAACAAATCTTCATCAGTGAGATTACTTTTTAGATCTTCTAAATATGAATTGAGTTCTTCTTTAGAAAAATCAAAGTTATATTTTTTACCTATATAAACTATTTTTTCTGCCAAACTATCAAAATCTTTAACTTGTTCTGTTTTTTGCATTTCATTTTGCAAATTTTCAAATTCCGCTTTTAATTTATCATTTTTCTTTGCCTCGTCATAAAATTTAACAACGTTTTCTTTAGACATAATAAATTCCTCCTAATTTTTTAATTTAAATAAAAGTGTTAATGTATAAAACTAATCTCCTTTCCACTTAAAAGATAATATTTTTTTGAGTAATCATTAATTATTATGATATATTTATAATATAACCAAATTGATTATATCACAAACGAAAAAATATGTAAACTATTTTTTGAAAATTTTTGACTTTAATGCTAAAATATTTGCTATTTAATAACTTATATAGGTTAACATTTTACTTACAGATGTCGTATTTACATATAAGGAAAGCCACCGATTTTAACCGATGGCTTAAATAAAATATATTCATTAAGCAAAAATATCCATTGTTTCATAATATTCGTTGATATTGTAGGAGGGAATGGGATTAGCATTTGAAAATTTAGATTTGTTTTTTTGCTTTTCTTCACTAGCTTGTTTCAATGTATGAATTCCTGAGTTATGCCAACGACTAATGATACTGTCCATATAACTCAAGATATATTTGCCTTTAGCATCTACACAGCGATCATACGCCTCTTTGATGAGTTCATCAGGAAATTTCCACACATTAATCCACCTGTTCGCAGTTTCACTTTCCTTGGTGGTAGGTGATCTTTTTTCTATACCGATCGTTTTCTCAACAATACTCCAAGCCTGACGACTATTCTCAAGCATGCGTATTTTATTTTCAGCCTTTTCTATTGTATTTATTTCTTCTATGCCCCAAGACCTGGCTATTTTATCTATATAATTCATGTGTACTTTGCCAATGCTCACTGCGTATTGGAGAAGCATCAGAATAACGTCAATCGGAAGACCATCACTGTCATGAAAAGTTAGCAAAGTAGCGCAGTCTGCACTGGATATCGGACGAGATAAAATGACTTGTGCTTCTTGCATCAAGAAATTTATATCGTCAGAATCGTTTATCCTTTGCGCAACGAAAGCTGAATCCGGTTTTTTGCGTTTAGAAAGTTCCCTCAATTTATTATCTTTACTTGGTGAACTGTCAATTAAATTTTTATCTTCACGGGCTTTATGTAAACTGTTTGAACTCGTAGGCAAAACGTTTGGCATGTTTATCAGCTTCGTTTCCACCCAGTATTGCATAGCATCTTTGATGTCTGCACAAGACATAGACAAACTAGCAGAAATATCATCAATAGAAATATTTTCGCCGGCATGTCTTAATAAAAAAAGTAAAACTTTAAGTTGTGCAGAACCCGCTAATTTTATATGTTTATCAACAACGCAGCAGGGTACGGCAAACACGTTGTTCCAAGCACCAAGATCAATTGAAAAACTCATAATTACACCTCTTTATTTATTATACTACAAATGTATAACTTGTACAAAGTAGAAAAACTATGTATTTTTTATGAATATATTAGTGATTTTTATAAAAGATATGAATATAGTTTTAAGTTGAAAAAAACGAGAGGATATTATAAAATAAAAAAAGGAGGAGATGGCATGTCAGTAAATTTAGATACTAGATATTTATCAAAGTTTATCAAACCATTTGAGTTAGACCAAATATCACCGTTTGTGAAGACAGCACATGATATTTTACATTCTGGAAAAGGCGCAGGAAGCGAGTTTACAGGATGGCTTAACTTACCTCAAAACTACGATAAATTTGAGTTTGAAGAAATAAAAGCGACAGCGGAAAAAATAAGAAAAAATTCGGACATTTTGCTGGTTATAGGAATAGGTGGATCATACTTAGGCGCAAGAGCTGTAATCGAATTTTTAAAATCCAACAATTATAACGCTCTTCCTAAAAATACACCGGATATTTATTTTGTCGGTAACAACATGAGCACGACGTATATAAACGACATTCTGAGAATTTGCGAAAATAAAGAAGTATCTATTAACGTGATATCCAAATCCGGAACGACGACGGAACCTGCTATAGCGTTTAGAATATTTAGAAAACTTCTAGAAGATAAATACGGAAAAGATAAGGCTAAAGAGCGAATCTTTTGCACAACGGATAAATCTAAAGGAGCTTTGAAAAAGTTAGCGAATGAGGAAGGCTATAAAACTTTCACTGTCCCGGACGATATAGGGGGAAGATATTCTGTTTTGACGGCTGTGGGACTTTTACCTATAGCGGTCACAGGAATAAATATAGATAAACTCATGCATGGGGCAAAGTTAGCTCAAAGTGAACTTTCAAACGAAAACCTTGATGAAAACGATTGTTACAAATATGCTGCCATACGGCATATCCTTTATAATAAAGGCAAAGAGATCGAAGTCTTAGAAAGTTATGAACCGAGTTTTATGATGTTTAGCGAGTGGTACAAACAACTTTTTGGGGAGAGTGAAGGCAAAGACCAGAAGGGCATTTTACCGATATCACTTACTTTATCTACAGACCTTCACTCTATGGGACAATTTATTCAATCCGGAAGAAGAAATATGTTTGAGACTGTTTTATTGGTTGAAAGTCAGGGCAATGACATAGTTCTAGGCGAAGAAAATGGCAATGCAGATGGTTTGAATTATTTATCCGGAAAGACTGTATCGTTTATAAACAGGCAAGCAGCGCTAGGAACAATTTTAGCACATACAGATGGTGATGTTCCTAATGTAGTTTTAAAAATAAAAGAACGCTCTGAAGAAGAGCTTGGCTATTTGATATATTTTTTTGAAAAGGCTTGTGCTATCTCAGGCTATATGTTAGGGGTTAACCCGTTTGATCAGCCAGGTGTTGAAAATTATAAAAAAAATATGTTTGCACTTTTAGGCAAACCCGGCTTTGAAGAAAAAAGAGATGAAATATTAAATAAATTTAATGATTAGTAAAACAATGAGAGACAGCTGTATTCATCTGTCTCTCATTTTACTTTTTATAATATCTTCGCTTTATTTATAGAGAAAGCCCTATTATATTCTGGCATGTAGCTATAGCAATAACTAAGCTTAAGTATGTCATCTAATAATTGTGAACATGCTGAGTAATCATTTACGGAATGAGTTTCAGCAAAGGTACCACATGCGCTTATAAATTTGCTAAACTTATCTATTGTTTCTAAGATAAGTTGATTTTTTTCGGTTTTGCTTAATTTTTGGCTATCTTTTAAATTTTGCATGATGTCGTTAAAAATACATTGTAATTCATATTTAGCATTTTTGCTGTCTGAAGTTACATTTTTAAATAATTCTTTTAGCTGATCCTCTTGATTTGTTTTGAAATTCAACCACAAATTGCTAACTTTACTATCACTGTTTAAGCGATCTTTTAATCCAGATTCAAAGACATTATATTTATTTGTAATAAAACTAAATGTATTATTTCCAATTTTGCTGGATGCTTTTCCGACTCTATCTGAAAAACTAAATGATACAGGCCCCTTAACATTGGGGTTTATTTTAAACACTCCAGAATCGGTTCTTTTTATCAGTTTTAAAACCCATTCATCATTTAGTTTAATTATTGTGCTATCTTGCTCAGGCAAAGCTATCGGATTGGAATTTGGATTGGTTTTATCTATTCTTGTTAGATAAAAATTCAGATTTAAATAATTATTAAATGAAGAGAAAAAAGGAATGCCGATAATTCTTTTTATTCCAAGTTCTGAAAGAATAGATTCAAATTTATTATCAATTAAAGATAAAGATTCTTTCAGAACGGAGGCCATAGGATTCTTTTCATCTTTTGAAATTTTTGCGATTATCTCTTTTAATTTATTTTTTACTTTTTCTGTTCCGTAAACTTTATTTTCAACCATAGGTAGCTGAAATTGTATGGAGAAGTCCTTGCTTGTATCGAACTTACATTCGCTTACTTGATCACTATAAGACATATTTAAAAATGTTGTTCCGACTACAGGAATATCTAACTTGGTTTGAAAATTGAGGTTATTGAAAGCAGAGATGCAACTTGTGCTAAATTCAGCTTTTTGTTTAGTCAAGTTTGAAGAAAAGGTTTGCATTTGAGCAAGATGTTCTATTTCCATGTACAGTGCTTTAAACATGTTAATATCAGACTCTGTTACAGCAAATTCGCGCATGTACGATGCAATTGCTATAGCTGCTTTTAGCATTTCAAGTCGACCTTTGCTTAGCCTAAGTAATTTATTTGTAGTTAACCAGTCTTTTTCTATTTTATGCTTTAATTCTTTAGCATCAGCTCTTTCTTGTTTGGCCAAGCTTTTATCTGACAAAACAGATAAAGCAGATATGTAAAGCCTGATGTCTCCCTTTATGTTTGACACAATGATGGACAAGATTTTGCTTATTTCTTCGTCTGTCAATTTAAGGTTTTCATCTTTGTCCAAACCAAGTAAATAATTTTCCACTTGCTCTTTTATTTCGTTGTACTTTTTACATTTTTCAGTTTTTAAAAATGCTAAAATATCTGAAGCTTTTGTTACGTATGAAGATGGCGAACAATCTTCATCGATTAAGCTCAAATATGAGTGTGGTTGCCTTGTTGAAGTTATTCCTGAATCAGTTGAAACGTTAAATCCTAGGGAGGCTAAAAATTTAGCGGAAGCGTTTATATCTAAGGTATCGGTAAAAGTAAACTCATTGTTTGATGAAGTTGTAGCGGTTATATTGGGCCAGCTAAGATTGAGATTCTGTGGGACAATGCCTGTAGATTTCAGAAACCATTCTATTGAACTTTTTATTGTTGAGAGTAAGTTCTTTTCATTTTTTTGCATTACTTTTCTTGACTTTATAATGTTTTTTATTTCCGGAGCTCTTAATTCTATGCTGCTAATTTTTCCATCGATTGTATTTGCATCTAAGAACTGCTCAAGTGAATGGAAAATAAGTGTTCTGGTTACTTGCAAGTTATTGCCCATTTCTATTCCTAAATATCCTTGCAATCCTGTTCCCACAGCGCATCTTAAACCTGTGGAGTTATCTATTTTATAAAATGATTTTTCACTGGACGTTTCAGATGATTCGTTTGTAATAGAAATGTTTAAATTTGCGCCATCTAGAGGGATGCTGGCTGAAATGTCAGCGTTTCTAGAAACGTTTTGACTACTCAATTTTTTTTCTACAGAGGCTCTGGAATTTTCCAAAATTTGATTTGCAATTCGTCTGGAAATTAATACCTGATACGCATTTTTCATAGACGAAACAAACTTAAAAAAACTGTTATTACTGGGAATACTCTTATCAATCTCCATCAACTTTTTTAAGCTGTTTAGCCTTTTTAAAATTTCGAATTGTTTGTCACCTTGGGGTATATCGCTGGTTATGTAGTTAAGGGTACTTTCTATGCATTCTTTTAAAAGTGCGTTTTGCATGATGCAATCTTTTATAGGTCCCACATCATCGATGAAAGTGGTTGAATTTGTGTTTAGCAGAAAGTTAAAACCTTCTTTTAGGGCTATGTCTAAATTATCGTTTTCAAATAGGTTTAAAGCTAAACTTTTTTCAGAAAAACCACTTTCCAATGAATCTATAGTTTTTTTTGATAATACAAAGCCTTTCTGAGTCAAATCACTCAATATGTTGTGAGCCTGCTGGGAAGAGTAATCTTCTATACTTTGGCTATTAAGAAGCTTTTCCTGCTCACTTAAGAGTTTTTCCCTTGATACAACTTCACTGTCACACGGCATATTTACGTTTATAACGTTTTCATCAAGACGTTCAGCAGCATGAATTGGAGCAGAACATATTGACGAGAGCGTCATGGTAGCTGTTATTGACACAGCGATAATTTTTTTTAACATCATAATAAATTCCTCCTCATTTACTACAAAGACAAAGTAAAAAATTGATAATAAACTTTAGGTAAAAGCAGCTGCAAATTTTACCTAATTTGTTAAAATATTATTAATTTTATTACCTTGCCTAAAAGGAATTATAACATTACATGCATAAAATGTCAATATAATTCAAATTATATTGAACTAATTTTTGTAAAATATAACAGCTAAGTAATAAGAAAAACCAGGTGCTCTTAAAAACAAGTACACCTGGTTTGTAAAAATATTAGATATTAAATTTTTATGGGACGAGGTCAGTTTTCGTTGAAGCTATAAAGTAGTTGATAAGTGAAACCAGCAGCAAAACAAAGAAGGTAGCAACTAAAAATATAATGATTATAGAAGCTGTGGAAGTTGTGCTTAACGTTATGGTCAGGGCAGAAACTGAACTTAATATTGCACCGATGGACGAGTAAATAATATATTTTGCGTAAGCAAGCACAGACCTTTTACTGCAACTACATTGAGTATTTTGCATGTTTGCGGTTAAAAATAAAATAGCAAATAATGTCAAAGCACTTATAGCGAGCACAATATAAATTCCAATGGTAATGTTTGTCAATACGTTGAAACTAAAAAGAGAAGCGGCAGCTATTCCTGCAATTATACTTATGAGCAGGGCTGTGCCGATAGAGTTATGATTACACATATTTTTATATTCCTTTCTTAAATAAATAGTTTGGGTATATTAACATTATATGTATAAAAACTAATTTTGACATTTTTACGTAATAGCAAAATGAAAATTCATCGGCACAAAGTACAGTATTTAAATTTCAAGTAAAACTCAAAGTACAAATTGATTCTTTATTGGCTTGACAGCAATATGTTTATTATTTACCATGCGCAAATTTAATGCTTTACCACTTTAAAACTGATTTCTTGTGTATTTTTGCATTTTTTACTGTTTTCATACTAAGCCAACAATTTTTGTTTGTATGTTTATATTTTAAATTTTTACGTTTTAAAAAATATTTCACAGGCTAGTGCAGAGCTTGAGAGAAATGAAAAAATTATAGTGTAAAAGTAGTCTTAGTTACAAGTCCTAAGTATGTTATAGTTATAAAAATTGATCTACTTAATGAGAGTAAAATGAGTTTTAATTTAAAATAACTTATTGTCTCATAATTTTCCTTTAAAGTTATATTCAACTTGTAATTGTAGAATAGTAAAATTAAAGATAACATTATCGGGAAATATATAACAGGTTCTAAAAGCAAATTTCCAATAAAAACTAATATTAAGCTAGATATTAACAAAAATAAAGCAATAATTGATACTAGCTTACTTATCTTTTTTAATAACAAGATCTGAGTTTCAGTCAAGTTGTTCATGAAAGTATTACTCCTAAAAAGCTATTGTGGTTATAAGAAAATTCTTTTGGTAATTTTTATCGCAACAATTCATTTAGTTAAGCATATTATTAATTGTACTTCAAATCAAGTTAATTGGGTTTAATTTTTATGAATGCAGAGATCCACGTGTTAGTTAAACGCGTGGATCTTCATTTCACATTGATTCAGGAGTATTAATTTTAAACATAGTCAAAATATTTTTAATAACGATCTTAACTGCAATGCATAAAGATATTCTTGCCTGCATCAAATTTTCATTTTCGTTTTTTACTCTATGCGAATTGTAAAATTTATGAAACAGTGTAGCAAGTTCTATCACATACCTTGTGATCTTTGCAGGGTCGTAATACTTTGCCGCGTCTATGATTTCGCTTGTATATTTAGATAAATGATTGATCAATTCTTTTTCTTCGTCTGAGGATAAAAGCAAAAGTTCTTCTGGGGAACAATTTCTTATTTTTATGTTTTCTTTCTCAAGACCTTTCAAAATACTACAGATTCTTGCGTGGGCGTACTGTACGTAATAAACCGGATTTTGAGAATCCTGTTTTTTGGCTAAATCTAAATCAAAATCCATTTGAGAGTTAGCTTCTCGCATGTTAAATAGGAATCGGGCTGAATCGATAGGAACTTCATCTAAAAGGTCAGCAAGTTGAATAGCTTTACCCGTCCTTTTGCTCATTCTTACTACGTTTCCATCTTTCACGAGCCTTACTAGCTGAAAAAGCAAAACATCTAACCTTTTTTCATCTATGCCAAGAACAGCCATAGTTTTTTTCACACGAGCCACGTGTCCGTGATGGTCTGCACCCCAAAGATCTATACATATATCGAAATTTCTTTTCACGAATTTGTTGTAATGATAAGCTATATCTGAAATGAAATATGTAGGAGTGCCGTTTTTACGTATAAGTACTTCGTCTTTTTCGAGCCCCACAGCGGTTGCTTTATACCACAAAGCACCGCCTGATTCATAAGTAAGTCCTTTTTCAGCTAGAAGGTTTATTACATTTTTTATTTCTCCGTTTTTATGAAGGTCGCTTTCATGAAACCAGTTGTCATAGTTGATTCGGTATTTCTTTAAATCGTTTTGCATTTTTTCTATATTTCTAGGCAATGCAAAATCTACTAGAGCTTTTCGTCTAGTTTTTTCGTCACAGCTTATATATTTACCTCCGCATTTTTCAGCAAATTCTTTAGCTAAATCTAAAATATCTTCGCCGTGGTAACTGTCTTCAGGAAGCGAAATATAATCTTCTCCCATAAAAATTTGCTGATATCTTATATCAAGTGACATGGCAAATTTGTCAATTTGATTTCCTGCATCATTTATATAAAATTCCCTATAAACATTGAATCCTGCTGTTTCTAATACACTAGCTAAACAGTCACCTAAAGCGCCACCCCTCGCGTTTCCCATGTGCATTGGTCCTGTTGGGTTAGCAGAAACAAACTCGACCATAACTTTCTTTCCGTTTCCGTAATTTGACTTCCCATAATTATCACCTTTTTCCAGAACATCTTTCACAACTTCAGCGAAGAATTTTTCAGATAAGAAAAAATTTATAAAACCCGGTGCGGCCACTTCTGCTTTAGCAACGAGTGTATCGGTTAAGTCGATATGTTCAGCTATTATATGTGCGATTTTGATTGGAGCCATCCTAAAGTTTTTTGCGCAAACCATAGCGACATTTGTTGAAAAATTTCCATGACTTTTATCTGCCGGAACCTCAACTACAAAATTGACAACTTCTCCGCTAGGTAGCAAGTTTTCACTCATCGCTTTTGATATGGCATCATTTATTCTATCTTTTAAGATGTTCATAGTATCGATAACGATTTCAGACACTTTTATTTTCCTCCTTTATTTTTATCACGGTTACGTTTTCACTCAAAAGCTCAATGCCTGTACGCAAAGTATAATGAAGCTCTATACTTCCGCCACCATTATTTAAATTACAGCTCACTTTTTTAAGGTCAATATCCATCTCTATTTTCCCATACTTTGTACAGTATGTGCAAGTATGTTTTTTATCTTTTTCAAACACCATTTTGGATTGAATTTCGTCGGAGTGGCGCATTAAAGTAACTATACCTTTTTTATCAATTTCAATTATATTTTTAGATTTATCGCTACAATCAAACGAAACAAAAGCATAATTATCACTTTTTTTGTAAGTGCAAGGCTCTTCTACATAAACCGTATCGACTGAACTATTTACTATTTGAGTTCCTTTTATTGAAACTATGTAATTTTTATCCATAGAGCACCAGCTTACAAAACCAAGTCGCTAACATCAATTTTTTTCACACTTTTCTTAATATCTTTACATAGAAAAAGTTTAGCAGTTTCTGAGAAAGATTCGGCTGAATCACTGACGAAAAATGAGCTTTCTCCGTTACACTTTTTATCATTTAATAATTTCCTTCTGCACAATTCTTGTAAAGCGAACAAAGCTGTCTCCTTCCCGGAATTAACAATAGCAACATTTTTGCCCATAAAAGAAGAAATAATCGGCTCTATAATGGGATAATGTGTGCAGCCTAAAATCAAAGTATCTATATTTTTTTCTTTTAATTCTTTCAGATATCTCTCCACAGTTAAAACTGTAATAGGATCATCACCTATAAATCCATTTTCAACTAACGGTACAAATAAAGGACAAGCTTTTTCAAAAACTTCTATATTGGGATTTATTTTTTTTATTTCTTTTTTATATGAGCTGGTTTTTATTGTCGCAGCAGTGCCTATTACACCGACTCTACCGTTTTTAGTTACAAGACTAGCTTTTTTAGCGGTAGGCTCCACAACGCCAGTGAACGGTATACTTAAGTCTACACCGAGTCTTGTGGCAACTGAGCTAACCGTGCCACAAGCTGCTATTATCATTTTTACACCAAACGACATCAAAAATGCAACGTCTTCGGTTGCATATTTTAATATAGTTTCACAGCTGCGGTTCCCATATGGAACTCTTCCAGTGTCTCCAAAATAAATAATGTCTTCGTTTGGCAAAATGTTTAATAGTTCCTTAACCGCTGTAAGTCCGCCAAGCCCGGAATCGAAAACCCCAATAG
The DNA here is from genome assembly GCA_900549775.1 of uncultured Oscillospiraceae bacterium. GTDB lineage: Bacteria > Bacillota > Clostridia > Oscillospirales > Acutalibacteraceae > UMGS1224. Next base: position 7,377 of record URPR01000018.1, on the reverse strand, counting down.
GTTTATTTTTCATTTTTGTTAAACCTTTCTAAAGCTAAGTTAATAACTCTGTCTAGGAACTCTGGGTACGGTATACCGGTTTCCTGCATTAATTTAGGGTACATACTTATGGAAGTAAATCCCGGCAAAGTGTTTATTTCATTTAAGTAAATTTCGTTAGTTGCATTTTGTACAAAGAAATCAATTCTAGCTAAGCCCTTACAGCTCATGGTTTTGAAAGCTTTTTTTGCTATTTCTCTTATTCTATTTGAAGTTTCCTCTGAAATATGCGCCGGTATGTATAGCTTAGAATCTGAAACATATTTTGCTTCATAATCGTAGAATTCATTGGAAGGAGCTATTTCCCCAACAACCGAAGCAATTAATTCATCGTTGCCCAGAACCGCACATTCAACTTCTTGACCAACTATATTTTCTTCAACCAAAATTCTCGTATCGTGTTTTTGTGCCAATGAGATGGCATCTATTAGCTCATTTCTGTTATTTACTTTGCTTATTCCAACAGAAGAACCTGCATTTGAAGGTTTTACGAACATTGGATACGATTGAATTTGATTTTCAATATGTTCGATGCATTTGTTAGGATTTTTTTCATAGTCGTAACTTTCAATAAATGCAAACTTGGCTTTTTTTATTCCAGCAGATGTCAAGACTATGTTAGTGAAGATTTTATCCATGCAGCAGCAAGAGGACAGTACATCGCACCCAACATACGGAATCTGAGCCAGCTCGAAAAGTCCTTGTATTGTGCCGTCTTCTCCATTTTTGCCGTGGAGTACCGGAAAAATAACATCTACGTGAATAGTTTCAAATTTACCGTCATTAAAAACGTACAAACCTTTATCTCCAGCACTAGGAGAAATAAAAGCTGTTTTTTTATTTTCAACATCGTTTTCCCAAGTGTTGCTGCTGATGTTTTCGATATCTCCTGAATATAAATACCATTCACCTTTTTTAGTAATACCTACCAATAAAACGTTATATTTTTCTTCATTCAAATTTTTCAAAATAGATAAACAAGAATTTCTAGAAACCTCATGCTCGGATGAAGCCCCACCAAATAAAACAACCACATTTTTTTTCATATATAAAACTCCTTCTTGTCACTGATAATCCTAATAGCATATTATGAATTGTAGGTGCAATTTTATAATAAAAAAAGAGAAGGCATCATTACCATCTCTTTAGAAAATGCGACTTAAGCTTCGACCTTCAATACTTCTCTACCCTTATATGTTCCACAAGATTTACAAACTCTATGTGTAAGCTTTAACTCACCGCAATTAGAACATTTAACTAGAGCGGGTGATTCTAATTTCCAAACGGTTGAACGGCGTTTATCTCTTCTTGCTTTAGAAACTTTTCTCTTTGGTACTGCCAAGTTTATAACCTCCTTTTAATAATTAAAACAGTTCATAATCAAAGGCTAAAGAGAACAGTAAAAAATAAACCTTTGATATTACAATAATTAATTATATAATTTGTAAAAGAATTTGTCAACATAAAAATGTATGAATAAAATTTAAATATTATTACAAAATAGGTCAACAAGGTATTGAAAATGCGGTTGTTTTTTGATATAATAATAAATGTAACAGGTTATATTCCGTCGAAATGTTAGTTTTAGTTAAAATGACAAAAAAGGAGGGATTAAATTTGTTTTTGTCTGGAAATAATTTAGTCAATTCGAATGGCTTCCATTTTTTGTTTACGGTTTTACCTGGCACAGCGACCCTTTTATAAAATTTTATTAAGGAGAAATGTAAAATGACGACTACTCAACCTAAAGAGTTTAGTAAGTTACGCGCTTTTTTCTGGCCTATTCATAGGCATGAACTTAAAAAATTTGTTCCTATGAGCTTTTTGATGTTTTTTATTCTCTTTGTTTATACTCTTGTTAGAGACCTTAAGGATGCTTTTTTACAATATAGAAGTCACATCGCTTTCGGCACAAAAACAACCCCTTTAATCAGTGCATTAAAAATGTGGTATGTTTTACCTTGTGCATTTTTGGCTGTTATGCTGTTTACATTGCTTGTAAATAAATTTGGATCTAAAAAAACTTTCTACATAATTATAACTTTCTTTATTGCTTTCTTTGCAATATTTGGCTTATTTGTTTATCCAAATTTAGATGCTTTAATAATGCCGGCAGAGCAAATCACCGACATATTAAATTCTTGCCCGGGAGCTTTTCATACATTTTTAACTTGTCTTTTTAACTGGCCAATCACTTTGTTCTACATCTTTTCAGAAATATGGGGAACAATGGCAATATCATCTTTGTTCTGGCAATTCGCAAATGCTACAACGATGAAAAACGAAGTAAAAAGGTTTTTCGGTTTATTCCCTATTATAGGAAACATTGGATCTTATTTTGCAGCAGAAGCTATTGATAAAGCTTCTAAGAATCTGAATGACCGCAATATTTTGTTTTTAATGTTGTGTGCTTGCTTGAGTGGTGTGTTGGTTTTAGTTATGTATACTTTAATCAACAAATGGGTATTAACTGATATAAGATGTTTTGATCCAAGTCAAATAAAAAGTAAAAAGAAGAAAAAAGAAAAAGTCAGCATCATGGAAGGAATCAAAATTCTTTTCACAAACTCTTACATGGGTCTTGTAGCCATGTTAGTTGTTGGTTATGGTATGGCTATTAATTTCTCTGAAGTTGTTTTGAAGGAGCAAATGAGAACGCTTTGCACAACTCAAGGCGAATACATGCATATGTATAGCACTATGTCGAAGATGATAAGCTTATTGACTATATTCGTCACAATACTTGCTTCCAACGTTCTTAGAAGATGCAAATGGAAAACAGCAGCTCTTGTTACCCCAGCGATATTCTTGATCGCAGGTTCAATATTCTTTGGTATATCCTTATATAATAATTATGTAAGTTCTCAACTATTTGGATTTTCAGCTTTAGCACTTGCAGTTTGGGCTGGTATAATCCAAGACGCAATGGCTAAAAGTGTTAAGTATACTCTATTCGATACAACTAAGAGCATGGTTTACATTCCTCTTGACGAAGATACAAAGACAAAAGGTCAAGCTGCAGTTGAAGTTGTTGGAGGAAGAGCTGGTAAAGCTGGTGCATCATTTATTCAACAGATTATGTATGCGTTCAGCCCAGACGTTATGAAAAACGTTATTGCTATTGTAGCGATATTTGCAGTGTCTGTTATTGGATGGATTGTATCTGTATTCCGTCTAAACGGCAAATATGAGGCAGCTGTAACAGAGCAAAATGAACCAGAACCAGTAAAAGTAGAAGCTGCAGAGGCTGTAGCAAAATAAACTATATAATGTTTATAAAAAGGCAACTATTTATTTTAGAATAGTTGCCTTTTACTATATAAAAGATTTTTAAATGATTTATAAGCGAATTAAACTTAAATATAAACCCTTTACAGCGGCAAAAAAATTAATTTTCTCTACAGAAGCGGTAGCAACTACATCGTATTCTGCTACGGTTTCGTCAGCATTTTTATAAATTAATTTCCCTAAAAGCTTACCTTGCTCGAATGGTGCCTCTGCTTCATTCACTATTTGCAACTCACTTGTGATATTTTGCTCTTGCCCTTTTTTTACTAAAATATTTTTATCTATAGTTACACTTACAGGAACTTCTGACAGGGTTCCATTTTTAACTTTGACTGACTTTACCATATTTTCTGGTACTTTAGGTGTCATCACTTCGTAATTCGCAAAACCAAAGTCTAAAAGCTTAGCAGCAGAAGCAAATCGTTCTTTACCTGTTTTGTCACCCAAAACCACAGCCACAAGTTCTAAATTATTCCTTTTAGCCGTAGCCACTATGCAACAGCCGGCTTCACTGGTAGTTCCAGTTTTTAGACCCGTAATACCACTGTAACTTTTTAAAAGCTTATTTGTATTCACAAGCTGCGTTTTTCCGTTTCTCAAGTAATCTATCCAAATAGATGTATAGCTGAAAATACTTTTGTGTTTCATAAGTTCTCTTGCCATTAGCGAAATGTCGTATGCTGTGGTAACGTGCCCATCTTCGTCTAGCCCATTACAGTTTTTAAATGTAGTATTGTTCATGCCTAATTCTTTTGCTTTTTGGTTCATCTCTGAAACAAACGCTTCCTCTGTACCAGATATTTGTTCAGCAAGCGCTACTGCCGCATCGTTTGCAGAAGCCACCACAACCGCTTTTATCATATCGTCCGCGCTCATAGCTTCGCCCGGCTCCAGCCATATATCAGACCCACCCATCGATGAAGCATGTTCACTTGCGACTATTTTATCAGACAATGAAAGTTTTCCGCTTTCTATTGCTTCCATCACCAAAATCAAAGTCATTATTTTCGTAATGGATGCGCAGCTCCTCACTTCATCGGAAGATTTATCATACAAGACTTTACCACTTTCGGCATCTACCAAAACAGCAGACGGAGCCGAAATATCTAGCTCGACATTCTCCTGAGCAAAACAAAAATTTATTTTAGAAAACATGAAAATACTTACAAACAATATATACAAGAACTTTTTGAAATTCATATGACTTCTCCTCATTTTCAATATATATAAAAATATGTCCTTTGACTTATAAGTATTCACTTAACATTTAAAATAAAAGAGTATAACGCTTTAATTCTACAAATAATATAATAAGTTTATTTTGAATTGAGGAGATTTTATGGCAAAGAGAATAGGCAGATATACTATAAAAATGGAAAACCACCCTGCTATTATCGGATATGCAGCTGTATGTGGAAAAAAAGAAGCAGAAGGTCCCCTGGGGCATTATTTCGATTATACATTTGATGACTCGATGTTGGGAGAGACAAGTTGGGAAAAGGCCGAAAGTCGATTGCAAACTGAAAGTGTTATCAGAGCTCTAAATAAATCTGGGGTGGCTAAAGAAGATGTAGATTTTATTTTTGCTGGTGATTTATTAAACCAGTGCATTTCTTCAACCTTTGGACTTAGAAGTCTTAACATACCTTTTCTAGGACAATTTGGTGCTTGCTCTACAATGGCTCAAACTTTGGCGCTTTCTTCTATAATGGTAGAAACTGGTGTTGCCAAACACTGCATAGCTGTAACGTCGTCCCATTTTTGTGCAGCAGAAAGGCAGTTTCGTTTTCCGCTAGAGTACGGTGGCCAAAGAACTCCGACAGCTCAATGGACAGTTACCGGTTCTGGTGCAGCAGTTTTGGGCAAAGATGATAAAAGTCCTTTTATTTCTACTGTTACTGTGGGGAAAATAGTAGATTTAGGGGTAAAGGATGCTAACAATATGGGGGCTGCAATGGCTCCGGCTGCCGCTGCAACCATTTCAGATTTTTTTAACGATACTAAAACAAAACCATCAGATTATGATTTGATTTTAACAGGAGATCTTGGAGAAGTAGGTAGCAAACTTTTAAACGAGTTGCTAATCAAGGAAAATATAGATATATCTAAAAACCACTCTGATTGTGGAATTTTAATATTCGATAAAAAATCTCAAGATGTGCATGCTGGAGGCTCAGGGTGTGGCTGTTCAGCTTCAGTCTTATGTTCAACTATACTCAATAAATTAAGTTCTAAAGAAATGAACAATATTCTTTTTATAGCTACAGGTGCTTTGATGTCACCAACATCGTCTCAGCAAGGAGAAAGCATTCCGTCCATTGCACATTTAGTAAATATAAAATCAAGTAAGAACTTGTAACATTGAAAAATTAAAAAGTAACTTTTATTTATGTGTCTAGGTTGATTTACTTTCGCACTGGTTCACCTAAATGCAGCAAAAGAAAATTGCATTTTGAGACACAACTTAATACTACGAACTTTCACCACCAGTTTGACTGGTGGTTATAATTTTTAGAGTATGAAAATTTTGATTAAATATGAGTGCATAAAATCGGATTTATGATATTTCTGCGGAATTTGGCTATTGCCCTTTGGGTAAGTAAGAATGTTGTATTCAATTAAAAAACTCATTGTGCTTGGGATTAAACAGATAAATAAAAACAAAAAGCGAGATTGTAAGTAAGGGAGATTTCTAATGACGAATAAGGCAATGTTGCAATGATCGATTATCATTGAGCGAATGCATTTTAAATCAAGTTTTTAAAGTTAAGTGCCAAATCTTGAAATTCGTTAAAAAAATTACTTACGTGATAACCATCGCATGTAGCATGATGAACCGAAATAGAAACTGGCAATAAAAACTTGCCATTGTTTTCAAAGAACTTTCCTACCATAACAAAGGGAGGTAACCACACAACATCACGTGTAGGAAAGCAGTCAAAACTCGTAAAACTACTCCAAGGAAGTGAACTCATATCGAAACAATTTGGTGGATATTGTCCTTTGGCGGCCATACTTCGGATTTCACCATAGGTGTTAATATCTTTAATAAATCTTTCATAAAATACTTCAAAATTATCTGAATATTCTGTCAATAATATTGAAATTCTTTTATCGCTTTCATGGAATATCGGATATCTAGGATGAATTACATCGTAAATACCTAGGTTACCTTCATCATCGTAATTCATTTTAAATTCATCGTTTGAGTTTAGTACCTTTGATTTAGCTGAGGCGAGCTTGTATAGTGACGATGCCTTGAAAGAGCAAGTTTCAATGTTTAAAAGCGGCACGCTAACCGCTGGAATCGATGAAGACGATGACGCAATTTTTGCAGAGTTGTTAGGTAAAACCGTTGATGAGGAAACTGGCATTGTGACTTCAAACGTCAGTGATGAGCTTATTTATGTCGGCTTCGGACACATTGTTCCGAAATTGGTTAATGGAAAAAGAAAATATAAAGTAGAGTTTTTCCAAAAATGAAATTTAAACCATTTATAGCGGATGCGAAAACAAAAAGTGATAATTTAGAATTCACTACACCATCGGTTGAAGCGACGATTTTTGAGAATGGTTCGCGAGTCTGCGCTGCCGGTGGTAGATAAAGTGGACTCGACGAACAGGAAAAAACACAGAGTAATGCAAGTGGCAACGAGCAGAACGACAATGTTTTTGACCGAAACTGAGATTGGGAAAAGCATAAGGTTTATGGTACTGAAAGCGAAGCAAACACTGCGCTAGATGGCTTCTTTGTGCAATCGCAAGACATGGGGTCCACAAAAAGTTGGTAGCTCGAAAAGATGCGTAAAAACGGTGCGTTTACAAGTCGTTAGCCGATTCGAGCGAAACTTTTTGGAGAGAGGAGGAGCAGTGGAATGTGTGAGTTTTTGCCTTTTTAAGGCAAAACGAAAAAAATGAAACTTGTGACGACGAACAGGGGAGTAATAGTTTTTGATAGATAAAATCAATTATTTAGAAACTGAGGCAGAGAAAATAGGAAAGAAAATGACACCAATAACAGCAAAAAAAGCTGGCAGAATCTTAACTGAA
>URPR01000017.1 GCA_900549775.1 uncultured Oscillospiraceae bacterium | reverse complement strand
TGTGACCCTCTGCTTGTAAGGCAGATGCTCTCCCAGCTGAGCTATGCTCCCAAAACAAGTTGCAATTACAGTAGCAACGATAATTATGATACTATACATTTTCGGAAAAGTCAACATGTATTTTAAAAAAATATAATTTAATTTTTATTTAGAAAAATACTTATAATAATTGAACTTTTGTGAATTGTGATATATAATAAAAAGTAAAAACTTTTGCGTTGGGGGTAGTTTGATGGAGAAGAGAAAAATGAAAAGTTTTAAAAGCAAGTACGGTATAGTTGTTAAGGTAATGGCACTTTTGTGTTCAATTTTATTTTTAGGTTCTTTGTTTGTTCAAGTGTTAGTTAGATGAGTTGTAACAGAGGTACCGAGATGTTGTGTAATATATTTGATTCTCATGCTCATTATGACGATGAAGCTTTTTCTCAAGACAGGGATGAGCTGCTTAATGAATTATTTAGCAGCACTGTGTGCAATGTAATAAATGTAGGTGCGGATATGAAAAGCTCTGAGGAGTCGATTAAGCTGGCAAACAAGTACTCTCAGATATATGCGTCAGTTGGTGCCCACCCTCATTGTGTAAGCGACATTCCTGAAAATTATATAGAAATATTTTCCACTCTAGCGAAGAACGAAAAAGTTGTAGCAATAGGAGAAATAGGCCTAGATTACCACTATGATACAACTCCGAAAGATATGCAAAAAAAGTATTTTGAAGAGCAGCTGATTTTGGCACAAAATTTGGATTTGCCGGTTATAATTCATACTCGCGAGGCGACTGAAGATACGTTAAAAATATTAAAGAAATATAAAGTAAATGGTACGGTACATTGTTTTTCTGAAAGCGTAGAAACTTTAAAGGAGGTCTTGAAAATGGGAATGTACATAAGCTTAGGTGGAGTGGTTACTTTTAAAAATGCAAGGAAATCGTTGGAAGTTGCTTATGAAGTTCCTATTGAAAGGCTTTTACTCGAAACAGATGCGCCTTACATGACTCCTGTGCCCTTCAGAGGGAAAAGATGCGACTCTTCAATGATAAAATATACAGCTGAAAAAATTGCCGAGATTAAAGGTATGTCAGTGGAATTTTTATTAGAACAAGCGAGAACAAACGCGGAAAGTTTGTTTTTAAGTAATTTTTAAAAAATTATGAATTTAAGTATTATGAATGGAGTTTGGATTAAAAGTGGATGAAGTATACGGAAGTTATTTTTTTGAAACTGATTGTGGGGAGGATTATAGGAAAAAAGAACATTGGAAGCCGTTTTTCGATAACATTGCTAAAAATATAGTTGAAAAATTCAATCCAAAAACGGTTTTAGATGCAGGCTGTGCTATGGGCTATTTAGTAGAGGCCTTACGTAGCAGAGGTGTAGAAGCTTACGGTTTTGATGTATCAGATTATGCCATTTCAAATGTAGACGAAAAAATAAAACCTTATTGTTTTGTGCATTCCATTACTGACGATTTGCCTGGCAGCTTGCCACAAAAATTTGATCTCATTGTGACGATAGAAGTTCTTGAGCATTTGTTCCCAGAGGATGGTTCAAAGGCTATAAAAAATCTATGCAAATATAGTGATACTATAATTTTTACATCCACACCTAATGATATAGAAAATATGACGCATTTAAATGTACAACAGTCAGAATATTGGTGCAAAGAATTTGCAAAAAACTCGTTCTTTAAAGATCATGTTCAACCTGTAAATTTTATTTGCGACTGGGCTATGTTATTTAGAAAAAAAGAAAATTTTCCAAACGTAATATTCGATTATGAAATGTACGATAGAATAGAAAAAATAAAGTGTGAAAAATTAAAATTACAGATTTCAGATCAGGGAAATGAGATTAATAAATTGAATGAGGATTTAGCGAATTATTCTGCGTTGAAAACGGAATATAATTTACTAAAAGATGATTATAAAGAAATAGAAAATCAGCTAAATAAATTAAAAATTGAGTTGAAAGACTTCAGAAACAAATACGACGAAATTTCTAATGCTAGTTGGTGGAAGGTAACTAAACCTTGTAGAGTTATATGTTCTGCTGCAAAAAGATTTATACTCAAAAATAGGTTTGCAAACCTTTTCTATAAGGGTATAAAAAGCTTAACTAATTCAGGAGTTAGCGAAACTTTAAAAAAAATAAGGAACGTACAGAAAGTTAAAAAGAAAGACATAGTGCCGAGTAAAGAAGAATTGGAAAGACAGCGTGAGGTTAAGTTTGATAATCAGATAAAATTTAGCATTATAGTACCTTTGTACAACACGCCAAAAAAGTTTTTGAACGAAATGATAAAGTCTGTAATAAACCAAACTTATTCAAATTGGGAACTTTGCTTAGCTGATGGAAGTGATTTCAGTTTTAGTCATGTGGAAGATTTTTGTAAAAAATTTTCCAGAAAAGACAGCAGAATAAAGTATAAAAGATTGAAAGAAAATCTTGGAATATCGGGGAACACAAACGCGAGTTTAAGTATGGCTACGGGGAACTATATAGCTTTGTTTGACCACGATGATGTATTAAATCCATCTGCCTTGTATGAAAACGCTAAAGTGATAAATGAACAAAAAGCTGATTTTATTTATAGTGATGAGGCGATTTTTCAAAAAAATATATATAATGTAATTGGAAGACACTATAAACCAAATTTTTCAATGGACAACCTCAGAGCAAATAATTATGTTTGTCATTTTACTGTGTTTGATAAAAATTTGCTTGATAAAGTTGGTAATTTTAGAGATGAATTTAACGGTTCTCAAGACCATGATATGGTACTGAGACTAACGGAAAAAGCAGAAAAAATAGTTCACATTCCTAAAATTTTATATTTTTGGAGGTGCCATAAAAATTCAGTTGCATCTGGTACGCAGGCTAAATCATATGCAATAGAAGCAGGTATAAACGCGGTTAAGTCGCATTTAAAAAGATGTAAAATGCAAGGTGAAGTAGAAAGTTCTAAAGTATGTCCTACGATATACAGAATAAAATATGAAATAAAAGGTGAACCGTTAGTGTCAATATTGATACCTAACAAAGATCACATATCTGATTTAAATAGGTGTATAAAATCTATTTTAGAAAAATCAACGTATAAAAATTTTGAGATTATTATAATTGAAAATAACAGTGAAGATAAAGAAACTTTTGATTACTACGATAATTTGAAGAGTAAAAACAAAATAAAAATAGTAAATTTTAGTGGAGAATTTAATTATTCTAATATTAATAATTGGGGGGGTGATGTTGCAAAAGGTAAACATATAATACTTTTAAATAATGACACAAAAGTTATAGCTGATGATTGGATACAAGAAATGCTGATGTTTTCGCAGAGAGAAGATGTTGGAGCTGTTGGAGCAAAGCTTTATTATCCTGATGATACCATTCAACATGCAGGGATTGTTTTAGGTTTAGGAATTGACGAAATAGCAGGACATGTTTATTTGAATGAGCATAAATCTAATACAGGCTATTTAGGAAGGCTACATTACGCACAAGAGCTAAGTGCCGTGACGGGGGCATGCATGATGATACCTAAGCATGTATTTGAGGAAATTGGAGGGTTTGATCCGTTATTTGCGGTTGCCTTTAATGACATCGACTTATGCATGAGGATCAGAAAATCTGGTTATAAAATTATTTGGACACCTTATGCAGAGCTTTATCACTACGAGTCTAAAAGCAGAGGTTATGAAGATACTCCTGAAAAACAGAAGCGTTTTCAAAAGGAAGTTAACCTTTTTAAAGAGAGATGGGGAAGTGAATTGAAAAAAGGTGACCCATTTTACAACCCTAATTTATTACAATAAAATTTAACTAAAAGCAAACAGGTTGTATCTAAAATGAGGTAGGCCTGTTTATTTTTTTAGGGTGATAGCTTGACAATAGCGGTGATTTTATTTATAATGATAACTTATAAGGTTATAAACTCGAAGGAGGGATTTTTTATGTTGAGAACCTATCAACCGAAAAAGCTTCATAGACAAAAGGAGCACGGTTTTAGAAAAAGAATGTCAGACAGAAACGGTCGCAAAGTATTAGCGCGAAGAAGAAGAAAAGGCAGAAAGCGCTTGTCGTACTAATAATAAAGACCACTTAAATTTAGTGGTCTTTGTTTTTGCATAAGTGTTTAACTGAAAAGTAGAGGTTCCGCAAATGAGTGACATAGTAACTTTAACGCGAAAAAAAGAATATAACCGCGCATATGCAAAAGGAAAATCTTTTGTTTCTGATTTGTTAGTTATTTATATTTTGAAAAACCGAAATAATGGCATAAGATTAGGAATAACTACAAGTAAAAAAATCGGAAATGCAGTTCAAAGAAATCGCGCAAGAAGAGTAATAAAGGAATCTTTTAGACATATTTTGCCTAGATTAAATGGTAACTTTGATATTGTGTTCGTTGCCAGAAAAAAAACGCCATTTGTTAAAAGTATGTACGTTGAAAAACAAATGGTTTATGGCTTTAATAAATTAAATTTGTTTGGCGCGTATATTCGCAAATAAAGGTGTGGTAATATTAAAAAAATTATTTTGAAAGCCATAAGATTTTATCAAAAAAATATATCTCCTACAAAACCTCCTAGATGCAGGTTCAGACCGACTTGCTCTGAATATGCAGCGGTTTCGATAGAAAGATTTGGAGTTATTATTGGTGGGTTTTTATCTGTATTAAGATTGATGCGTTGTAACCCTTTGTTTAAAGGAGGATACGACCCTGTTCCATTAAAACTATTCAAAAAACATTAAATTTTCAATACGGAGGATTTTATGCAGATTTTTTTTAACATAGGAAATGCTATAGGACAATTTGCCGGGTACATATTATGGTTTTTCTTCGATGTGTTCGATAATTACGTATTTTCGGTTTTTTGCTTTACTTTATTTATAAAAATTTGTTCATTTCCTTTTGAACTAAAAGGTCGTAAAGCTATGGCAAGGACGGCCAGAATCAATAAAAAAAGATTAGAGCTTGAAAAGAAATATAAAAATGACAGACAGAAACTTAGCGAAGAAACCACAAAACTGTACCAACAAGAAGGAATAAACCCGGCGGGAGGATGCCTTCCTCAATTGTTCCCGATGTTTGCTTTTATGGGAGTTTTATTTTCCATCACTCAACCGTTGACGAACATGCTTCATATCGCGGCAGATAAGGTTTCAAATGCAATAGATATGTTGCCAAACCTTGTTGGAGAAAGTGCAAAGTCAGGATTTTACAATAGAGCTTATTACTCTCAATTGAATGTAGTGAAATATTTTCCGAAATATCAAGATTCTTTCACAATGTTTAACGAAACTGAAAAAAGCTCAATTTTAAATTTTCATAAAGGGTTTAACTTTTTCGGACTAGACTTAACGCTTACTCCTAACGGGAGTGCATTCTCAGATTTTATCTGGCTGATACCGGTTCTGTGTATAGTGACAAACTTTTTATCGGTATTTCTAAGTCAGAAGTTAAATTCAGCACAGACCGGCGAGTTGAATGGTTGTATGAAATTTACACCATACTTGATGTCGATACCGTACATATTATTTGTTTTCAACGTTCCGGCCGGAGTCGGTGTTTATTATATAATCTTTAACTTTTTAGCTATAGTTCAAACTATGATAGTTGCGAAATTTTACAGTTCACATATTTTAACAGCTAAAGAAGAAGCTGCAAGAATTGCTTTACTTGATATGGAAGAAAAAAATGTTTCAAAAAGGCAGTAAGATTAAATGTCTTTATATTTTTGGGGGTGCTTGTTTTGGTAAAAGAAGCTTTTGGAGTAGGAGAAACGATAAATTTAGCACAAGAGGACGCACGCAGAAATTTAGCATTAAATAATTCAAATCAAGAAATTAACTATGAGATTGTACAAATGCCAATAAAAAAAACTTTAGGAATATTCGGGGGAAAACAAGCAAAAGTAAAAGCTTCTGTTTGCATATCTCCGGCAAAAGTAGCTGCCAGTTATGTTGAGGATATTTTAAAAGAGTTTGGCTTGAAAGATTTTAAAATAGAAATATCGGAAGGAAAGAACTCTGCTGAACTGACGATATCCGGTGAGAGAATTAGCCCTATAATAGGCAGGAGAGGCAGACTACTTGATAACATACAGTATTTAGCAGGACTGGTGGCAAACAGCGGCGAAAGTGATTATTTTAGATTGACTATAAATGCAGGTGATTATCGTTCTAGGCGCGAAAAGACTTTAGAATCTTTGGCAGAAAAAATAGCTATGAAAGCATTGAGAACAGGAAAGGCGCTAAACTTGGAACCTATGTCGCCTTATGAAAGGCGCGTTATTCATTTGAAGGTAGAAAGCATAGATGGTGTAAAGTCTTGGTCGGAAGGGGAAGGCAAAGAAAGGCATATTGTTATATCCGCTGAGAACCCGGAAAATATAAAGCTTTCTTATAAAAATCACAATCGTAAGTTTAATTCAAATGATTTTCACAAAAAAGAAAAAATCAGTAAAACAGAAATAAATGAAAAAGATATACCATTGTATGGAAAGGTAAATATTTAATTTAATCAAATCCTCGAAATCCCCGAATCATATGGTGGGTTCGAGGTTTTTTAGTTATTTAAGATTTCAACAAAAAGAAGAACATATGTTGAGAAAGGAACGGGCAATGGAAAATAAAACAATAGCTGCAATAGCCACCGCGAGGGGACAGGCTGGTATAGGTGTCATTAGGATTTCCGGCGATGAGGCTGTGCAGATAGCTGACAGAGTGTTTAAGTCGGCAAGCGGAAAGAAAGTTAAAGATTTAAGTGGATATAACGCTTTATATGGAAGGGTTTATGATGGCGAAGAATGCGTAGATGAAGTCATAACGCTTGTTTTTAAAGCGCCAAAAAGCTACACAGGAGAGGATGTAGTAGAGATTCAATGCCATGGTGGTATATTTGTGACGGAGCAGATATTGAAGCTGGTTTTAGATAACGGTGCAGTGCTAGCTTCTCCTGGTGAATTTACTCAAAGAGCTTTTTTGAATGGCAAACTTGATTTAACAGAAGCAGAGGCTGTAATGGACATCATAAGTACTCAAGGGAAACAGGCATCTAGAGCGGCTTTGGCAATGCGAGATGGAGCACTTAGCAAAAGGATTGCTTCTATAAAAGATGAATTGTTAAATTTAGCGGCGCATTTATCTGTATTTTCAGATTATCCTGACGAGGACATACCTGAGTTAAGCGATGAAAGTTTAGGTAAGAGCCTTTGCAAAGTGAAAGAAAAATTGGAAAGGCTTTTAAACACTTATAATGACGGAAAATTAGTTAGAGAAGGCATAGATACAGTCATAGTAGGCAAGCCAAATGTGGGCAAATCTACGATAATGAACTTTTTATCTGGTACCGCACGCAGTATAGTGACAAACATACCTGGAACTACCAGAGACGTAGTGGAGGAAACTGTTACTTTTGGGGACTTTGTATTAAAAATAGCAGATACGGCGGGGATCAGAGAAACTGATGATATAGTCGAAAAAATAGGTGTAGAAAGAGCGAAAAACAAAATAGAAAGTGCAGATTTGGTTTTGATAGTTTTTGATTTATCTAGGGAAATTTCTATGGAAGATATAGAACTTTTAAAGTTAGCTAATACCAATACTATTGCCATTTTTAATAAATCAGACCTTGAGAGAAAGTTTGTCTGCAATGAAGTTTTAAATAAAATAAACAGGGTGGTATATTTGTCTGCGGAATCGGGGGAAGGTTTTGAAAATTTAAAAAAGGAAATTTCGCAGATTGTTCAGGCTGAAAAAATAAATCCAAATGAAGGCATGATATCGAATCAGAGACAATTTATGGACGTTAAATCTGCACTTAGTAATGTGATTGAGGCGATGAATGCCTTGCAAGATGGTTTTACCTTAGATGCCATCACAGTGTTGATTGAAAATGCGATAGGAGATTTGTTAAAGCTGACAGGCGAAAAAGTAACCGAATCCGTTACCAATGAAGTTTTTTCTAAGTTTTGTGTTGGAAAATGATATAAAAAGAGGTTGAAGATATTGTATAAAGCGGGAAGTTATGATGTGATAGTTATTGGCGCAGGGCATGCGGGAATAGAGGCAGGACTAGCTTCGGCTCGTTTGGGTGCCAAAACTGCGGTATTTACAATAAACATGGACTCTGTGGGAAATTGTCCATGTAACCCTTCTATAGGAGGGACCGCAAAAGGGCACTTGGTCAGAGAAATAGATGCTCTTGGCGGAGAAATGGGCAAAACAGCAGACGAATGCTGCTTGCAAAGCAGAATGCTAAATAGAGGAAAAGGTCCAGCCGTGCATTCTTTGCGTGCGCAAATAGATCGAGAAAAATATAAGGTTGTAATGAAAAATAAACTAGAATTACAGGAAAATTTGGATTTGAGACAAGCTGAGATAACTGATATAAAAAAATTAAATGAAGAATTATGGCAGGTAGTAACTAGAAATGACGCCAGTTATGAAACAAAATGCGTGGTTGTGGCATCTGGTACATATTTAAATGCAAAGATTTTTATAGGAGAAGTTTCCTATGAAAGTGGGCCTGATGGGCTTTTTCCTTCAAATTTTTTATCTGATTCATTGAAAAGATTAGGTTTGCCTCTGAGAAGATTTAAAACAGGGACGCCTGCGAGGGTGCTGAAATCAAGCATAAACTTTGATTGTTTAGAAGAGCAGCTGGGTGATGAAGAAATTGTACCTTTTTCTTACGAAACAGAAGGAAAACTAGAAAATAAAATAAAATGTTACATATCATGGACGAATGAGGATACAAAGAAAATAATACTAGATAATATTCACCGATCACCAATGTATTCAGGAAAAATAGAAGGCGTTGGACCTAGATATTGCCCAAGTATAGAAGATAAAATAGTTAGATTCAAAGATAAGGGGAGGCATCAACTTTTTGTAGAGCCTTGTGGAGAAAATACACAGGAAATGTATTTGCAAGGGCTTTCTTCCAGTTTACCAGAAGAGGTTCAAATTCAATTTTATAAAAGTATAAAAGGTCTTGAGAACGTATTGATAACAAGAACAGCTTACGCAATAGAATATGACTGTGTGGATCCGCAGTCTATGGATTTGTCACTGGAATTTAAAGATTTCCCAGGTCTATTTGGTGCAGGCCAGTTTAACGGAAGTTCAGGTTATGAGGAAGCCGCAGCTCAAGGACTTGTGGCGGGGATAAATGCAGCATTAAAGGCACAAAAAAAAGAAAAAGTAATATTAAGTAGAGCGAATTCATATATAGGAACTTTAATTGACGACTTGGTTACGAAAGGGGTAACAGATCCATACAGGATGATGACGTCTAGATCAGAGTACAGATTAATTTTGAGGCAAGATAATGCAGATGAAAGGTTAACTCCGTTAGGATATAAATTAGGACTTATAAGTGAAAAAAGATTTAAAAAATTCAAATGGAAGGAAAATTTAAAAAAAGAAGAATTTAAAAGATTGAAAAACACGATAATACCGCCGAATAAAAAGTTAAATGATATAATTGTTCCACGTGGAACATCTGCAATTTCCACAGGTATAAGCCTGTATAATTTATTAAAAAGACCTCAAATAAATTATGATTGTTTGGCTGATTTAGATGTAGAGAGACCAATTTTAGAAAAAGAAGTTTTTGAGCAAATTGAAACTGAGATAAAATATGAAGGATATATAAAAAAGCAAAATAATCAAATTAATGAAATGAAAAGATTAGAAGTGAAAAAATTGCCGTTAGATTTGGAATATTCGAACATACATGGTCTTAGGCTAGAAGCTATAGAAAAATTAAACAAAATTAAGCCAGAAAATATAGGTCAAGCGAGTAGAATATCTGGTGTTAGTCCTGCGGATATAAGCGTTTTGCTGATATGGCTATCGAAAAACAATAAAGTATGAGGTAATTTGTTATGTGTAATAACTTGACTGATGGTGTGATAAGCGAAGAAAAGTTTAAACAAAAGTTTTACAAACTTGTTGATAACTGTGAAATGAATTTTAATTTAAATGATGAAAAAATAGGTTTATTTTTTAAATATACGAATCAACTATTAGAATGGAATAAAAAAATTAATTTGACTGCAATCACTGATGTTGATGATATAATCATTAAACATTTTATTGACAGTTTAAGCGTTTTGAATGCATGTGAAGTACCTAAAAATTCAAAATTAATAGATGTTGGTACGGGTGCAGGTTTTCCAGGAATGCCTATAAAAATATGTAGACCAGACTTAACCGTAACTTTATTAGACAGTGTAAAGAAAAAGATAACATTCTTACAAGATTTGAATTTATATTTAAATAATATAGATGTGGATTTAATTAACTCTAGGGCTGAGCTTATTTCAAGGGATAAAAACTATAGAGAAAAATTTGATTTTGTAACTTCTCGGGCTGTAGCTCCATTAAACATATTAGTGGAATATTGTACACCTTTTTTAAAAAAAGGTGGAATTTTCGTAGCTATGAAAGGAAACAAGGTATATGAAGAATTGGGTTGCTCAAATGATGCTATGAATTTATTAGGTTGTGAAGTAATTGAAGTAAAATCATTTAACTTACCTAAAAATAATTACAGAGCTATTGTTGTAATACAAAAAATAAAAAACACAAAAATTGAGTATCCTAGAACTAGCTCTAAAATAACAAAAAAACCTCTTTAATTTTGTGTAAAAGTGGCTTAGCAATAGGAATTGAAGCAAAATGTTCCACGTGAAACATTTTGTAAATGATATATACAAAATGACTTTTCTATGGTATAATTAATTAACGTATTAAATAAGGGGAGGTGCTTAAGTGGAAAAAATTATAGCTATAACTAATCAAAAGGGTGGTGTAGGAAAAACCACAACGGCTGTAAACTTATCTGCAGCAGTTGCTAATGGCAACAAAAAAGTACTTTTAATAGATATGGATCCACAAGGGAACACAACTAGTGGAGTTGGCTTGGATAAAAGGAAAATTAAATTTTCAATTTATGATGTATTAATAAAAAAAATAAGAGCTGAAGAAGCAATAATAAAAACTCCATTTAAAAATTTATCAGTTATACCTTCAAATGTAGCTTTATCTGGAGCAGAATTGGAATTAGCAAATATTGAAAATAGAGAATATTCACTAAAAGAATCAATTTTACCAGTAATGTATATGTTTGATTATATTTTTGTGGATTGTCCACCATCTCTTGGGCTTATAACTACAAACGTTTTGAGTTTGTGCGACAGTATAATAGTTCCAATTCAATGTGAGTTTTATGCTTTAGAAGGATTGTCTCAACTTATGAGCACAGTTCGTAGGGTAAAAAGACAATACAACGAAAAACTTGAAATGGAAGGCGTTTTATTGACCATGTACGATAAACGGTTGAAATTAACGTTACAAGTTGTAGATGAAGTGAAAAACTTTTTTAAAAATCAAGTCTTTAAAACAACAATTCCTAGAACTGTGAGGTTATCGGAATCACCTAGTTTTGGCAAACCTGTTATGTATTTTGACAAGTATTGCAAAGGTTCTAGGGCTTACAATGATTTAGCAAAAGAACTCATTAAAAAGCATAAGAAAAAAGATAATTAAAAAGGAGGAAAAAATGGCTAAAAAGCAGAGTGGACTTGGAAAAGGTTTAAGTGCGATTTTCATAGAAAATGATACGGAAAATAAAAATACAACTTACTTAAAAATTTCAGATATTGAGCCTAATAGAGATCAACCGCGTAGAGACTTTGATGAAGAGGCCTTGGCGGAACTTGCGGATTCTATAGCTCAACATGGCGTTTTGCAACCTTTATTGGTTAGACCTGTTGGTACAGACTTTTATCAAATAGTGGCTGGTGAACGCAGGTGGAGGGCATCTCGCATGGCGGGATTGCAGGAAGTTCCGGTTGTGATAAGAGAACTGACAGATAATGAAGTAATGGAAATCGCATTGATTGAAAATTTACAACGCGAGGATTTGTCCGCAGTAGAAGAAGCACAAGGTTATAAATCTTTGATGGAAACGTATAACATGACGCAAGAAGAGATAGCAAAGTCGATGGGCAAATCGAGATCTTCAATAGCCAATTCTTTGAGAATATTAACTTTACCTGAAAATGTAGTAGATATGATCTCCAAGGGACTTCTAAGTGGAGGTCATGCAAAGGCGCTTTTATCTTTGAAAGATGACAATGATATTGAGAAAGTTTCAAAATTAATAGTGGAAAAAGAACTATCTGTACGCGAAACTGAAAAATTTTGTAAAGCATTAAATGAAGATAAAGGTAAGAAAAAAAGCAAAAAAAAATTAGATAGAAATCCGTTTTTTGATGAAGTAGAACTGTCGTTGAAGCAATTTTTGGGAAGAAAAGTAAAAGTTATTAATTCTTCTAAAAACAAAGGAATACTTCAAATTGAATTTTACAATGATGAAGATTTAGCAGAGATAGCAAGGTGCTTAGAAGAAAATAAATAATAAAAAGCTATGTGAAGTGCAGAGAGACATTTTACATAGCTTTTTTGCATTAACTTACTTTAAAAATTGTGGTGAAAGTTTAACAAGTAATTCTTCTAACAAAATTTTATTATCATCTTTAGAGCTTTTTAACTTCAAATCAATCTCTTTTAAGAAAGATATATATTTTCTTAAATCTTTTAAAGAATAATTATCACAAGTCTTACTTGCCAAATTCAATCGAAATTCCTTTCGCTTGTAGTCAAACAGCTCAGCAATTTGATTTGTAGGTACACCTGAATTTTTTGCTACTTTCACTCTGTACATATCAATGTAGTTGCTGGCTAAAAGGCTCAAAATAGCTACAGGTTCTTCTTTTTTTTCCAGCAATACGTGTAAAATTTTCAAGGCTCTATCGTAATTATTCTGACTAACGGCTTTTGTTAAATCAAAAACATTTGCTTCAGCTTTTTTACTCACTAAAAGTTCAATATCATCCTCTGTTATTTCTCCATTGTCTGCAAACGCACTTAATTTTTCAAGTTCTGACCGCAAATTTAATAGATCGTCACCGCAATACTCTATGAGCTTTTCTACACTATTTTGAGAAATATTTAGGGTTAATTTTTTTGCCCAATTTATTATTTGTTTTTCTAAAGACAATCGAGAAAGTTTTTTAAAATTAACGGCATTGCCATGTTTTTCAACTAGCTTTATAAAGCTATTCCATTTACTAGATTTATAAATGCTAGCATCGATATTACTTTGGCTTATAATAAGTACTGTTGTTTCAGGAATTTTAGAGACAATTTCTTTTAATTTTTTTATTTCAGTAACGTTAAATTTTTCGAGTTCCAAATCAGATACCACAACGCATTTTTTGCTGCTGAGGAAAGGAAGCACTTCAATGAACTCTTCTAAAGAATCGACAGATATGTCACTGGCTTTAAATTTTTTGAAGTTAAAGTCATTGATTGTGCCATCTAATGCAACATCGATGAGCTTGTTTGTATAGTAGGAAATTAAATATTTTTCCTCACCGTAAAGTAAATACAGATTATTTAATTTACAGGATTTTATTTGAGATTTCAATTCATTTTCTGTCAAGCTTGCCATAATGTTACTCCTTATTGAATTTTTAAGTATGGTGCTACCTATTTCTTTTTATTTTAATTTCTTTATTTTTAGGAAACTCAATTATCAAATTCCCCATATTTGCTGTTACTATTGATATTTTATCAAATAAAGCTACTTTTTGTATATTCACATTAGCTACATTTTCACTGTTGGACATGATAGCGTAATTAGAGTTAATTAAATTCATATTTTCTGGAATTTTGCCTTCAATGAAAATGTGACAGTTTCTGTATTCTTTTGGGATATAGCTGGCATTTACTCTAGCAGGGCAAACTAACAAATTTACACTGTTAATGGTAAGATACAGAAAGCTTTGCCCGTCCGTGTTTACTATATCTATGTTTACGCCTTTCCAAGGAGCCAATGTGGCTTTTTCATTGAAATAGACGGCCTTCTTGTCGTCACTTATAGAACGATTTAGCTTATCGTCTATATCGTCCCTGTTGGGCAAAACTACATAATGAGGCGAGAATTCATTTATTAAATCTTTGGCATACATGGCGCTAGAATCGCTGAAATCACTTAGAACTACATAGTCCAACTTATCTACATTTAATGAATTTAATAAATTTTTAAACTTATTGTATCTTATAGTATCTCCACCGCAAGATAAAACTACAGCATGATTATTTTTCTTTAGAAGCAAAGAGCAACCATCGCCAACGTCAGAGATAACTAAGCTTGTTATATCACGTTGACATACTTGGTAAGATAAAATTCCTGTGAAAAGCAAAATAACAGACAAAAGCGCAACTACTTTCATTTCGGCAAATCGGCACTGCATGATCAATGCAGCGACTATTAACACAATGGTACTAGCAACCCAAAATGAGATGAAAGCATAGCTTGTAGAAACGCTGGAAAGAGGAATTTTAGCGAGAATGCTTGCCACGAATGTCATGTAATTTAGCAAAATGTTTGATACTAAAGCAAGAGGCATTGTTATGAACTTTAAAAACCAAATAAAATTCGAAATAGCGGCAAGCAACATGGTAATTATGAATATTGTGGACGGAAATGCAACGAGTAAGTTAGCCAAGATACAAACAAGTGAAATTTGCTTGAAATATAGCATGGTTATGGGTAAGGTGAACACTGTTGCGCTGACTGTAACGCATATAGGTGAAATTATTAACTTTAACACTTTTTTCAAGTTAGTGTTTTTGAGCTTAGAAACCATGAAATCAGCATATGAGCTGAGTTTATTTGAAAATAAAATGATGCCTAAAGTGGCGCTGATTGATAGCAAAAATCCTACATCACCGCAGGCAAGAGGATTTGTAGCAGCAATTAACAAAACAGCAAAACCGAGTGAATTCAATGAATCGGCTTTAAGGCGCAGACATTTTCCTAAATTATAAATAATTATCATAACTCCGGCCCGCACTATAGACGGAGTGAACCCTGTTATACTCATGAAAAAAACTATGCCAAAACATGACAGCAAATAAGATAGCTTTTTTGGAAATTTTAGAGATAAGAAAATTAACATTAATAATTCTGCTATGACTGCTGTGTGCATTCCGGATATAGCCAACAAATGGGATATCCCGGTATCTCTAAAATCGGACTTTACTTGAGCGTCTACGTAATGCTGGTCGCCAATTAACAACGCGCTGGCTATACCGTAGTTTTTGCTTAAGATTAAAGATCGTATAGAAGAGTTCAAAGCTTCTTTTGTTTTCAAACAGTAGTAATAGATGGGCTTATTGGTGGTTTCAATTTCACTGTAATCTTCGTACTCATAGAGGTAAGAAAAGGCTTGTACCCCTTTAGAGGCATAGTAATTTTTAGAAGAGAGTCCACGCTCATCGTCTTGTATAAAGATATGTACTTTACAGCAAATTTTATCGTATACGTCAAGATTAAACGGCTTAGATACGGTCATTCTCATTTTCACGTTTTGTGGTACATCCTCGACTCCATCTATTTTTATTTTTTCAGTTTTTATTATGTAATAGAATTTTCCGTTGGACTTATACGGAATATCGCATATAGTTCCTGTTATGACTGCATCCTTGTCGGTTAAGATTTTTGTAGGCTCTAACTTTATGCTATTGTATAAAATAAATATACCTATAGAGCATATAAATGTTAAAAATACAATTGGTAAAGTTTTTTCTTTTCTTAGTTTTTTAAAGAATAAAGATACTGTAAATAACAAAACAAAAGTTACTAAGAGTATATAATTTAATTTTATAGAACAGAAAAGAGCGATTATTTGTGCGAATAAATAAGAAAAACCTATTGTTTCAAATGGTCTTTTCATTATTTGCTCCCTTTTAAATTATAATTTTGTCCAATCTAACTTTTTCCCTCCAAGCAAGTGAAAATGCAAATGATTTACACTCTGACCGCCATCTTTGCCGCAGTTGTTGATTATACGGTATCCGTCCAAATTTTTATCTATTGCTATTTTTGAGGCAACTTCGAAAATATACCCTACAATATTTGAATTTTTTTCATTTAGTTCATCTGCCGATGATATATGCTCTTTGGGAATAATCAATATATGAACAGGAGCAATGGGGTTGAGGTCATTAAAAGCGAGAATTTTTTCATCTTCATATACTTTTTGTGAATTAATTTCACCAAGGGCTATTTTGCAAAATATACAATCCATTTTTATCTCTCCTTGAATTTATGAAAATTTTTAACTTGTGCAGAGCGCCACGCGCCCATAAAAAATATTATTTTTTATGGGGATAAAATCGTAGAGCTGCGCGTGCGATTTTATCTAGTCCAATAAATTTTAAAATTTATTGAACGGCGCGTGGCGCCTTACTGTTATTCTCTATTTTAATCTAAACTCGCCTTCAATAACATTAGTGACGTTATCGAGAACTAAATCTATTTTAGAGACATTTTTAATTCCGGCCATTGCGAAATCGGACTTACCGCCACCGTTTCCGTCAGCAAATGCGGCCAATTTTTTGACGATATTTCCGGCACTTAAATTATATTTTTGAGCCTTTGAATCTACGCTTGTTAGCATGACGGCCTTGTTTTGTTCTATACCTATCAGCACTATCACGCATCCATCAACGTTATTTTTCACTTCATCGCAAATCGTTCTTAACTCCTTGACGGATGAGTTGCTTAATTTTGCATAGAAGACACTTACGCCATTTACGTCTTTTTTCGATGATAGCAAATCTTTAACTTTGGACTTAGCGATTTTTAGCTCTAATTCATTTATCAGAGTATTTTTTTCTTTGAGTTCATTTACCATCTTTTCACAAGCTGAATATAAATTTTTAGAGTCAGATATTTTTAAAGTTTTTGCACAGTTTTCAATAATAGAAATATTTTTATTCAATAAATCTAGCACGCCTAAGCCTGTAACAGCTTCGATTCTTCTAACTCCTGAAGCCACAGAACTTTCGGATAATATTTTGAATAACCCCAATTTTGCTGTATTATCCACATGGGTTCCACCGCAAAGTTCAATCGAAAAGTCACCAAAACTTACCACTCTGACGACATCGCCGTATTTTTCGTTAAATAGCGCTATAGCTCCCATTTCTTTGGCTTTAGTTATAGGCATTTCATCGATTTTTCCCGCCAAGCCTGAAAGTATTTTCTCATTTACCAGATTTTCCACTTGGTCTAACTCATCTCTGGTCAAAGCGGAAAAGTGTGTGAAATCAAACCTGATTTGCTTTTCGTTTACTAACTGTCCAGCTTGCTCCACATGGTTACCCAAAACTGCCCTTAAAGCAGCCTGCAATAAATGAGCGCCTGTGTGGTTTCTGGCAACAGCATTTCTAAAATTTTTATCGACCTTAGCGAAAAGTTCATTGCCGTCAGAGATATCACCAGATATAATTTCAGCTTCATGAATAAAAATACCAGATGTATTTTTAATTGTGTTATTTACTTTAAGTTTTAATTTTTCGTTTTCTAAAACGCCAATATCACCGACTTGTCCGCCACTTTGAGCATAAAAAGGTGTCTTATCAAGAATAACGTTTATGTACTTGTTGTCTGAAGATTTCACTACCTTTAGAACTTTTGCTTTTACTTCTAACTGGTCGTAGCCGCAAAAAATAGTTTTGGGCACGCCTTGACAAAAATTGCTTTCAGACTTCCATGCATCAGCTCCGGCATTAAGTCTAGCATTTCTTGCACGTACTTTTTGCTCTGACAGCAGTTCATTGAACCTTTTCTCATCCACTGTCATGTCTTTTTCCGACAATATCTCTTTAGTTAAATCGATAGGAAAGCCATAAGTGTCATTTAACTTAAACGCCTCATCGCCTGAAAGGACTTTGTTGTTAGATTTTTTAATAGCCTCATTCAGTAGCGCTAAACCTTGATCAATTGTTTTGGAGAAGTTTTCCTCTTCTTTTTTCACCAATGTTTTTATGAAGTCTCTCTTCTGCAGAAGTTCGGGGTAAACTTCTTTGTTTTCGTCTATAACGGTGTCACAAATTTCAAACAAAAACGGTTTATCTACTCCCAAAAGTTTTCCTTGACGAGCGGCTCTTCTCAACAGCCTTCTAAGCACATATCCGCGTCCCTCATTAGATGGCATAACCCCATCTGCTATCATCACAGTGGTACTTCTTATATGATCTGTTATTATCCTCAAGGCTGTGTCGATTTTACTATCCAATCCGTATTTTACATTTGCAATTTTGCAAGCTGTATTCATGATGCTTTGCATAGTATCTATCATAAACACGTTATCAGCGCACTGCATTATGCAAGCCAGCCTTTCAAGGCCCATTCCGGTATCTATGTTCGTACGATCTAACTTGGAATAATTTCCATTTCCGTCATTTTCAAACTGAGTAAACACGAGATTCCAAAACTCTACATACCTGTCGCAATCGCATCCAACTGTGCAATTAGGTGACCCGCAAGAGTATTTTTCTCCTCGGTCAAAGTAAAGTTCGGAGCAAGGCCCGCAAGGTCCTTCTCCATGTTCCCAGAAATTATCTTCTTTTCCCAGCCTAACTATGTGTGACGGGTCAACGCCAACTTTTTTTGTCCAGATGTCGAACGTTTCATCATCGTTTTCGTATATAGAAATCCAAAGCTTGTCTTCAGGCAGCTCTAAAACCTTCGTACAAAACTCCCATGCCCATGCAGTAATCTCATTTTTAAAATAGTCACCAAAAGAGAAGTTACCGAGCATTTCAAAATAAGTTATGTGCCTAGCCGTTATGCCAACAAGTTCAATATCTGGTGTACGAATGCATTTTTGACAGGTTGTAACTCTTTTGCTTGGAGGAGTTACTTCCCCGGTGAAGTACTTTTTCATAGGGGCCATGCCGGAATTTATAAGCAACAAACTATTGTCGTTTTTAGGTATCAAAGGAAAACTTGGCAATTTTAAATGTCCTTTTGATTCAAAAAACTCTAAGAATTTTTTTCTCAACTCGTTAAGTCCAGTATATTTCATATTAAACACTTCCATCAAAATTTTATAAAATATTCTATAAATTAATTATACCATTGTATAAATCAAAGTCAACTGAGGCTTATTTAATGTATATGCTTTTACTGTAGAAGTTAATTTTATATAAACATAAATAAAACCACCTTTTAAGTGGTTTTATTTTTTAGCGCTTAAGTAATTTTATGACTATAGCGGTTATATCATCGTCAACCTCAGAGGAACGGTTCTCTTTTGCTTTATTTACAATCGTTTCAGAAAGACTTTGTGCTGTGGTTTCACTATGTTCTAGCAAAGTCTTTTCTATCCATGCATCATCTGGAAATATTACTCCATCAGATAGTAGCAAAACAGTATTACCCTCGCTTAACTGGATATTTTGAGAGAAGTAGCTTACACTTTTAAATATACCGATAGGCAAAGAATGCAAATCTATTTTTGATACGCTGTTGTTGGTCTTTACAAAAGATACGGGAGCGCCAGCCTTTATGAATTTGCATAAACCTGTAAATAGATTTACGGATAAAATATCGACGGCGGTTAAGGATTCATCGTCTGATTTTACTAAGAGTGCAGAATTCGTAATTTTAAGTGATGTTTCAAAGTTTATTCCTGACTTTATAAGTGTTGACAATATTTCTGTTGCCATAGCCCCTTCTACTGCGGCTCTTCCACCGGTGCCCATACCATCACTCAAGATAAATACCACGTTGCCGTTTCTGTCGTTAAAGTAAGTAAAGTTATCGCCACAAAAACTACTGTTATGGCACGAGTGTTGACAGGCGCCTATCTCTAATTCAAACTCAGGAAGCTCTATTATTTTAATGTAACATCTGCTTGCAGTAGTTTCTATAATTGGCTTGTCTAAAGCTTTCAAGCACTCTTTAGATATAATTTTATGTAAGTTCATATTTTCTAACCTCTCTTTATCTTCCTGAAAAGTTTCAATTTCGATTTCGAGTTTATTTTGTTCGTTGGTTTTGCATGTGACGTTAATGGGACTAACAGAAGCCTCACTCAAAGTGTGATTTATACGTTTTGCAAGTTCCAAATCAAACGTGACGTTTTTAGAAAAGTCATTTGATACATCCATAAGGATTTCTCCGGCGTTTGAGAATTGTTCCGAAACAAAACCTTTGACTTCATTCAAGCGTTTTTTTGAAGTACTTCGTATGCTTTCTTCTCGA
The DNA here is from genome assembly GCA_900549775.1 of uncultured Oscillospiraceae bacterium. Taxonomy (GTDB): domain Bacteria; phylum Bacillota; class Clostridia; order Oscillospirales; family Acutalibacteraceae; genus UMGS1224. Next base: position 7,531 of record URPR01000017.1, on the reverse strand, counting down.
ACTATTTTGTCAATATAATTACAAATTTCATTGAAACGACAGCAAACATGAGAGTAGTTTTTATTGTTACAGCATTCTGTAACACTGCTTTCATTTAACGTATTTGCAAGGCTGTTTATCATGTGAATGGTTTCATCTTGCTTTTTTTCCCAGCATAAAGTTTTAAGCCCACAGTTTTTACATATACTATTTTTTACGTCTGAGCATAAGTTGTCGCAAGGAGAATTGCTGTTTTTAGATAATTTTTCAGACACTTTAGTAATAGAATTTTTCACACTGATTAAAGCATTAGCAGCCATTTGAAGTTGTGGAGTAAGGCTTTGGCTTAAATTAACTATTTTATCTTCCTTAAACAGGGACCTGCTAAGTTTTTCTCCGACTTTATCTGGAATAAAAATAAATATTATAATTGCTAAAGTCATTTCATATATATTGCTTATAACGCCAACAGAGCTGTCACTTTGAACTATTATGATTAAGCTAGAAATAATAAAAGCAAACGTAGAAGTAAATTTTCCAAACCTGGACATCAACCCGGAAACCATGCCGCCTAAGGCGTAACTTGCTGCCAAGTAAGAGTAATTTTTATCCGAAAACCCGAGAGCTATTCCAAGAGCTATTCCGGAAATACTGCCGCCAGAAGCACCGAAGAAATTAGCAAAGAATAATATAGTGACTATAGCTATTATCCGTCCTAAAGACATAGAAAAAACCTTTACATTGGACAGAGCAATCATTGATATGCAGAAAACTACAGCAAAGCTTGGAAGTGTTTGTTCTGTGACGTGGAAGTTTTTGTGTGTAGCGGACGAAATTAAAGATGAACACTCTTTGAAAAAAAATGTACAAGCTCCTGCCAAAATGGATTCGATCAATATTATAGCGATTGTCTTTAAAGCAGAGTAGTTGTACAGGCTGAAGTTAAGCGTAAAGCCTGTTACCAAGGTGACTAAGAATGCGAGTAATGGTGAAAAAAAAGGATGATTTTTAATTTTTTTCAAATCGTTAAATGTCCACCTGATGGCGTGGATAGCTAAAATCGCAGAGATGTAGCGGATTGAAAAGCCAATTTGATTTGGAAGTAAGTACCCTATTATGCACCCGAAAGCTGTAGGCCAAATGCTGTCGTACTGAACACTTGCAATTAAAGCTAGTCCGAATGGAGAGTAATTTTCAAAAATTGAAGCATGGGAAATTAATATGCCAAAAAAGAAATGCAACAAATTTATAGTTATGTATTTTTTTTGTGTAGACGATAAAAATCCTTTCTCTTCAGCTGAGTTTAGTGTATCGCCTTTTTTTATGTGTTCCAAATCTATTCCTCCTTAACCTTGTAAGATGACAATATTTATTATAGTTGTGCATGGGGGAATAGATTGTCCTATGGCGCTGTAAGTTTTTAGAATATTAAAAGATCTGTATAAGATGAAAGTCGAAAGACATTTATAAAAAATAATAATTTGTGATTTTGTGCAGAATGAACTTTTATTTAGAGTTTTGTTTTATGAGTCGAACGAAATTTTATTAATTAAAGTGCTGTAAATTGTCCTGGCTGTTTAAAATTAACAACAAGGTATCAAAAAATAATAAACAAAAATAAAAATAATTCAAACAAAATATTGACACTATTTGCATGTGATGGTAAAATATTAATAACTAGAAGGAGAGGGATGTGTATGGTTAAAAATATAAAGGTAGAAATAGTTTTTTTAAAAATATTTCTTTTTATGTTATTTATGGTTTTCTTTGTATTTTTTAATACAACATCATGTATGAAGTGCGGGCCGAAAGTTTCTGAAAACTTGACCTACGCAGACGAAATAACTAGAGAAACGGGAATAAACGGGAACATTTTAAAAGGAGTAGGCCAAGGAGTTTTTGTGCCGATTGTGGTTAAAGATAGTCCTGAACAGATCAATGGAAAATTAAAAAAATCCGGTGAAGAAATATTTTACATCTACAATGTGCTTTTAGCCGTATCTTTTTTGATCGTTTTTATTATATCAACCATATTAAAGAAAAGGAAAAATTTAAAGGAATTGCAAGATTTATAACAATTCAAATAAAAATAGGCTTGCACAACGAAACAGCCCTCGGTATAATACCGAGGGCTGTTTTGTTATATGAATTTTAACTTTGTATAATTTTTAGTTGTTTCCGAATTTTTCCTTGTAGGCATTAATAGCGGAAACGATGATTTTATTAGCTGATTCAACACCTTGAACTTCTTCAACGGCTGTTTCTTTGTTTTCAAGGGCTTTGTAAACTTTAAAGAAATGGATCATCTCTGTAAATATGTGTGCAGGTAGTTGATCTATATTGGTAAAGTTGTTGTAAGTAGGATCACTGTACGGTATGGCGATAATTTTTTCGTCATTTTCGCCTCCATCAATCATCGAAATAACTCCGATGGGATAGCATCTGACCAAAGTTAGTGGATATATTTTTTCAGAGCAGAGAACCAACGCATCCAGAGGGTCTTTATCCGCTGCATAAGTTCTAGGTATAAAGCCGTAGTTTGCTGGATAATGTGTAGAAGTATGCAGGATTCTGTCCAGTTTTAACATTCCGGTCTCTTTGTCGAGTTCATATTTAGTTTTGCAACATTTAGGAATTTCAATCACAACGGTAAAATCTTCCGGTGAAATTTTTTTAGGGTCAATATCATGCCAAATGTTCATTTTTATTACTCCTTTATATCTCTTTACAATTCTCACTTAAGAATAGTATAATAACATGGTACCATAACTTGTCTTATATGTCTATGGTAACAGTTTATGACGAAATTTTTATTTTGTCTATAATTTTAGTTATTTTTTTGGAGGATGTTTTATGAAAAATACATTAAAAGTGATTTTTTCACAGGTACTAATTTTATTATTTGTACTAACTATGTTTACCGGCTGTTTTAAAAAAGATTCCTCTCAAGACCCACAAACTGACGACTACTCATCAAACGACAGCTCAACAGGATACATTAACCCATTGACTGGCCTTGACATAGAAAAAGATAAAGTTAATTTACGACCGGTTTGTGTAATGACTAACAATATGAAAAAAGCTCAGCCTTTGCACGGAGTTTCAGACGCAGACATTCTGTTTGAATGTTTAATAGAAGGCGGCATTACCAGAATTATGCAGGTTCACAAGGATATTGCTTCTGCGCCGACTTTAGGCACAGTACGTAGCGCAAGACCTTACTTTATAAATTTAGCTCATGGACTAGGTGCTATTTATGTACATTTAGGTGGCAGTTTCCAAGCATATGATATTTTAAAAAGCGGATATATAAACTCAATAGACTTAATTACCAACGGAAATTACATGTGGAGAGACGCAGCTAGACGCAAAAATCTTGGATTAGAGCACAGTGCGTTTACTTCCGGGGAAAAGCTAGTCCAAGCGATAAATAAAAAAGGGTACAATACTCAAATAGATAACAATTATAAATTTAAGATGAACTTTTCAAATGACTCTCCGGTATTGTCGGGAAAAGATGCTACTAAGCTTATAGCTAAGTTTTCCGGATATAAATCGACAGTATTTGACTATGACGAAAAAAATCAGACATACTTGGTTTCGCAGTTTGATAAGCCTCAAATGGATGGAAATAAGAATATCCAAAATTCAAAACCAAATGTTATTATTTTAAGAGCAGAGACATCCCAAGTACCGAAAACGGAACTTTTAAGCATAAATCTCATTGGTTCTGGTGAAGGATACTACATGTCTCATGGAAAAATTATAGAAATTAATTGGAAACGCAGTAATGATAATGAGCTTTTCACATTAAGCACAAAGGACGGAAAAGACGTTCCGCTGCTCAAAGGTCAAACCTACGTATGTGTGATGACAAAAACCGCACCGGTTACGTTTTCTTAAAAAATAAAAAGGAAAACTCAAAATGGAAAAAGACTTTATTTTTGGTAGAAACAGCATAAAGGAAGCTTTGAATGCAGGAAGAGACATAGAATATTTAATGGTGTCGAACGGAGAAAAAAGGGGTTCCATTTTGCAGATTATAAATCTTGCAAAGAAAAATAATGTTCCAGTCAAAGAAGTAGACTCGAGAAAACTTGATACAATAAGCGGTGAAAAGCATCAAGGAGTAGCAGCGATTCTTTCTGCACATGCTTACTCAAGCGTAGATGATATTTTGAAGGTTGCCGAAGACAAAAAAGAAGCCCCGTTTGTAGTTATTGCTGACGGGGTGGAAGATCCGCACAACTTAGGGGCAATAATAAGAACAGCTGAATGTGCAGGAGTTCATGGAGTTATTATACCTAAACGCAACAGCGCTGGGCTTAGCTCAGCTGTTGCGAAAACTTCGGCGGGCGCGCTTGAGTATGTGAAAGTTGCTAGAGTTACCAACATATCTCGACTTATAGATGATTTGAAAAATAAAGGTTTTTGGTTTTACTGTGCAGACATGGACGGTAAACCCTACTACGACATAGACTTTGATGGCGCAGTGGCTTTGGTCATAGGAGGAGAAGGCAAAGGGGTTAGCCGCCTTGTAAAGGAAAAGTGCGACTTTACGATATCTTTGCCGCTTAAAGGAAAAATAACTTCATTAAATGCGTCTGTGGCAGCCGGCATTTTAATGTACCAGATAGCCAGAAAAAGGTAAGGCGTTGTGAAGGGTGTTAAGTATGAAAAATAAAAGAGAAAGAGTTAAATTATCTGATATAGTTTACAATGAAAATGCAGATATAGGCCTTATTAAGCGTTCTTTAAGTTATGCTGTAAAAAAATCTGAGGTAAAAGTAATAGGAACAATATTTTTACTTGTGATTTATTTGCTTTTGGTTTTACTTTTGAAACTTGATGTAACCCTGTCTGGGTTTAAGCTTACACCTGAAATTTTCACAGTATGTTCGATTTTGTTGCAGGGGATATCGTTACTTTTTGGTTATAGTATTATCTCGCATGGTTTATCAAGCATTTTCAAGTTAAAACCGGATGAAAATACGGTGTTTCTTTTGGCTTTTTTTTCCGCATTTGCAAATTCTGTATTAACTTTGATAACAAAAAGTTACCCATCGGATAACACCAAGCCGTTTATGGGTATCGGAACTATTTTGCTTTTTGAGCTGCTTATCAACAAGAAAAATTTGTATATGGCAAAAAGAGCAAAACAGAACTTTAAGTTTGAAATTTCGGAGAAAGAAAAATATTTAGTAAAATTAAGTGAGAGCTCAAGTAAGGGAAACTCAGCTGTAATAAATGAAAAAGTACAACACAATTATAGTTTTTTTGATTTAATATTAGACCAAAATTTTTGGGAAAAAACAGTGCAAAAGTTATCTTTTTTTGCTGTTATTTTATCTGTTGCAGTAAGCACATTTAGCACTATAAAGAGTAAGAGTTTTTTGTTTTGGCCGTCCAATATGTATACAGCTTTAATGTTGTGCTTTCCAATTTCTTTTTTCTTTAGTTTAAGTTTCAAATTATTCTATTTTTCTAAAAAGGCATTAAAGAAAGGAATAATGCTGCTTGGTCGAAACAATGTAAACGCTACATCTTTGATAAATTCTATTACTTTTGATTCAGAAGACTTGTACCCTTCGGAGAATGTGATCTTGAAGGAAATAAAGACATTTCATGGCCAGAGGGTTGATGAAGCTATACTTTATGCTGCTACCTTGTCTTCTGCAAAGGAAGGTCCACTAAATACCGTTTTTAACAAGGTAATCTTGGGGCAGAAGAAAATGCTTACAAAAGTTTCAGAAGTTACGTATGAGGAAGATAAAGGATTAATTGGTTGGGTAAACGGCAAAAGAGTAATGATAGGGAATAGAGATTTGCTGAAGTCTCATGGTATAGATCCGCCTAGCAGAGACTATGAAGATAAATACCACAAAGATAATGAAGGAATAACTTATATTTGCGTTGGGTATGATCTTGTAGCTATGTTTGTGTTGGAGTATAACCCCAATAGGCGCCTGCTAAATGTTTTAAAGAGTGCCGGGAAAAATAACATTAAAATTTTTATAAGAACATACGATAGCAATATAAATAGGGAACGTATTTCTAAAGATTTTGCTGTAAGTTTAGAGGATTTAAGCATAGCACCACTTGAAGATAGTTTAGGTGAAAAAAATATTAGGACGCAGACAGAGTGCTTTGAATGTATGAATAAAAGTGATAAATTAATAGATGGAGTGGTTGCAAGCAAAAGGCTTAAGGCCAATTTTAAATTAGTTTTTGCGATTAATCTTTTGTCGTTAATGTTGGGTTTAATTATTGTAGTTACTGTAGCTTTTAATGGAACACTACATCAAATAAGTGAATATGAAATTTTGATTTACAATTTATTTTGGTTACTTTCATCTGTAGTTTGTGGTTAAAACAAGGGTATCAAATTTTGATATCCTTGTTTTTATACTACATATTAAATTTAAAATGTGGGAACAATATACTAAAAACTATATGGGAGTATGTTGTGACTAGATTTAAATCGAAATTAAAATATTTTGTTACTGTAATATACCTGACTTTTCTGATTTTAGTAGTATCTACGATAATATTATTTTTGACACTAGTGTCGATGGACAAGATATTTTATAGAACTCAAAATAAATCAAAAGCTAACGAAAACGTAGAAATAGTAAGTGGAAAAAATCAAGTGAAATCTGACTTTTCTGAATGGAATAAATACTGTGATTGGAATTTAAAGGTTATAAATAATCAAAATGAAATGTCGAAAGATTACGAATTAAACTTGAAAAATTGTAGGGGGATTCCGGTTGATGCAAGAATTAAAGAACGCCTTGAAGATATGATACAAGGGGCTTCTTCTCAAAATGTAAAACTATGGATATCATCCGGTTACAGGTCTTTAGAGAAACAAAATGAGTTGTTTGAGAACAAAGTTAATGAATATAAAAATAAAGGCTATACAGATATTGATGCTACAAACTTAGCGCAGGGAGTAGTCGCGAGACCGAGCACGAGTGAGCACAATATGGGTATAGCAGTGGATTTGAATGGCGTAAAGGACGATTTTTGCTATAGTGAAGAATATAAATGGCTTATGGAGAACTCGCATAACTATGGTTTTGTTTTAAGGTATGACAATGATAAACAGAGTATAACAGGGAAAATATATGAACCATGGCACTTTAGATATGTAGGGGAAGATCATGCTAAAGAGATGAAAGAAAAGAATCTGTGTTTAGAGGAGTATGTCATGTTTTTAAGCATGGAGTATTAATATTTTCATTGTACAGTAACTCTCTACAAACATATTGAACTCCAAACAGAAAATAAATTTCTACAGGAGTTCAATATATAATGAAACTTACTATATACCCATATCGAGACAATCACACGACCCACCATAACATGTGTCATGGGAGATCAAGAATAAAAAATAAAACATTTCTATTCCAATTTTTAATTAAATCTGGCTCAACTAAAAAAGTAAAAGAGTTGTTTGATGAACAAAGTGCTTTTATAGCTTTCAGCTATTTGAACAATTGCCATCCAAACGCAGCAAATCTCAGAGATGATGCCAAAGGCTAGTTAT
>URPR01000016.1 GCA_900549775.1 uncultured Oscillospiraceae bacterium | reverse complement strand
TCATGAATTCTATCAAACAGCAAAGAGGTTTATAGAGGACCACAGGTATCCATATAAGGAAAAACACACTTTGTTAGAAATTTATTTTGTACTGCTTACGCCGCAGTTTACTAATTATGCAGTGAAGAAATTTATTGAAGACATTAGGCAAACATTAAGTCAAGAAATTGACACTATACTAGTTGCTCAACACAGTAAATTGATAGTTGATCTTGTTGGAGAAGATGAGATGGTAGCTTTAAATAGGGCAATCACTGACAGATTTATAATCTCATCAACACTGAATTCATTTTTACAAGCCATCACAAACGAGTATTTATATTGTTTGCTTCATAGAGACCCGGAAACGTCAAAGCGAGTGTTTCAGCTAATAATGGAAGGGGAATTATAGTTAGAAAAAAGTGTAAGGATGATGTCCAACTTTGGATAACACGATAATAAAGTGAGAAAGTCCAGAAACACTGGACTCTCTCACCTTGTATCGATTGACACGTCAAGATATGGTGCGGGCGACAGGACTTGAACCTGCACGGTTTTGCCACTAGAACCTAAATCTAGCGCGTCTGCCAATTCCGCCACACCCGCATTCAATAACTTTATTTTACTATAATTATTTTTAAAAATCAAGTAAAGATAAAAATTAATTTTAAATATTTTATTGTACAAATTTCGACAATATTTTAAAAATTATTATTGTACAATAAACTCGACTTTTTAATAAAAGGAGGTTTTAAAAATGAAAAAAGTCGTATCATTTATTATCTGTTGCTTGTTTTTGGCTTTTCCTGTGTGCAGCTTTGTTGTAGAAGCTAGACCCCCTAACGATGGTGAGTTTGTATGGATAGAACCTAAATGCGCTCCGGGACTTTGCTTGGATGCAGATAGAGGACCAATAGAGAGAGGAGAGAATGGAGCGACGTGCAACATATGGGGTCATGTAGAAGAAGGAGCAGCATGTCAAACATGGCGTGCAAAAAGACTCGGTACGTATGGTTTGCAGTATAAATTCATTTGTTGTGCAAATAGAGGTACCAAAGCTTTGATAGAATTTGATGATAGTAGCAGAGCAGCAACTTGGGATTCAGATTGGGGTCCTAACCAAAAGTGGACTCTTACAGATGCGGGAGATGGTTACTTTTTTATAATAAATCAGCAATCAGGGCGCTATTTAACGGTAAATGGAGATTCTGCTGGATCTGAAGTTTGGGGGTACCAGTTTACCGGCTCTGACGCTCAAAAATGGCGTATACATTGATTAATTTTTTTGATAAAGCAACAGATAAAAAACTGTCACTTCACTTAACGAAAAGTGACAGTTTTTTGTGCATTTACCTATAAAGAAAAAGCTCCTCGTAGTATTTACAAGGAGCTTTTTCTTTATAATATATAAACTGTCAAAGTTTTACGTCCAAAACGATAACATTCAGCTTCAGTGTTATAGTAAACGTCTATCAAGACTCCACCGCTCCTCATAGCTCCGCCTGTATCTCCTGCAACGGCATAACCGTATCCCGGTATATAAAGTCTAGTACCATAAGGAATAACTTTAGGGTTTACAGCAACTATACCGACTTGCGTAGGGCAACCCGTTGAAGTCATTTCTACGTCGCAGTAAGCCGTGCATACCCCGCGTATAGCTTTTGAGTAATTAACATTTTGACCATTTGAATCTGTAAATGTACCGCTAGATGAAACAACCGTCATAGTTGAAGGCGATTTCTTCTTAGATTTAATGGGTTCTTTAGTACCAACTAACTTTACTTGGTCAACAGCAGGCTGTATGACGTTCTCACTTACAACTTGGCTTTCAACTAATTGCCCATCTATAAATTTTTGTTTAATAATAGTTTCTTTTATTCCGTTTGCACCAGCTGTTTCAACCTTAGTTTCACCTTTTTTTAAATCACTCGTTGTTTTAATGACGCATGAATAAGGTGTAACTTGCTGATCTTTAACTTCATTAATTTCTACCCTGCTAATGGCTATTTTCATGTCTTGATAAGTAAGCTCATCAAGGTTGACATTTATTTCATCGCTTTCACCCAAAGCTATACCTTGCTCAGACAAAAAGTCCCTTACGGTGCACTCAGCAGTGTCTAATTGTTTTGTTTCGCCGTCCACTGTAACTTCTACTTTGAATGCTCTTTTTATGTTTATTGCAATATCCTTAGGTCCGCATTCGTCAACGGTAAATTTGTCAAAACCATTTAATTTTATTCCGGCTTTTTCCAAAATATCATTTACTTCACTTTTTATAGCTGTAAGCTTAGTTACTGCTTCGCCGTCTGTTATTGTGTAATTTTTCATTGAAGCAGAAACTGACACAATAGTTGTAGAGAGTATTGAAGCTGCGATTGTCAACGATATTACCATTTTCCACTTCTTTAATAAATTATTTGATATTTTTTCCTTTAAATTCAAAATTTATCCTCCTTTTGGTCTTGTAAGTATAATATGTGAAAATAACAAAATTATAACAAAAAGTAAAAGTTAAATTTCTGAAAGTTAATAGTTTAAAATCATTTATAACTTATTTTATTATTGCTGACTTGAAATGTCAAATCGAAAAATAAAAATATTTTGTATATTTATACTATAAAATATTCATGCAAAACCCTTTTTGCACTTGTATTGTTTTTTAACAAGGCGAATTTGAGTTAATTTTTTGTGCTATAGAGAGAAAAACATATTATTACAAAATAGTTACAAATTGTAACTATTATTATTTTTAAGTTTTATTTCAGACGGATGGTAAAACCACTGTAACAAACTTGTATTTTTATGTCACGCTTGGACAAAAATTAATATTATATATTGATGGGAATATTTTTAAATGCAATGTTTTTTATGATTAAACGCCGTAAATAAAGGTAAAAATATTCTTAAATTAAGTTTAAAAATAATTTTAATTTGATATAAAAATTTCGGAGCGTGAAAGAAGTGAATATAAAACGAGGAGATATATTTTATGCAGATTTAAGTCCTGTAGTAGGCTCGGAACAAGGTGGAGTAAGGCCTGTTTTAATAGTTCAAAATGATGTTGGAAATCGTTTTAGTCCCACAGTCATAGCGGCGGCAATAACCAGCCAAAACTCAAAAGCTAATTTGCCAACACATATAACTTTAAGAGCAAGCGGAAGCGGACTTTCAAAGGATTCTGTGGTGCTTTTAGAGCAAATAAGAACTATTGATAAAAAAAGGCTAAAAGAAAAAATGGGCACACTGGACACAATATCAATGGCTAGAGTAGATGAAGCTTTAACTATCAGTTTCGGCTTATCTGAAGAATATATGATAAAAGAGGCTACGTAGAGTAGTCTCTTTTTAATAAAAATAATTTTACGTACTTCATTACATAAACTGTTAGAAGATTTAGATTAAAGAATACTTATAAAGTGGAAGTTATCCTTGACAGTAATAATTTAACTATAGTATAATAATTCCGTGGTATATCATAAAAATATAGTTAAGGAGAAAACATAATATGAATTACAAAAAAATATTATCAATTTTTCTAGTAGTAGCTTCTTTACTTGCAACAGTTGGGGTAAATTCGGGATTAACGTGCTTTGCAGGAAGATATTACACTGAATCAGAGCAAAGAGAGCATGACATACGAGAAATGAAAAGGCTCTTGAAATTAATGGAAAAAGCAGAAGCAAAACCTGCAAAGCAAAAGAGTCCTTCTTTATGGAGTAATATTAAATTTATGTTTAAATCTCATTTTGCAGCGATAGTAGGTATAGCAGGATCTATGGCATCGATTTTCGCAATTATCGGGGGGATATTTGGTGCAGTAACTTCTTATAAATGCTATGTTGACAGTGGTTCTTTTACGTGTTCGGGGTTGAGTAAGTTTATCAAAAAATACAAAGATACAATTGGATCTAATGCGTCTTCTATTTTGGGGTTTGTACAAGATATAACTAGAAATATTCACATTGTGATTACACCACAACAAAGTTAGGAATTAATTACGTAAATATAAGCTATACAATCATGACCACGCCTAAGAGATGTGGTATGGGGAGCCATATAAGGTCATAATAGAGCCAGCCATCTCAAGATGGCTGGCTCTCACTGTGTTCAAGCTTAAGAGAACTGATTATTTACTACCCTTAAAAGGGCCTTACGTATTCTTTTAGTTTTAAGTTTGTCCATAATTTGACCTTCTTTTTCTTGCTCTCTAATACATTTTTGTATCGTTGTAGTATTTAGACCCACTGTACTTACATAATGTCCATCTGTCCAGGAATATCTGTTACCAAATTTGTACTTTAAGTTTGTATGTTTTTCAAATATTATCATTGCACTTTTTCCTTTTAGATACTACATAATTTGCGATATGCTATATTTTAGCATGAATACTACATGATACTCGCATAATCATTTACCATATGATAAACTTTGTGCCATAAACAACACCTTTCTTTAATGGCTTGAACTTCATCTCACGCGCATAGCGTGCTATTTTTGAACTACGCAAAGCGCAGTTACCTATGTTAAAACGTAATAAAAATCTCCGGAAACCCGGAGATTTTTTTATTCTTTCGGTATACCCAATAGGTCAATTAAGGTTTTCTGTGTTTCCTCTTGCGAAAATTCTTTCGTCATTTCATTATTTCTATTTCCCCCTGAAACAACAGCTAAGTCGGGCTCATTTATTTTTTCATCGCCTGGTTGCTTTTTATTCTTTTTATTTTCCATCTTCATTCCTCCTTTTCATTAGTATTTATATTATACCACAGTTTACACTTAAAGTAAATATCATATATAAATTTTCTTATTTTCGCTGTAAAATAGTTAAAACTATATAACTAATGTTCCATTGTCAGAACTTATTACAACGAAAATTTGTTCCTCTAAACCTGTTTGAGCATTTATATAAACTAAAACTTTGTCTTTATTTTCACCTGTACATTCAAACTCGTAACATAAAACTTCATTCAGTCCCGCTGTCGGTATCACTGCTAGGTTACCATCCTCAGGTTTTAAATATTTACTAAGTTTCCCCTTAGCCTCATCTTGAGTAATAATTTTACCAGGTAAATTTCTGTCACTGTGGTTCATTAAATAGCCTGTGGAATTATAAGACATTATTTCTCCATTATCCAGAGCCACGCCTATTTTTATCAGATCAGGATAGCATATTACGTTGTTTTTAGAGTAAGCATAATTTATTGTACAAATGCCGTTATTTATGGAATAGTAACTTTCTTTCATATCACCCATATTACTTTTTGACATAAACTCCTTAGCTAAGTGCGAAGCTTCATTGAAACTTAATTTAACGTCTGAAATTTCTCGATTTTTAAGAATGTAATTTACATACCCGCCTTGTTTAGTAACAGAAATCTCCGCTGAATTTGTCTTAAATTTGTATTCAGGTAAATTTCCGCTGGTTTCAGAAACATATTCTAAATTTGCAACGTTATTGCCCCCCAAAAACTTGACAATATTTTCTTTGGCTTGTTCCTTAGAAACTTCAGGAACATTTTCTAAAAATTTTGATTTCATCCTAGTTATATGATCCGAAAATGGTCCATCGTAAATCAGAGATGGGTAATTTGTAAAGTTGTCGTTCATCTCTTTAAAAGCTGTAGCTAACACATTATTCTTAGACTCATTTTCGTTTAAATTGCTAAAAGCTGTCGAAATTTTGCTTTTGTCAATTTTCCCCGAATCTAAATGTGCTATTATTTCCTTCAAATCAGAATTGACCGTTTTTGCATACTCCCCTAGTTTCTTTAAATTTTCCATTTCTTCATCAGTTGCAGTTTGTCCCTTAGATATAGTTGAAGTTAAATAGTTTGCAAAGTCTCCCGTTTGGCTTACGAATTTATTAATGTTATCTAACCCTAAATAATCTACAGGTAGCTGCTCTAACGCCATTTTTGCTGCCACAGTTTGTGAAATTATTTTATTAGCAAGACCAAACTGTTGCGGCATTGTGTTTGCATATATTCCCTTGTTCATAGTCACTTCTAAAGTCGATATAGAATCTGATAGTTCATTTAAAGAGCGCAAGTAGCCATACTCTATGTCTCGTTTATACTTGTTGGCTAATGTGTACCCCGAAGTTGCAAGTAATATTAAAACTACTCCTATAAACGTAGAAAAACTTATTAACTTTACTTTTCGTCTTAATACCGAGGTTTTCGTCATGAGGTATTCTCCTTTACAAGAATCTTTACAGCATTTTGTCTTTCTGTAGCGCGCGGCTGCGCCGCAGCAAAATACCGTTTTGCTGCAAATAATCTTTTCTTACCGAAAAGATTATTTAAATGCGAAAAATTTTTTCGCATTTGCGCAGCCGCGCGCCAAGTACAATCCAAAAAATTATACAATAAAAATATTTTTCCCAAATAAGTGAAAATATTCATATTTTAATATTAAGTACACTATTTTAATGCAGGTATTTATAGTGTATAATATGAAAGTGAAATATCCTGTTTGTTTCACAATTAAGGAGGAAAAATCATTGCGCGAAATATATTTAGATAATAGTGCAACGACTAAAGTATGTGAATCTGGAATAGAAAAAGCAACTGAAATGATGAGAGAAAATTACGGGAATCCATCTTCTCTTCACGATAAAGGGTTTCAATCTCAAAAAGAAATAGAAAACGCTAGGAAAATCATAGCGAAAGAGTTATCTACCGAAAGTGACGAAATTTATTTCACGTCTGGCGGTACAGAAAGCAATAACTTAGCGATATTTGGCTCTGTGAACTCCATGAGAAGACGAGGAAATAAGATTGTAACTACAGCGATAGAGCATTCTTCAGTTTATGCTTCGTGTAAAGAACTTGAAGAGAATGGTTTTCAAGTAGTATATTTACAACCAGATGCTACAGGTTGTATAAAAAAAGAACAAATATTAAGCGCTATAGATGAAGACACTATCCTAGTAAGTTTAATGATGGTGAATAATGAAGTAGGGTCAATCTTGCCTGTTGAAGAAGTCCGAAAATGTATAGAGCAGAAGCATTCACCGGCTGTTTTTCACGTTGACGCTGTACAAGCTTTCGGAAAAATACCGGTAAAAGCTAACAAAATTAAGGCGGACTTAATATCCATTTCGGCTCATAAAGTTCATGCGCCAAAAGGTGTCGGAGTTTTATATAAAGCCAAAAATAAAAGAATTCATCCTATAATTTTCGGAGGAGAACAGCAAGATAAAATTCGACCGGGCACGGAATCAGCTCCACTTATAGCAGCGTTTGGTGCAGCTGTGAGCGAATTTGAATTGGAAAAAAATTACGAAAAAGCTACTTTATTAAAGGAGTACCTGACAGAACAATTATCAAAAATTGACGGCATAATGTTAAACTCTGGGGAAAATGCTCTCCCGTACGTCGTAAACTTCTCCACAGGAAATATAAAAGCTGAAACCATGTTACACTTTTTATCGTCTAGAGGCGTTTATGTATCGGGTGGCTCGGCCTGCGCTAAAGGTAAAAAAAGCCGCGTGCTAAAGGCTTTAGGGTTTGACGACAAAAGAATAACTTCATCTATAAGGGTAAGCTTCTCGAAGTACAACACAAAAGATGATATCGATGGGTTCATATTCTATTTAAAGGAAGGCATAAATACTTTAGTAAAAAGTTGATAAAGGATGTATTTTATGAAGGAAATTATATTAATAAAAATTGGCGAAATAGTTCTAAAGGGTCTTAACAGAAAAAACTTTGAAAGTAGGCTAGTTAAAAATATAAAGAAGAAGGTTGAACCATTTGGAGATTTTTCTGTAGAAAATTTGCAGTCAACCATAACACTTATACCGAAAGATGATAGCATAGATCTTGACGAAGTTTTACAAGAGATCGCGACAGTTTTCGGTATAGCTAATTTTTCAAGAGCTGCCATATGCGAAAAAAACATGGATTCTATAAAAGAAACCACTGTTGCTTATTTAAAAGATACTTTGGAAAATTTAAAAACCTTCAAAGTGGAAACTAAACGCTCAGATAAAAAATTTCCTTTAAAATCCCCTGAGATTTCACGAGAAATCGGGGGATACATACTTGAACACTTTGAAAACTTAAGCGTAAATGTTCTAAATCCGGACATTATAGTTACAGTGGAAATAAGAGATCACAACGCTTTCATACGCGGCAACGCCATAGAAGGGGCAGGCGGCATACCGAGTGGAATGGGAATCAAGGCGGTTACACTTATTTCAGGTGGAATTGACAGTCCTGTTGCTTCTTACATGATGGCAAAAAGAGGTCTTGAGCTCACTGCGGTTCATTTTGCAAGCCCACCGTATACAAGCCCTCGAGCAGAAGATAAAGTAAAAAGGTTGCTTGAAAAGGTAGCTAGGTACAGTAATCGCATAGAGATGATAACTGTGCCGTTTACACACATACAAGAAGAAATAAAAAGCAAATGTCCCGAGGATTTATTTACCATAATAATGCGAAGGTTCATGATGAAAATTTCTGAAAAAATAGCGGAACGCCGGGGGTGTTTAGCTTTAATCACAGGGGAAAGTTTGGGACAAGTTGCCAGCCAAACCTTACAGGCTATTTATTGCACCAACTCGCCTGTCAGTATGCCTATATTTAGACCATTGATAGGGATGGATAAAGATGAAATTGTGGCTATTTCTAGGAAAATAGATACATTTAACATTTCAATAGAACCATACGAAGATTGCTGTACCGTCTTTACTCCGAAACATCCCAGAACTAAGCCAAAACTTGACGACGTTTTGGAAGCTGAAAATCGTTTAGATGCAGACTGTCTAATAGTTGAAGCTTTAAATGGGATATCTGTGACTATTGTATATTAACGAAGGAGATGGGAAATTGAAAAAGGAATATGCGGATAATAAAAAGAAGAAAATCTTATTTTATAATATCTTAATAATTATAAGTGTTATAGTACTACTCGTTTCCGGATATTTTTTGTTAAAGATTCTCGTCATTGACCCTCGTAAAAATGAAAATACAATTGATGAAATACAGAAAATATATTACAGTAACAATAATGAAGATAATGACAGCGAGGAACCTGTTACTCCGATCGGTTTGGAAAATCTGCTGCAGATTAATAGCGATATAAAGGGATGGATAAAAATTGAAAATACGCCTATAGATTATCCTGTTTTGTATTCAGATTTTTATTTATACCACAACTATAAAAAGGAATACTCAAAATACGGCAGCATCTTTATAGACAGCATTTGCAATATCGACACGAACCCCAAAAATGTTTTGCTGCATGGGCACCACATGAACAACGGCAGTATGTTTGCATACATTTGTAAGTTCGCAGATTTAAGCTTCTATAAATCAACTCCGGTTTTCACTTTCGATACAATCAAAAGCAAAAACAAATGGAAAATAATATCTGTATTTAAAACCAACGCAAACCCAGAGAATGGTGAACTTTTCCCGTATTTAACTTCTAATTTCAAAAGCAAAGATTCTTTTTTGGAATATATTTACAAGGTAAAAATTCGTTCTATCATCGACACACCTGTAGATGTAAACGAAAACGATGAACTTATCACTCTTTCAACTTGCTCATATGAATTAAAAGATTTCAGAACTGTCGTTGTAGCGCGAAAAGTTCGTGATGGAGAAGATATTTCAGTCGATGTCGCACAAGCTAAATATAATCCTTCACCGCTATATCCGGATGCATACTACAGCAAGTACGGTGGAGCCAAGCCAGATGTCACCAGTTTTAAAGAATCTTTAAAAGCTGGGAAACTTAGTTGGTACAAAAATACAAATTAAGGAGGATAAATAAAATAAACTAAAATGATAGGAAATTCTGAAATAATAAAGTCCAAAAATAAATTTGCAAACAAAAAAGATTTGATGCTAATCGCGGGTCCTTGTGCCGTAGAGTCTTTTGATCAGCTTTACGAAGTGGCAAGTCATATAAAAAACTTGGGTGGGGAATATTTACGCGCAGGTGCATTTAAGCCCAGAACCTCGCCGTATTCCTTTCAAGGACTAGGCAAAGAAGGGCTGGAGATCTTAAAAAAAGTAGGAACTCTGTTAGATATGAAAACCGTCACAGAAGTTACATCAGAGAAAAATTTAGAGTTAGTTTCTGAGTATTGTGACATAGTCCAAATAGGCGCAAGAAATATGCAAAACTTTGAGCTTTTAAAGTCTGTAGGTAGAATAAAAAAACCGGTTATATTAAAGCGTGGGATGGGAAACACCATAAAAGAATGGCTACTTGCCGCTGAATACGTACTGTCTCAAGGAAATTATGATGTTATTTTATGCGAAAGAGGAATTAAAACATTTGAAACTGCCACCAGAAACACTTTAGACATTTCTTCAGTTCCCGTAGTTAAAGATTTAAGCTTTTTGCCGGTAATAGTCGATCCATCACATGCTTGCGGCAACAAAAAATATGTAGAAGCTTTGGCTTTAGCTTCTGTGGCGGCAGGTGCTAACGGAATTATGGTAGAGGTGCACCCAAACGCAGGAAAAGCTAAATCGGATGCTCATCAGCAAATCGGTTTGTCGGAATATGCTACCCTGGTGAGAAAAATTAAGGCAGTACATAGTGCTATTAATACATTTTAGTTTATAATAAAATAGTGGATCCCATTGCATATTTAGGATCCACTGTTTTTACTTTATAAACATAAATTATGCTTTGTTTGCGCTGCCTAAGACGTTCGTGATTTTCCTTGAAACCATCTCATAAATAGCTTCACGCGCTGGAGCTAAATACTGGCGAGGGTCAAAGTGCGATGGATTTTCATCAAAATGTTTTCTAATGGTGGCTGTCATAGCTAAACGTAAGTCGGAGTCTATATTTATTTTACAAACCGCCATTTGAGCAGCTTTTCTCAACATATCTTCAGGTATCCCAATTGCATCCGGCATTTTACCTCCATGCTCGTTTATCATGTGGACGAACTCCGGTATAACAGAAGAGGCACCATGAAGCACTATCGGGAAATTAGGAAGCCTTTTTTCTACTTCTTCTAGTATGTCAAATCTTAACTGTGGCTTCTGGCCTGGCTTAAATTTATATGCTCCGTGACTCGTTCCTATAGCTATAGCCAAAGAATCAACCCCAGTGCGGGTTACAAAATCTTCAACCTGTGCAGGGTTTGTGTAGGAAGCGTCCTTATCGTTTACGTTTACATCGTCCTCTATGCCTGCAAGACGACCGAGTTCAGCTTCAACTGTAACGTTTCTAGGATGAGCATATTCAACAACCTTTTTAGAAAGAGCAACATTCTCTTCGTAACTTAAGTGCGAGCCGTCAATCATGACAGAAGTAAACCCTCCATCTATACAGCTCTTGCAAAGCTCAAAACTGTCACCATGATCGAGGTGCAGCGCTATTGGCTGAGGTGTTTCTAAAACCGCTGCTTCAACTAACTTAGTAAGGTAATTATGGCTCGCATATTTTCTGGCACCAGCCGAGACTTGCAAAATAAATGGTGAGTTCAAATCTTTACATGCTCTGGTTATACCCTGTACTATCTCCATGTTATTTACATTAAATGCACCGATAGCATATTTGCCTTCATAAGCTTTCTTAAACATCTCTTTAGTATTCACTAATGGCATAAAAACACTCCTTAATAAAAAATTACAAATCAATTATACAATAAAATATCATGGATTAAAATCTTTTTAATGAAATTAATATCTTTATTTTTTAAATATTAATTTAGAACAAGTGAGTATAATATGTAAAAATAAAAGAAAAATGCAGATCTTTATAACCTAAGTTAATTTTATCGCGATTTGTTGTTGACAATAACTTTGCAGCATGATAAAATTACTTTGGCATTAAAATTATAAAATTTAGGAGGAATAAAAATGTCAACTTTTATGCAAAAACCGCATGAAGTAGAACGTAAGTGGTATGTTCTAGACGCAAAAGGTAAACCACTGGGACGAGTTGCAGCTAAAGCAGCTGTATTGCTTAGAGGAAAACACAAACCAACCTTTACGCCTCATGTTGATTGCGGTGATCATGTTATTATTATAAATTGTAAGGACGCTAAATTAACAGGAAATAAACTAACTCAAAAGTTTTATTATCGCCATACAGGTTATATAGGTCACTTAAAGGAAGTCAGATATGACAAGCTTATGACAGAAAGACCAGACAGAGCTATGATGCTAGCTGTTAAAGGTATGATACCTGATACAACCATCGGTAGAAAAGCATTAACAAGGCTGAGAGTTTTTGCAGGCAATGAACATTGTCATGAAGCTCAAAAACCAGAAAATTTAGATATATAAAGAAAGGAGCAGCACTATGTACGATAATACATCATATCTTTACGGAACCGGAAGAAGAAAAAGTTCAATAGCTAGAGTTAGAGTCTACAAAGGAACAGGAAAAATTATAATTAATGGCAGAGATATAGACGATTATTTTGGTCTTGAAACTCTGAAACTTATTGTTCGTCAACCGCTTATGCTTACAAATACAAATGAAATGTTCGACATTAAGTGTACAGTTGCTGGCGGCGGTGTTACCGGTCAAGCTGGAGCTATACGTCATGGAATTTCCAGAGCATTACTTCAGTACGATGCTGAGAATCTTCGTCCTGTACTTAAAAAAGCAGGTTTCTTAACGCGTGACCCAAGAATGAAAGAACGTAAAAAATACGGTCTCAAAGCAGCACGTCGTGCTCCTCAGTTCTCAAAGAGATAATAAGTACGAAATTAAAACCACCAGCGATCTGGTGGTTTTTAATTACGTTATAACCAAGAGAACTAGGCTTTGCGTAGTTCAAAAACCGTGCGCCATGGGAGTGAGATTAAGACTAGAGTAAAAACAACACCTTTAAGAGTATAATAGAGAAGTTCAAGTCACTAAAATAGAGAGGTGTTGTTTATGGCGCAAAGTTTATCATATAGTAAATAGTTATGCAAATATCATATAATATTCACGCAGGAATATAGCCAAAAGATAATATATTAACAAATTAAGAGCAGATATGCACAAGATAATAAAAGATTTATGTAAGTGTAAAGGAATAGAAATAGTAGAAGGACATATGATGTCAGATCATGTGCACTTGCTATACATCAATATCACTAAAATATAGCATATCGCAAATTATAGATTGTCTAAAAGGGAAAAGTGCCATGATAATATTTGAAAGACATGCAAATTTCAAGTGCAAATTTGGGAACAGACATTTCTTGGCAGAGGGGTATCATGTAAGTACAGTAGGTTTAAATACTGCAATGATACGAAAATATATTAGAGAGCAAGAAAGAGAAGATCAAATATGAATAAACTTAAAACTAAAGAATAGACCCTTTTAAGGATAGCAAGTAATCGGCCCTCTTAGGTTTGAACACAGTGAAAGCTAGCTGTCTTGAGATAGTTGGCGCTCTTATGCCCTTATATGTCTTCCCACGCCACGCCTCTTAGGCGTGGTCATGGTTTATATCGGTATTATATGCAAGCTACGTTATTTTAACATTCACATAGTAACTGCCAAAGGCCCAGCATTTGCCACTTGAATCAACAACTATTTTTGCTGGAAGTTCTGCAGTGCCTGAAAAGTCCTCTTTGCCTGAAAGATCAACCTGTGCACTTACGTTTTGACTATTTATATTTTTAAGCTCAGATAACGGTCCTTCCACTTTAACATTTAAGTTCAAAGTAGTCGGTGAGGCACTTTTCCCGCTAGGTAAATTTATAAAATCAAACTTGTTTACGTTCACGTTTTTTGAAAATATAGTACCCATATTTAACTTCAATTTCGCCGAATACGTGTTACTTAAATTCTTACATCCGCTTGGAATTTTTAAAGCCAAATCAAACTCCTTATGAGAATTGTCAACCTTAGAAAAATCTAAGGGTTCGAGTTCTATCTTGTCTAGCGAGTTTAAGATATCACTAGAGCCTGCTATTTCTATCCTTGAAGGGGTAACGCTGATTTGATTTGAATAAAGGTCAAGTCCGCTAGGCTTATTTGTAAAAGTAGGAGATACCCTTACAAGTTTTTTGTCCAATATTGCTATTGTGGCATCTGTCTTAGATGCGCTTAAACTTAACATGGAAAGAGACACCTTTTTATTTTCGCTATCGTAAAGGCTTATCAGCAAGTCAGAAAACGTTGTAGTCTTCGTGATAGTATCTTTTATTTCGCTTTCTACACAAGCTTTAGTTATGTTTGAAACTATAGATTCAGGACCGGAAACAGTCACACTTGTCTCTGACAGTGAAACCGGACTGGAAAAACTGTTTGAATCCGCTTTATACGATATCTCTGGTACTATATCCAGTGTTTTGCTTTTGTATCTATCTACAAAGACGTTTATAAACCTCGGCGATACACTTGAAATGATATCGTAATCTGTTAATATACCGCTTTTTTTCGCGCCAAGCTCCAGTGTGTAATTTCCTGTAGTATTTATGAGCCCCGCTGATTGCTGCGCAAAGATTTGAATATTATCTTTGGAAAGTTGTCCCAAGACTATCCTATTACCACTCACAGATACTTCCGCTGTTACGTCATCTATGCCAAAAACGACCAGCCCATCTTGATGTGATTCTTCTGAAAGCGCAACAGTTATAGGTATATTTGATATGGTTTTTGACGAAACTTCCGAGCTACTCGTTGAAAACTTAATCCATAAAAAGAAAGAAATGATTATAGAGAAAACTAAAACGAATTTATTGTTATAGAATAGTTTCCTAAGATTTACCCTTTTTAGATTCATTTTTAATTATCCTCCTTATAGAATTAACAATCTGTTTCTTCACGTTACTTTCTTCTATATCAGAGAAAAATAAATCATCCAGCTTATTTTTTAAATGCTCCTTTGTGTAATTTCTAGTTAAAACTCCATTCAAAGCAAGTGAGATGTTACCGGTTTCCTCCGAAACAACAACCGCTACAGCGTCGGAAATTTCCGTTATACCAAGAGCTGCTCTGTGTCTGGTGCCAAGCTCCGCACTTATAGATTGATTTTTCGTAAGAGGCAATATACACCCTGCCGCAAAAGCCTTATCTCCCCTAATAACCAGCGCTCCGTCATGAAGCGGAGCTTTGTTGAAGAATATATTTCCAATTAAAGGAATAGAAGGGGTCGCATTTATAACAGTTCCTGTGTCTACTATATCGCCAAGCTTGGTCTCCCTTTCAAAAATCAAAAGTGCACCGGTTTTACTTTTTTGCAAAACACTCACAGCATCCACCACTGCGTTTATGCAATCTTTTTTTTCTTGTATCCCAATAGAATCGTATTTGTAATATGCCCGTGGGTTTAATTTTTTACCCAGTTTGTTTCGGCCTATTTGTTCAAGTATGCTTCTCAGTTCAGGTTGAAAAACTATTAACACTGTAATAACTGCAAATTCAAAAAATTTGTTTAATAAATTGCTCAACATAACGAAATGGAGCTGTGATGATAAAAAGTAAGCTATTATTAAAATTAAGATACCCTTAACTAGTTGACTGGCTCTGGTTTCCCTTATAATTCGAATGAAATGATATATCACAAAAGATGTTATAGCTATGTCGAGGAAATCGGTAAAACTAAAAGTTTTCATCAGACTTATGAAAGAGTTAAAGTTGTTGATTAAAAAATCCATAAATTTTCTCACTCCGTAGAAAAATGTATTTTCATTTGATTTTTTTATCCTTTTTCTTTATTACGTATATAGCAATTATAACACAAATTGCTGAAATAGCAAAAAATACAATAAAATTAAAATTACCCTTCACCAGAACCAAGTCATCACTGTCTAAGCTTGTGCCCTTTTGAATTTTTTCATTTAGATCTACAATTTCAGAACCACTTCCTGAAGAGCTTTTACTTGAAGATGAAGAACTACTTGACTTTTCAGCCTTCAGGGTTTCTTCTTTGCTCAACCGCTTCACAGTGACTATGTATATTTTTCTGGCTTTTCCATCAGAGCCAGTAACAGTAACTTTTATGTCTGTGCATTTGCCCGCAGCGTTTAAGGTTGTTCTGCTAACTTTTACTTTTGCATCTTCATCTTTAGCTGTTGCGGTCATTTCTAACTTGCTTTTGTTGTATGGAACTTTTACTTCATAGTGAGTAATGTTGGGGTCAAATGCTGGAGAAAGGCTATAGTCTTCTGCCAAAAGCGAAGATAGATTACAGTCAGGTTGGGGGCTTTGTGATATCGTCAAGTTTGTGCTTTCAAATGCGGCAACTGGTATTTTCTCTGCTTCATAGTTCCCAAGTCCTTCTACATTCCCTGAAACTTTTGTACTTCCGATGGTCGCGTTGGACAGTACCTTAAAGTTGACTTCTAAAAAGCAAACCGAGTCATTTGAATCGATGTTTATCCCTTTTTCGTCTGTTAAAAAAATAACTTGAAGTTCGTTGCCATTAAAATACGTCTTAAAATTTTCTTTACCATATTTTGAGTAAATACTGGTATACTTAAGTTTTGCTGTATCGAATTTTAACTTTAGCAAAAAAGTGGAAATATTTATGCTGCTGTCCGGCTCAATGAATAAGTTCAAAGTGAGTTCCTCAGCGGGCGAAACAATGTTGCTACTTGGTAATAAATAAAAATTTGCAGAGGAAGCCGATACTACAGAAGACACGCAATTAAACAAAAAAGCCAGCATTAAGACCAACTTCAAAAATCTTGACATAATATCAAATCCTTCGACTTAAACTTTTGTTAATATTATATCATAAAAAATAAATAAGCAAATTTTATTATTGTTTATCACGAATAGAACATTATTTTTATAATCAGGCAGGAAAGTATGTAGCTGGATAAATCTGCAATAACCGCCGAACGTAAGGTATGTCTTGTTTTTTTTATGTTTATTGCTCCAAAATACACTGCGATGGTATAAAATGTGGTTTCTGTGGACCCCATAAGTACAGAAGCTATTCTTCCTACTTGGCTGTCTGGTCCACAACTTGAAAAAATTGAATCTAACAAAGCCAATGACCCACTTCCCGAAATCGGCCTCAGAAGCATTAAAGGAACGACTTGACTGGGAACACCTATTTTAGATACGAGAGGGTTTATGAAAGACGAAAAAATATCCAAAGCTCCGGAGGCCTTTAGCATCGTGATAGAAGTTATTAGAGCGATTAGAGATGGTGCTATTGAGAAAGTTGACATTAGTCCTTCTTTAGCGCCGGACAGGAAAGTATCGAAAACTTGTATTTTTTTAAAAAGTCCAAAAGCGACTATTATGAGGATAAAGCATGGCACTATGTAAAAACTAAATCTGTTCAATTATATCTCCCACTTTTATTTTATTTAAAAAGCAAACTTCATTTATTTTTTGAAAACAGTTTTGAAAAGCAAACTCCTACTATTAAAGACAATGCTGAAACGATCCAAATAGCGGGCATAACTTCAAAGGGAGATGCGGAACCATGTTTTTGCCGCAATATGGTTAACATAGTCGGAACGAGCTGTATAGATGCCGTATTCATCACCACGAAAGTTACCATGCTGTCGCTTGCAATGCTTTTATTAAAATTAGTTTTATTCATTTCTTTCATGGCGGCTATGCCAAAAGGCGTGGCGGCATTGCCGAGTCCCAAAAGGTTTGCGGTGATGTTCATACATATGGTTTTAATCACGGGTGAGTTGTTATCATATTCCGGAAATATTTTTTTTAATATAGGTGCAAAACATTTCGATAAAATAACTGTAATCCCGCTTTTATCTGCTATTTTTAGAAGACCTGTCCATAGTGCCATCATGCCTGAAATCGAAATGAGCAAATCAATTGCATTTTTAGTGCCTGAAAAAATAGCGTCCGAAACATATTCAATCCTTCCTGTAACAACAGAACAAACAACGCTTATAATTATAATAGCGGCCCATATGTAGTTTAACATATTATCTCCCCTTCGTCCGTCTAAAGCTAAATATATTGGGGCAGCAAAACAAATATTATTTGTTTTGAGTTTTCAACTTATAAAAACCGTTGACAAATTAATCTATAAATAGTATTATTATGTTATGTTAATGTTTTAAATCTCATAATGAAAAATAAAAATACTAAATTTTTAACTTTGAAAGGAAGAAAATGTAAAAATGAAAGCTACAGGAGTTGTTCGTCCAATCGATAATTTAGGAAGAATAGTTTTACCCATAGAATTAAGGCGAATTATGAATCTTAATGAAAAAGATCTTCTTGAAATATTTGTTGATGATAACAGGATTATTTTGGAGAAATATCAAAAGTCTTGCGTTTTTTGTGGCAATACAGACGATATCGTCGAGTTTAAAGATAAGACCATCTGCAAAAATTGTATTGCAGAATTAGAAAAATAAATTCATAGGTTCAAAAGATCTACATTGTGAATGTAAGAGTACACACCTATTGAAAAATAAGGAAAAACAAAAAACGTCGGTAATATTAAGGGCTGCAATAAAAAAAGCATCGAAGTGAATGTCGCAAACACATTAAATGATTTTGAACTGGTTAGTTTGTTTAGAGTTTTTATGTTTTCCTTTTTTTGTACGTTTAAGTTGTTATCAACTTTACGCTGAGCTTGTATATATGGTAGGACAAAGTTTTTAGGTCCAAATTTTATAAAAAAGTAAATCCCTACTAAAAGTATTAAAATAGAAATAATTACAGTGAGTGAAAGAAAAGTTTTTTCTTTTTCACTCGCTGTTTGCATTCTTATGCAGGAATATATGAAAAGCATAATCTCAGGCGTTAAGAACAGTGCTGTCGGAATTAAAACCCTGAAATACATAAGAAATTTAAAATATATCGCTCTAAAAAAAAGCTTAAAGTTTTTATAATAACGAAAAATAGATGTAACTTTTACATCTTTATCACTCGTAAGGTCGCTAAAAAATGAAAGTATACCGTACTCAAGCGGTATGAGCAATATAAAGTTTAAAATGAGTAATATTACCGAACAGATGAAAAATGTTGTTCTGTTTGTATCTTTTATCGGTTTTAAAAACTTATAAAAAGCATGGTTGAAGGTACTGATGTGTGATTCGTCTTTTAATGCTGAAAAAGAAACAAACAAAAAAAGAAATGATTTCAAAAAACTTTGAAGTATTTTTAAAATCATAATAAACATTATTGGTCTCCAATATTTAAATATTTTTTTGTTGTTCTTTTTTTTTACTTCTTTAATGTTTAACTTTCCGCTTAACTTTGAAAATTCTATTGTTTCCATATTTTTATTCCTTATTTTTGTTTGAAAATAATTTGCTCCTTGCCTATAGAAATCAAAAAACAAATGCATAGCAGAACTAAAACTAAACTCTGTCCGCCAAAGACTAAACTGGTGTTTTCAAAATGATAACTCTTTGAGTTAAAAGTCTGCACAGTGTACTTCATATTGCATAAAATAAGCTGAGTTATGCCTGAGGACAAAACGCCATGCGCTAGCCTAAACAAAACAAATTTAACTTTGCTGAAATTTATTTCTTTCAACATAGAGAAAATTTGCATCTGTACACATATCCCACCCCACGATATAAAAAAAGATAACACCGGCAAAGGCACGTGATATTTTATGCCGGTAAGACTTCCTGAGGTTATTTCCAGGAGCATTGGCACGACAGACTGAGCTACGTTGCTACTTACACCGACATTTCTTAATATTTCCAGAAAATATGTGTTTATTCGGCTGTTTTGAAATATTTCTAAAAACGAAGAAAACAGTATAACAAGAGTACAAATTTGAAACATATTTTGTGTTGCCTTAGCGCTTGAAACAATGAGCGCATTTGAAAAATTTTCGGAGCTACTTTCTTTGCTAATGTTGTAAGTTTCCTTAGTTGAAGCAATACCGCTGATTAAACCTAAAATGAAAACAGGAATAATGTGAGACACAAAAAGAATAAGACCTATTTTCTTATCTCTAAGCAAAGTTTCACCCAGCACACTTATGATGAAAGCGGGACCTCCCGCCACTGTGAAATATAACATACGCTCAGCCTGCTTTTCAGAAACGAGACCTTTTTTCCAAAGAGCTACCACTCCATTTGCGCCAGTGGGGTACCCGCCAAGCAAGCTAACTAAAATAGTTGAACCTGCACATCCTGGCAAATTAAAGAAAAGCTTAGTAAACGGGTTAAGTAAATATCCCATTTTTTCTGATAACCCTGAATTTACAACTAAAAGAGAAATAATTATAAATGGTAAAAGAGTCGGAATAAGCGTATTTAAGCAGTAATTCAAACCGATTTTGGCTCCTGTGGAAGCATATTTAGAGAAAATAAAAAAGTTTGAAATAACAAATAAGATAATCACATTTTTCATAATATCTTTTTTGCTACTTTTTAAACTTACAACCATTCTTGGCTCACCTCAACTAATATATATGCTATGCTGTTATTTTTATTGATATATAAGCATATTTATTTGGAAAGAGGTGAAACGATGAGTGCTTGGTGGAAAAAGGAAAATAGTAAACTTAATAAAATAATAAATCCGGATAAAATGCCGTTTGGAACCATGCCAAATTCTTCACATTTTGAAATTAACTCAAACCGTGAAGTTATTGTAGAAGGCAGTAAGGGAATACTCCAGTACGATGAAAATATTATAAGGGTAAATATGGGAAATATGATAGTTTCGTTCAGCGGGCGCAAATTATCGCTAAAGTGTCTAAGCACGGACTCTTTGATCGTTGTAGGGTTTATTACGTCTATAGAGTTTATAACTTAAAGGAGGAATCATCAGTGCTATTTATTATTAGATTCCTCTTTGGATATGTTGTTTTTACGGCCAAAGGTTCATTTCCGGAAAGGTTCATGAACTTAACAGCAAGATACGGAATCAGTTTGTGGGATATCAAAAAAGACGATGAAACCTTTTCCGCGAGCTGTATGGCTTCGGAATATAAAACCTTGAGGAAAATAGTAAAAAAGTCTTTCATGAAAATAAAAATTAAAAAGAAAAAAGGACTCCCTTTTATCTTAAGGAAATATAGAAAAAGAAAAGGTATTTTAGTTGGCGTGCTATCTTTCTTTTTGATAATATATGTACTTTCGTTACATATTTTTACCATAAACGTTAACGGAAACATCGACATAAGTGAAGATGAGATCAAACAAACACTGTCAGAACTTGGTGTAGTTCCAGGCATTTTAAGCAAAAACGTAGACTCTTCATTGATAGAAAACTCCATAATGTCAAAGTTTAATAATATCTCTTG
This sequence comes from uncultured Oscillospiraceae bacterium, assembly GCA_900549775.1. Taxonomy (GTDB): domain Bacteria; phylum Bacillota; class Clostridia; order Oscillospirales; family Acutalibacteraceae; genus UMGS1224. Next base: position 6,894 of record URPR01000016.1, on the reverse strand, counting down.
GACATCTGCAAATGTAATTGGAAGTCATTTGGATATTGAGATAAGCGAAAAGGTATCTCCTCCAGATATAGTGGACGAAAAACCATGCAATATCGTAGCAGCTTGCGATGGCTTTGTGACCAGGGTAGAAATTTACAGCGGCAAAAGAGAAGTTAACGTAGGAGATGCTGTTGTGAAAGGACAGCTGTTAGTTAACGGTATTGTTGAGGACGAATTTGGAAATAACTCATTGCCCGGTGCAAATGCAAAAATATTTGCTCGGACGAAAAGAGTCATCACAGAAGAAGTTCCGATACAAGATTTTGAAAATGTAAGAACCGGCAAAGTAAAAAAAATAAGGAAATTGAAAATTTTAGCTATAGATGTTCCACTTTTCGTTGGTAAATGCAGTAAAGAAAACTACGAACAAGAAGTTAGCACTAATACACTTAAGATTTTCGGGAAAGAGTTGCCAATTTCCATTTATAAGGAAAGCTGGTATCAATATAAGAACGAAAAGGTCAAGAAAGATAAATCACAGGTTATAGACTTAGCGGAGAAAAAAGTAGTGGAACAAGAAAATAAATTTGATAATGTAAGAATTATAAGCAAAGAAAAAAATGGCAAATGGGTTGACAATAAATATTTACTCAAAGTTACATATGATTGTGAAGAAGATATCGCGCAAAAAGATTTAATTAAAACTGAGTAATTAATCGTCAAAAACTTGTCAAAATAAACAACTGCTCATACGGATTATATCACTATTCATTGTAATATCTTACAAAAGTGAAAAAATTGATATTTTTTTAATGACTTTTATATTTCACCATGATATAATAATATATAAATATTTCTGTAATTTGTAGTTTATATATGAATAACTGCTTATACTACATTGATCATCGCAAGATAAAATATCAATCGAAAGAGGTTTTGGACTGTGGAAAAGATTAAAGTTATTATTAACAACAATCAAAAAGAAGTGAAGATTCCAACGGGGCTACGCATGATCGTTAGAAGAGCTTGCATTGCAGTTTTAAGGCTCGAAAATTTCAATAAGTCTACTCAAGTTAGTGTTTCCTTTGTAAACAACGATGAGATCCGTAAGCTTAACGCTAAGTACCGTGGAAAAGACGTAGAAACAGATGTTTTGTCCTTCCAGACAGGTGAAAATGGTAATTACGACATTGATCCGGAAACAGGTTTTATTATGCTCGGAGATGTTGTTATTTCTATGGAAAAGGCTATAGAGCAAGCTGAAAAACACGGAAATACCATGCCTCAAGAAGTTGGATTCTTAACCGCGCACTCAATGCTGCATTTGCTTGGTTATGACCACGAAAATGGTGGCTTGGAGATGGCTAAGATGAGAGAAAAAGAACAAGTTATTATGTCTCAGCTTGGTTTCCACGCTTTCTCAGGTTACGAATCGTAATTTATACATATAAAGTACATACGGCTTTGAGGCTGTATGTATTAATTTTTTACACATAAATTTTAAAAAAATTTAAAGGGAATGTTATGATGCATAAGGAATCATTAAAATCAGGTTTTGTCGCTATTGTTGGCAAACCAAACGTTGGGAAATCTTCCATTTTAAATGCCTTAATTGGACAAAAAGTTTCAATAGTCTCGCCAAAACCTCAAACTACAAGATCGAGAATCATGGGAATACTCACAAAAGGCAAAACGCAGATTGTTTTTTTGGACACGCCCGGTATCCACAAAACTAAAAACCAGCTCGATAAGTACATGGGTAAGGCTATTAATCAGTCAGTAAATTCTGTTGATGCGATTTTATTTGTAGCGGATGCAACCAAGCCTAGCATTGAACAAAGTGTTTTAAATAACTTAACTTTTAAAAACGTTCCAATAATATTGGCTTTAAATAAGATAGACCTTATAAAAGAAAAATCTCGCTTGTTCGAGATCATAAGCGACTTTTCTAAGCTAGCTGACTTCAAAGCCATAGTTCCTATATCTGCGCTAAAAAGAGACGGACTGGATGTTCTTTTTTCGGAACTTGAAAAATGCATTCCATTTGAAAGACATACATTTGCCGAAGACGAAATAACAGACCAACCGGTAAGAGTGATGGTCTCTGAAATCGTACGTGAAAAAATATTAAAAAATTTAGATAAAGAAATTCCACACGGAGTGGCTGTTTGCGTTGAAAAAATGAAATCTAGAGCAGATTCAGGCAACATGATAGATATCAACATTGTCATATATTGTGAGAAAATGAGCCATAAGGGGATAATCATAGGCAAAGGCGGCTATATGCTGAAAAAAATCGGCACAAATGCAAGGTACGATATGGAAAAGCTACTGAATGCTAAAGTAAATTTAAAACTCTGGGTAAAAGTAAAAGAAGACTGGCGAAACAGTTTGTATTCACTAAAAGACTTCGGGTACGATCAAAGGAATTTTGACTAATGTGAATTGTCTAAGTTCATATAAGATGTATTTAAAAAATTATTACAAAAATATCCACCTCTTTAATGAAGGTGGATTTAACTATGTAGGAAAATGCTAAGTTTAATTATAGCATATCTTTTTTCTTTAAGACGTACCCGGAGATAAGCATCAACACGCCCGAAAGTACCCATGGGAACCACCAATAATTGTCAAGCGGCATAGCGTGTACACCTATATTCATGCCGTAAAAGCCGGAAATAACAGTCGGAATGGAAAAAATCAAAGTTATGGAGGCTAAAATTTTCATGACGATATTTAAGTTGTTAGATATAATGGAAGCGAATGCATCCATGGTGCTGGATATAATGTTCATTTGAATGCTAGACATCTCAATAGCTTGTCTAACCTCGATGAGAACATCCTCTAGCAAATCTTGATCCTCTTCGTAAAGTTTTATAATTCTACCACGCATTATTTTTTTTAATGTAGCTTCGTTTGATTTAAGTGATGAGGAAAAATAAACCAAGGATTTCTCAACTTCTAGAAATTGCATCAATTCTTTATTTTTCATTGAACGTCTGAGTTCTTTTTCTGCATGATCACTTATTTTGTCGATCTGTTTTAAGTACTGCAAATATTTATAAGCCGTTCGCAATATTATATTCAAAACGAACTGTGCACTCAACTCGGTATTTATATTTTTTACAACGCCGTCTGAAATTTCACCTATTACAGTATTTTCCCTCAGTGAAATAGTTATGACATTTTTACTTGTAATCATAATACCGAGTGGCATCGTTTGATAGCTGATATTTTTCTCCGTTTTTTGTACTATCGGAACATCTATTATAATCAACGTATTTCCGTCTTCACTGTCTATATGTGATGATTCTTCGGCATCCAGCGCAGCCTTTAAGAATTCTGGATCGATATTAAAGTCATCTATTAAGCTTTCTATTTCATCTTCGTCAGGCGTTATGCAATTTATCCAACAGTTTTCTTCATATTGTTTTATTTTTTTTACCCTGTTGTTTAACGTCTTATAATAAGTAATCATAGCTCCTCCTAATTTGCAGAGGACACAAAACAAAAATAGTATTGTGTCCTGAAAAGTTTTACATTTAGTTGACCCAACGTAGGACCAGGTTTCACAATACCATCTCCTTTTATCACAAATTATGTTATTATTTTTATTATATCACAAATCCTTTCGTTTGCAAATAAGATAAACTAAAACTATTTTGTGATTCATTTATAAACTGCATTGACCGCAAAAAAATAATGCATTATACTTTTTGTAGTTTTGTTAAATGGAGGAATTACTTTGAGTTATTTTGAAAAAACAGCCTTGGAACTTAAGAAAATAAAAACGGATCTTGAAAATGAATATAAAAAAATCAAATCTAATCCCGTAAAGCTAGATATGTCTAGAGGCAAACCGTCTCAAGAACAGGTGGATCTTTCAAGAGGACTTTTAGACACTTTGAAAAGTGATGATGTTTTGAAAACAGAGTCCGGTGTAGATTGTGCCAACTATGGGGCGCTAGATGGCATACCAGAATGTAAAAAATTATTTTCGAAGCTACTAGGAGTGAGCGAGAAGAATATATTTATTGGAGGAAACTCAAGTCTTAGCCTGATGTTCGATGCAATATCTTGTTTTATGATGAACGGTGTTTTAGGATATACACCTTGGAGTAAACTGGAAAAAGTTAAATTTTTGTGCCCTTGTCCCGGTTACGATAGGCACTTTGCTATTTTAGATTATTTTAATATAGAACCGATAATTGTGCCTATGACGAGTTCGGGGCCGGATATGGACATGGTTGAGAGGCTTGTTATGGAAGACGAAAGCATAAAAGGAATTTGGTGCGTGCCTAAATACTCAAATCCACAAGGCATAACGTATTCCGATGAGACTGTTATTAGGTTTTCAAAACTAAGACCAAAAGCTAAAGATTTTAGAGTTTTTTGGGACAACGCGTATGCAATTCACGACATCTGCGATCAGTCAGACACACTTTTGAACTTAATGGATGAGTGCGTAAAAAACTCAAATGCAAATTTGCCTTTACTGTTTTGCTCTACCTCAAAGATAACTTTCCCAGGGGGCGGAGTTTCTGCTGTTGGAAGTTCTAGTGAAAATATTTCACAGTTAAAGGAGATGTACTATTTCAAAACTATAAGTTACGATAAGTTAAATCAACTACGTCATGTTAAATACTTCGAGAGTTTTGACAAATTGCTAGATCATATGCAAAAGCATAAGAAAATACTAAAACCAAAATTTGACTTAGTGCTTGAAAAGCTGCGGAGTAATTTTGAAAATAACAAAATAGTATCTTGGACCGAACCAAAAGGAGGATATTTTATAAGTTTAGATGTAAAAAGAAACTGCGCAAAAAGGGTAGTAAATCTTTGCAAAGATGCCGGACTTTCTTTGACGCCTGCAGGGTCTACTTTTCCGAAAAAAATAGACCCAAATGACAGCAATATAAGGTTAGCTCCATCTTATCCTACGCTCTCTGAGCTTAGTAGATCTATGGATTTGTTGTGCTTATGTGTAAAATTAGCAACTGTTGAAGAAATGTTAAAAGAAAAAATGAACAGCGTTTAAAGCTTAAAGGATTTAACAACTTGTCACACCATTGGGTGGACTTGTATATGATGTATTGAATGTATTATTTCTATACAATCATCCCCCAACTGACGGTGATTTAATTATGAATTGCTATTGTAAACAAGCCAAATGGGCCTTAGTTTTTGTGTCTGGTTTAACAATATCTTACCTGTGCCCTATACATCTTATCATTAAGGTTTTAGTTGCAATTTTGGTAGTTTTAGCGATTTGCTTAATGAGATGTTGAGCATTTTAAAGGAGGTCTTTTAGAAATGAAAGTTGTTGTAGTTAAGAGCCCTAAATTTTTAAGTTTTTTCTTAAGACGGATCTTTAAAATAAAAAAAGAAAATTTAACATAGCAAAAAAGCAAAAACCGAGTTGTAAAATTACAATTCGGTTTTATATTTTTGTATCATCACAACGATAACCTTTTAAGTTTATACTTTATAATTCAATTTTTCTGGTTACTCCGTCTGGGCCAGCATCTTTAATTTCACGTTTAGATATTCGCATCACTGCGATGCCACCTTGAGCTTGACCAAGTTCCTCATCTGTCAACAAATTAGACTCATTTTCTACCTTAACCTCTGTATTTATCTTATTTTTCTTTTCCATTATAAATTCCCCTTTCAATAAGTAATATTTATTTTACAGTTACCGTTGTTTCTAAATTAACCGTACCTTTGCTATAGTATTCTTCCGGGACAAAGGTACGCAGTTTTAGTTTAAGCTTGTTTTCACCTATATTTAATTTCTTATCAAGCTTAAGTGTTTGCAAAAATTGTCCTTGCTTTAAGACACCGCTATTACCTAAAGTTTCGTCGTTTTCATTGCAAACTTCAAGTAATATCCACATATCGTTACCTTCTTCATTTGTTAAATAAAAATCAATTGTATTTTCAGTAGCGTTAGGGCTACCACACATTTTTATTTTAGAACCATCTGCAGTAGTAAAAGGACAATAACCATAAGTCCCTTCAGCTATTTCAGGAACGCCCATTTGAGCTTCTGGGGCAAACCCAGGTGCGTGGTATCCTAGCTTGTAAAAATAAACACAGATACATGAAATAATTAAACATAGAGTAAGGACGTTAGGCAGTATGTACTTTAGAAATCTGTTTTTGTTAATGTTTTTCATTTTAGCACTCCTTTTACTATTTGATATGGACTTTTAAAGGTATTTCAGAGTTAACAAAAGATTTATCGTTAGTTTTGTAAGTATAAGTTTGTACTTGCATTATTCCATCGTAAGTACCAGCGGGAAAATCAGATCCATTAGGCAATGATTTCATCTTTAACTTTGTTAGATTATATCCTGGTGGTATACAGTCTGTTTCACTTATACATAAAGATTTATTTTTTTCATCGAACTGTAAACTTTCTAAAACGTTTCCTTTAAGCTTTTTCAATTTATTAATTGTGTCGTCATTGACAGTTATGCGAAGTTTTAGTATTAAGTTGTTACTTGCATTTGCTGGGTTTTTTAAGGTAAACGTTCCTGTCCCGTTTTTGAAAGATACTTCTTTGCTGCAATTAAGTCTGATTACGCCAAGACTGCTAGGGTTTGCGTCACTTACTTTTACGGCATTTTTATCAATATTAAAGTTTTTATAGATTTGAGTAACAGGGTTAAAAAATAGAACTAAGTAAATTAATAGGCTAAGAAAAGCTAATGTAATCAGATAAAAAATCCATGGACAAAACCATACTTTTTCAAGTCTGTTTATTAGTTTTGATGCAAAATGTTTTTTTACAAATTTTCTAGACATATAAAACCCTCTTTCAAAACTATACGAGAATTAAAGTTTTAATGTGCAATACAACAAAAACTTTTAGTGATTATAATATGTAAATGTGTGTTTTGTCAAAAGAAA
>URPR01000015.1 GCA_900549775.1 uncultured Oscillospiraceae bacterium | reverse complement strand
CATCATGTAAAAAAATTTTCTTATAATAAAAAAATTGGGAAAATATACTTGATTTTTTGTTTTATAGAAGATAAAATATATTTAGCACTCGCAGGTAAAGAGTGCTAAATAATATTGTCTTTAGGAGGAGTTTTGTATGACATTAAAGCCTTTAGCTGACAGAGTTGTCATAAAAATGGAAGAAGTTAAAGAAACAACAAAAAGTGGGATTATTTTAGCAAGTACCGCTAAAGAAAAACCACAAATTGCAATTGTAGTTGCAGTTGGACCCGGAGGTATAGTGGACGGCAAAGAAGTGAATATGTACGTAAAAGTTGGTGATAGGGTTATAACGAGCAAATATTCTGGTACGGAAATTAAGCTAGACGATGAAGAATATACCATAGTTAAACAATCAGATATTCTTGCTGTTGTAGAATAATAGATATTTTTAAATACACAGGTTTGTTTGGGGTCAGCGCCTTTCAAAAAAATATTATTTTTTTGAAAACCAGCCGAACCTCGGCTGGTTCGCAAAAATTTTAAAAAATTTTTGCAAGGCGCCGCCCCTCTGAGAAGCAATGCTTGATGAAAATTATAAAAAATAAAAACATGTTGGAGGATTTATTATGGCTAAACAAATAATTTACGGAGAAGAAGCAAGAAAAGCGTTAATGAATGGAGTAAATAAGCTTGCAGATACTGTAAAGATAACTTTAGGGCCAAAGGGCAGGAATGTAGTGCTTGATAAAAAATTTGGAGCACCGCTTATCACTAATGATGGTGTTACTATAGCTAAAGAAATAGAGCTCGAAGATCCATTTGAAAATATGGGAGCACAGTTGGTAAAGGAAGTATCCACAAAGACAAACGATGTAGCTGGAGACGGAACAACTACCGCTACACTTTTAGCACAAGCACTTATTCGTGAAGGAATGAAGAACGTTACAGCTGGTGCGAACCCAATGGTAGTTAAAAAAGGTATAGAAAAGGCTGTCGAAGCAGCTGTTAAGGATGTAGTAAACAACTCTAAGAAAGTAAGTGGCAGTGAAGATATAGCTAGAGTTGCTACGATTTCTGCAGCTGATGAATTTATAGGGAAATTAATATCTGAAGCGATGGAAAAAGTAACTTCTGATGGAGTTATTACTGTAGAGGAATCGAAGACGGCTGATACTTACTCAGAAGTTGTTGAAGGAATGATGTTTGACAGAGGATATGTTTCACCTTACATGGTTACAGACACAGACAAAATGGTTGCTGCAATTGATGATGCTTATATTTTAATTACAGACAAAAAAATTAGCAACATTCAAGAAATTCTTCCACTTTTGGAACAAGTTGTGAACTCGGGCAAAAAGCTTGTTATTATTGCAGAAGACATTGAAGGAGAAGCTTTAGCAACACTTATTTTAAATAAACTTCGTGGTACATTTACTTGTGTGGGAGTGAAAGCACCGGGCTTTGGAGACAGAAGAAAAGAAATGTTACGAGACATTGCGATTTTAACTGGCGGAGAAGTTATAACAGAAGAATTAGGTCTTGAGCTTAAGAATACAACTTTAGAACAGCTTGGTAGAGCTCGTCAAGTAAAAATAGAAAAAGAGAATACTATTATTGTAGATGGCGCAGGAGACAAAAATGAAATTAGTTCAAGGGTATCTCAAATACGCTCACAAATAGAAAGCACCACATCAGATTTTGACCGTGAAAAGCTTCAAGAGCGCCTAGCAAAACTGTCTGGCGGTGTAGCAGTTATTAAAGTAGGTGCAGCTACCGAAGTAGAGATGAAAGAGAAGAAACTTAGAATAGAAGACGCACTAGCAGCTACAAAAGCAGCAGTGGAAGAAGGCATAGTAGCCGGTGGCGGAGTAGCATTAATTAACGCTATGAGAAGTGTAGAAGAGTTAATGAATAACACTGTGGGTGACGAGAAAACGGGCGTTTCTATTGTACTCAAGGCATTGGAAGAACCAATTCGTCAAATATCTTTAAATGCAGGTGTTGAAGGTTCTGTCATAATTGACACGATTAGAAGAGAAAATAAAGTTGGCGTTGGCTACGATGCAAAAGAAGGAAAATTTGTAGAGATGATTTCGTCTGGAATAGTTGACCCAACAAAAGTCACAAGGTCAGCACTTCAAAATGCAGCATCTGTTGCAGCTATGGTTTTAACAACCGAAAGTTTAGTTTCTGACATAAAGGAAAAAGAAGCTCCAGCGATGCCGGTTGATCCAGGTATGGGCGGCATGTATTAATATTAAATGTAAATTTAAAAGCCTAGGTATCTTTATACTGGGCTTTTTTATTATAAAAAATTTATAAAATTTTTACTTTTTATTAACAATTAATTAACAAAATAAGTAAAGATATTTGTTAAAATTAAGTTAAATTAAAGAAAAGGAGAATGAAGTATGAGAAGATTTAAAAAATTATTGGTTAGTTTATCGTTACTTTTATCGATACTTATTGTCAGTTCAGGTGTTACAAGCTTTGCGGTTTTACCTGAAGGAATTAAATTAGGAGGATCTTACAGCGAAGTTTTACGTCAAGATTACGACCACGAAAAATACCAAGTTCATCATCTTATATCTAAGAGAGCATGGAACCGTTTAGCTAGTGAAATAAGAAGAAAGGATGGAGTAAAAATTTGGAACAGATTTATGTTGTGTGACAAAAAACAAAGCTGGGCACCATCAATATTAATGGAAAAAGAAGATCATGTGAAAACGCTAAGTTATTGGAATCCATGTTGTTCTGGAGGGGGGCAGTCAAAAAAATATATTGATTACCAAGCAAAAGGTCTAATAAAATATGGAAATATTTATGAACTATTAGGAAATGAATGGCGAAACATACGTAGAATATTTGGGAATAAATATGATGAAGCAATGCAACAAATGTATGATTATGTGAAAGAAGCAATTACATTTGGACCAGGGGAGTTTGTTATAAGGCACCCAAACCGTAGATGGTTTGTAAAATATAAATTTTTAGAAGGCGAAGCTGAAACGCAGGTATAAGATCTGAAAACGGTATGTAGTAGTAATTAAATGCAAGTTTAAAGGCCTAGGTATTTTTATACTAGGCTTTTTGTATATAGAAGACCACGAGGTAAAGGTGTAATTCAGGAAAATGTAAACCATGGGTGATGATGGTAAAAAAATTTGCTTATTAAAAGTATCTTACAAAGAAAAGAGAATATCAGTAACTTTAAGTGAGTTGGGAGAGCTGTTAACTATAAAATGAGATATCATATCATTTAAAGAAATAAGTGCTGTTAAACATTACATAGTGGATGATTTTACTTATGTGTTTTACGTGTAGTGAGAAGTATAAGGGACTATAATAAGAAGTGCAACACTTTTGATTCAAGAAAGTTTATACTATATGCAATGTAGCGATGTTTGTAAATTTATGTTAAAGTATTATATAATCGTGTAAACATATAAAAGGTGGATGAATCTTGTGGATGTGAAAATAAACAGCAAAACTAACAACGTTATTAAAGAAATAAAAAAACTTACTAACTCAAAGAAATATAGAGAAAAAGAAAAAAAGTTTGTAATAGAAGGACTTAGATTGTGTGAAGATGCAGTGAAAAGTGGAGTAAATATATGCGATTTTTTGTATACAGAGGAGGTTTTACTTAAGAATGAGGAGATAATAAGAAAAATAAAGAAAGTTGCTTTAAACTCACATATAATTTCAGGAACATTACTAAATTACGTTTCGGAAACTAAATCTCCTCAGGGCTTTGTGTGTATATGCCAAAATCTTGACAAAGAGGTTACTTTAGATAAAATAAGTAGTAAGGATAAAATTATTGTACTGGAAAATATTCAAGATCCGTCAAATCTTGGAACTATACTAAGGACAGCAGAGGCGTTACACATTGATTCAGTAGTTTTGTCAAATGACTGCTGCGACCGATACAGCCCAAAAGTTTTAAGAGGCAGCATGGGAGCAATTTTTAGATTACCAATATTTGTGGCGGAAAACCTAACTGAAACTATAAAGCTATTAAGACATAAAGGCATAAAAGCATACGCAGCAGTTCCAGACAGAGATGCATTGTCGGTAAAAAAAGCAGATTTTAACGTTAGAAGTTTGGTTGTTATTGGAAATGAAGGGAACGGCTTAAAGCTAGAAACTATAAACTCGTGTGATGAGAAAGTAACTATTCCTATGAAAGGACGAGCTGAGTCATTAAATGCTAATGTAGCAGCTAGTATTATTATGTGGGAGATGGTGTGATGGGTGAAGGTCTTACGAGCAGTGCAAAAGCAAGTTTTGTTGATAACTGGATCTACTTACAACAGGCTTTAGGGTACGCAAGTCGTAGAATCAAGGATATAATGAAAACTTATAAAACATCACAAAATTTTTTTAGTTTACCTTATGAGGAGTGGAAAGACAGCGGAATTTTTACAAAAAGAGATCTTTTAAAACTTAAAAATTTTGATACTGATAAAATTGAAAAAATAAAAGCTCATTGCAAACAAAAAGGCTACAAAATAATAACTTATGAATCTCCCAATTATCCAAACAGGCTGAAAAACATATATAACCCTCCGGCTATACTTTACGTAAATGGCACTTTCCCAAAGATTGATAATGAACTTTGCATAGCTATAGTTGGAACTAGAAGTGCTACGCGATATGGCTTAGGAACGTCTTTTGAATTTGGATATAAGCTTGCAAAGTTCGGTGCAACAGTAGTGAGTGGAGGAGCGCTGGGAATAGATAGTTCGGCTCAAAAAGGCGCTATAATGGCTGGAGGAAAAGTCATTTCAGTTATGGGCTGTGGATTAGATTGTCACTATTTAGAAAAAAACAACAATTTGAAAAAAGCGATTTCTTTAAATGGTGCAATAGTGTCTGAATATGAACCGGGATATGCCGTAATTGCGAGGAACTTTCCTGTTAGGAACAGGATAATCTCAGCTTTGTCGCTCGGTACGTTGATAGTAGAAGCAGGGCGGAAAAGTGGTTCGTTGATTACGGCGAACCTTGCACTTGAGCAGAACAGAGACTTATTTGCTGTTCCTGGAGATATAAAAAGCAGTATGTCAATCGGCACGAACTCTTTGATAAAAGAATGTGCGAAGCCTGTAACTTGCGTTGAAGACATTTTAGAAGAATATTATCCCAGATTTCCAAACTTGAACACAACACAAACTAATAAAGAAAGCAAAACCGAAGGTAAAATAGAACCTATTGAAAAAATGAGCAAAAGGGAAAATAAAAATTTAAAGGTTTCAAGTAGGGCACGGAATATTTATAATTTTCTTAAAAATACTGAGTTTATGACCATAGATGAGCTTATATTGAAAACTAAAATGTCAACTGCTGATGCATTGCAAGGAATAACGGAATTGGAACTAAATGGTTTAGTGGAAAGTAAACCGGGAAGAATGTACAAGAAAAAATAAAATGACAAATGGGGGATTGTTTTGTCAAAGCTGTTAATAGTTGAGTCACCGGCGAAAGCTAAAACAATAAAAAAATACTTAGGAAAAGATTTTGAGGTAGTGGCTTCCATGGGACATGTTAGGGACCTGCCTGAAAGTAAACTTAGCGTGGATATAAAGCATGATTTCAAACCAACATACGAAATAATAAAAGGTAAGGAAAAGCTAGTGAAAGAGCTGGTAAAGGACTCTAAAAATAGCCAGGAAGTTTACTTGGCAACTGACCCTGACCGAGAAGGAGAAGCTATCTCGTGGCATTTAGCTTATATTTTAGGATTAGATTTAGGTAAAAAAAATAGGGTCACGTTTAATGAAATCACTAAATCCGGTGTGTCAAGCGGAATGAAACATCCCAGAAGTATAGATATTGATCTCGTAAATGCTCAACAAGCTAGGAGAATCTTGGATAGAATAGTAGGTTACAAACTTAGCCCGTTTTTATCTCAAAAAATTAGACGAGGATTGTCGGCAGGAAGGGTACAGAGCGTCGCTGTTAGGATAATAGTTGACAAAGAAGATGAAATAAGAAAATTTAAACCTGAAGAATATTGGACAATAGATGCAAAATTCGTTCAAAACGGAAAAAAGAAACCTTTTTCGGCTGCCTTGTATGGAGACAAAAATGGAAAAATAAAAATTAAAAACGAAGATGAAGCTAACAAAATTTTAAATGAAGTGGAAAATGAAGCTTACATTGTAGATAAGATAAAAAAGGGAACTAGAAAAAGAAAACCATCGCCGCCTTTTATAACTTCCACTTTACAGCAGGAGGCTTCGAAAAGATTGGGGTTTCCTTCTAAAAAAACCATGAAAATAGCGCAAGAACTCTACGAAGGTGTGGAAATAAAAGGCGAAGGTGCTATAGGTTTGATAACGTACATGAGAACAGACTCGCTAAGAGTGTCAGATGATGCGTTAAAAGATTTGTCGAACCATATAAAGGAAAATTTCGGAGAGAACTATTTAGTTCCGAAAACCAGATACTTTAAATCAAAAGGTAATGTTCAGGACGGTCACGAGGCAATTAGACCTACATCTGTTAGTTTGACCCCGGATAAGGTACAGTCTTCACTGAACAGAGACCAATATAAAATTTATAAACTCATTTGGGAAAGGTTCACGGCAAGCCAAATGGCAGACTGCGTTCTTAATACAAAAAGTGTAGATATTTTAGCGGGGGAATATGTTTTTAGAGCAAGTGGCTATACTGTTAAATTTGATGGATTTACGGCGTTGTATCAAGATGTGAATGAAAACTCGGAGGAAGAGAAAGCGAAGGTTTTGCCAGAATTAAAAGAAGGTGAAAATCTTAAAAAAGATGAAATAAAAGCAAACCAACATTTTACAGAGCCTCCGGCAAGATACACAGAAGCTTCGCTTATAAAAGCACTTGAAGAATATGGAATAGGAAGACCTTCAACTTACGCTGCGACTATTTCCACCATAACCGGTAGAGAGTATGTAGTAAAAGAAGGACGTAGCTTGAAGCCCACAGAGTTAGGTGAAGTCATTACGGACTTGCTGAAAAAACGGTTTCCCAATATAGTAAATGTAAAATTTACAGCGAAAATGGAAAGTGATTTGGACGTCATAGAAGAAGGCAAACAAGAGTGGACGAAAGTTCTCGACGAATTTTATGGGGATTTCAACGATACTTTAAAGCAAGCGAAAAACGATATGAAAGGCGTAAAGATAACGCTAAAGGAAGACCAAACGGACGTAGTATGCGATAAATGCGGCAAGAATATGGTTGTTAAGGTAAGTCGTTATGGAAAATTTTTGGCGTGTTCTGGATATCCTGAATGTAAGAACATAAAAAAGATGGACTTAGAGAAAAAAGAACCGGTTTCAAACGAAGTAGAAGAAAGCGATGTCGTTTGTGAAAAATGTGGCAAAAATATGGTCGTTAAGACGGGCCGATACGGGAAATTTTTAGCGTGTCCTGGGTATCCTGAATGCAAAAACATAAAAGGCATAGATGAAAAAACTGGAGTTAAATGTCCAAAATGCAGTGATGGAGAAATTGTAAAAAGGCGCACAAAACGCGGTAGGCTGTTTTGGGGGTGCAACAAATACCCGGATTGTGACTTTGTAACATGGAACGAACCTACTGACAAAACTTGTCCAAAGTGCAATGACCCTTTATTTATAAAGAAGAGTAAAAAACCGAAGCTGATTTGCATAAATGAAGGATGCGGATATGAAGAGCCGGTTGAGGAGAAAAGTAATGAAAGTTAATGTAATTGGAGCGGGCTTGGCAGGATGTGAGGCCGCGTGGCAGATAGCTTCTAAAGGTATAAACGTTCGGCTTATAGAAATGAAACCGAGAAAATTCTCGCCGGCGCATAAAAGCAGTGGTTTTGCAGAACTTGTGTGTTCGAACTCTTTCAAAGCAGATAGAATTGACAGTGCGGCCGGACTTCTAAAAGAGGAAATGAGACTTTTAGACTCTTTGCTTTTGAGACGTGCTAAAGCATGCCGAGTGCCTGCAGGTGGGGCTTTGGCGGTGGATAGAGACAAATTTTCGGAAATGGTGACGAGTCTCATAAAAGAAAATGACTTCATAGAAGTAGTCTGCGATGAAGTAAAGGAAATACCGAAAGATGAGATAACAGTTGTCGCTACAGGTCCTCTTACATCTGACAATTTAAGTGAAAATATTTCCTCCATTTCAAATGGACTTTTAAGTTTTTACGATGCAGCGGCTCCCATTGTGACTAAAGACAGCATAGATATGGAAAAAGCTTTTTTTGCTTCTAGGTACGACAGAGGGCACGACAATTCTTATATCAACTGTCCTTTAAGTAAAGAAGAATATGAAAATTTTTATAATGAATTGATTTTAGCAGAGAGGGCACCGGTGCATGAGTTTGATGTAAGGGACCCTAAAGTATATGAAGGGTGTATGCCGGTTGAAGTTATGGCACAGAGGGGCAAAGATACTTTGCGGTTTGGTCCGATGAAACCAGTTGGTTTAATTGACCCGGAAACAGGACGGAGACCGTGGGCGGTTTTACAGCTTCGGCTTGAAAATAAAGAAGGTACACTTTATAATTTGGTAGGATTTCAAACAAACTTAAAATTTCCGGAACAAAAAAGGATTTTTGGATTAATTCCCGCTTTGAAAAATGCTGAATTTGTCCGCTATGGAGTGATGCATAGGAATACATTTTTAAATTCTCCTAAAATTTTAAACGATGATTTTAGTTTAAAAAGTAACCCTAATATATATTTTGCAGGACAGATCACAGGTGTTGAAGGTTATATGGAGTCAGCAGCGAGTGGGATATTGGCGGGGATAAATGCTGTAAAAAAAATACAAAATAAAAGTAAGTTTGTTTTACCAGAAGAAACTATGATGGGTGCTTTGGCTCATTACATAAGCAGTAGTCCCGCTGAAGATTTTCAGCCTATGGGTGCAAATTTTGGTATATTGCCGAAAATAGAACCTCATATCAGGGATAAAAAAGCTAGATATAATGCTTTATCAGATAGATCAATTAACATTTTGAAAAATATTTTAAATGAAAGAAGTGTTGAACTATGAAAATAATCGTGGATGCCTTTGGTGGAGACAATGCTCCTGTTGAGATCTTGAAAGGTTGTGCGGCGGCCGTAGCAGAATATGGAATAAATATTTTATTGGTTGGCTCTAAGGAAAAGATTGAAAAAGCTGCAAATGAAAATAACATTCTACTTTACCACATGGATATAGAGGATACACCGGATGTTATAACTATGGAGGATGACCCATCGGAGATAGTTAAGTCGAAAAATAACTCATCTATGGCGCTGGGGCTAAAGTTGTTATCTGAAGGAAAAGCAGATGCCTTTATTTCAGCTGGCAACAGTGGAGCTTTGGTTATGGGTGCTACGTTTATCGTTAAAAGAATAAAAGGTATAAAGAGATGTGCATTTGCGCCTGTTATTCCGAAAGAAAAAGGTTGCTTCATGCTAATAGACAGTGGAGCTAATGTTGAGTGTAGACCAGAAATGTTGCAACAATTCGGAATTATGGGATCTATTTATATGAGCCGAGTTATGGGTGTAGGTAAGCCCAGAGTAGGTCTTGTAAACGTTGGAGTGGAAGAGCATAAAGGTGGCCAATTCCAAAGAGATGTGTATGAAAAGCTTAAAAACAGTAATCTTAACTTTGTGGGGAATGTAGAAGCAAGAGAAGTTCCGATAGATGCAGCTGATGTTATAGTTACAGATGGATTTACAGGAAACGTGATGTTAAAACTTTATGAAGGTGTAGCAACCGTTTTGATGGGCAAAATAAAAAATGTGCTTACACAAAATATAAAAAATAAGATAGCAGCAGCGATGATATTGCCGGAAATGAGAGCTTTAAAGGCTGAAATAGACTACAACGAATATGGTGGAGCACCGATTATGGGTCTGCAGAAACCTGTATTTAAAGCGCACGGAAATTCATCTGCCAGAACTTTTAAAAATGCGATTAGGCTGACGATTGACTATGTAAACGGTAATGTGGCTGAGGAAATATCGAAAGCTTTATCTGAATTTGAAAAAGGAAGCGAAGACTAACAGGCTTAGACTAAGTTTAGAAAGGATACTTATGGAAAATAATGATATTGAGTATTTAGAAGGCAAATTAAAATACACGTTTAAAAATAAAAACTATATTAAGAATGCTTTGACGCATTCTTCGTTTGCAAATGAGTCTAGAAAAAAAATAAGCAGTAATGAAAGGTTGGAGTTTTTAGGGGACTCTGTTTTGAGTATAGTTGTTTCCGACTATATATTTGCGCATTGTCCTGACTTGCAAGAAGGCAACCTTTCCAAGTTACGTGCATCTTTGGTATGTGAAAAAACTTTATGTAAGTTTTCAAAATCTTTAGAAGTAGGAAATTTTTTAAAACTCAGTAAAGGCGAAATGCATTCGAAAGGCAACGAAAGACCATCTATTTTAGCAGATGCCTTTGAAGCGATTATAGCTGCCATATATTTAGACGGCGGCATAGAAAACGCCAGAGAATTTATTTTGAGGTTTGTTGTACCCGAGATAAATAACCAGAAAAATTTGGAGTTTAAAGATTATAAAACTATTTTGCAGGAGATAACTCAAAAAAATAAAGAAGAAGTTATTAGTTACAACTTGGTTAAAGAGTATGGTCCTGACCACGATAAGCATTTTGAAGTGGAAGTGAAATTAAACAGCAATGTGATAGGCAAAGGTGGAGGAAGGAGTAAAAAGGAGGCAGAGCAGCAAGCTGCACGCGAAGCCCTGGAGTTAATGGGATATTGAAAAATGCGAATGTGTCTATTTTTGTGCCGCATAATGGTTGTCCAAACCAGTGCAGTTTTTGCAACCAAAAAAATATAACAGGACAAGCTGTACAGCCTAGTGTTGAGTCTGTGCGAGAAACCTTAGAAGCTGCAAAAAACAAAATAGACTTTAAACAGACTAAAGCCGAAATAGCTTTTTTTGGTGGCAGTTTTACCGCGATAGATAGAAATTACATGGTAGAGCTTTTAAATGAAGCATCGAGATTTTTAGGAAAAGACAGCTTTGAAGGCATTCGGATATCCACAAGACCCGATGCCATAGATGATGACATAATTGATATTTTAAGGGATTATGGTGTGAAAACTGTGGAACTAGGAGCTCAAAGCATGTGCGACAGTGTTCTTTCGGCTAACAAAAGAGGTCATACAAGAGAAGATGTAATTTTTTCTTCAAAAAAGATTAAAGCAGCAGGGTTCAAGCTAGGTCTTCAGATGATGACGGGCTTATACATGAGCAACGAAAGCTTAGATATAAAGACCGCAGAGGAATTTATAAAGTTAAAACCAGATATGGTAAGAATTTATCCAACGGTTGTTATGAAAGGTACGAAACTTGAAACCCTATATAATTCTGGAGTTTATGAGCCTGCAAAATTTGAATCCACGGTTGAATTGTGCAGCTTTTTGCTGAACTTATTTGAACGCAAGAATAATATTCCTGTAATCAGGCTAGGCCTTCACGACAGTGAAAGTTTGAGAAAAAATATGATTTCGGGAGTTTTTCATCCTGCCTTTCGAGAAATATGTGAAAGTAATTTAATATTTCATGAAATTTTAGATCAAATTAAAAAATTAGAAATGAAGTCTGGAAATATCACAGTAAAAATTAACTCAAGAGATATATCAAAGGCTGTAGGTCAAAAAAGGGTAAATTTAAAGAAGTTTAAAGATTTAGGATACAATATAAATTTTGTCTTTTGCAATGAAATAAAATTGGGGAAAGTTTTTGTTTCAGCGTAAATTTAATGGATTGTGGGTGTATGTGTGTTATTGAAGTCCCTTGAGATACAAGGTTTTAAAACTTTTCCGGAAAAAACACTGTTGAGTTTTAATAAGGGCATAACGACAGTGGTAGGTCCAAACGGTAGCGGAAAAAGTAACATAAGTGATGCGATTAGATGGGTGTTAGGTGAGCAGTCTGCTAAAGCTTTGAGATGTTCAAAGATGGAAGACATTATTTTCAACGGAACACCTAATAAAAAACCGAAAGGCTTTGCTGAGGTTACTTTAACGCTCGACAATAGAGATAGAAAGCTTCCTTATGATGACGAAGTTGCCATTACTAGGAGGTTTTATCGTTCTGGCGAAAGTGAATATCTTATAAACAAAAACAGCGTTAGGATGAAAGATATACATGAGCTGTTTATGAATACGGGCTTAGGAAAAGATGGGTATTCGATAATAGGTCAAGGGAAAATAGATAGCATAGTTGCCTCGAAAAGTGAAGATAGAAGAGAAATTTTTGAAGAAGCAGCCGGAATTTCTAAATATAGATATAGAAAAAATGAAGCAGAAAAAAAGCTAGAAAAAGCAGAAGAAAATTTAGTTAGACTTACAGATATTTTAAGCGAAATAGAAGCTAGAATTGGACCGTTGCTAGAACAGTCTGAAAAGGCTAAAAAATTTATAGAACTTTCAGAAGAACATAAAAAATTACAGATAGGCTTATGGCTTTTTGAGCTTGAAAACTCAAATGTTTTGCTGAAAAAGGAAGAGGAAAAACTTAACCTTGCAAAGGAACAGTACAGTGAGATAGAACTGGCTATAGACAAGATAGTCACAGATTCAGAATCCATTTTGCAAAAAAGCAGGGATTATACTTTAAAAATAGATGAAACTCGAAGGGAAATATCCCAGAGTGAAGAGATGTCGATTAGAAAATCTGGTGAAATTTCTGTTTTGGAAAATGACATTTTACATAATGAAGAGCGGATAAAAAGAATAAAAATCGACATCGAAAATTTATCAAAGTCCTTTGATGAAATGCTTATAGATTATAATAATTATTCTGAAAAAGAAAAACTGTTGCATGAAAGTTTAACACAAAAAGAGCAAACTTTAAATGAGTTTAGCGACAAGGAAAAGTCCGTTAACAAAAAAGAGCAGGGCTTATCAAATGAGCTGGACAAGTTGCAGATTAACTTAAAAGAAGTAAATGATGAGATTTCTAAGGCAAAAGTTGTAGTGATGACGTCTGATGAAGCGATAAGTGAATGTCACAGCAAAATATTAGGCTTTAAGGAAAAGTTTCAGGGAAATGAAAGCTTAAAGCAAAATTTTGAAGATGAAATAAAAGAACTGGAAAAGGCAAAAAAAGAATTAGAAGATGATTTATCTGAAAAGAAAAAACAAATAGAATTAAAACATTCCAATTTAGGAAAAATTAGTACAGAACTAGAAAAAGAAAAAATAAATTTAAACGAACTGAAATTGAATTATGAAGGACAGATTAGGAAGGTTAATTTACTTGAAAGCTTAGAAAACAGCTTAGAGGGTTTCGTTGGTAGTGTGAAGTTTATAGTGAAAGCCGGACAAAAAGGAGAAGTTGAGGGTGTTTGTGGAGCGGTTTCAAGACTTATAAAATCTCCAAAAGAATATTCTGTGGCTATTGAGACGGCACTTGCTTCGTATATGCAAAACATCGTAGTAGATACGCAGGAACAAGCAAAGTGTGCCATTAGACTATTGAAAGAAAAGAAAATAGGAAGAGCTACATTTTTGCCAGTATCCGTAATAAAAGGACAAGAGATATCGGACAAAAACTTTTTATCGTATAATGGATATGTTGGTCTGGCAAGCAAACTTTGCACCTGTGAGGAAAAATACAAAAACATACTGTATTATATATTGGGCAGGATTTTAGTGGTAGATAATATTGACAATGCATCTGCTATTGCCAAAGATTTATCTTATAAATTTAAGATAGTGACGCTTGATGGCCAGGTTATAAACGCGGGTGGCTCCTTGACAGGAGGCGCAAAAGTAAAAAATGCGGGGATTTTGAATAGAGTAAAAGATATAGAAGAAGCTAAAAATAACGCGGCGAACTTGGCAGAGCAAGTAGAAAAAAGTAAATTTCGCTTAAAAGAACTGTTTGAGCTGGAAAGAAATAATAAAGAAGATTATGAAAAGCTTAAAGAAAATTTTGAAGCGAAAAAGCAAGAAAAAGTTGAATTGGAAATTAATTTAGAGAAAGCAAATTTAAAGCTAAAAAATGTAGTTACTGAAAATTTAAATGCTAAGCAAGAAAAAATAGATTTACAAGAAAAACTTGATGCATTGGAAAATAAAAAACGGGAATCACAGACTCATCTTGATGGATTGCAAGAAAAAGTTGAATCTTTAGAAAAATCAAAGGCGCAACTCCAGGGCGAAAAAGAAGTTTTGAACCAAGAAAAAGATGTTCATAAGCAAAGTCTATATGAGCTAAATTTAGAAATATTTTCGATAAAAAAAGATATTGAACAGATGGAGAATAATAAAGCTAGCATTGAAAATAGGAGAACTTTTAACAGGGAAAAAATAAATGAATATGAAAATGATATAAGCACACTAACTCTTGGAAATCAAGAAATAAATGATAGAATTAAATCTGCCAAAGGTGAAATATCTAATTTTAAAAAATCGATAGAAAAGTTAAAGTCGGACGTAACATTGCTTAGTGAAGAAAAAATGGAGTTTGAAAAGCAAATTACTTTCTTGAGAAACAACGAAAGAGAGAGAAACTCTCAGAAGGAAAAAATATCGCTTGAAATTGCGAAACTTCAAGATAGGAAAGATTCTGTACAGTCGAACTACGACACCATAATAAGTAAACTGTGGGATGAATATGAATTGACAAGAAGAGAAGCACTTTCCTTGTTTTCAAAGGCTGAGCCGGATCAAAAATCAGTTAAACGCTTAAACGAGCTAAAATCCAAGATTAGAAATCTTGGTACTGTAAATGTAGCAGCGATAGAGGAATATAAAGAAGTTTCCGAAAGATATAACTTTTTAAAAGGGCAAATTGATGATATAGAAAAATCGAAAAAGGAACTTCATAAATTAATAGTTAGTTTGACTGGACAAATGAAAGATTTATTTTCTGAAAAATTTAAAGAAATAAATAAAAATTTTGACTTGGTATTTAAAGACCTGTTCTCAGGAGGATCAGCGGAACTTATAATGACATCTCCCGAAGACATTTTAAGTTCAGGAATAGATATAAAAGTTAAGCCTCCAGGAAAGCTATTGACGCATTTAGAGCTGCTTTCTGGCGGAGAAAAAGCATTTGTATCTATTGCACTTTATTTTGCAATAATGAAAGTAAATCCAGCTCCATTTTGCGTTTTAGATGAAATTGAAGCAGCCCTTGATGAAGCAAATGTAAATAGATTTGCTTCGTACCTTAGAAAGATGAACGACAAAACGCAGTTTATTGCTATAAGCCACAGGAGAGGTACAATGGAGGAAGCCGATGTGCTATACGGCGTAACCATGCAAGAAGAAGGAATATCTAAACTGCTGGAGCTTCAAGTTTCTCAAATCGGTAAAAATTTCATGAAAGAGTAAAAGGAGAAAATTAAAATGGGATTATTCGATAAAATAAAATCAGGACTTCAAAAAACAAGAACTAGCGTATTTTCTAAGGTTGATTCACTGTTTAAAATGGGAACGAAAATAGACGAAGAGCTTTTCGAAGAACTTCTGGAAATTTTAGTAACAGGAGATGTAGGTATACGCACCGCGGAAAGAATTTGTGAAAGCTTGAGGGAAAAAGTTAAGAAAAATTCTGCGAAGGACCCAGATGAAGTAAAAGGAATATTAAAAGAAATTTTGATAGATACTTTGTCTATGGATGCAAAATTGAACATTGAGAGTAAACCTTCGTTAATATTGGTTGTAGGGGTCAATGGAGTGGGAAAGACTACAACGATAGGGAAATTAGCCGCAAACTTAAAAAATAATAATATGAAGGTTATTTTAGGCGCAGCAGATACTTTTAGAGCAGCGGCAATCGAGCAGATTCAAATTTGGGCGGAGAGAGCAAATGTAGATATTGTGAGGCAAGAGGAGGGCTCAGATCCGGCCGCGGTGGTATTTGATACCATCTCTGCTGCTAAAAAAAGAAATGCAGATGTAATCATTTGCGATACGGCAGGGAGACTTCACAATAAGAAAAACCTTATGGATGAACTTTCTAAAATAAACAGGATTGTGAATAGAGAGCTTCCGGAAAGTTCTAAAGAGGTTTTGCTGGTACTAGACGCTACAACCGGTCAAAATGCAATAAATCAAGCAAAAGAGTTTAAAAAAGCAACCGATATTACTGGGATAGTCTTGACAAAACTTGATGGGACTGCCAAAGGCGGAATGATTTTTTCCATAATGGAAGAATTGAAAGTGCCGGTAAAATATATAGGCGTAGGAGAACAAATAGAAGATTTACAGCCTTTTGATGCAAAAAATTTTGTAAATGCACTTTTTGAAAATTAAATGTGAAAATAAAGGAGAAAGAAATGTTAACAAGTAAACAAAGGGCATATTTAAGGGCTTTGGCAAGCAACATGGACACGATTTTAATAATAGGAAAAGATGGAGTTACACATGAAGTGAAAGCTCAAGCGAGAGATGCATTGACGGCAAGGGAGCTCATTAAGTGTAAAGTTTTGGAAACAGCAGGAATAAGCACAAATGAGGCTGCTGCAAATATAGCTGAAAGTACACGTGCAGAAGTTGTACAAGTTATTGGGAATAAGTTTGTACTTTATAAAAGAAATGAAAAGAACGCCAAAATCACTTTACCGAAAGCCAAAAAGGTGATAAAATAATGGTTTAATACAGCAAAGAGGGAGGCTAAACGTTTTGCTGAATTATGAAAACATTGTAAAAGAAAAAATGAGTAAGAAGCGGTTTATTCACTCGCTAAGTGTGTCGAAGGTTGCGAAAAAGCTTGCACAAGCTTACGGAGCGGATGAGAAAAAAGCTGAAATGGCAGGATTATTACATGACATTACAAAAGAGATGCCAGAAGATGAACAGTTAAAGCTTTTTGAAAGTGAAGGCATAGTTCTAGACGACGTAGAACGCAGCACTACTAAGTTGTGGCATTCTATATCTGGAACGATTTATGTAAAAAAATACTTAAATATACAAGATGCTGATATATTAAACGCAATAAGATACCATACAACCGCAAGGAGCAATATGTCACTTCTTGAGAAAATAATAGTTATGTCGGACTTTATCTCAGAAGACCGACAATATGACAATGTTGAGTATATGCGTTCTTTAGCATTTGAAAATTTAGATAAAGCCATTATTTATGGCTTAAAAATTCAAATGGAATTTTTGTTTGAACAGGATAAACCCATTGCCGTTAACATGCTTAAAGCTTATAATGACATAATTTTAAAAATGAGAAAAAGCGAGGGAACTGTATGAAATACAACAGCAAAGATATAGAGAAAAAATGGCAAAAAATATGGGAAGAAAAAAAAGTTTTTGCAGCAGACAATAACAGCGATAAACCGAAATATTATGTGCTCATAGAGTTTCCTTATCCATCCGGCAAGGGCTTGCACGTAGGGCATCCAAGACCTTATACTGCATTAGATGTAGTTTCGAGAAAACGCCGAATGCAAGGTTTTAATGTATTGTATCCCATTGGTTGGGATGCTTTTGGACTGCCGACTGAAAATTACGCGATTAAAAATCATATACACCCAAGAGTTGTTACGGAACAAAATATAGAACATTTTAAAAATCAGGTGAAATCTTTAGGTATTTCTTTCGATTGGGATAGGGAAATTGACACAACAAACCCTGCGTATTACAAGTGGACACAATGGATATTTTTGCAACTTTTGAAAAGAGGACTTGCTTATAAAAGTAAAATGGCGGTTAACTTTTGTACGTCTTGCAAGTGTGTTTTGGCAAACGAAGAAGTAGTCAATGGAGTGTGCGAACGTTGTGGCAGCGAGGTTGTACATAAAGTTAAGTCGCAATGGATGCTGAAAATAACAGAGTACGCTCAAAGATTGATAGATGATTTGGAACTGGTTGATTATCCTGAAAGGGTGAAAGCACAGCAAAAAAACTGGATAGGAAGATCTGAAGGTGCTCAAATTAGTTTTGGCACCAGTGCTGGAGACAACATAGACGTTTTCACCACAAGACCTGATACTATATTTGGTGTTACTTATATGGTTATATCGCCGGAACATCCTATTTTGTCAAAATGGAATGACTTAATAAAAAATAATGATGAGGTTTCTGCGTACGTAGAAGAAGCATCGAAAAAATCTGAGTTTGAAAGGTCGCAGCTTTCTAAAGAAAAAACAGGTGTGAAACTTGATGGAGTTAAAGCTATAAATCCTGTCTCACTTAAAGAAATACCGATATTTGTTTCGGACTATGTGTTGATGAGCTATGGGACAGGTGCTATCATGGCGGTTCCGGCGCACGATGACAGAGATTATAATTTTGCTAAAAGATTTAACTTACCAATAACTGCCGTTATAGACGGCGGAGACGTTTCAAAATGCGCTTTTACGGACTGTAAATCTGGTAGAATGATAAATTCAGATTTTTTGAACGGAATGAATGTAGAAGATGCCAAAAATAAAATTTTAAGCTATCTTGAAGAGAAAAATATAGGATACAGAAAAGTCAATTATAAGCTAAGAGATTGGGTCTTTTCTAGACAAAGGTATTGGGGTGAACCTATCCCGGTTGTTTATTGCGAAAAATGCGGTTATGTGCCGATTCCAGAAAGCGAGTTGCCATTAGAGTTACCGGAAGTAGACTCTTACGAACCGTCTGATACTGGTGAATCTCCGCTTTCAAACATAGAGTCTTTCGTGAATACTACATGTCCTGTATGCGGTCACGCGGCCAAAAGAGAAACAGACACCATGCCGCAATGGGCAGGATCTTCGTGGTACTATTTGAGATACATGGACCCTCATAACGACGAAGAACTGGTTGGCAAAAAAGCTCTTGACTATTGGGAAAACGTGGATTGGTATAATGGCGGCATGGAACATACGACATTGCACTTGCTTTATAGTAGGTTTTGGCATAAATTTCTTTATGATATTGGTCTTGTGAATACTAAAGAACCATATAAAAAGCGTACCAGCCACGGAATGATACTTGGAGAAAATGGCGAAAAAATGAGCAAGTCCCGTGGAAACGTTGTGAATCCGGATGACATTGTAAATGAATATGGAGCAGATACTTTGCGCCTTTATGAGATGTTTATAGGTGACTTTGAAAAATCAGCACCTTGGAGTACTTCTGGCATAAAAGGGTGTAGGAGATTTATTGACAGATACTGGAATTTGCAAGACGTATTGGTAGATGGAAAGCTAAGAAAAGAGCTTGAAGCAAGCTTTCACAAAACTATAAAAAAAGTTAGTTACGATATAGAAAATTTAAAATTTAATACTGCCATTGCAGCGTTGATGTCTTTAATAAATGAAATTTATGAAACTGGAAATATTACATGCGAAGAACTTAAGATTTTTACAATACTCTTAAACCCATTTGCCCCACATGTAACTGAGGAAATATTTGAAATTCAAAGTTTGGGCACCGGTATGGTATGTGAGCAAGCCTGGCCAAAGTTTGACGAGAGCAAATGTGCGCAAAGTACAGTCGAAATAGCTATACAAATTAATGGCAAAATAAAAGCAAAGTTGATTGTACCTAAAAATATGCCAAAAGATGAAGTTATTAACCTTGCCAAAAACGACGAAAAGATCGTCCCCTTGTTGAAAGACAAAAGCATTTTAAAAGAAATTTATGTGGAAGGTAAACTTGTAAATATAGTTGCTAAATAATACGATTTTTAAATACATGTTGACAATCTTGTTTTTGTGGTGTATAATGTGACTCGTAAAGTAAAGAATAAGACCCCTGCCTTTTGGCGGATGGGAGGGATATAAATGGCTGAAATCAGAATAAAAGATAATGAATCTTTAGATAGCGCGCTTAGAAGGTTTAAAAAACAATGTTCTAGAGCAGGCGTTATTGCTGAGATCCGCAAAAGAGAGGCTTATGAAAAGCCTTCTGTTAGACGTAGAAAAAAATCCGAAGCTGCTAGAAAGCGTAAATTTTAATAATTAAAACAGGCTTTCGAGCCTGTTTTTTATTTGAAAACTGAAAAGGAGCCTTTAGTCTATGAGTTTACTTAAACCTACAAGGTGCTTTGATAAATTAACAGATATTTCTGTAGAGGAAATAAAAAAGTTTAATGTGGAAACTATTTTGTTGGACATAGATAATACGCTTGCTGTTCCGGACTCTAAAGAACCTTTCGATGGAGTTTTGAATTGGCTTAAAGAAATGGAAAAAGAAAAATTTAAACTTCTTATAATCTCGAACAACACAAAGGAAAGAGTAGAATCTTTTGCAGAAACTGTAGATTTGAGGGGAATTTATCATGCTAAAAAACCGATGCCTTTTAAAGTAAAAAAGGCAATAGGCAAAGAAATCAAGAAAACATTGATGATAGGAGACCAGATTTTTACAGATGTATTGCTTGCAAATTTATCAGGAATGAAATCCATCCTGTTGAGTCCGCAAGCAAAAGACCCCGAAATACTTAGCTTTAAAATAAAAAGAAAAGTTGAAAGATTTTTAAAGAAAAACTTCATAAAGAATGAAGCAAGCTCTAAGGTGTGACAACATGAAAGTTTTAATATTACTTGGACCTAATATCAATTTAACAGGTTTCAGAGAAAAAAGTATATACGGCACGGAAATCTTTGATGACATAAAAATTCAAATTCTGGAGTACGCTAAAAGTAATAACATAGATTGTGAAATATTACAGTCGAACCACGAAGGCGTACTGATTGACAAATTGCAAGCTGAAAGTAGCAATTACGATTATATAATAATTAACGCTGGAGCTCTTTCGCATTATAGCTTATCTTTAAGGGACGCGATATTGTCGGTGCAGACGCCTTGTATTGAAGTTCACATGTCCAATATATATGCAAGGGAAGAATTTAGGCGACATTCTGTTATAAGCGATGTATGTAAAGGCCAGATTGTAGGATTTGGGAAAAATGTTTATTTTTTAGCTTTAATGGCGTGTTTGCAATTAGAAAATTAAATGATTTATCATATTGTGCTCAAATGGTGCAAATGATAAAATGAGTATATGAATAGGTGTTAGAGAGGGGTAATATTTTATGATTATAAATACAAACAAAGCTCCAAAAGCTGTGGGACCGTATTCTCAAGCGGTTTTGTCTCAAGGTGTGGTTTACACTTCTGGACAATTGCCAATAGATCCATCTACAGGAAAGTTTGTTCTGGGTGGCATAGAGGAACAAACCCGGCAATCACTTACGAACTTAATGGAAGTTTTAAATGAAGCGGGTTCTTCAAATGAAAAAGTTTTAAAAACAACTGTCTTCTTAAGCGATATGAATAACTTTTCAAAAATGAATAAAGTATATGAAGAGTTCTTTAAGCCTGGAAGTTTTCCTGCTCGCTCCGCAATACAAGTTGCTGCACTTCCTATGGGAGCTTTAGTTGAAATAGAAGCTATAGCTGTGGTTTAAATGTAAAAAAAGCACCTAATAACAGGTGCTTTTTTATGTAATGATTTACCGATATTATTTTGCATATTCTATTGCTCGGCTTTCCCGTATCATATTGACTTTAATTTGTCCGGGATAATCTAGTTCATTTTCTATTTTTTTACATATATTTCTTGCCAATATAACCATTTTATCATCAGAAACTTTTTCGGGTTTTACCATAATCCTTATTTCTCGACCCGCTTGTATAGCGTAGCAGCTATCAACTCCATTAAACGAAGACGCGACAGCTTCTAGTTTCTCTAGCCTTTTAATATAGTTTTCTATATTTTCTCGTCTAGCACCTGGTCTGGCAGCAGAAATAGCGTCAGCAGCTTGTACAATACAATCTATAACAGTTTTTGCCTCTATATCGCCGTGGTGAGCGTGTACCGTATGTATGACAGCTTCATTTTCTTTGTATTTCTTTAAAATTTCAACTCCAATATCAACATGAGAGCCTTCTATCTCATGATCAAGTGCCTTACCGATGTCGTGCAACAAGCCAGCCCTTCTGGCTAAAGTAGGATCTAAATTAAGTTCAGATGCCATAAGACCACTCAAATGTGAAACTTCCAAAGAATGGTTTAGAACGTTTTGCCCGTAACTGGTACGATACCTAAGTCTACCCAAAAGCTTTATAAGTTCAGGATGCATCGAATTTACAGAAGCTTCTATTACAGCGCGTTCCCCTTCGGCCTTTATAGTTTTATCAACCTGCTGTTTAGCTTTCTCTATGGTCTCTTCAATTCTTGCAGGATGAATTCGTCCATCAGCAATCAAATTTTCAAGTGCTAATCTTGCAACTTCGCGTCTTACAGGGTCAAAGCTAGATAAAGTAATAGCCTCCGGTGTATCGTCTATTATCAAGTCAACACCCGTCAAAGTTTCAATAGCTCGGATGTTTCTACCTTCGCGCCCGATTATTCTTCCTTTCATGTCATCGCTGGGAAGAGGAACAACGCTTACAGTCGCTTCAGATACGTGATCAGAAGCACACCTTTGAATTGCTAAAGATATTATTTCCCTTGCCTTAGCTTCAGCTTCATCGTGAAATTTCTGCTCAGATTCTTTGATCTTCACAGCTTTTTCATGTATTAAACTTTCATCCAACTTTTTAAGCAAAATTTCCTTCGCTTGTTCCTCCGAAAGCCCTGATATTTTTTCTAACTCATTAACTTGATTTTGCTTAAGTTCATCTATTTCGGTTAGTTTTTGATCGACGAGTTTTTCCTTTTTTTCCAGCAATTCACTTTTTTTATCTAAATTCTCTATTTTTCTGTCCAGAGTTTCTTCTCTTTGCTGGAGCCTTTTTTCTTGGCGCTGAACGTCTTTACGCCTTTCTGAAAGCTCTTTCTCAACTTCTGAACGATTTTTGATTATTTCATCTTTACCGTCCAATATAATAGCTTTCTTTTTTGCTTCTGCTTCTAGCATTGCTTCGTTTATGAGCCTTTTGGCCTCTTGTTCTGCCGAACCTATTTCAGTTTCCGCAACTTTTTTTCTATGATTAATTCCAGCCAAAAAACCAATTATTATAGAAATTACAGAGCCGGAAATAATTAATAGTATTTGCCATGCTTCCACTTACTACAACACCTCCTCGTTTTGCGTTAATGTTAATTTGAGAAAAACTAAAAGTCTGTTAATTTCAACTTTTTCCCTGTTTATTATGAGGTATAAGAAAATACCCATATATTATTGTATTTGCAAAGAATGCTTATGTCAAGTGCGGCTTTTTTGTTTGTGCATTAATAAGTCTTAATCGAGCTTGTTTTATTGACAACGCTTTTCACAAATGAGATAATAGCTTTAAATGAGATGAAATGATGGAGGAATTAAGGTGCAAAAAGAATTACCAAAAGTTTATGATCCTAAACTAGTTGAAGATAAAATTTATAAATTCTGGCTAGACGGAAAATATTTTAAATCTCAAGTAGATAAAACAAAAAAGCCATATTCAGTAGTTATTCCGCCGCCAAATGTTACAGGAAAACTTCATATGGGACATGCGCTGGATGAAACTTTACAAGATATACTTGTGCGCTTTAAAAGGATGCAGGGTTTCAACACTGTGTGGGTACCGGGGGTAGATCACGCAGCTATAGCAACGGAAGCTAAGATTGTAAATGCGCTAAAAGAAGAAGGGATTAATAAGGAAAGCCTTGGTAGGGGAAAATTTTTAGAAAGAGCATATTCTTGGAAGGAAAAATACGGTGGAACGATTATCGAGCAGATAAAAAAGCTAGGGGCTTCTTGTGACTGGGATAGAGAACGCTTTACTATGGATGAAGGCTGTTCCAAAGCTGTAAAGGAAGTTTTTGTTAGGCTTTATGAAAAAGGACTGATTTACAAGGGCGAGAGAATAATAAACTGGTGCCCGAAATGTAAGACTTCAATATCTGATGCGGAGGTGGAGTTTAACGAAAAGCAGGGATATTTCTGGCATATAAAATATCCGCTTTCAGATGGATTAGGATCTATAGAAATCGCGACAACCAGACCCGAAACCATGTTGGGAGATACAGCAATCGCGGTAAATCCGAATGATGCCAGGTACAAAAATTTAATTGGCAAAACCGCAATTTTACCGATTGCAAATAGAGAGATACCGATCATTGCCGATGAATATGTTGATATTGATTTTGGAACAGGGGCAGTGAAGATAACACCGGCTCATGATCCAAATGACTTTGAAGTTGGCTTAAGACACAATCTGCCGGTCATAAAAGTTATGGACGAAGAAGCGAAGATGAATGAAAATGCCGGAGAATTTAAAGGGCTTGACAGATATGAGGCTAGAGAAAAAATTGTTTCAGAATTAGAAAAGTTAGATTTGCTTGTGAAGAAAGAAGCGATTACCCATAACGTAGGAGAGTGCTACAGGTGCTCAGACACGATAGAACCTATGATATCTAAGCAGTGGTTTGTGAAGATGGATAAATTGGCTTTACCTGCGATTGATTGGGTAAAAGAAGGCAAAACGAAGTTTATTCCTGCTAGGTTTGAAAAAATATATTTTAATTGGTTAAACAATATAAAAGACTGGTGCATTTCTAGGCAACTTTGGTGGGGACATAGAATACCTGCATACTACTGCAAAGATTGCGGAAATATGATGGTGAGCAGAAATGACGTTAATGTTTGTGATAAGTGTGGCTCTGAAAATGTCGTACAAGACGAAGATACCTTAGACACTTGGTTTTCGTCGGCACTTTGGCCATTTTCTGTTTTTGGTTGGCCGGATAAAACGGAAGATCTTGATTATTTTTACCCAACGTCTACATTAGTCACGGGCTACGATATAATCTTTTTTTGGGTTGTCAGGATGATGTTCTCAGGCATAGAACATACCGGAAAGGCTCCGTTTGAAAATGTATTGATACACGGTTTGGTCAGAGATTCTCAGGGAAGGAAAATGTCAAAATCTTTAGGAAATGGGATAGATCCATTGCAGGTGATTGAAGAATATGGCGCAGACGCATTGAGGTTTACATTAGCTACAGGGAATAGCCCCGGCAATGATATGCGGTTTTCTGAAGAAAAAGTAAACTCGAG
This sequence comes from uncultured Oscillospiraceae bacterium, assembly GCA_900549775.1. Lineage (GTDB taxonomy): Bacteria > Bacillota > Clostridia > Oscillospirales > Acutalibacteraceae > UMGS1224. The sequence goes on along the minus strand of URPR01000015.1, from coordinate 5,341 downwards.
CAGAAATTTTGCTAATAAGATATTTAACGCAGCCAGGTTTATTCATATGAAAATAGCAGGGCACCAAGTGAAAAATACCATTCCATCTGATTTAAATGAAGAAGATAAATGGATTCTGTCAAGATTAAACTCTGTTACAAAAGAAGTAATAACCAATATTGAGAAGTTCGAACTGGGGGTAGCTGCACAGAAGTTATATGATTTTATATGGGATGATTTCTGTGATTGGTATATTGAATTTTCCAAAATAAGGCTTGTACGTAATGAAAATGATGAAAAATTATCAAACGTAACAAGAAGTATGTTAGTTTACGTTATGGCTGAAATTTTGAAACTTCTGCATCCATTTATGCCGTTTATAACAGAAGAAATATGGCAAACTTTGCCGCATGAAGGTGAAGCTCTGATTATTTCTAAATATCCGGAATTTAAAGAGAGCTTATGCTTTGAGACGGAAAAAGAGAAGGTAGAGCTTATAATGGAAACCATAAAAGCTATAAGAAACCGCCGTTCAGAGATGAACGTACCGCCTTCTAAAAAAGCCAAAATATACATCGAAACAGAATGTATAGATGATTTTAATGACTTAGCGTTATTTATAGAAAAGCTGGCATACGGAGAGAAAGTCATTATAGGAGAGCGCTTTGAAAATATAAACGATGCAGTTACGATAATTTTACCGAAAGCTAAGGTTTATATACCCATGGCTGAACTTATAGACAAAAATGAAGAACTGCAAAGGCTAAAAAAATCGCTGGAAACGGCTGAGAAAGAGTTTAAGCTTGCGAGTTCAAAATTGTCTAATGAAGGTTTTATGTCTAAGGCACCACAGAATGTGGTTGACAATGTGAAGAAAACGTACGAAACATATAAAGAAAAAATAGAAAGTTTAAAGTCAGCGATCGAAGAACTTCAGTAAAATTTATAGGCAAGTTTGAAAACGAACTTGCCTTTTAAGTTAAAAAGGAGAAATTTATAATGCGTATTTTAGCGATAGATTTAGGAGATGTAAGATCTGGCGTGGCAATATCTGATGTTAGCGAAACTTTAGCGACTCCTGTTTGCACTATAAATGAAAGCGACAGAGCTAAGCTTTTAGAAGAAGTAATTAATTTGATAAAAAAATACAATGTCAGAAAAGTTGTTATAGGCTTACCCAAAAACATGGATGGCACAGAAGGAAAAAGTGCGCAAAAATCGCATGAATTTGCCGAAAACGTAAAAAGCAAAGTTGACGTAAAAATAGTAATGCAAGACGAAAGATGCACCACAAAAGAAGCAAATGCTTATTTAAATGTGACTGATACGAGAGGGAAGAAACGCAAAAAAGTCATAGATTCTGTAGCAGCTACCATTATATTGCAAAATTATTTAGATTCAGCAAAATAAATCTTAATATTGGTACATTTAAAAGTGCGCCTATTTTTTTTGCGCAATTATACAGTGTTATTGTAGTTTGCTGTATGTTTTAAGTAAAAATGAAAGTACTTGCATTTTTGCCTTTTATCAGCTATACTATAATGGTAATTTGTACATTTATGCGTGATAAAACGTCACGAAAATGTTTAGTTTTAAGAATTTTGATGTTAGGATGGTGAATCGTTTATGAGCAATGTTATGTGGGGGTTATGTTTAGTCTTTTTAGGGATAGGGCTTTTTGGAAGTTTTACAGGTTTGTTTACTTTGTTTTTTAAAGGTTGGTGGACTTTATTTATTATTGTGCCGGCAATTATAGACTTGTTTAAAAAAAGAAATAAAACTTTTAGTTTTATACTGCTCAGTATAGGAGTTTCTTTGCTTTTGCAGCAACAAGATCTGATAGAAGGAAGTATGATATGGAAAGTAGTTTTGGCTTTTGCCATTGTTATTTTGGGAATCAAAACTATATTTAGCAGGAACAAGTCGGAAGAGGACAACATATATATTGAAGTATCGAGTAATGGAGAACATTCAGATAGATATAGTGCCATATTTAGTGGTCAAGAATGTAGATATGGGAATAAGCCGTTTTGTGGAGCTGCAATGACAGCGATTTTTGGTGGAGTGGATCTTGACTTAAGAGATGCGATTATAAATGAAGATACCGAAATCAAAGCTGTAGCGATTTTCGGTGGGTGTAAAATTATAGTGCCTGAGAATGTAAATATAAAAGTTGAAAATGATGGATTTATGGGAGGGGTATCGGATAAAGTTTCATACAGCAATCCGGACTTTTGCACTTTACGCATTAAATCAACAACAATATTCGGCGGGGTAGAGATAAAGACCGCAAGAAATGATTAATTTTATATTTGATATGTGATGAAAGGTAAAGTAAAAAATATCTTGTAAGGGCTTTTGAGTCTTACAGGGTATTTTTTTAAAATCTGAACATATTATTAAAAATTTTAAATTTCTTTTTTCTTTTATGCCTTCCTATGCCGCAGTTTATCAGTACTGTGTCGTCACCTATTACTTTGATGTCCTCCCATCTTATAAATATATCTTCTTCTCTGCCTAAAACTCCAAAACACCTTAATCTGCCAAAAATCACAATACCTAAAACTTTTGCATTTTCGGTGTCCACTTCCACGTCGTCTACACAGCCAAGACGCATTCCTGTTTTTATATTTATGACTTCTTTGTTTCTAAGATCTACTACTCTGCATCTCAAGTTACATCACCGGTCTCCTTTATAGATTGACTTTAATTTCGTATGTATTATAATTAAATAAACATTAATGGGAGGGAAATAGGTGCTTAGTACAACTGAAAATATTGTCAGATACGACCCTAAAATAGATTTTGGTCTTAGTGAAGAGCAGATAAATGAGCGAATAGAAAATCATTTAATTAACGAAGAAATGTCCATTCCCACTAAAACTATACCGCACATTATAAAAAATAATTTGTTTACGCTATTTAACCTTATAAATTTTATTTTAGCTATTGCTATATTATATGTTGGTTCTTACAAAAATTTACTTTTCATGGGAGTCGTTATCTCTAATCTCATAATTGGAACATATCAAGAAATTCGGGCGAAGAAAGCGGTTGATAAATTATCTATAGTTGCAGCATCTAAAATAGAAGTCCTAAGAAACGGCGAAATATGTAACGTTGGAATAAACGACATTGTACTGGACGATTTATTGATTTTGCGACAGGGAAATCAGATTCCTTCTGACTGTATAATATTACAGGGTGAGTGCGAAGTTAACGAATCATTAATTACAGGAGAGTCTGACCCTGTACATAAAAAAAAGTCCGATATGTTGTTATCGGGGAGTTTTATAGTAAGCGGATTTTGTTATGCGAAAGTTGAACATATAAAAGATGAAAATTATGCATTTACTATTTCCAAAGATGCCAAGTACATAAAAAAAGTCAACTCTGAAATAATGCAGACCTTTAACAAAATAATATTAATCCTCTCGATACTGATAATACCTATAGGGACTTGGCTATTTTTTAAGCAGATGGGTAACCATTCTAGCTTTGAGAACGCTGTTATAAGTACATGTGCCGCCATAATAGGGATGATCCCGGAGGGGCTGGTATTGCTTACAAGTACGGTCCTTGCTGTGAGCGTTATAAGACTTTCAAGGAAGAGGGTTTTAGTGCAGGAGATATATTGCATAGAAACTCTCGCGAGGGTAGACACTCTTTGCCTTGACAAAACCGGAACTTTGACCGAGGGAATTATGGAAGTAAGTAAAACCGTTCCGTATAATTCGTACAGCAATAAGGATATAAGTCAAGCCCTCTGTTTATTTTCTTCATCGCTTCAAGATAACAACTCTACGTTTAATGCCATTAAAAACGTATTTAAGCATTCTAAGCATTTCAAGTTTTCAAGTGCCGATATAGTTATCCCTTTTTCGTCGGACAAAAAATGGTCTGGGCTTTTTAAAAATGGACAAGGAAGTTTTATATTAGGTGCACCGGAGTTTATTTTAGAACATGACGAATTAGACAAAATAAAAACTGACCTTGAAAATTATTCGCAAAGTAGTAGAGTGGTAGCACTTGCTCATTCTGAAAATGAGTTTCAAGGCAATAAGTTACCGAAGAACGTAAAGCTTATGGGGCTTATACTTATAAAAGATAAAATCAGACAGCAAGCTAAAAATACTTTAGAATATTTTAAGGATCAAGGCGTAGCAATTAAAGTTATTTCAGGTGACAATGTACAGACTGTCTCAAGCATAGCAAAGCAGGTTGGCATTGAAGGCTACGACAAAGCTATAGATTTTTCAAATGTAAAGACAGATGAGGAGATAAAAAATGCAGCTAACTCTTATACAGTTTTCGGTAGAGTTTCGCCTGATCAAAAGAAAAAATTGATTTGTGCATTAAAGGAATCTGGTCACACAGTTGCCATGACTGGTGACGGAGTAAATGACGTCTTGGCTTTAAAAGAAGCTGATTGCAGCATAGCAATGGCATCCGGCAGTGCCGCTACCAAAAATGTTTCCCAATTGGTTTTGCTTGACTCTAACTTTGATGCCATGCCAAAAGTCGTATCGGAGGGAAGAAGGTCGATAAATAATATTCAAAGATCGTCATCTCTGTTTTTGGTTAAGACTATATACGCTACTCTTCTTGCCATTGTTTTTTTGTTTATAAACATGCCATACCCGTTTATGCCGATACAAATGACATTAACCAGTGTACTTACCATAGGCATCCCGTCTTTTGTTTTAGCTCTGGAGCCTAACAACGATAGAATAAAAGGCCGATTATTTATAAATATAATAACAAAAGCTTTACCGTGTGCCTTGTCCATAGTTTTAAGCATATTGTTGATAATGGCTTCTAGCCTATTCATAAGTTTTGATAATTCTCAAATTTCGACTTTATGTGTCATTTCGACCGGTTTTTTGGGACTTCTTTTATTATTTAAAATTTGTCAGCCTTTTAATCTTATTAGAAAAACACTGTTTATACTTATGAGTTCAGGACTAGTCATAGGAATTACTCTTTTTAGGTCGTTGTTTTCATTATGCAATGTATCGATATTGTTAATTTTGTCTTCAGCTGTTGTGGTAGGAATAGATTTCTTAATATTTCAAATTATATTCAAGGGGCTAAACTTTGTTATAAATACACTGAATAGAAGTGCAAATAATTAAATTATGCTGGTATGAAACTTTGGTATACGTGTAAAATTGAGAGGTTAAAGCACTAGTTTAGATAGTATAGCGGTAAAATGTTTGAAATAACCTCACGAAAATAAAATTTAGGTTACTAACGCATCAAAGTTATCAATTATAATGTAGTAATAGACTAAGAATTTAGAATGCACGCAAAAAAACTCAAAAAATTAATTTATAAAAATCTAGTACCTTATATCGGTACT
>URPR01000014.1 GCA_900549775.1 uncultured Oscillospiraceae bacterium | reverse complement strand
CTTCTACGCCTATCTTCAAACCAAAATTATCATATCCCATAAATTAATTAACTCGCCTTTCTCACAAAATTGATTAAATGCCAAACGGAATCACATCGTCGATAGATAGCTCCCTGCGAGGGTTCGCAAGACCATAATACTGTTTATGACATTCTATCAAATCAAGCAACAAACCTATCGGCATAAGCCAAATCTCTCCCTCGCTGCGATTAAGATGTACTGTTCCAAAATAAAGAAGCCGAGTAAAAAATTCTTCATCTCTTACTCGGTCCCCTCGTTTTTTACTGCTGTTTCTTCACTCTCGACATTTCGTTTAGTTCCTTTTGTCATCGCCTGCATTATCGCATCTTTAAACTCCGCTAAATCTAACGGTGATGTTAACAGTTCCAGCATTTCTTCTGTTAAAAGTTCCTTTTTACTTTTCGGGTTTTTAATGTTATGTACCATGATCCCCTGATTGGCTAGGAGTACTATTATCCATACAATCTCTCCGATGATTTCCTCGAATTTTTCAGATTTCATCAGCTTATCCCCTAAATTTTTAAGACCTCCATACCTCGCTGCAAGTTCTTTTGTTGCTTTTGTCGTTAAAATAAGTTCATAATTTTCACCATTAACTGTAATTGATGCACTTCTTTCATTTATGTCCATAGCCACATATTTACTCCTTCGGATTTATAGACTCAAAATCAGGTTCATAAACCGCTGAAAACCACCCTGAAATTGTAGCCGGAGTAACCCCGGTTTCGCCCTCTGTCACCTCAATTTTCCATGGGTGATTTCCTTCCTCATTCACTTTATTGCGCCGCATGACAGTCCCCTCAATGGTTGGTGTCGAGAACGTTATACTGTCGCCTTTTGTTTGTAAACTCGTCCCCGGAATGCCAAATTTGACCCGATATAGCCAGAAATATCTGTATTTACCGTTTGCTTTTTTTGCCCTAAATCCTACTGCTACAGGTTCTGCACTGTCCTCTACCGATGAAACAAGTACGCCGTTATTATCAACTTTTACACCTATTAAATCTCCAGCTACTGCTGCGCCTATATCATCAATTCCAAGGGTCAGCGTACCGCTTTTAAATTCCTTAACCACTTCGCAGACACCATCATCTGCAAAAAGTGTTGCTTCTGCAGGGTCTATCGTTAGTTCTGCTGTTATTGCTTTTGCTAATACTTTTGGCGTATCGTAAGTTTCATTACCTTCCGTGTCTTCAGTTATTTTCGCATAAAACAGCGAATCAAGGCCTATTGTTGCCAAGTCTATCTCCTCCTAAAATTTATATTCCTTTGCCACATCAATGGCATAGTGATGATACCCTGTATCCTGCTCGTATTCCACATACCATCTGCCTGTAATAGTAAAACCAGATAGAAGCAAAAGCTTCGTAATCTGATTTTTTCTTTTAATGTAATTTGACTTTGTAAATAATGATATTCGCACTTCAGAAACTTCGTAACCGGGTAAATTGTCTGCAAAAACATCGAAGCCATCAGTAATCGGTGTCAAAACTAGATACTCATCAGGCGCTGGATCTTTGAATGTACCAGTTTCAAGCGGAATATTTAACGTTGAAAGGACCTCTTTTAGATCAAATAATATGCTACCTTTCACAATTTATTTATCTCCTCTTTAAGTTTTGTTTCCATCGCCATAATACACGCTTTTCTAGATTTATTCTTTGCAGGTTTCAAAAATGGTTTTGGATTTTGACCAGATTTTCCAAACTCGATCACATTTGCTATCATAGCGTTAGTTATTGTATAGTAACTACGTTTACCTTTCGCCGCATACTGATTTCTTCTCGGTTCATTAAACCCTATCTTCACATTGTGTAGCCCCTTATTATCTACATCTTCTGGAGACACTCCCAACGAACTAATCAGTTCACCTGTTGACCTTTTCTTGCGCTTTAAATCTTTGCCAATAACCGTTTTCAGATGTGATTTAACGCTTTTAAACATGATTTCTCCGCCGACTTTCAAAGTTTTAGAAACTATTTCATCTGTTTCTTTCCCCAGCTTTGATACCTTTAATAAAAACTTTTCCGGCATTTTAATCTCGCATTTGCCCATGTCGAAGCACCCTCCTTTTTCCAGATAGTCTAACAAGACGATTCTATTTTCTTTGCTAAAACTTCAATATACATGCATCGATCTTTGACGTTATCGACTGATATAATGTTGTACCTGATTCCATCATGTAAAATAAAAAGCTTTGTCGTCACATCAATATCTGGGATTTTCCTAAATCTAAAAAGAGACGTAGCCTCTGAAAATGCCGCCATATTCGCCCACATCCGGTTACCATGCCTATCTTCTCTATATGCACGAACACTTGCTAAAATTGTGTCACGCTTTACTGAAAACCCCTCTGTGTCTGTAACAATAGAAGGTGAAATTATATCTATAAAGCTATTCATTTTTCCAAACGACATCCTCGTCACAACCTCCATATCATTCGTTTTTGCTAAACACAAAAAGCTCATACATTTTGGTGCTCCTCCTCTCCCCAAAAAGTCACGCTCGTATCGGCTAACGTGCTTTCTAACGCATCGTTACTACGCCGATTTACTCGCTACCAACTTTTCGGGGACCCCAGTATCGCGCCTTTCGCTCGCACTATCAACTGTACAGTAATAGGTCGCCACTTCGTGGCACTAAATTTAATGCCGGCAAAGCCGGCTACCTTCATTGTAAATTGTACATTGTACACTGTACATTATTCTAAACCTGCCAGTCCTTATCAAGTTGCAAAAGCCTCTTAACCGTACTCCAAACTTGCTCTGATGCTTGCACATTATCACTCCAAAAGCCGGCTGTGCTTCCGTCACGGCTCTCGTAAAAGTGCGTTGCCAGCATTATAACAGCCTGTTCTGTCGTCTGCGACATCGAATTTTCTAAATAATAACCTCTCCTCATTTTCTGATAGCTTTCTGCATAACATATAGCAGCATTAATGTAACCCCTTAAAAGTTCATCATCTTCGTTATGAAAAAGAATTAAATTCGCTTTTACCTTATCGAGCAAGTCATTCATATAAGTCTACACTCCCGCTTAAGTACTGTCTTGCTTCATTAGACCGGCTTGTTTTAATTTTAAAATTAACGCATTAAAATCTGATTTTAGTTCTGCAATCGTAGATGCTGTGCTTTCACTTTGACTTTCACATATAGGAAAACCTGATATGTTGGCACCATCTTTTATTTCCAAAGTCCCTCCAATCACTGTTTTTTCTCCACCTTGTTCGGTGTAATTCTTTGTATTGTACGACATAAACTCGCCCCTTCCTAAATCTCAGCTGACAATTTTTCAATGTTGGGAATAAACCCTTCGCTTTTGAGTTTCTGATATAAAAACAGCCTTCCTTTTTGTGTCCATTTTGTAATCATCTTGATTTCAGTTGTTCCATCTGAACGCTTTACTACAAATGTCTCTGAATGCGTATATCCTTTATCGTGATATTTCGAATATAAAAGCCACTGTTCTCCCTGTTTATATTGAATTCCGAGATTATGCAAAATTCGATTCATCTGTATTGCCGACATCCCATAATCTTTCGCAATCTGGTTGATACTCAGAAGACTTGTTGACCTTAAAATTTTATCAGTATAGTCAGATTTAGGCTTTAATTCACCAATGATCTGTTTTTGCTTTAAGTTTTCAAATTTCAGTTTTTGATTGTTGACTCTTTCATTTTTTAGCTCTTTTAAAACCTCTATAAACAAATCCGGATTATCAAGAAGCTCTTCTTTTGCATAGGCTCCATGCCTCCTGATTGACGGCAGTACTTCATCAAATACCCATCTTTCAAACCGCTCAGCTGTCGGGAGTTTACTGTTTACAATGAGCCTATACACATCTCACTCCTTTAAAAAAATCATATCTTGACACCCACCATTTGTAAGGATGCCCCGTTTTAGGGCACCCTTACAGTGTGCCGAGATTGCATTTTGTGGTTTTGAATGTCCCAATGATTTAGCAACATCTCTGCCACAAAATAGAATCTCTTTACCATCATCTAAGGTTCTTACTGATCCAAATTCTTCACATTCAAAAATCTTAAGGTCGTTCATCATTCAAATCTCCTTTCATTTCATAAAACTGTTAATTAACTCAGGCTTTTTGTTGCAGATATTTTACAGCTTCAGGCAATATGAGTTTCCCATCTACACGCTGAGTTGCAACAAAGCCAACCTGTCCGGTCACTGCAAACAGCTCATTTAAACGCTTAAAACTTCTGCCTTGACGGTCAGCTATCCAGTAATATTTAAAGTCACCAAACACCACTGTTTTGTTGCCGGATGCAATTTCAGGCATATATGCCGATGTTAAAACAGGACGGTTGAGGATCGTATCAGGCGTTCCCGCTGTCATTGATGGCTGCCATATATACTGCCCACTGCCATCTTTCAATTTTCTGATAGCTTTAACTGTGGAGTCATTCATAAGAAACGTAGCATTTTTGCGGTACGGGGACTTTAAACTGTAAAATAAATCCATGATTTCATCAAATGAAATTGCCGCTGCTCCTGAAGTGGTTTTTCCAAGCTGACCGCCGCCTGTTGCATCTAAGATTCCGGTCGGTTTACCGGTTCCATTGCCTGTAAAAAAGGCTTCTTCCTCTTTGTTGCCGATTCTTCTGCCAAATTCTGTAGCGATATAGCTTTCAAGGTTAAACACGCTGTCATTTAAAAGCTCTTCGCTGACTTTTATCATCGTTGCAAGCTTATATGCACCGATTGAAACTTGGCTAAAACTATCATCGCTTTCAGGAATTGTGCCCTCTTCATCGACCCAAGACGCCGTACCTTTTGTTGCTACAATCGGGATTTTACGGTCTCCGCTGGACGTTTGAATCGTGTTTGCAAGACTTCTGAAGATATTATCTTCCTCAAGCGCTTCTATCAACGTATGTTCGAACTCGTCCGGAACAAGGTATCCTCCTTCCGTGTCAGTTCCAACTTGGAGTGCATTTTTGACTTCAAACCCGGCTTTATTTCTCATCACTTGCCAGAACGCATTTTTATATTCATTGCTGGCTCTGCCTGTTTTTAATTCTTTTTCTGAAATATGCGGCTTTTCCAAAAGAGGCGCGTTAACCGCTTTAGATAGCTCTAAGTCAAGCACCGCTTGTCTTTCCAGTCTATCAATTTCTTTTCCGAGATTTATTACTTCAGCCTCCATTTTTTCGTATGTAGCATTATCCTCATCTGAAACAAGCCCATTTTCACTTCGTCTGCTATCTAGAAAATTCTTTGCTGTTTCCCATGCTTTTGTGCGTTTTTCACGTAGTTCAAGTATTTTGTTCATAACTCGCTCTCTCCTTTAAAATTTAATGATTTAACAAAGAAAGCCGCTTTTTAAGCGACTCTAGTGTTGTTTTTGATTCTTTTTTAGAAATTTTATTAATTATCGCCTTTGCAATCAATGCTCTTCCAAAAATTAAACCGTCTGATACTTCATATTCAGAATTATTACCTGTGTACAAAATGTCATCAGCAAACCCTAGTTCTACTGCTTTTTTAGCATTCATCCAACTTTCTTCATCCATCAAGCGAGATATCTTTGCCCGGGATAGTCCTGTTTTTATCTCATAGGCATTGACGATTGACTCTTTGATTTCACCAAGCATTGAGATCGCTTTTTGCATCTCCTGTGTGTCACCAAACGCCGCTGTCATGGGATTATGAATCATGATTTGGCTTACGGGAGACACTAGAACTTTAGTTCCTGCCATGGCTACCACTGAGGCTGCCGAAGCTGCGATTCCGTCTATCTTGACAGTTACATTGCCCCCATACTCCATCAGCATATTATAAATCTGGGCTGCTGCGAACACATCGCCGCCGGGACTATTGATAAACACAGTAATATCGCCATTCCCGGACATTAGTTCAGATTTAAATTGCTTTGGCGTGATCTCGTCATCAATCCAGCTTTCTTCGGCTATGGCGCCCTCAAGCCTCAATACTCTGCCTTGTTGTTCATCTTCTGTAAAATTCCAAAATTTCCTCGTTTTGTTCTTTGGATTGCTCATCATTTCACTCATCGCTGTCATCCTCCTTCATCTCAGTTTTTGGGGGCTCAGAGTGCATAAATCCTCCTGCATCCTGTAATTTTGTCATTGCACCGTTAATTAAGTACAAGTTGCCACCTAATTCATCTGGAATCAAATCCATATTTTCAAGACTTCGTATATCGTTAGGTGACATAAATCCATTTTGAATTCCAACTGCATAGCCATTCATGCGGCTTTGATAGTCCCCTCGAAGGAGTCCATCCACATTGAATTTCACAAAATAATCTCTCTTTTCACTTTCTAAAAACAGAGACCGATGTATGGATTGCTCCCACCTTGTGACCCACGGATCAAGAGTGTATTTTAAAAACTCTAAACTTTGCTGTTCAATATTTGAAAAGCTAGACTTTTCAAGGTCTCCCACCATGTGTGGCGGTACTCTGAATATCCTTGCAATTTCATCTATTTGAAATTTTCTTGTTTCTAAAAACTGTGCCTCATTCGGTGAAATTGCAATTGGTTTAAATGTAAGCCCCTCTTCTAAAACCGCAACCTTATGCGAATTCCCACTGCCTTTAAACAAGGAATTCCAGCTTTCCCGCAGTCTGTCAGGATCTTTTATCGTTCCCGGATGCTCCAAAACTCCACTTGGTGATGCTCCGTTTTCAAAGAATTTTGCACCATATTCTTCGCATGCAAGTGCCATTCCTATCGCATTTTTTGCCATCGAAATTGGAGAATATCCAACCAAGCCGTCATACCCGAGACCCGGGATATGAAATATATCTTCTTTTCTCAAATACACCTGTCCCTGCGCTTTAAGATTAGGATTATCGCTGTCATTTACCAAGTACGTGTAGTAAATCTCGCCGTTTGAAGTCCTATCGACAGTCATTCGATTGAGCATTAAAGGGTACAGCGCTGTAATTTGCCCTTTACCATTGCGGATAATCTGTGCATAGGCATTTCCCCATAATAAAAGATGACTCATAAGTGTTTCACGAAACACAAACGACGTCATCTCTGGATTTGGTTCATCATGCAAAAGATAATAAAGAGGATGGTCTAGTGCTTTTTCTTTTGCTCCGCCTGATAAATAACGATATGTGTGCAATGGCAGTCCTGCCACGGCTTCTGCCAGAATCCTAACGCACGCATATACCGTTGTGACTTGCATCGCAGAGCGTTCATCCACATTTTTGCCACTTGTTGTCCTGCCAAAAAGCACATTGTAGCTACTTCCTGACAGATAGTTTTGTGGTTTATCTCGTGACCTAAAAATATGTTTAAAAATTTTCATATCTGTAAAATCTCCATAACACTTTATTTTTTACCCTGCAAACTTTTCAATATTTGGATATATCCCGTCTTCTTTTAATAACTCGTAGATAAACAGTCGTCCTTTCTGTGTCCAATATGTGCGAACTTTTGTGTGTTGACCTTCACTATCAAGGTAAGTGTGAGTTTTCGTGCTTGTATAACCTTTTATACGCATAAGATTAAGCCGCGAGCAAAAAAGTGTTATAACTAAGCTCTAACTTTGTTACGTGATTTGCCTGCGCGGGCTCCGCGTCGCTCCAGCCGTAATCCTTAGATATTGTTGACATTGAAACCAAATCTTTACAATTAAGCACAACATCATAATAGCTCGCTTTCGGCGTCAGCTCTGAAATTTGCTGAGTCTGCACTGTTACTGACTGCTTGAGCTTTTTATTTTTCTCTCGTTCTGCTTTTAAAGCATTAAGAGCAGCAATACCTAAATCCGGATCGGCAATTAAATCATCAATTGCATACATTCCATGTTTGCGGATCGACGGTAAAACCTAGCTCGTCACCCAACGTTTAAATTTTTTCGCACTTGGCAGTTTACTTGATAAAATCAAACTATAGAGACCACTCTCGTTGATAACAGTAAGTCCCCTGTTTGGAATGCCTAAGGTAGCGTTTTCCGACCTTTGAATTATAGTCTTATCGTCAATGTCTACATGGTTTGCAAGTGCATCCTTTGTGTTCACATAGCCAAGGATTTTAGCAACATCTTTCCCCACAAAATATGGCACATCATTTATTGTGACCGTCCTGACTTCACCAAATTCTTGTTTTTTAAATACTTTTAAGTTGTTCATAAATAAAACCTCCAAAAAAAATTTTTCAAATAACAAAATGCCAACATTTCTGTTGACATTAAAAACAAACTAATATTTTATTTTGCCGCCTTGCTCAATTAAAGAATGAGTAAACCTCTTTCATTATAGACAGAATTAAAGTCTTTGCCTTGATTGCGTATCGCTCGGTCTAAAGCCATTATTAACGCTACTGCTCCATCTATTTTTTCGGTAGATTTCTCTTTATCTGGTTTGATGTTGCCGGCGGGATCCGTGCGCACATAAATATTATCCATCATCCAGGCAAGCACCGGATGCCCTCCATGCGCGAGTTTTTGCTCCAAGGTAAGTTTCATCAGTTCTTTTGTCGGTGGACTCATATCTTTAAATCCCTGTCCAAATGGAACTACTGTAAATCCCATGCCTTCAAGGTTCTGAACCATCTGCACGGCGCCCCATCTGTCAAAAGCGATTTCTCGTATGTTGTACTTCTTACCAAGTTCCTCGATAAATTTTTCAATAAATCCATAGTGGACCACATTGCCTTCGGTAGTTTTAAGATATCCCTGCCTCTGCCACACATCGTAAGGTACATGGTCACGATTTACTCTGAGTGTAAGATTGTCTTCCGGTAACCAAAAATAGGGAAGAATGTGATACTTATCGTATTCATCTTCAGGAGGAAAAACTAATACGAATGCAGTAATATCAGTGGTTGACGATAAATCTAATCCGCCATAACAAGCCCTGCCTTCAAGGCTTTTTTCATCGACTTTAAAACTACATGCGTTCCACTTATCCATCGGCATCCACCTTACTGCCTGTTTTACCCATTGATTAAGTCGCAGCTGCCTAAAACTATTTTCCTCAGCAGGATTCTGCTTTGCAGATTCACAAGCCGCCTTGACTTTGTCGATACCAACGGTAATGCCAAGTGACGGATTGGCTTTCTTCCAGACTTTCGGATCTGTCCAGTCGTCCGATTCTTCTGCTCCGTAAATCACAGGATAAAACGTCGGATCAATTTTTCTGCCTTTAAGGATATCCTTTGCTTTCTGGTGCGTCTCATAGCAAATTGAGTGCGTGTCTGTCCCCGCAGTCGTGATGAGAAAATACAGCGGCTGCATCCTAGCATCACCTGAACCTTTTGTCATGACATCAAAGAGCTTTCTGTTTGGCTGCGTGTGAAGTTCATCAAACACCACTCCATGGATGTTGAAACCATGTTTTGAGTAAGCCTCCGCAGACAAAACCTGATAGAAGCTATTAGTTGGCTGAAATATCATGCGTTTCATGGAAGCGTTGATCTTTACTCTTTTTGAGAGTGCCGGGCACATCCTAACCATATCTGCAGCGACCTCAAAAACTATCGATGCCTGCTGCCTGTCAGCGGCACAGCCATAAACCTCGGCGCGTTCTTCTCCATCTCCACAACAAAGCAAAAGAGCGACTGCCGCTGCAAGTTCGCTCTTACCCATCTTCTTTGGTATCTCCACATACGCTGTATTAAATTGTCGGTACCCATTTGACTTTAAAGTCCCAAAAATATCTCTAATGATCTGTTCCTGCCAATCAATTAATTCAAACGGTTTTCCTGACCATGTTCCCTTGGTGTGGCACAAACATTCGATAAAACCTACTGCATAGTCCGCAGCGTCTTTATCGTAATATGAACCTTTTGCCATAAATTTAGTTGGCTTATATTTTTTCAGTTTTTGAATACTTCCCACCTCCTCATCCTTCTAAAAATCAGCATAAAAAACAGCCTTTATCGGCTGCATCATAAGGCACAGAGCCTTTTTGGCTCTGCTCCTAAAATTTTTAGTTGTATTCGTGCATTAAAATCGCAAGCGCCTGCTCTGCTTCCTCTGTCCGAGGTTCTATATCTAATCCTCTATCGTAGTTATAAACCTCTCTATCACCTTGTTGTAATGTTAACTTAGAAATTCTTCCATTCTCTATTCCGAATTTGCCCGGTTCTTCAAAATGTTTACACCAGTATTTTATCGTTACATAATTCCCCAGATTATTTTTAATTCCAATTGTACCGTTTGACCACATAATCAAATCTCCTTTTTGAACTTTATTTTCCCTTTCGGCATACACATATTAGCTCTTTGGGGAGGATGTATCAATACCATTACTACACGATCTTTTGCCATATTAATTCTACATTTATTGTGTAGCTTGCCCACACAGGAATAATTCCCGAAAGCAAGCCTCCTGATCCATCAAACAAACTGCCAAGAGTAAGTTTTTTATTTTCTATTTGCAAGCTCCACTTCCTTTGCTAGTGCAGAGTAGGGAATCCTCTCACCGCCACGTATCACATATACATTTTCTTCATCACCGGTGTCCTCCACATACCTTCGCAAAATCACAGACGCATACTTTGGATCGAGTTCCATCATATAACAGATTCGATTCGTCTGCTCGCAAGCCATCATGGTTGATCCACTGCCGCCAAATGTGTCAAGCACAATACTGTTTTCCTGCGAAGAGTTGCAAATCGGATAGCCGAGAAGATCAAGCGGCTTTGAGGTAGGATGATTCGCACTGCGCTTTGGTTTATCGTAATTCCAGATAGTAGTCTGCTTTCTATCGGCGTACCACGGATGCTTACCGTTTTTCATAAATCCATACAGCACAGGCTCGTGCTGCCACTGGTAGTCTGACCGTCCTAAAACCAGCGAGTTTTTCGCCCAGATACACACTCCTGCAAGGTGAAAGCCGGCATCAATAAATGCTTTACGGAAATTTAATCCTTCGGTATCTGCATGAAAAATGTACGCTGCACCGCCTTTTTCCAGATTGTCTGCCATGCATTTAAATGAAGATAAAAGAAAATTGTAAAACTCCTCGTTTTTCATTGAATCGTTTTGGATCGTCAGACCACTTGCACTCTTAAATGACACACCATACGGCGGGTCCGTCACAATGAGGTTTGCGCGCTTATCGTCCATGAGGATAGCTGCGTCTTCAGCGCTTGTCGCATCGCCGCACACAAGGCGGTGCCTGCCAACTGTCCAGACGTCTCCTCGTTCTACAAACGATGCCTTTTCAAGTGCAGCCGTTAAATCAAAATCATCATCCGTGACCTCTTTTCATGCTGTCTTAGAAAAAAGATCAGCAAGTTCGTCTTCTTCAAATCCTGTTAGAGATACATCAAAATCCGAACCCTGAAGATCTGAGATAAGCATGGCTAACTTGTCCGTATTCCATTCACCGCTTATTTTATTAAGGGCCACATTCAGGGCCTTTTCCTTTTCTTCTGAAAGTTCTATTACAACACAATCAACCTCAGTTAAACCTGAATCGACAAGAACTTTTAATCTCTGGTGTCCACCAACGACCCTGCCGGTTGCTTTATTCCAGATGACCGGTTCAACATAACCAAACTGTTCGATGGAACGTTTTAGCTTTTCGTATTCTGCATCACCCGGTTTTAAATCTTTCCTAGGATTATATTTTGCTGGATTTAATTTTGAAACATTTATTTTTTCTATTTGCAATTAAAATCACCTCTCTGTGAGTGGTCTCACACGCCATGTCGCGTACAAGGCTTACCCACAAATTTTTATTTTTTAGCTCACGTCAACGTTCATCTTCAAAATTTGCTCGCTTTTTTCCATTCTAAAATCCCACAGATTGCAAGCAGTACCTGCACAAAATCAAGTGCGGCACGCCCATAAGTTCCTGACGTGTAATCTAAAGTAAACCACAAAATATCTCCAAGCAGCCATATGTAGAAACAGATTATCTTTTTTCGAATATTAAAAACAGTCCCGATTAACGAGACTGCTGTTAAAAACCATGTTATATCTATTTTCATTATTTTCTCCTAGGCGGGGCAGCTCCCGCGGGCAATGTCGCGTACAAAGTTTGAATATGATCTTTTTTCTTAATGCTTGCGCCGATACTCATCACGTGCGCTTTTTTCTCGTAGTTAACAGCAGTTCCATCACGTCATTTTGCGCAGGCTCTGTAAAATCTGTCGTGCAGTTTTGTTTAACAATATCAAAAATTTCGTACCAAAGAAGGTTTGCCTGCTTCTGAAACGAAATGCTCATCTGCACAAATGGGTTAGCTATCGCATTTCCTGTTGTTGGATGTTTACCTAAAAATCCGAATGTACTTATGGCTTCCTCGCACTGAATAAATCTTGCAAATGCCTGTGAGTAAGCCTCGACCAGCCGTGGGTTTACAAATTTTTCACACCTTCGCTCTTTCAGCCATATCCACGTTTCCCTGAAAATTTTATCAGCGCCCAGAGATTTTCCGTTCTTCTGCTGTGCATTTAAGTATTCACTCGGTTTTGGTATGTTTTCACCTTGTAACTCTGACATCTCTGAAAAGTCATTTAAATCAAACTGTTCATCTATTTCAAACTCCGAAATATCTAGCACACTTGCCGATTTCCCTGCAGCTATTTTATCAGCTAAAGGAAACGGCTTATCTCCGGCTCTAACTCGCCGTCCACCTCGATTGGTTCCGTCTTTTGCCAAAATTTTTCACCTCTTTTTTATATTTTTTTAATACCCCGTTTGAATTGAACTTTTTGTGCGTGGCACCCCAGCCCCGTTGGGTTCGACATCTTTCGCAGAGATTTTTATACCCCCATTTCATCCTTTTTCTACATTTTTTATGTGCGTATTACGCATATATTAGGTTGATAAATCGCATATAATGTGATATAATAAAAATGGAGGTGGGACTTTATGTCTAAAGTAAGTACTAACATCAATTTGGACTCCGATTTAAAGAAGTCCGCGCAGGATCTTTTCTATGATTTGGGACTGGATCTAACGACTGCTGTGACTCTATTCTTGAAGCAATCCGTCCGAGAACAAGCCATTCCTTTTGAAATTAAAAGAGAAATTCCTAACACTGAAACCACAGCCGCAATGAATGAATTCTATGAAATGCAGATGCATCCGGAAAAATATAAACGCTATCCATCATTCAAAGCTGCTATGCAAGAGGTTCTCCCAAATGCTTGAAATTGTTTTATCTAATCGCTTTAAAAAAGATTTGAAACTTGCTGCAAAACGAGGCTATAACTTAGAACGTCTTAATGATGTAGTTAATTTGTCGCAGCACAAGAAAAACTACCAGAAAAATATAAAGACCATGAATTAATTGGAAACTATGTGGGGTTTCGTGAATGCCATATCCAACCAGATTGGCTACTTGTTTACCGGATACAAAGTGATGCGCTTATATTATTTCTTTCAAGAACCGGAACTCACGCAGATTTATTTGATTAATCTCCGCTCAAAAGACTTGTGTAAGTAAACACAGGTCTTTTTTTATTATCCCCATCTACCGCCTTCAGTTGCTGTAATCCTTGAGTGACAGCTTTTGCACAAACTCATTAAGTTGGCGGGTTCATTCGTTCCACCCTCGGATAAGGGAATAATATGATGCACTTCGTTTGCCGGAGTTAACATTCCCTTTTGCTTGCAGACTTCACATAAAGGATGTTCATTAATATGTTTCAGCCTGATTTTCCGCCATGTTTTTCCATAACTTTTGTAAGTATTTTTATCGCGTTTCCATCGATTGTAAAGTCTATTCACTAACTTTTTATGCTCTTTGCAGTATCTCTCATCCGTTAGGGCAGAGCAGCCGTTCCATCGGCATGGGCTTTTTGGTCTCTTTGGCAATTAAATCATTCCTACATAACAAAAGCCCTCACTTAATGTGAAGGCTCATGTTTCATATTTTTCTAATTATAACAATATCATACTTTCATACTCTCTTGCAACTAACATTTACTCTCATGCTTAAGAAATTTTTATAAATTTTAAAGCCTTAGCGTGCATTCTAAAAATATGTTGTATGCTATATGCCATTTCTACTGCGATTTGTTCCCATTTTTTGAATTGTAAATACCGTAGCTCTAAAAGTATTTGGTATTCTGGTTTTTCAATTCGCTTTATTTTTGAGGTTATTTCAGCCTTTAAATCTATGAGTTTATCTAAATCGTTATTTATTTTATTTTCTAAATCTACAATTTTTAATATTATGCTTTCCATTTGCTGATTATTTTTAGAACAGGAAACAAGGGGATCGTTAAGTATTGACGTAGCTTTAGTTGCCAAATCATGTAAACTTTTAATTTCCTCCAACTCCCTGTTAATCCGGTGGTCTATTAGGTACACCTGAGAAAGATATTCTTTTGTTGTCATTTTGCATATCTCCTTTTCCCGTATTTGCAGCCGATCCACGTTATTCGTTTCATTTTGTTGCCATATGGATCGACATTCACAAGAGCTTTATAATACACACTCTCGGGATTGCCACATTCGTAAGCCGTCCATTTTCTATCGCTCATAGTTTTATCCGGCCAAGTAAACAGACAAGATATGCACTTTATATGATTTTTCTTGACCATAAAAGTCAACCTCCAAATTACAAATTTTAAAATATAAATCCTTTGAGCTTTGTAATTTGAACTTTGTGCTTTGACTTTTGTTCTTTGTACTATGTACTTTGCTTTAGTTTTGTTCCGGCATCACTCCTTTTAAAATATCTTTTACTTCTGCCAAAGATGCAACTTTAACAGCAACGCCACCTGCTAGTCGTATTCTTTCAATCGTAGTCTCCTGCAATTTTGACAGTCTGCCCTGTTCAGTCTTAACTTCAAATGCCACAAATTTTCCTCTATAGCAGCAAATAATATCGGGAATTCCAGCAGTACCATAAATTCCCCCATGCTCCTTAAATACAAAGCAGCATGGCTGTGCCTTTAAGTATTTTAAAATTTGATTTGTTATTGTTTTTTCTTTCACGTTTTTACTCCAATCAAGCTCAGCATCCTCACGTATCCTTAAAGAAACCCTATTTTTAAAAACTAGGTTACTCCTATAAATGTGATAAGATTGCCAATATTAATTATTAAGTAACCTTAATAACCTTAAAAAAATAAATATATATATTTATAGGAGTTTATTTAATTCAATACTCAATCTAATTTAATATATAAACTCCTATATAAATGGTGTATATGTGCGGGAAAAATTGGTTACGAGGTTGCCCTCTTCAGAAATGGCTGTGCTATGCGTTTTTTGAGAATTTAAAAGTCCCCTCCGAAGTCACCTTCTATGCAAAAACAGCGCTTATTAAAACCGTTTATCTTTTTTTGCACTTGCATTCTTTCATGTCCATTGCTATCCGTTTGAGTTGTAACAAAACCTTTATCTTTAAATCCACGCGTAATTTTTGAATAATCAAAACCATTTTCCAATAGAGCTTGGCGTAAAATATTCGGAATAATGTACACCTTATTTTGCTCTATTTTTCCATAACATGGTGTACTGTCCGGTGAAAACCGATTCTTGTTACTTGTTATCCAATCTGTTACAAAATCCCATGCTCTATCGATTGTATCTGACTTTTGGAGTTCCTTGCAGTTTTGGAGTATCTTCGTTCCAAGATTTACTGCTTCGTCCCACGCTCTATTTTTCTCCGTATTGAATATCGCAATCGACGAATAATAATCTCCTAAACAGACCAATGAAACATTGTCTATTTGAGCTTTTGGTGCTTCAAAAGTACATTTTTTTGCTATCTCCTTAGAAATCTGCCCGTAAAGCTGCTTTGCACAACGTTCATCGACATTTTTGATAACGTACTTTATAAACTGTTCACCAGCTAAACCATAATGAGTAGCGCTCACAATATGTAAATCATGAGCAAAATCAACATCATCAACAGGCCTTCCATATAGCTCTAAAACTCTGGTTATCGCTCCATCATTGCTTGATTCATTGCTTATCGGCTGCTCTCCGGATGTGATCATAATATTCTGCCAAGTAGGAGTATTTTGCATTCCACCGTTTTTGTTGCCGCGAACTCGTCCATATCCATTGCCAAGGCTATACACAATCTTTTCTACAGACAGCCTTCGATCATTCAAAACCTGTAATTCATCAATAGCAAAGGGTAGATGCTTTAAAATCCCTGCCATGCGTTCTAAACCAACGCTCGTGGCATTAAAACTGCCCATAAGTTTTGACGCGTCGCCCCACACACTTATTGCAAACTTTATCGCTGCTGTTTTGCCGCTTTGTGAATCATGCCAAATATGGATAAAAAATACTCTGTTATCAAGCAATTTCAAAAGAGGTGAGGCAAACGAAGCGCTTAAAATAAATCGGGAAAATGGGTTTCCACGAGCTATGGCTGCGTATTTTTTCCATATATCCATGCTGCCATGTGGAATGACGGCATCTATGATTCCATTGACCTCACTGGACTCTGACTCAAAAACTATTTCTTTTTGCGTACAGTAAGGAAAAAATGATTTCTTCTCGATCCATCCGATTCTTGCAATTGAGCGTACAAGTGGAATTTTATCTATATTTGCATTTTCATAGTCACTCAAATACGCAACTAACTCTGCTGCACTGCTCGATGATATTGGAAGGCCAGAATCTGCGTATTTTATTATAGAATTTCTATTAAACACACTTGACCTTGGAGCAATGAGCATTTTCCAACGTCCGTCTCTAAAAAAGCTTAGTTCTATTTTTTCGCTACCGTCATCGAAGTTTTCAAGTCTTTTTGTTATAACTACCGGACTTTTACAAACAGAAGTAACTATACTTGAATCTTTGCAAACAGATACTTTTTGAATCCCTTGAGTCATTGACACATTCCATCCATGTGGGGTAACTGCTCCATTTAACTTTATACCTTTAAGGTCAAGAGGATTCGGTTTTTCATCATTGCAATTAATGCTGTTTTTCTTACTTTCAAAGCGAACTGCTTTTTCAAAATCTCGTAGACTAACTTTACCTTTAAGTTTAGTCTTAAGTCTTGCGTACTCAGCTGGCATACTGCCTTTAGCAAAGGCGCACAGCTTTATATTGTCTTTTAAAAAAATTTTATCTGCATCGATTAATGTGTTTTCAATTAAATCCATAAAACTTTGTTCTTTGCTCGATGTTCCAAGAACCACTGGAGATTTTACTTTGCAATCTTTGCTGCATTCAAATCCAAGATGCTCCTGAATATATTTGCAAGTATGAGGTTTATTTTCCTTAACTGCATGTTCAATTTTCCTGTCAGTCTCAGTTTTATCGTATTTGGGGTATGGTTTACTTAGCTCATAAATCGCTTTGACACCATCTTTTGTCGGAGCAAGATTGGTAATCATTGCGTGCCAGTAAGGCTCCGGGAGTTCTTTAGCATTTTCTTTGCAATATTTGATAAAGTCACATTTTTCAATTATTCTATTTGTCTCACCAGTTTGAAAGTTTTTCCAATATGCCTTTTTGTTATTTGGCTCAAACGGCACCATATAAGGCTCAAAATCAGTTAAGTGGTATCTTATACCATTACTGTCTAAAACTTCGCAATTTGCCCTATTTTCAAGCTTATGGTTAATACTTCCAGGCACACGCAAAACCCTAGCCAAATCTGATACATTATCAAGCTTCCAATCAAGTTCAAAGGCTTTCGCACTAAGGACTTTGCTCCAACCTTTAAAAATTGAAGAAATATAGTCTTTCTCCTTCAAATTTTTTATTTTGAATGGCTCATCGAGTAACCAATATGCATGAAGACCATTCCCTGAATTTACGAGAATACTAGGCGTTAACGGAATTGAATTTAAAAATTCCATTGCTTCGTTAACAGAACTTGGTAACGCTGTTTGGGCATGAGCTTTACTCTTTATGTCGATATCAGCATACAACGTCGTGACAGTTGATATATCATTGTCCTTGCCACGAAGATTATTAGGCAAAATCTTTTTTCGCAGTCCCACGCCAAAATAAATATTAGTTTTGTTACTATATTTTTTGACTGCTTGTTCCAATTTGTCGAATTCACCCAATTTAAACCACAAAGTCCTGCGTTCAGGTAATAACGTAAGTGTTATATAGCCTTCATCACACCCTCTATAAATTTCAGTAAGAAATTCTTTTGTATCCATAAATTTTAATCCTCCTAAATTTCATGTAATGTTCCAAATGTTTTGCCAACCTCAACCTCTGCTATTATCGGTACATCAAAGCCTTTAAATGGCTGTTGCTCCATACATTTTTTCACAAAATTAACCGCTTCGTTAACCTTATCTTCCGGTACTTCGAAAATTAGTTCGTCGTGAACCTGTAACAACGGTTTTAGCCACAAACGTTCCGATAGTCCTTTAATAATTCGTCCCATAGCCAATTTTAAAATGTCTGCAGCCGTGCCTTGTATTGGCGTATTAAGTGCACATCTTTGTGCAAAACTCTTTTTGCCCCAGTCAGCAGACGTAATATTGGGCAAATATCGCCGTCTGCCCAAATAAGTCTCGGTGTATCCATGTTCAGCGGCTTGTCTTTTAATTTCTCGTTGCCATGTTTCAAGGCCTTTGTATCCCGCTTTAAGGTTGTCTATTATCTCTGTGCATTCATCCAGTGATTTATCTAGTCCAGCCTTAAATTTCAGCGTTTTCTGAAGTCCTTTTGGGAACAGCCCATAAAACACTCCAAAGTTGCAGTTTTTTGCAATTGTGCGCCTTTCTTTATAGAAATTGGCGCCTTTGTCAACTGCCTGCGAAAACGGAATCCCAAATATTACCGAGGTCGTCTGAGCGTGAATATCTCCGCTTTTTCTGTATGTTTCTAGCATTTTCTCGTCTCGACAATAAAATGCTCCGACACGAAGTTCTATTTGAGAAAAATCAAGCGACATCAGCAGTTTGCCTTCCGGCGCAACAATAAATTTTCTTATACCAATCGGGTCATTGTCTTTTCTCGGGCAGTTTTGAAGATTTGGATTGCGGCTTGCAAATCTCCCTGTTTCTGTCGCAAGTGGCATTAAATTAGGGTGAATACGCTTTGTAGCTGAGTTTAAAAATTTCAAATATCCATCAATGTACGTTGATTTCAACTTATTCCACTTGCGATATTCTTTAATCATCTGAAACAATGGCACTAGTTCTGATTTGTTTTTCTCGCACCACTCGGATAGAAGTATCAACGCTTCATCGTCCGCTGCCTCACTAGATTTAGCAGTCGTTTTAAGTACCGGCAAGTTTAATTTCTTATAAAGATAATCTTTAAACGCGTTAGTGCTGGCATTTGCGCCAATATCTACGCCATCTGTCATAATTTCAATATCCTCTTTTAGCTGTGATATTTGAGCTTTAGCCTCAGCGCTTTTTTCTTTCATAAGTTTCAAGTCAACAGGGACACCATTATATTTCATAAGTCCTACGTACACCGCGGTTGGTGATTCGATTTGCTCTACGATAAATCGGTGTTTTGGAAGATTCTCATCAAACCATTTATTAAAAACTTGATAGAGCTGCAAAGTGTAATCCGAGTCGGCACAAGCATAGCGGATTGTTTCTGGATTTTGAGAATCTAGCTCATCAAAAAAACATCCTTTAGTAACTTCCTCAAAGGTTGGAAGTTCTACTTTCAGCAGTTCAGGCACCAACTTTTTAAGACCACTATCACTTAATTTCCTAAATTCAGTTGAGGTTTTAAGCGTTAGTTGCGCTGCAGCTAACGTATCGTAGATCTTGCACTGCGGTACACACCCTAGCGCATAAAAAAACATCGTTTCAAATGCCTCGTTATGAATGACAACAGTCAAATCTTCGTTTACTAAAATGTTGTTTCGTATCCAGTTCCAAGTGTCCACAAAGTCAGCATTCAAGCCGACTTTGTGATGGAACGGTACATAAATACCGCTGCCTTTTGAAACTGAAAAACTCATACCAGTAATGGTTGATTTATGCGCATCCAGTGCACTTTTTTCGTCATTTCGATACTGAGGCAATGGCGATGTTTCTATGTCCAAAGCTAAAAGTTTGAAATTTTCAATATACCTTGCGATTTCTTCTTTGCTCAAAGCCAATTTATAATTCAACACACTTCCTCCTAATCACTCAAAGCTGTGACTTCGCCTGTATTTTCATTAACTTTTGCTGCATTTTGGCTGTTTTGAGCATAAAGTTTAATTTGTTCAGAAAGTTTTTTAATCAATTGAGTTTCTTTATCAGAAAGTGTCCTCTCAACCGCAAATTGAACTTGAGAAAACGCTATACCGCCTTTGTTAACCGCTTTTTTGAGTGAAAATTTAGTCACAACAGAATCTGATTTTTTTCCAGTAACAAGCACTCTTCTTATGTATCTTGAAAAGTCCTTATTGGAACTTGTTGGCAAAAACAAAACAGTTGGGAATATTTCATTCTCCCTGAGCAAGTACATTTGATGCTTATTTTTACAGGCTTTGCTGCCGTTATCGCCGCTACCGAACCTATTGTTCGGACATCTCTGACAAAAGCCACCCGGTTCACCATGCCCATTTACTCCATCAAAACTCAAACAGTCTGGTGGGGTGCTACTACCGCTATATTTTTCTTTATAAAAAGTAAACATAGGGTGGTGGTGCAAAATAACCGCAGAAAATTCTTTTACTGCATCAGGTTCATTCGGATCATTCCCTGGCGCTTCGAACATTGTTCCACCGCCTGCAGGAATTTTAATTCGGTCAAAACCACTATCAAGTCCTGCGAGTTCTTCCGAAAATCCTTCGCTTATATTGAAGTCTGCAAGTCCCATAAAGCCTTGATTTTTTACTGTTAATTCATTATTTGTCATCTATAAACACTCCTATTTTTTATTTTTTCTTATTGAAATTGAAGTTTTTTCAAATACATTGACTAAACCTTCAAGCCACTGCGGCAGAGAATCGTTGTTCTCTGAAATTTGCTCCTTTACAAAGGCAGACAAAGAACTTGGATTAACGGTTTCCACCACTAAATCGCCGTATCCTGCATCTTTGAGCAATGTATAAAGCTTTTCCTTTCTGCCAGCTTTTGCCGATGCTTTTGTGCTTGTTGTTAAAGAAAACATTGTTCCGCTTCGTGTAAAGTTTTGTGTTTCACTTAAAGTCATAAGTTCAGCTAATGCTGACTCAACTTCAAAAATCATGTCATTTACGTTTTTAAGCTCTGATTCTTTTTGCTTCTTTTGCTCTTTTAAATCTTTCAATCTATCAGCTAAATCGAACAGCGGAGAGGCTCCGCTCCCAAGCCGCGCACTAAGCTTATCTTCATTTTGTGACCTTTCGCACGCGTCTAAATATTTTCCCTTATTCAAATTAAAAACCTCCCATATCATACGGATTTTTACCATTTTTATAGTCATTAACTAAAGCTTTTGCCAAATCTGCTTTGTTTTGAAGTGAATTTAAAACCTTCTCATCTACTGTATTTTTCGCAACTAGATAAATGTAAGTACAGTTTTTCTGCTGTCCTGTACGATGAATTCTCGCCTTTGTCTGTTCAAAGTTACTCATGGAATAATCCAGCGAATAAAACACCATCGTAGAAGCTGCGGTCAATGTGATGCCAAGACCGGCAGTCGCTATCTGCCCAATAAAAACCAGCGTTTCCGGGTTATTCTGAAAGCTATGTATCTGAGCTTCTCGGTCTTTGACTTCGCCTGAAACCTGCGAATACAAAATATGCTTTTTCTCAAGCTGCTTTTTAATGGCCTTAATTTCTGCTAAGAATCTTGCAATTACTACGATCTTCTCACCGCTTTGCACAGCATTATCCACGATATCCTCCAGAGCTTCCAATTTTGATTTGCTCACTTGCTGGCACACACTTCCTTCATCATTGCCGATAAATCCACCGGTTAACTGAGAAAGTCTCAATAGTTTTGTAAGTACGTTAGTTACCGTCACTTCTGACTTGCCAAGTTCTGCAAAACTGTCCTTTACAAGACTTCGATAAACACTAAGTGCCCTTGGTTCAAGCTCTATGTACCGAATAATATCTGTGGTTGGAGGCAAATCCAGGCACTGAGCTTTAGTTGCTCTAAACGCTATGCTATGCAGTTTCTCAATAAGTTCATCTTTCATAGATTCCTTCAAAACCGGAGTATATCCGCCGTACCCAACCATGTCAAAATACTTATTCCGAAAAACATAAAAGCTGTTTCCAAAGATTGTTGGATCAACAAATTTATACTGTGAAAAGACATCGATAGCTTTATTCGTAATTACAGTGCCGGTTAAAATCATCCTGTATTTTGCTTTTGCACCCAGCCTATGCATTGTTTTTGATGCTGCAATATTATGCGTTTTGATTCTATGACTCTCATCAGCAATGATAAAATCGGGATTCCATTTTGCAATTTCTTTTTCCAACCTCCAAACTGACTCATAATTCACAACCGCAACACCAAGTCCTGCTCCTTGCATTTTTTGCAACAGCTCAGTTTTCTTTTCTGCACTGCCCTTTAGAATCAATAATTCATAATCAAAATCTGCAAACTTTAAAAATTCTTCTTTCCAAACAGAGGTAATGGATAACGGGCATACAATCAGCAGTTTTTTGATTTCCCCAGAGTTATGCAATTCTCCAGCTACCGAAATTGCAGTAAGTGTTTTGCCACATCCCATTTCGACTAACATCGCCACACCTCGACTGTTTTTTGTATCATCGTAAAGTTTCATCGCAAAATCAAACGCTTCTTTTTGATGTTCATATGGCTCTGTTTTTATTGGCATTTTGTTAGTCATTACTTGCTGATACCTCCTTAATTTCTAAACTTTGCACGCTGTCCTGTGGAATAAGTACCATCACTTTTTTGGCTTTGCCGAACCACTTAGTAGACAGGCATTTAACCAAGGGTAATCTTTTAAACTCCGCTATGTCTATCGATTCTCCGCTACTATTGCGTACAGTGATTTTCATTTGATGTTTAATCATAAATTTCACCTCCATTTCGAGGCTTTATTTTTCAAACTGGAAAAAATCGCCTCTATATATAAGCCACGGGAAATGTCCTAGGTGTCATAAATTTTTTTAAAAGTTTTTCACCCCTCAGAATGAAGGGTGAAAATCTGCTTTAAGTATGAGTTGACAACAGCTTTTTTAACTTGTTCCTTAGCCATTTAACTCTTTGTTTTACGGCATTTTCTGTTATACCAAGTATTTTTGCATATTCGGCTTGTGTCATTGGATGCTTGTCCAGATAAAGTTTATGTATTATCTCTTGCTCTGACGGTTTAAGTTTTGATATAACTTTATGTAGCTTGTCCACGTCATTTTGTTTTAAAAATTCTTCTTCGATATTGACGTTTTCATCAACCACCATATTGTTTTTTTCAAGTACTTCGTTTAAACTTTGATGCCATCGTGTTTCTTTGTGATTATTGTTATATAAATCTTTACTTAGTTGCATAATCGTACTACCGAGTTTTTCATCGACTAAAACAATTACATTTTCTCCATTTGCAAAATTATAAGTTATTTCCATAGGTTTATCGCTCCAAATCATTTAAATTTCTTTTTTCAAATAATTTGGAATCCCTATGGATATCGAATGTAGTACCAGCAAAATTTCTTCATATGGCTACCAATTTTGGCAACCTAGAAACGTCATCAAACGCAAAGAAACAGAGTACAACATTAAATTATGTACTCTGCTTATTGATTTAAGCGATTTTAAACTTTTTAAACTACCTAATTTAAGTACTTTTATTGTTCTCGCTTTTGCCACCTGAATAAAGTCTAAGTTACGTACGTCCTTATTAATCTATTTACAACTAGATTTTATATTTGGTGACGTATTTAATTTGTCGTTCTCTTAATGACTCAAAGAGTAGCTTTTCATCGAAAAACATAAAAAATATAAATAATTGAGTATCAAATTTTCTGGTTTACTTGAATTTATTGACATCGAAAACAAATCAATAAAACCATCTTCAAAAAATTACAGTTTTAGTAAAAATATATCAAAAGGCATCAAATGACTCCTGATATATATAGCAGTAAATAAAAAATATTCGACTTATATTTATGTAAAATAGAGAAATTTGTGAAACCCTATTGCATTTTTAGAATTAATTGTAATATGATGTGAGAAAAAGGATAATTTTAACGATTTCTTGCAAGAAAAATCAAAAATTCTTAAAATTTGTAAGGTGGTGAGTGCACAACTGAATTGCTTTTTATCCAGTAAATTAAAATATGCCATTAAATGTAATTTAGGAGGAAAATGCTATGAAAAAATATTCTACATCTGAATCCGTGACAGAGGAGCACCAAGATAAGGTTTTTGATCAAATTTCTGATGCTGCATTTAGATGAGTTTTTACCCAAAGATTCTAATGCTCATGTTGCGTGTGAAACTGCTATTACCTATGGGAGAAATATCTACAAATAGTTATGTCGATATTTCTAAATGTAGTAAGAAAAGTAATTGATATAATTTTAGTTACTGGTTTCGATGGTAATACTTGTGGAATTATTTCTTCCATAAATCTCAACCTACAGATATTGCCGTGTGAGTCGACTAAACTTTAAAATTTAAATGTGAAAAAAATAAAATCGAAAATTAAATCGGTACTGGAGATCAGGAAATGGCATTTTGGATTTGTGTGCCATACAACACCAAAGTTAATGCCACTTTCGGTTTCTTTAACACATAAGTTTGCAAAAAAACTTAAATTATGTTAGGCGTTCAGGTGGAAAAACTCAAGTAATTGTTGAATTATTAAGATGTATGAATCTCAAGCCAAAATATACAGATAAATAATTCGTTTAACTTGAAAGGAGGTGATATCAATGAATAAATTACCTTTTGGGGAAGAATTTACATTAGAGGAAGATACTTCTTTAGGTCAGAAAGACGAAGTTGCAATATTTCTATGTGCTCTTTGCGGACTTGGATATGTTGCAGGCTGTATATTGTGCGGCTGCGAGTTTCCTCCTGCTTTTGTTGCAGGTGCAGCAATATTTACAGATGCAGGAGCATTTGCAACTGTTGTTGGAGCTACTACGCCATTATAATGTATAAAGTCTTTTAATCAGAGTATATTTGATATCATATGTGCTGTGATTCAAGTATACTCTATGTTTATTTTCTGTAAAGGTGTGTAATACAATGTTGAAAGGAATAGAATTTTTCAGTAAATCCGGAAACAAGTATTTTTATGATGATTTTACTGGGTTTATTTTTAATATAAATCAACAAGGCGATATCAGAAAAATAGAAGAAAAGCATTTACATTTAAGATCACTTTGTTTGAATTCCTCTTCAAGTAAAGATTTTGATGCAAATGATATAAAGAGTTATTTGTACGATCGTGCAGAAGGTTTTAAACAGTTGTTTTTAGAAGTAACCTCTATGTGTAACTTCAGGTGTAAATATTGTACTTACTCTGAGTATTATGATAAAACCCGTTCACATGGTTCCGAAATGATGAGCTTCTATGTTGCTAAAAAAGCAATAAATTATTACTTTGAAAATTTTAAGATAATTTTAAACAGAAATCCTCAAAGGAAACCCATTATAAATTTTTATGGCGGAGAACCTTTGCTAAATTTCAAATTAATAAAGGAATGCGTTAACTACATTAATAAACATTATAAAGCCTATTTACACGAAAACATGTATCATATAACTACGAATGGTCTATTACTAAATGAAAAAATACAAGATTTTTTATATGAAAATAAATTTAGTGTTTTAGTAAGCATAGATGGTTATAAGGAAAATCACGACAGAAACAGACTAACTGCCTCTGGTGGAAAAACATTCGACCTCGTTTTTAACAATTATAAAAAAATGAGAACTAGATACCATGATGCCAAATTGAGTGCTGCCGGGTGTATGGATTATAAAACTGATATAGAACGTATAATGAATTTCAGCAATAAAGAAAACATCGATTTCGTTACACTTTCAATGGTTGAAGCAAATAATAGCACTTATTACTCTAAATTCTCAGAAATAGATAAATTTAATTATTCAAAAAAATACAATAAAATATTGAATATGATGTTCGATTTCGCCAAGGGTGATTTAAAAGATGAAAACAAATTTTTGTTTAAATATATGAGTAGACACTTTAAGGATATTATTTTTCGCCGTAAACCAGGCAATGGTCGCACTGAAATCTGTCCTTATTCTGCAAGTTGCATAATGGGGGAAAAGATTTATGTTGATACTTTTGGCAAATTTTATTTATGTGAAAAAATGGGCTGTAAATTTGATTTTGGTAATGTAGAACAAGGATTAGATTTTAACAAAATTGTTACTGTATTCAAAAAGTATCGCGATCAGTCTTGTGCCAAATGTAAGGATTGCAATATTACAAAGCTTTGTACTTTGTGTCTCAAAGACTTAGATCAAAATTTCAGTTTCACCTCAAATAAAAATTTATGTGAGATTCAAAGACAGGGTCAAAAAAGAATATTGGAAAATTATGTAACTCTAATGGAATCTAATCCAACCTTATTTGACGAATCTACAGCACAATATTATCAAAAAATAAATACATGCGAGGAGCTTAATTGAATGTTTTTTAGACTTTTACCAGAAGTATATTTAATAATTGGAAAGCATAAATCTATTTTACAAAATATATTAAATAAAAAAATATTCTGGATAGAAAATGATATTGCTAAATTAATTAAATTATGCGAAAATAACAAACCCATTTCAGGTGAATTTTTAGAATATGCATCGCAATTAAAAGACCACGGCTGGGGCACCATTACTTATTCACCTATTTTTGTAGATAAATTAAGATTTTTAGATTTTAATGATCAAAGACAATTACATAAAAAGCCACTAGTTATTAGCCATGCCACAATTAAATTAACTGATAAATGCAATTTGAACTGCACTACCTGCGGTAAGGTTTTTTGTCCACTATGTGTTAAAACTTGTGAAAATACCGAAAATTTGTCTTTAGACCATTTAAAATCATTTATAATGAATATTAAGCGATATGGTTGCAAAACCGTTTTACTTACCGGTGGAGAAATAGCCATTTATTCCGACCTGAAAAATGTATATGATTTTTTACTTAAAAATGGGTTTAATATAGTTTTATCAACAAATGGTATACATAAGCTCGATAATTATTTTGCACAGTCAAACATTGTGATTTCTGCCTTTAAAAAAGAATTGTTGTCTGTTATAATTAAAAATTATAAAGATTTTAAAAATATAACCCTTTGTACATATTTTGAAGACCAAGAAAATATATTGGGTATGCCAGACTCTTGGACTGTTATCAAACGTTCTTACTATCCTCATAAAATAACTAGGCGAGCATTACTAGGTACGGATATTTATAAATTTTATAACAAACAAATGAAAAGTACTTGTTTGAATGGAAAAATAACCATTGCCCAAAGTGGTAACATTTATCCTTGTTTAGAAGCTATAAAAAGCGCCAAACCGGTCGGAAATATATGTAATGATTCATGGGAAGAAATTATGCACAATCTGTCTTACAAATATTGGAATAATAAAATCGATTACCACAATATTTGCGGTAAATGTGAGTTTCGATATACATGTAATGCTTGTGTGTTTGATAACATAAAAGAGAATTGTTGCTATCATATGGAGGACAAAGTATGGACTTGAGATTGCAAAAAAGGTTTGTAAAAAACAGGTGACAAATTCATATTAAAAGGCATCAATATAGAAGTACCTAAAGACTCTGCTTATGGGCTTATCGGCTCAAACGGTGTCGGTAAACCAACTTTTTATAAGGTTGATTTCAAATATTATGAGCCAACTTTAGGAGTAATTAAATGGCACAAAAATTGAATTTGCTAATTTTAATAAAACTAAAAACAATATTTCCTGTGTCATGGCTCCCTTAGGCCCTATAAAATCTTACTGTTGCAGAAAATGTGGAATTCTTTCATAGAATTTATTTCCCTAAAATGAGCAATAATCAAAGACAAAAGGTAATTTCTGACGCACTTGATTTATTTAGCTTATCCGAAAAAGCAAATGATAAAATAAATTTCTTTTCAAAAGGTGAACGTTAGCGTCTCGCACTTGCTCGTGCCAGCATTAATGAGCCTAAATTACTTATACTGGATGAACCACTACTGAGCTCGATGTAGAAGGAATTTTATTGGTCAGATACTATATCCAAAAAATGAAAAACAGAGAGACAACCGTTTTAATAAATTCCCATAATTTAAGTGAACTTGAAAAAATTTGTGATTATTACGGCTTTATAAATAATGGTTCCATAATATCACAAGGCACTTTGGAGCAATTACAGAAAGCTTATGGCAAAAATTCAGATTCA
Source organism: uncultured Oscillospiraceae bacterium (assembly GCA_900549775.1). Classification (GTDB taxonomy): domain Bacteria; phylum Bacillota; class Clostridia; order Oscillospirales; family Acutalibacteraceae; genus UMGS1224. The sequence goes on along the minus strand of URPR01000014.1, from coordinate 5,064 downwards.
AACATAGAACTAGAAGATATTGATAAGGAAATTTTTAATGTTAGACAATTTTGAAACTATTTTGTGGTACTATAAAAAGTCTTCAACATACGCCTTTTTAACCGATATATTTTTGTTGATTTTTTCAGCTGCTATTTTTGTCAAAATCCATTTTGGCCAGTCCCCTCCCTTAAAGATAAAAGATATAATAGATTCAAATTCTTTGATATTGTGGATAAAAACAGTTGCCATTATATTGAGCGACTTAGCAGTATCTTTATTCACCCAACAAGTATATTTAATATTTCCCTTTTTTAATTTTTCGTTTAGTATAAAATATTTTGTTAGCAAAATATATGGAACATTGACTTTTTACATTTTGGTTTATTGTCTTAGGAGAGGTTTTCTCCTGCGTTAGTAAGTTCAACGTAGTTATAAGTTTTGCTTTTATTTTAATTCTATTAAGCTTTCTTTTATTAATTTCAAAGATATTTGGAAAATGACTTACATTTGAAAAAATTTTAATTGAGGAGGCACAACAATGAATGCTTTGTCATGGGAAAAATAACGACACTTACCACAAATAAGCATATCTTTGCCCGTGCTTTTTTGTTACCTGTAGCTTCATTGTCAGTTTTATTTTTTTGGAGGTGTAGTCAAGAAACTTCAGTTTGTTATTTTTCTGTGGCGGCAATTTAGATAAGCTTTTTCGTTGATCAAATTGATTTAGAAAGTATGTTGTATAAAGAATACTACATATATACATCTATTTCACTCAAAAAAAGTTGGATAATTAATTCTTTAATAATTTAACTTAGTAGCCTTTTATATTCTATGATTTTATTGCTTTTGGGATATCTTGTTTATTGGTTTGTTTTTGGTAATCTATATGTGCCTTTTGTATTTTTGTTGAAGGAGTTGGTAAACAGAATGGATTTATCCTTTTTTCTCTTCAGTATGAAGTGGATCAAACTTCAATATGCTTTTTATGCACACCTGATAATATTGCCTATTTTACTATTATTACTTTTTAAAGATGAAGTTTTATACCTTACCAACTAAATTTAATTTTAGTATATATTTGTTTTTACTGGGATTAGCTCTAGCCATTATTTCTTTACTCATAAATAAAAAAGTGAACAAAGAAAAATATATAACATCTTTGCAAAACGCTCGCGGTATGGTATTTTCACAATTTAACTGATTAGGATGTGATTCAATGATTATTTTTAATAAATTAAACAAATACATTGATAAAAATATCATAACTCAATGTATTGAATATTATGAGGAGAATGATATTTTTCTTAAAATAGATGACAAATACAATGATTATAAAAAAAATCTTGTTAATAAAAATAAAATTTCTTATCAGGACATGCAAAATTTTATTGTACAAACACGAAAATCAAGCTTTTCGTTTTTCAAAAAATACAATCCCTTACTATATAAGTTTTATCACACAAAGTGTGATAAACACGAGATTGATTATACTATCCCATTCAAAAATGCGCTTTGTATAATTCCTGATTTTCAAGATAGATCTCAAGCAAAAAAATTAATAAATTTATTTAAAAACAATTCAAAAACAAAATATTTAATAATTGATTTAAGAGGATCTCGTGGAGGTAGTATAAAAACTTGTGCAGACTTGTGTAATTTGTTACTGCCTCAATGTGAAACATTTACTCAAAAGTTTAAAAGTAAAATAGTTACATATATTTCAAGCGAAAATTATTATGAATTTGAAAAAATATTTATTTTTGTTGATGCGAAAACCTCAAGTAGCAGTGAAATTTTGGCTTATTCTCTGTATACAAATTTAAATAATGTTGTTTTAATAGGAGAAAACACTTTTGGAAAAACTTGTGGGCAAAATATTATAACAAACAAAAAGTATAGCTTTATATTTTCAGTAGTGAGCTTTACGTGGGAAATTACCGATTTTTCTTACGAAAATGTAAAAATATTAAAACCAAATAATGGCAGTTATTTAGATATGATACTTGGCTACATTGACCCAACTTAAAAATATTTACTACTATTCATTTGTTTACAGCATTTAATTCAATATTTTTGTATATAACTTTCGCAATGGTAGTGACAACAACATAGAGTTAGTAATCGCAAGTCATATACTTAAAGAAAGTATTACGTAATTTGGATAAAATTCAATAGAAATAATTGTTTCGTAAACAGTTCACTTCAGCTGGCAGGCAGAGTAAGAGGATCCTACGAATAAATAGTCTCTATACTAGCTGTGGGTATTGACTGCAAAAACAAATTCATTGTTGACTATATTATAAATCTACCTTTTATAACCATGTTTAAGGTGTTCATTTCTTTCTCGTCAATATCAGCTATAAATTCATAATTTTCTGGCATAAGTATAGTATCTATTTTCATATTCATTCTACTTTCAATTTCTTCAAAAAATTTATTTACTGCATAATCTGCAAATTGCGGCGTGAGCAACGCATAGTAAATATTTATTAAAATATATTTTACTTAACAAAATAAAAGCGTGACTATTATTTGAATCACGCTTTTTGTGCTAATTTTTTATAAATCAACAATTATATTTGCTTTGACATTTTTTTATCTTGGTATAGCGTAAGCAAAGTAGATAATAATTTGTAATTGATTGCAAGAAAGAATTTGCCACCTGACAGAATAAAAATGATTCCATTATTGCAGAGTTTAAAGCATCTATTTTGGATTGCCAAATTGTATCAGATAAGTGTTCATACATTTGACGAAGTTCGATGATATCTAAAACCGGACTGGATTGTCATTTAATTCGATTTATGTATTTTTAGACTATGAAATCTGTGAATTTTGGTGTAAGCAACGCACATTAAATTTCGAGTAGAGTGTGATTTTCTTTGTATTTAAAATTGTTGTTTTCTATAAATTTTTTAGCAACTTGATAAAATTCATAATTTTTATATTTTTCCTCAGAATTTAAGAGCAAGACATTTCCCTTAACTCACGTTAAGCTGTAGTTCCTGCCATTGTAGCGTTAGCGTTGAATTCAAAGAATAATATTGGAGTTATCCGTACCTAATTTTTTTCCTTCCTGGTTATTTTAAAAAAATTTTTGAATGATCCAATAAAGCTTTCTCTGGCAAACATTTACCGAAAATATCGGCTTCTTTCATAAAAATATTTATATTTAACACCCTTTTAATTTAATATTAGACCTTCTGGAAAATTAAATATTACGATCTAATAATAGAATGAAATACGAAAATATAAAAGACTATAGACGTGAAAAGTTCCGCAGGATAACGGGGCTAAAAATTGAAACATATAAAAAATGCATAGAAATATTGAACAAAAAGCACTCGGAGGAGCACGCTAAAAACGTATGAAAGAGCGTACGCAAATATAAACTATCAATGGAAAATAAACTGTTGGCAACACTTAAACACTTATGTGAATATTGGACGTATGCACATATCGCAGCGAGTTACAGAGTTCATAAAAGCCAAATTGTACGATGTGACCATGGGGTTGAAATAAGCCACATTAAAGATGGAACTTTCCGTTTGCCCGGAAAGAAAAAACGCCATACGATAAAATCACAGGTTATTATTAATAAAGCTGATAGAGAAGTGGTTTGTACTACTTTTTCAAATGGGAAACGTCATGATTTTAGACTCTTTAAAGAGTCTAAAGTTTTGATTAACAAAAATATTAAAGTCTTAGTTGACACTGGATTTCAAGGAATTAGCAAATTTCACCAAAACTTAGAAATTTCCAAAAAAAAACAAAAAACATCCTCTTACAAAATCAGAGAAAGCGAATAATCATAAAATTTCAAGTGAAAAATTCCAAAATGAGCATACTATAGTTTTTATTAAACGTTTTAGAATCCTTTCTGAAAAATATCGAAATTGCAGAAAACGTTTCATTCTTAGATTCAATTTAATCTCTGCTACTTGTAATTTTGAGCTTTTATCTTTATTTCGCAGGAGGTCTATTTGAAAACTCAAACAATAAAGATAAACACAGTAGGAACAGTTGGCTGTCTTCCTTTTTTCATTTTATTATTACTTCAAATTACAATTTGTGCCTATATGTTACATTTTTATTTCCAAGTTTTTATGTCTATCTAAACTTTTATCAGCAAGTAAGTCAAGTCTTTAAATATGGACATCTCAGTACTTTATAAATTTAATAAAGTATGCTACAATTAAGCTATTAAAAAAGGAGGTTTTTTATTATGGCATACTTTCTGAACAACATAAATGAAGCAAATCAATTTTCTAAAACTACTAAGGAAAAGTATTTTGTAGATAAATCTGAGTTGATAGAAAAAATGAATGAATTGGTTGGAACAGCGTCCCAATATGTATGCGTAACACGTCCACGTCGTTTTGGAAAAACTCTAAATGCTATGATGCTAGCTTCATATTATTCTAAAAATGCCGATTTCAAAGAATTGTTTGATAAACTTGAAATTAGTAAAAGCAAGTCTTATTTAAAACATCTAAATAAGCATAATGTTGTTTATATGACATTAAATCAGCTTCCAGAACCTGGATGCACTTACGAGGATTTCATAAATAACTATGCAGGTGCTTTATTAAGTGATCTCAAAGAAGCTTTTACTAATATTGAAATAAAAGATGCGAAACCATTATCTAGGGTTTTTGACCAAGTATATAATGAAACTAAGGAAAGTTTTATTTTTATATTTGATGAATGGGACTATATCTTCAATAACAACCTATTTTCAGAGAGCGACAGAAAAGCTTTTTTAGAATTTTTAAGAGATCTATTAAAAGATAAACCGTATGTAGAACTTGCTTACATGACTGGTGTTCTCCCTATTGCAAAATACTCTTCTGGTTCTGCACTTAATATGTTTAAAGAATATAACATGTTAAATGATAGTAAATACGATAAACATTTTGGATTTACTCTTGCAGAGGTGAAAAATCTGTGTAAAAAACAAAGTAAAATTACTTTTGAAGAACTAAAAATGTGGTATGACGGCTATAAAACTCACTCAGGCTTAGACATATTCAATCCAAGATCTGTTGTTTACGCACTTAGTGATGGTGTTTGCCAAAGTTA
>URPR01000013.1 GCA_900549775.1 uncultured Oscillospiraceae bacterium | reverse complement strand
CTGCTGCTGATATTCCCAGATAATCGTCTGGGTCGCAAAAGCGTAATCATCTGCGTTTGTGCCTGCAACGGGAGAGGACTTACCCTCACGCCAGCCATACATCAAAGCCATCATAATACCGAACTGAGCGTCAGTCGGCAGGTTTTGAAAATACGAGCTGTTCTTTCCGCTTTTGGACACATAGGAATTACCCGTATTGAAATCAATGCCAGACTCCACGCAGTAAACCTGATGCGTCCCGCTATTATCCGTCATCAGATATTCCCGTTTCGCAGTTTCTCCGTTCGCCGTCCTTACAGAAATATCGCCGTTGCTGTCATAAACAATGAACGAATACGGGGCTTTGCTGCGGTAATACTCGCCGTCCGAGCCGACATAATAATCTCCAAAGGAAGATGTGCAGCTTTTACCTTCCTCGCTCGTCCACGCAAAGGCGGACATCGGCAGAGCTGTTACCATCATCAGCAGGCAGAGAGCCGCCGACAGGATACGCCTGCCTTTCTTTGTAAATTTCGTTTTCATAGGCTGTTAAACCGTCCTTTCTTGATTTTGGGCATAAAAAAATCCCTCTGCTTTTAACAGAGGGAAAAGCCTGATAGTCGCTTACGCAAATAGGAAATAAATCGAGTAGCTGCCGTTTCCTCTTGCTTCGCAATAAATATTAAAAGCTGTGATTTTATCAATTCCGTATGCGCCGAGATTTTCGACGGTATGGAATGTGATATAGCGTTCAAGGCTCTGCTTTAATGCTTCGCCCTGATTGTTCTGTGATGCCGTTACGGGTTTCCACCAAGTAGAATTACTCGGAGTGAATGAGCTGTCTAATGCAAGCCCCATACCAAGACCAATGCCGATGCAATCCGCTTTAACCGCTTCAATGTCAAATTCATAATCATAGGCGGTTTTAGGTTTTGTATCTTCGGGGACTGTTTGCGTTGGTATCTCCGCAGGCGGCCCTGTTTTCTCTGGCTTTTTGACAGGAGCAGAGCTGCCTTCTGTTACCGCAGGTTTCGTTTCAGATACTTGATTTTTCCCTTGCGATACAGACTCGGTCTGCTTTGGAGTTTCGCTTTCAACAGGCTCATACTCTGTAACTTCGGCATTGCTTTCAAGCTCAGTATCCGTTTTGGCACTTTCACTTTCTCTACTTTCCGAGAAAGAACTGCTTTCTGTTTCGGCGGCGGCTTCTGTTTCCGTTACAGGCTCATAATTATCACTTTCTGCGGGGGCTGTTGAAACATCGGCGCAACCGCTTAATGCCAATATCAGCACAAAAAGCATTGCAATCATCTTTTTTCGCATAGCATAGACCTCCTTTGCGGCTTCATTATACGAAAAACCTCAGAAGCTCTCAAAGGTAGAAAATCTTTCAAACAAAGAGTTTTGCATATATTCTTTTTTCGGATAGTCTTGGTAGTAGTAAGGGGGTGAGGTGTGGAGAGGGGGAAAAAGCCGAAAAGCGGCTATCCACGAAAACGGGCAAACCTCGCCCTCGGTGTGCGGCTATCGTTCCTGAGCTTTGCTTCGCTGCAAGTGTCGGTTATAAAACTCCAACGCTTTTACAACAAAATCCGTTTCCTGTCCTTTTGGAACAGATTTAGGAATGAGTTTGGTTATCCTCTCGTCACGGAAAGCAGGCTTTTCCCTTTGATTAGGTTTTTCTTCCTCCATAATGCTCTGGATAACCTCGTCTGTGAGTTTGCCGTCCTGCATAAACTTTTTCATTTTGATAGCCTGTGCAAGCGACGGGGTAGCATCGTTGTAGCTCATAGCTTCAAGCAAGGTGTACTGCTGTTCTTCGGTTAGATAAGAGATTTCAACGGCAGGGCGAAAAGCAATCTGCCTTTCATCTACCATTTGCAGGATTTCGGGTACAAGCTCGGTCAGACGGATATAGCGTTGAATTTGGTTTCTACTTTTTCCAACTTTTTCGGCAAGCTCTGCATCACTACGCAACTTCGTCCCCAATGGGGACAAAGTTAAATCGCTGCGCTGCCCCTGCCTGTTCATCGCTTCAAGCCGCATTTTATAGGCAAAGGCTTTTTCGCTCGGCAAAATCGTTGACCTCTGTAAATTGCTTTCTACCATTACAATAATGGCTTCATCACGGGTCAGCTCTTTAACCTCGCATTTCAGCGTTTCAAGCCCCGCAAGCTCACAAGCCTTTTTTCTTCTGTGTCCGCTTACAAAGCTCGTACCGTCCGTCCTCTTTGAGCCGAACGGTAGCAGGGGTCATTACACCGTTTCGCTTAATGCTTTCGACAAGCTGCTGCATATCCTCGTCCATTAAAATCTTGAACGGGTGGTCGGGAAACTCGTCAATCTGCGATAAGGGAATATCCCTGATTTTACTCAGCCTTGCTTCTGCACGGCTTTCATCTGTTTGAAAAAGGTCATCGTAAGCGGTCAGTTCGATTTTGGGAGCGTTGTTTCTCGCCAAGCTCTGTCACCCTGCGGAAGCGTCCACAACACTAATTGCAAACGGTATCTGTGCATCAAATACTTTGATTTTCTGTCCGTATGCACTTTTGATTGATGCTGTAACTTCCTTGCTGCTGTTCGTGCGTGACATTACAATAGTCATCAAGATACCGTCTATTTCTTAGCTTGGGGTTGATTTGCCGCCTTACTTTTGATACTGAGCGTAGCAACTGCTCCAAACCTTTTGCAGAAAAGAAATGCGGTTGTGTCGGAATAATCACGCTGTCAGCCGCAGCCATAGCATTGATAGGGAACATTCCAAGCGAAGGCATACAGTCGATAAGCACATAATCGTAATTCTTCTTTACCATATCTATAAAGGTTTTCAGAACACGCTCACGGTTTTTGGCATTGATGATTTCCGCTTCGTACCCAGCTAATTCAATGGTAGATGGTAACAGGTCAACGCCCTCATTACTGTGAAGGATACATTGTTCCGCATCAAAGGGCTTTTCATCAATAATATCCTCTATGATATTGGGGAGCGTAATGGGTATGGTTTCTGGTCTGGTGTAGCCGAGCGACATTGTTACATTTGCCTGTGTATCAGCATCAATAAGCAAGACCTTTTTGCCTTGCTTTGCCAGACCGACCCCCAAATTGACCGTTGTTGTGGATTTTCCAACACCGCCTTTCTGGTTTATCAGAGCAATCACTTTGCAATTTGACATTTGTGCGTCCTCCTTTCGCATAAATTTAGCCGCTTTGTGTCAAGGCGGCTATGTAAAAGAAAAGGGTGAGAGAACGCAAAAAAAGCCGCTTACTCTTAGGTGAATAAGAATAAGCGGCTATGTGTGATGCGCCTTAGATATGTTCAATTTTCATTTTCTTAACAGGAGCATTAACAACCTTAAAAATCAGTTCGTCAACACAGTCTGTGTATCTGCCTTCCTGTATCAGTCTGTTTTTCAGCTCTACAAGGCTATGTATTACCAACTGTCGCTCGTGGCTATCCAGATATGCGTGGTAGGTTTTATCTTTCATTACGAACACCTCCGTTTCATTTTTCATTATAGATATGTTTAAGAAATTACGCCATTGTGCTATCGCTACCTGTACGCAATTTTCGTATTTGCTCATTAAACCTCTGGTGCTTGACAGACTTCACGGCAATTCCTATGAAATATCTGCTTACAAGGAAATCCAATAGATACTCTTTAGGGATTTGATAACGCTGTTTGATATAAAAGCATTTCAGCTCTTTTTTACTGCACCAGCGACTAACCGAGTTTTTATTGTAGCCCGTAAACTGAGCTACCTGCTCAACCGACATAACATCTGGGTTGTTTTTTAGCAGTCGTTCATAATACTGCCGCATACGAATTAAATCCTCTTGCGTGAACACCTCATCAAAGGACGGAGCTTTTTTATCTCCGCCTTTTCCTTTGTAAAAGCCGTCTGGGGCTTTGAACAGTTCTGGGTAATCATCTCTGTCTTTCAAATACTGAATAACATCAACCGTCTTGATTTTGAAGCGGCGTGTTTTTTGCCGCTATCTATGTTCGGCACAAGACCGCTTTCCAATAAAAACAAGCAGGTCTTTTTGCTGATATGACAGATACGGTACATCTGGTCTTTGGTTATGTATTCAGGGTATTGCTGCAAAATCTCGTTGCAATATTTTTCTGTAATCATCACTTACACCTCTTTGCGCTTTTTGGTCAACAGCAGAAGAAAGGTGTAAAAGTTCTCTCCAATAGTATTTTGAAAGTACCTGAAAAGTAGGCGGGAAAAGGGGTTTTGTTCTCTCCTGAGTTCTCTCCGTTCTCTCCAAGTTCTCTCTTTTTTGCTTTTTTTGAGCCATTTTTGAAACCTATTCGAACTCACGGTTTTTTGCCGCTTTTCGCCGCTTTTAGCTCGGATTTTACCTGTAAATAAAGTAGTTTTTCTTGCATTATTTTCTGCTCCTTTCTAACACTTTCCATATCACATAACACATTCGAAATCGAATGACCTTTTTTGCCGTATTCCTCAAAACCATTGATTACGGGCTTTTTTGGTTATTATGTTTGATAGCAGTACGGTAAGTTCTCTCCGATAGTTCTCTCGCATTTCGAACTGTCGGAAGCAGCCGAAGCGGAGAGAAAATCATCTTTTTGCGGACAAGAGCTTTTTCCCTTAAAATGGGGCATTTTTTCTCAAAATCCGCTAAAGTGTTGTTGGGAGTAAAACACTCGAAATGCAGTAGGCGCCTTTAAAGCGTGCGAGAGTTCGAATCTCTCCATCTCCGCCAGAAATCCACAGTAATTTAGATGTAATTACTGTGGATTTTATATTTTTGAGCAACTATTATTCTTCCGTTTGTTTTCCTATGAATATGGCAGCCGTTTGCGCGATTTTAGCATCGGATTCTTCAGGAATGGTATCTTCGTCATTGCTTAGCATTATGACTGCCCCTGTAACGTCGCCCGAAGCAATAACAGGGTAAACTATAGCAGCAGTTCTTTCTATTCCTTCAATTGGATGGAAAGATGAATCATTTTTGTCTCTTAGAATGTAACTTTTTCTTGATTCCATTAGCTCTTCCAAAGCAGGAGTAATACGTCTTTCCATATATTCTTTTTTAGAAGTACCTGCAACCGCTATTACATGATCTTTATCGCAGACTATTGTAGGGAAACTTGACGTTCTTGCTAAAACTTCACAGTATGTTTCCGCGAACTCTGACATTTCTCCTACAGGTGAATATTTTTTAAAAATCACTCCACCTTCCGTATCCGTATATATTTCGAGTGGGTCACCTTCACGAATGCGCAATGTTCTTCTTATTTCTTTAGGTATGACGACTCTACCCAAATCATCTATTCTTCTCACAATTCCTGTAGCTTTCAATTTTTTACCTCCTCAAATTTTTCAATATAGCTTTCCTTATTAAATTAAATATTTATAAACTGATATTACAAAAGAGTTCCCCAAAATAAACAAATTTAATTTTTATCGCCGGGCTTTGAAACTAACGCTGCTAAATACCCGAAGAATACCGCAGCGGTTATTCCGGCAGAAGCTGAGGAAAGTCCACCTGTTAAAATACCGATGGCACCTTTTTCATTGATAAATTCTAGCGTGCCTTTGGCCATAGTATAGCCAAAACCGGTTAAAGGTACAGTTGCACCTGCGCCTGCAAATTCAACTATAGGCTCGTAAATCCCTAAAGCTGTTAAAATTACACCCAATGTCACAAATGAAACCAATATACGCGCCGGCGTCATTTTAGTTCGGTCGATTAAAACTTGGCCGATAGCACAAATGAAACCGCCAACTACAAAAGCTTTTACAAATTCCAACCAATTCAACTCCTTTTACAACTTTATTATTCCTACATTTTAATAAATTTATGTATTATTTATTGAATTTCTATTGGTAATTTTTAAAAAATATATTATAATATAATTAAATTTATTTTTATTGTATATAAAGGAGTTGATGTGAATGGAAAAAATATTGATTGTAGACGATGATCTTAACATTTGTGAACTTTTGCGGTTATATATTGAAAAAGATGGGTACAGCACAGTTGTTGCAAACGATGGAATTGAAGCGATAAAAAAATTTAAAGAGGAAAATCCGGCTTTAGTTTTGCTGGACTTAATGCTACCTGGAAAAGATGGACTGGAAGTGTGCAGAGAAATAAGAAAAGAATCTAACTGTCCTATAATAATGCTCACTGCTAAGGGTGAAGTCTTTGATAAAGTGTTAGGCCTAGAGCTTGGCGCGGATGACTACATGGTTAAGCCTTTTGAGGGAAAAGAAGTTACAGCTCGCATTAGAGCTGTATTAAGGCGTTCTGGGAATAAAGAGGAAACAGTTAAAAAAATAGAACTTGAGAATTTGCAGTTAGATATGTCAAAATATGAATTAAAAATAAAAGGTAAAAAAGTAGAAGCTCCGCCTAAAGAAAAAGAACTTATATATTATTTAGCGAGCCACCCCAATAAAGTATTTACGAGAGACCAACTTTTAAATGAAATTTGGGGGTTTGATTATTTCGGAGATTCAAGGACTGTGGATGTGCATATAAAAAGGATTCGTGGAAAGTTAGAGGGGGTATCCGACAAATGGAAGCTAAAAACCGTATGGGGTGTAGGATATGAACTTGAGGTAAAATAAAATGAAAAAAATTTTAAAACCAACAGTTTTGAAAAAATACTTAAGTGCATTTTTATTAATCTTATTTATAAGCTTCTTTACTCTAGGAATGATGCTGTACTTTTTTGTATCGAACTACAAAACAGAAGAAAAAAAAGAATTACTTACTAGAAACGTAAATAACATAGCGATTACTATCTCACGAGATGGTGTAGAAAAAACTGCGGATTCAAATTTGAGCTATAAACTGAAAAATGAAACATTCATAAAAAGCATATTAAATTCTACATCTGAAAACATAGGTGCAGACGTATTTATAACGGATCTCCAAGGAAAAATATTGCTTTATTCAAACGACAGTGGTAACATTGAAATTGGAAATAAAATTCCGGGTTATATAATAGATCAGGTAAAAACAGGCCAATATGTGGGTGTTAGCACTTTGGGTTCAGTGTACAGTTACGACTGCTACTCTGTAGGAACACCTATAAAATTTGACGAAACTACTGTCGGGACTATTTTTATATCGTCCAGCGCGAAAAATATGAATGATTTCGGGAAAGAAGTTACGAAATTGTTTTTCCTCGCTGCATTAATAGCATGTCTGATAGCATTTGTGATAATATGGCTCTTGTCATATAAAATGGTAAGGCCAATAAAAAGCATGACAGTAGCGGCTAGAGCTTTTGGTAAAGGAGACTTTTCACAGAGGGTAAAAGTTAAAAATAAAGATGAACTTGGGGAACTTGCACAATCTTTTAACAATATGGCAGATTCAATTGAACAGTCAGAAAAAGTTAGAAAAAATTTTATTGCAAATGTTTCTCATGAGTTAAAAACCCCTATGACTACCATCTCAGGTTTCGTAGATGGTATGCTCGATGGCACTATAAAGGAAGACAGATATAAATATTACTTAAGTATAGTATCTGACGAAGTTAAAAGATTATCACGGCTAGTAAGGTCAATGCTGAATTTATCCAAAATAGATGACGATAAAATAGAACTACACAAGACTTCATTTGAAATATTAAGTTTAACATTGAACATCTTAGCTTTATTTGAAGAAAAAATAGTAGAAAAAAATATAAGCATAAAAGGTCTGGAAAATTCAACCAGTGTTTATATAAAGGCTGATTATGATATGATTTATCAAGTAATTTATAATTTACTTGAAAATGCGACAAAGTTTGTAAATGAAAAAGGGTATATAAAAATAAGTATATCTAAAGAAAAAGGGAATGTTATTTTCTCTATAAGAAACAGTGGAGAAGGAATCTCTCAGGAAGATATAAAATTAGTTTTTGATAGATTTTATAAAACAGATAAATCTAGAAGTAAGGATAAAACAGGTGTGGGCTTAGGTCTATCTATAGTGAAGAAGATTATAAACTTGCATGGCGGCACCATAAAGGCTGAAAGTATAGAAGGGCAAGAGTGTAATTTTGAGTTTAACATTCCTATACAATAATTAAAAAGGAGAGTTTAAAATGGATAAAAATGAAAACTTGAGCAATAACAACGATGAAAATGCAGAAAATGTATCTAAAACAGAACTTTTAGAAGAAACGTCTAATGAACAACAAAATCATGCAGAAGAATGTGATGTTAGTGTACTAAACGAAGAGAAAAACAAAAAGCCTAAAATGGATAAAGGCCTAAAAGTGTTTTTGTGGACGTTTGGAGTAATAGTAGGTCTCGCGGTATTGTTCTTGCTTTCTGCCATAACGGCATCGTACTTAAAGAATAATAATATCAATCTATTTTCTTCGCAGGGCTCTCAAGTAAGTGGCAACACACCTACATTAAACACGAAAGACCGAACAGAAGACGAAAACGCAATGTCTGCGCAAGAGGTTTACGCTAAAGTAGCACCGTCAATTGTAGGGATAGTAACTTATAACCCTAGCAAAGGTTTAATTTCGTCTGGAGCAGGTCAAGGGTCCGGAATAATTATGACAGAAGACGGGTATATCATAACAAATGCACATGTTATAGGCAATAGCAATAAGTACAATGTCACTGTCGTCATAGATAATAAGGAATATCAAGCTAAAGTGGTCGGCTTCGATGTTAGGACGGATTTAGCTGTAGTAAAGATTGATTCAAATGGGCTCAGTCCTGCAACTTTTGGAAATTCAGATCAGTTAGCAGTAGGCGAGTGGGTATTGGCAATAGGAAATCCTGGTGGTCTGGAGTTTTCAAATTCTCTAACAAGGGGCTTGGTATCAGCCTTAAACCGTTCGCTTAAGTCAGAAAATAGTTCAGTAAATAGTTCATCAAAATTCATACAAACAGATGCTGCAATAAATCCGGGTAATTCCGGCGGTGCGCTGGTAAATATGTATGGGCAAGTAATAGGAATCAACACTGCAAAGGTGAAAGACTTTGAAGGAATGGGTTTTGCTATACCAATAAACACTGCTAAATCGGTAGTTGACGATATAATAAATAAGGGGTATGTATCTGGCAGAGTAAAGTTGGGTATCTCTGTAAGACCTGTTTCGGCATATGAAGCACGCATAAATGATGTCCCTCAAGGTATATTGATTTTAGAAATTAACGAAGGCAGCAACCTTATAAGTCAAGGCGTTAAAGTAGGGGACATCATTACAAAGATGGATGGCGCGAACACAACAAATACATCCGACTTATATGGGGAACTAAATAAGCACAAAGCCGGTGACACTGTTAATCTTACACTTTATAGACAGTCAGCATTAAGCGGTCAAAGTACCACGCTGGATGTAAAAGTTACGCTTCAAGAGGATAAAGGTTAAAATTAAAATTCATAAATATAAAGCCACCAATTTGGTGGCTTTATACGTTTATGGTCAAGTTATTCTTTATATTTGATTTTGTTTTTTTCCTCTGCTGAGCAAAAGGTAAAGTGCTATTCCACCCAGCAGGGTATACGGAATAATTAAACTTGCTTTCGCTATGCCTTGCGATAACTGCGAAGAGATGAGCGTGGGAGCTATACCGCTTCCAAGTTTACTTACCATAACAAATAACATTGCACCCATAGTGCGATTTACGTCTTTGCCCAAAACTTCGTAAAAAGTTTCAATTATTGCTATAAGTCCGAATGAATCTGCTATAGCTAAAAGTATAGTGGAAATAATTGCTGTGAGTAAATTATTAAATAAAGAGAATAAAGCTACCGATAGTGACAAGGTTATGACGTAAATAAAAGTCAATTTCTTTACGCTGAAATGATTCATAGATATATTCGACATCGAGTTAGTTAAGTATGCAGTAACTATATAATTCATCATTATTATGGCTGAAATTATGGTTTGTGATAAGTTAATCTCATCTCCATACAAAGGTATTGAGTACCCTACAAACATGCTGGAAATATATACTGGGATTATTATCAATAATATATAAAGGATAATAGCCTTTTGCTTTAGTATGCTACCAAGCTTGTTAAATGAAAATTTAGGGATGTTTACTGTTTTATCTATATTTATTATAGGAATTAGGAGTAGGGTTAATATAGACAGCACTGCCGCCATGATAAATACGAAATTGTAAGAAGTTCTATCAGCGACAAGTCCTCCGATAACGACACCACAGCTGGATCCTGCTAGTGTTCCTACAGTTAATGCTGAAGAAATTTTGGTTCTTTCTTTTATATCATCGTGTAATGAAGAGAAAACTTTGGTTGTAGCTAATATTGCGGCAAAACCAAAACCATATATAAACCTAGCTAATGAAAAATAGTATAAATTATTGCTCAAAGACGAAATGAATAACCCCGCAGAAGAGAAAATCACACCGAAAATAAGTAAAAGTTTAATGCCTATCTTAGACATAATCTTGCTCCAAAATGCTATTCCTATCATTGTAGCTATGATTCCGACTGTTACTGGTAACCCCGAAATAAAAGATGGTAGCGACTGATCATTCAAATTTTTAAATAAATTATTTGAAACTATTGATATAAAACCGGAGTCTAAACTTAGCGTGAGTAACGACACGAAAAAGAATAATCTTAACCCAGATATACTTATACGACGTCCACTTTGTTTTCTTAACTTTTTCTTTTCTTCATCGGCAGACTCACCAAGGAACAGGCTCAACTCTAAACATAACAATACTGTTATAGCTATTAATATGGCAGCATCGATTGAAAATTGAATTATTCTATTATTTATTACTTTTTGATCTACTTTTGAGTCGATATTTATATAATATATTTTATCGTTTGAAATTAATTTTGTCATATAACTATCGCCAACTTTGTGAGTAGTTATATACACATTTTCAATTTCAGGAACGTCATTCACAATGCTCGTAAGATACTCATCCAATCCAGTAAACTCTTCGATAGGTATGCCTTGATCGATAATACTTTTTATATCATTTTTCACAGTCTGAGATATTCCTTCTGCTATTTTTGATATGGACTGAGTATATCCTTGAGTGTAGTAATTCATTACCACAGCTCCAAAAGTTAACTGAGATATTATTAAAATAACGATTGCGGAAATTTTTAAGTCAGAAAATTTTATTTTTTTCTTTACAGATAAAAGCATGAAGTATATTAGTAAAGTAAGAACAAATACCGACACCGCTAAAATAATATCGATTTTTATTATAGAACTTATGTAATTTTTTACCCTTGAATCCACGTAAGATTTATCCAACAATAGAACTAAGGAAGAGTTATCATTTATACTACAACTTGTGTAGATTCCTTCTTTAGCTTCTACATATTCCTCCTGCAATATATCTTTTGGGACTTTCAGAATTTCCTGCCCGCTAGAATATAAAACCTCATTGTTTTTATTTACAATGCTTACGCTTAAAAAATCTGTAGACATAGATAAAGTATCATCTAAGATTGATTTCATTCCGAAAAATTTTTCTATAGGCTTTCCAAAGCTTACAGAGTATTTAATATTGTTTAATGGGCCTGTTACACTCAGTCTACTTGCATTAGAGTACACTTCGTTTGTGATCTTGTTAAATGACATAACGTTCAAAACAGATGAAAATATGGTAACGAAAACGAATATAGCCATAACCAACCCTACAAACTTTATGAGTACACCATTTAAAATGCTTTCTTTTTTATTTTCCATAAAAAATCCTCTCATATAAAGAATCAATTTTCAAGCCTATAAATACGATCTACGATTAAAAGAGTAGAAAATGGAATTTTGACTCCGATTCTTTTAGCAATATCATAATTTACATATATTTTTGCGGTACTTTCATTTACTTGGTCAAGATTTTCAAAACTAGTACCAGATGCATACTTTTTTATTTGTGCTACAGCAAAAGCGGCTTGTTCCTCTGTATCTAAAAGTGTAACTCCTATTGTTGCTCCTACTTTTACCTGGTTTTCATCAGTTTGAGCTATTGTTGGAATGTTATTTTTATAGATATCTTTTTCTAAAAGTCCGAGCAATCTGTCATCCTGTATAGTAGCAGTCGTTACGTATAAAGTGTCTATACCTTCTATTACAAGTTCATGGTAAGCTTTTTCTAAATCTTTATAATATCGCTCGTAATCTTTTTCGTTTTTAGCTTCTTCCACATGTCGTACAACTATGTCAAAATCTAACTCTTCGGAAGCTGATTTTAAAGAATCTATGCCAGAGTACGCATAAGCAGATTCATCATTTTGATACACAACTCCGACTTTTTTAAATTTTAAAAGTCTGTGCCCAGCTTGTATTTGGCGTTTATATTTTCCTTTATCTATATGGGCAAAAGCATTCGGGTTATTTTTTTCTGTTTCGCTTTTTATTATTCCGGACAATATCGGGTCAGCGGCTGCAAATACCATAAACTTATTTTTAGTTTCATTTTCTGCAAAATATTTACCTGCGCTTGTTCCCATTACTATAACCAAGTCGACGTTTTCATAATTTATTGCCTGCTTATAAACGTTTTCCGGCATATCCTTTGTATTAAAGTACATCTCTTTGATAAATTTATACTTATTAGATACGCAATGGTCACACATGTTTGTCCAAACTTCAAGTGCAGTGCTAGCTTTAGACATAACATCGTATTCACTCAATATACCATCTTTTTGAAAATTAAGTGCCATATTAGCAAGTTGTGAGGTATATAGGTGAAAAGATTCACTTTCAACATAACCTATCCTTAAGGGGGCAGTGCCTTCGTTTGTGGCTAAATCTTTATTATTGTTTATTGCAAAAGTAGCTAAATTTGAAAATAGAAAAGTTAAAACTAAAAGCAAAATAAGCAAACGTTTTTTCAAATAAATCCCTCCTAATCATCATCAATTGGATAATATAGTTAAAATAAATTCAATATTATTAAAATTATTATAACATATAAATGCATTTTTTAAAATAACCAAATATTAAAATTTTTGCACTGATTTTTAATTATTTATACCTATAAAAAATCATTATGTAATATATTTTAGGGAAAAATTTATATTTTAATAAATTTTTTATAAGTTTGAAAATAATGTTTTATATCACAGACAAATCAAAATTTACATATTATAAAGTTGATAAAAATTTTCAATTTTTGGAGGTATTCCCAATATGCCTGATATAAACAATAATTTAGACTTATCTAAAATTTATAATCTAAATGGCAACCCAAATACACAAAATCTAGAAAATATGCCAAGTGAAATGAATATGTTTGGTTATGATTTTTTTTCAAAAGATGATATAGAGAAAGAAGAACTTAGAAATAAAAATATAGATCGGGAAAAAATAACGGAAGGTGCCTCGGAAACAGAGAATTCTCAACTAATCAACCTTAAAGGACAAGAAGAAAAGTTAACAAACTACACTGAAGAAACTTTTATTCCGGATATATTTGAGTTTCAGCCGTTGCAAGCAGAAAAACTTGAAGATTTTTTAAAAACACAAAGCGGAAAGTTAGCAACTGTAGAAATGCTAATAGGTGGAGGCCAAAGCGTAAATAAAATAGGTGAAATTTTAACAGTGGGAGAAGACTACTTGCTGTTAAGGGAAACTCAAACCGGAAATATATTAGTATGTCCTTTAAAAAATATAGAATTTATAAGATTAAATTATTAGATGTCATTACATAAAAGGTCAAAGCTCTTCACTTTGAAAAGCTTTGACCTTTTTGTTATTTACCACAGCATTTTTTATATTTTTTGCCACTGCCACAAGGGCAAGGATCATTTCTGCCAACTTTTTCAGTATTTCTTATCGTTTTACTTGTACCAGAAGAATTTACCCTCACGTTCGTTAGCATAGGGCCTTCGTTTATAGCACTTTCCCTTTTTGGTGCAACTCTGCCAGGAGTTCTAAAGTTCAATAAAACCTTAACAGTATCATCGCGTATATTGTCAATCATTTCATCAAACATATCAAAGCCCTCTGTACGGTATTCCATAACTGGGTCACGTTGAGCATATGCGCGCAGTCTAATGCCTTTCTTGAGCTCTTCCATCGCATCTATGTGATCCATCCAATGGTTATCTACATTCTTAAGCAGAATAACACGCTCGATTTCACGCAACATTTCTTTGCCAAATTCGTTTTCTTTTTCTTGGTATATTTCCAAGGCATTTTTTTGTATTTCCTCAACTATCGAGTCTATAGTAACTTTTTTAAGCTCATCTTCAGTAAAGTTAAGGCTGTTTTCAGTTACACCCCAGCCAAGATAATAATCTTTAAGCCCCGCTAAATTCCAACTTTTCCTATCTTCATGTTCAGGTAAGTACTTCCTGACAGTTTTATCTATAGAGCCCTTGATCATCTTAACGATCTGTTCGCTTAAGTCATCACCATCAAGAACTTTGTTCCTTTGGTCATAAATAACTTCACGTTGACGATTCATAACATTGTCATATTGGAAAACGCTCTTTCTGATTCCAAAGTCGCGTCCTTCAACTTTCTTCTGCGAGTTTTCAATAACACTGGAAATCATTTTGCTGTCTATAGGCATATCTTCTTCCACATTTAGTCTATCCATAATAGCTTTTACTCTATCACCATTAAAGAGCCTCATCAGGTCATCTTCGAGTGAAAGATAAAACCTCGTTTCACCGGGATCTCCTTGTCTGCCGGCACGGCCTCTTAGCTGATTATCTATACGACGTGTTTCTGCTCTTTCCGTACCCATAATGACAAGACCACCAAGATCCTTAACTTCATCCGCATCTTTCTTTATACTTTCATCATATTTTTTCCTAAGATCACTGAAAGTCTGTCTTGCACTTAAAATTTCTTCGTTATCAGTATCAGCAAAGCCTGTAGCCTCTACTATGACATCTTCGCTTATTCCCATTTTACGCATTTCCGCAATAGCCAAGTACTCTGAGTTACCACCAAGCTTAATGTCAGTTCCTCGGCCGGCCATGTTGGTAGCAATGGTAACTGCTCCTTTTTTACCCGCCTGAGCAATAATCTCAGCTTCTTTTTCATGATACTTAGCGTTCAACACTGTATGCTTGATGCCTTCTTCTTTTAGAAGCTTACTTAAAAGTTCTGATTTTTCAATAGATATAGTTCCAACAAGAACAGGCTGTCCCTTCTTGTGGTACTCTACCAAATCTCTGATAACCGCTTTATATTTTCCTTTTTCAGTTTTGAAAACTGCATCAGGATGGTCTATTCTTTGAATAGGTTTGTTGGTAGGTATTGCAACAACGTCTAGCTTATAAATTTCACGGAACTCGTTTTCTTCAGTCATAACAGTACCGCTCATACCGGACAATTTTTTATATAGCTTAAAGTAATTTTGGAACGTAATAGCAGCTAATGTTTTAGATTCTCTAGCAACTTTCACGCCTTCTTTGGCTTCTATAGCCTGGTGTAAGCCTTCATTGTAGCGACGACCAAACATCAAACGGCCGGTAAATTCGTCTACTATAACAACCTCGCCATCTTTTACAACATAATCAATTTCATTTTGCATAACGCCATGCGCTTTTATTGCCTGGTTTATATGATGCTGTATGGTTGTATTTTCAATATCAGTCAAATTCTCAACATGGAAAAATTCTTCTGCTTTTTTCACGCCGTTTTTAGTCAACGTAGCCGTTTTAGCTTTTTCATCTACTATATAGTCTGCATCTTCGTAAACTTCATCTGCATCCTCTTTTTCGTTCAACTCCGCAACCTTAACCATTTTAAGTGTCCTTGCGAAATTATCAGCTACGTGATAAAGCTCTGTTGATTTATCACCCTGTCCAGAAATAATAAGTGGAGTCCTTGCCTCGTCTATTAGTATAGAGTCAACTTCGTCGACAATCGCGAAATTGTGCCCACGTTGAACACGGTTTTCTTTATAAGTAACCATGTTATCCCTTAAGTAGTCAAAACCAAGTTCGTTATTTGTACAGTATGTTATATCAGCTGCATATGCTTGTTTCCTTTGAGCGTTATCTGCATCGTGCGAAAGTAACCCTACCGTAAGCCCTAAAAATCTATACAGCTTACCCATAAGTTCAGAGTCACGTTTTGCAAGGTAATCGTTGACCGTAACAATGTGCACACCTTTACCTGTCAAGCCATTCAAATAAGCCGGTAAAGTTTCAACTAGAGTTTTACCTTCACCAGTGCCCATTTCGCTAACTCTTCCTTGATGTAAGATTATTCCTCCAAGAATCTGTACAGGGAAGTGCGTCATGCCCAATACTCTAGTAGCTGCCTCCCGGCAAGTAGCAAAAGCTTCTACTAAAATATCATCAGTTGTAGCACCATTTGCTAACTTTTCCTTGAAAATTTTAGTCTGATTTTTTAATTCAGCGTCGCTCATTTTTCTGTAGGTATCTTCCAATGCCAATATAGCGTCACATTTAGGACGGATTCTATTTATTTCTCTTTTACTATAATTCCCGAACATTGCCTTTAAAACATTCATTTAAGTTACATCCTTTCTTTTAAGAAAAAATAGCTACGATTATGATAACATAAAATAAATAAAAAAGCTAGTTTTTTTACTAAAAAATTAAAAAAAATCACAAAGTAAATGAACTTGGATTAATATTTGTTATTGAAATATTATACTACAAAAAACTATTTAATCAAGATTTACTTAAAAAATATAAGCTACACTAGTTGATTTTACATTTTAGCCATGATATAATATTGACATTCTTGGGGGTATAGCTCAGCTGGGAGAGCGCTTGAATGGCATTCAAGAGGTCAGGAGTTCGATCCTCCTTATCTCCACCAAATAAAAAATTCGATCTATTCCTCATCTATTATAATGAGTTATCTAAACATATAAAATTCTTTCATTAAAATCAAAACTTATATATAACATCCGTATATTATCTCAAATTTCAACAAAAATCAATCAACATATTGATTAAGTATATACAAAACAATAATTGACAAATTACAAAAAATATATTATCATATTTACTATACAGCTGTAAAATCAATTTTAACAACAAAAGGAGTACGAATTTATGAATAAGTTTTTATCAATCTTAACTTGTGCATGTATAACTATTTCTAGCACGGGTCTTTCTCACTATACCCTTGCTGCAAATGCAAAAACTGATACCTCAAACCATAACATTGTGTTAGACACTGCTAAATTTGTAGGTAGTGGAGTCTCATCTATGTTTGGATCTTTTTTTAAAGGGATTGCACTTGTTGCTGGTTATGTGGTTCCTGTAATGGGGATTTCATTTTTTAATGAAATGTATAATTCTTATAAAGCAAAATCAAATTGTGGTACAATTGAAACTATTACCGATCCTGTAGAAGTTGTAAAAATTTTAGATGAGTATCTACAAAGTGTTAAAGGACAAGATAGCGCTAAAGAAAAAATTAGAAAATTTGTTATAAATCTAGTGGATGAATGTAACAAAAGGATTTCAGGCACTTCTAAAAAAAGAGGGGCTAACTTAATCTATTTAGTTGGACCATCCGGTGTAGGAAAGTCTCTAACTGCAGAAATTTTAACTAAAGTTCTTACGGGTAAAGACTCTAAACCTTACATAGTCGAACCATCAGACATTGACAAAGAATCTAAAAAAGCAAGTGTTGTAGATCAATTGTTCGGAATGAGAACTAAAAAAATGAATAACTCCGAATATTACGAAATGTCACCTTTGTTGACTCAACTAAAGTCTACACCCAATATGGTAGTTATAATAAATGAATACGACAAATTGCACACTAAGGATCTGGATGAAAAACTCAGAACTATGTTAGACCAAGGTTATGTAAAAGTTAATGGTGAAGTGATCGACTGTTCTAGAGCAACATTTATTATTACATCAAACGAAAGTTTAGGATCTATAACAAAAGCTGAACATAACGATGACGGATCCGGGTCTCGTACTTATGTGGAACATGACAAAGCTTTCTTAAATAGAATCAATTTTATAATTTTTGATAACCTAAATAGGGAAGAATATAAAAAAATAGCTCAAACACCTTGCGATGATTTACAAAAACATTATTATCAATCCTATGGATTTTATGTCGATTTCGGGAACTCCGTAGAAAAGATAGCTGAATTGACAGAGAAAATAAATCAAGGTGCTAGACCCATTCAGTCTTTTATTGACTCCATAAACAAAACTATTTTAACAGATGTAGTGCTTAAGGAATCGGGAAATAGAAATTATGTAGGAAAAGTATATAGAGTTTCTTATGACGAATCTAAGCAAGACTTTGTAGTAAATGAGTTAGTGAATTCAGATAATGAAGAAACAAAGTCACCTGATTTAAATAAACCTAATCAAGTCTCTGCAACAAATGAATTATCAGGTTCAGCAAGCGAAGAAGTAAAAACAACTGAAGTTGCTGCTGCCGCATAATACAAAAAGCCTCTCTCAATTTTATTTTGAGAGAGGCTTTTTGTATTATTAATTTTTGCGCATCTTATTAGCAAGTGGGTTTGAAGAAATAGCTCTTTCGATTTGTTTATTGGAAAGGTGGGTGTATATTTCGGTAGTACCTAAGTTTGAATGCCCTAATATATCTTTTAAAATCCTTATATCTACATTTCCGTGCTGATACATAAGCGTGGCTGCTGTATGTCTTAGTTTATGAACAGAATATCCTCTATTTTCAAGGTTTGCTTTAGAAATGTACTTGTATACTAAAGCTTGAACGGTTTTGGGGCTAATCCTTTTTTTTTGTTTGCTTATAAACAAAGCATTTCTATCTATAACTCCATTTACTGGTCGAACTTTTAAATAGTTTTTTATAGCAAAGTTACAAGCATCGTTTAAATAAATTATTCTTTCTTTATTTCCTTTTCCCGTCAAACGCAAAGTATTATCAGATCGTATATCACTTAAATTTATATTGACAAGCTCAGATAATCTCATGCCGCAATTTAAAAAAAGCGTCAAAATGCACAGATCTCTTTCCTTATAAGGACCACTTACACTTTTTAGAAGGTTTAGGCTTTCTTCTAGTGTTAAAAACTTGGGTAGGGAAGCCTTCCTTTTAGGCGTGTCAAGTTCTTTGCAAGGATTTTCATCTATTTGGTGAGTTTTGTTAGACAGATAGTTAAAAAATGACCTTAAACAGGAAACTTTTCTGGCTTTAGTAGATGCATTATTTTTTCTTTCAGAAGTAATATAATTAAAATAATCATAAATGTCTGTTAAAGTTATATTCTTTATCATTTCAATGTCTACAGCACTTATATCAATGTCATTCAAATCGGTTGAGTCTGAAGTGGAAGAATATTTAAATTTTTCTATATATCTAAAAAAAGTACGAAGATCCAGGTAGTACTCATCAATCGTTCTTGGTGATTTTCCTTTTACATTTTGCATATAATTTAAAAACTCTTTAATAGGGACAGGCGCTGCGTTAAAGCTTGAAACTTTCATTTTATAAACCTCAAAAAATTCAAAATGTACAGATTAATTATAACACTTTAAATTTTAAATAATCAAGCTTTTACTCTTTTAATTATACAAAATAACTATTTTGTATAATTAAAAATGAAAAACGCACTGTTTGACTTTTTTGCAGTTTATTGTTATAATATGTTTGTTGATGTTTTAACATAATATTTATGGAGGTATTCTTATGAAAACATGCAATTTTTGTGGAACTGAAGTATCGGATGAGGAAATAATCTGTCCAAAATGCAACTCAACCATTGAAGATGAAGACGTCAAAAAAAATAAACTTATGGCTGTATTAGCGTACTTTGGACCTCTTGTTTTGATACCTATCTTTGCTGCTCCAAAATCTAAGTTTGCAAGGTTTCACGCAAACCAAGGTCTCATTTTACTAATTTTTAATGTAATTTGCACTATACTCTCAAGAATAGATGTGCTGCCGTTGTTTATTTACCCAGTACTTTCTTGCTTTAGTCTATTTTTGTTTGTTTTATTTATTATAGGAATAGTAAACGTAGCAAAAGGAAAATTTAAAAAATTACCTGTTATAGGAAACATTGCAATATTAAAAGCTAAATAAAAACATAACAGCCAAAGGCCACTCTTTAATTAAGGGTGGCCTTTTACTTATATTTCAGCATTTCTGACTTTCTTAGTTCATCCAGCATGAAAATGTAACTTTTATACCGGCTTTCACTTATTTGTCCATTTTGCAGTGCCTCTACCACAGCACAGCTTTTTTCCTTTGTATGATTACAAGAAGCAAATTTGCATTTTTTTATATACGGTTCAAATTCTTTAAAACAATATTGTAAGTTTTCTTTTTCTATTAATTTATATTTTCCAATATCTAAATTTGAAAATCCGGGAGTATCTGCAACAAACCCTCCAAATGAAAGCGGATGCAGCTCAACGTGTCGAGTAGTATGCTTTCCCCTGCCAAGTTTTTTGCTAACTTTGCCTGTCTCCATTGCAAAATCTTCACCCAACATATTTAAAATGGTAGACTTTCCTACCCCAGAATTTCCCGCTAAAGCTGTCGTTTTTCCTTTTAACACACTTTTTATTTCATTAATAGAATTTTCTCTAAATTTAGAGAACAGAATAACATTTACACCAATTTTTTTATAAATTTTTTCGATTTCATAAGGTTCCTTCAAATCAACTTTGGATACAACCAAAATCGGTTCTATTTTTCTATCTATTGCTATCGAAGTCAATTTGTCAGTAACAAGCAAGTCCGGCTCCGGGTCACAAGCAGACACAACTACGAGCAGCTGATCAATATTTGAAATAGGCGGCCTTATAAGCTCGTTTTTTCTTGGAAAAATTTCTTCTATACTGGCATACCCCTGTGACTCAACAGAAATTTTCACTCTGTCCCCTATTAATGGCTTTAAGTTAAGTTTTCTAAAAACTCCTCTGGCTTTGCATTCGTAAATTCCTTTTGCGGTTTTTACGTAATAAAAACCGCCTATGCCTTTTAAAATAACTCCATTTAAAGTTTCCATCAAATCAATGCCTCAGCATTCTATTTTTATCATGTGAAGCTTTTTTAACTTGCTGTCTGTTTACACTTTGTTTCACTATATTTAAGTTTGAATTATGCGCCTCCGGTTCTTGTGTCGTCGATGACGAAGTAAAAGTATGCGAAGAAATAGTTTTCACATTGTCTGAGTCAAAATCTACTTCGTAAACCCTATATTTTTGTCCGTCAAGATTAACTACAACATTCTTTTTGCCGCTAGATCCGGTTACTGTTAAAGTATAAGTCGTGTTATAAGACGGTATCAAAGTTTTAGAATTATTTGCGTCTAAAGCGCCGTCTATATATACTTTCAATGAAACTTCACGGCTTACGGTGCTTGGCAAATCTACATATATAGGTATTTTCTTTTCAGTTTTTTCCCCGGTGCTTACAGTTAATGTAACCGCGCTACCTTCGGTTGTTTCTACGCCCGGTAGAGGATCTGTCGCAATAACCACATCTTTTGCTTTAGAGCTGTTTTCTTTCTTTATGTTTTCAGAAACTTTCAAGCCTTTACTTACAAGCTCGTTAGTTGCATCCGCTAATGACTTACCTATTACGTTTGGAACTGTAACTTTTTTATCTCCTGCGCCTTTGCTTACGAAAATCTTCACAGTGCTGCTTGCAGTTACTTCTTTTCCTTCCTGTGGATCAGAACCTATAACAACGCCTTGAGCTGTTTCACTGTCTTCCACAGATAAAACTTCATACAAAAGTCCTACTTCTTTTAAAGCTGATTTAGCATCCTCTTCAGTTTTCCCTTTTAAGCTTGGCACCGTAACTTTTGCCCCTGAGCTATTTATAGTAAGCGTAATAGTAGAACCTTCTTTTACTTTTTTAGATCCAGCTTTAGGATATTGATCAATTATAATGCCTTCATTTTTGTTTGGATCATAAGCATATTCCAGTTTCCATTCGAAATTATATTCATTACTGTCTACTACGTCTACAGCCTTTTTGCCTATAAAGTCAGGAACATCGACATCTTTCGCACTCAGACCAAACCATCCTGTTAAAAGACCTAAAATTAGCACTACCGATAAAACAACAACCGCAATTCCAACTCCCACAACTATGCTTATAGCCTTAGAAGATTTTTTGCCATCGCTATCGTCTTCTATATATTCGTCTCCATAGTTCTGTTGCGACTTATTGCCCTTCACTGAGTTTATAACATCAATATACTTTGTAGGGTTTTCGTCCTTAAAATATTTATACTCAAATCTAATACTCGGGTTTTTCCTAAACTCTTCGATAGCCGATAACATATCTGTAGCTGATTTATATCTAAATTTCGGGTTTTTCTGCATAGCTTTAAGGGTTATCTCTTCAAGTCCTTCCGGTATTGCTCCATCGACATCTCTAAGCGGTTTAGGGTCAGACTGTAATTGCATAATGGCGACCGATACAGCGTTGTCTGCTTCAAAAGGTAATTGTCCTGTAAGCATCTCATATAGCATAACGCCTACAGAATAAATATCAGCTTTTTCGTCAGTAGCGTCTCCCCTAGCTTGCTCAGGAGAAATATAATGCACAGAACCTATTGTTTTGCCGGTCATGGTTCTTGTTTCATAACTTGAAAATTTCGCTATACCAAAGTCCGTTACCTTTATGGTTCCATCTTTTAGCAACATTATATTTTGCGGTTTAATATCCCTGTGGACTATTCCTTTTTCATGGGCATGTTCTAGCGCTTTTAAGATTTGCGTGGTGAAAAAGACTGCATCTTTCCATTTTATTTTGCTTTGCTGTTCAATATACTCCTTCAATGTAATTCCATCGATATACTCCATAACGATATACTGAAAATTGTCGCCAAAGCTCACATCAAAAACCTTCACTATGTTCGGATGTGAAAGCATAGCTATGGTTTGAGATTCATTTTTAAATCTCCTTACAAATTCTTCATTGTCCAAAAACTCGTCTTTTAAGATTTTTATAGCTACAGTTTTTTTCTCATCAACATCATAAGCTTTGTAAACCACAGCCATTCCACCGCTTCCCAGCAGTTCATGAATTTCATATCTTCCATCTAACATTTTACCAATATATTTGTCCATGTAAATATCTCCCTTTGCTAGCAATACATTACCAGCGCTGTAGTATTGTCATTTCCGCCCAGTTCATTAACATTTAATATGAATTTTTCTACAAGTTCCTGCTCTTTATATTTATTAATATATTTCAAAATATTTTCCATGTCTATATAATTTGAAAGGCCGTCAGTACACATAAACACCACATCGCCTTTTTCAAGCTTTTTGTTTACATAATCAGTATTAAGCTGTTCATGAACGCCCAAAGCCCTTGTAATAATATTCTTTTTAGGGTGAACTTTTGCCTGCTCTGAGGTTATTTCGCCACTGTCTAGCATCTCCTGTACCATAGAATGATCGGTCGTAATTTGCTCGATTTTATCTTTTGAAATCAAATAAACCCTGCTATCTCCCACATGAGCTACATGCAATTTATCGCCGATAACCACAGCTAAATCAATAGTGGTTCCCATACCTTCATATTCTTTATTTTCTAAAGATTTTTCTAGGATATCTTTATTTGATTTCGATATACTTTCCAACATCAAATTTTTTATTTCGCATTCTGTTAAACCATTTTTATAATTTTTATTTATTTCATTTTTTACACACAAACGCGCAAGATTACTTGCTATTTCACCAGAATTAGTTCCACCCATACCGTCGCAAACCAATGCCCACGAAAAGTTAGTGTCAACAACCTCAAAATCAAAACAGTCTTGGTTTATACTTCTTACCATTCCTTTATCTGTTTTAGCAAAAATCTTCAAAAACTTTCCCCTCCTTTTAGGCTGACATTCCTTCTAAGTTGACCGCAAGACGCCTGTATATCCGAACCTAAAGTTCTTCTCACTGTGACAGGTATTTTTTCTCTTTCTAAAATTTTTATAAACTTATCTAAGTTCTCTTTACCGCTTTTTTTATATATACTTTTAGAGCCATTGCTGTTCACGGGAATCAGATTCACGTGACATAGCATGTTTTTCAATTTTCTAGAGAGAATTTTCGCGCATTCTTCACTGTCATTTAAGCCATCTATCATAGCATATTCAAACGAGATTCGCCTATTTGTTTTGCTTTGATAAAAGCGACAAGCCGAAAGAAGTTCATCCACATTAAACCTTTTATTAATTGGCATTATATCATTTCTTAATTTATCTTCAGGAGCGTGTAGCGACACTGACAAAGTTATTTGCAACCCTTCTTCAGCTAGCTTATATATTTTATCGACTATACCGCATGTAGATAATGAAATATGCCTTGCACCTATGTTCATTCCATCAGAATCAGATATTAACTTTAAAAGGCGTAAAACGTTGTCGTAATTATCGAGCGGTTCACCCATGCCCATAAGTACTACGTTCGATATTCTAACGCCATTGTCCAATTGAGCTCTTTGTATTTGTGATATCATCTCCGAAGGAGTTAAATTCCTCGAAAAACCACTCATACCGGTTGCGCAAAATTTACATCCCATTTTGCAGCCAACCTGTGTGGAAATGCAAATGGTATATCCGTGGTGGTACTTCATCAACACAGATTCTACGTATTCGCCATCGTTTAATTTAAATAAATATTTTACAGTTCCATCATAACTTGAAACTAATTTTTTTTCAATAATGCAATTGGCAATGTAGTATTTGGTTTTCAATTTTTCTCTAAGACTTAAAGAAAGGTTCGTCATTTCGTCAAAAGAAGTAATACCACTAGTTAACCAGCTATAAACTTGTTTAGCTCTATATTTAGCTAAGTTACTTTGCTGGAAATCACTTTCTATTTCAGATAAAAACATAGACTTAATGTCAAGTAAACTCATAAAACCTAAAATTCACTCCATTTTTTCAAACAACGAAATAAAAAATCCATCTGTATTATGTACGTGCGGAAGCAAAGTTAATTGATTGCCTCTTTCAAAATTATTCTTTTTTATTCCTGCTATACAAATTTCTACGGGTCTATAGTTTGTATGCTCTTTTAAGAATTTATCGGCAATTTCATTGTTTTCCTTCCTATTTAAAGTACAGGTCGAATATAAAAGCCTTCCTCCTTTTTTTAACAGCTTTTCAGCATTACATAAAATTTTATATTGAAGTTTTGGCAATTCTAAAAAATTATCTACAGGTTTATATCTAATTTCTGGCTTTCTTCCTATTATGCCAAATCCGGAACACGGAACATCGCACAGAACCATATCTGCAAATTCTTTTTCACTATTGCCAGCTTTTGCGTCTTTTACGTCCGCGCTTATTATATTTATTCCAAGCCTCTTTGCTCCGGCTTTTATAAGGCCTACCTTATGCTCATATAAATCATATGAATATATTTCCCCTGTATTTTGCATTATTTCAGCAGCGGTGAATGACTTGCCTCCAGGTGCTGAACAAACATCAACTAACACCTGCCCCGGCTTTAGGTTCAATACCTTCATGCATATCTGCGAAGCTAAGTTTTGCACATGAAATAAGCCAGACTTAAATGAATTCAAATTTTCAATCTGCCCTGTACTTTTTATAGTCAAGGCATCGCTACACATATTTATCTTCTCACAAACTACACCCTCGGACTTGAGAATTTCAGCTAAGGCTGTAGTGCTTGCTTTTAGCGTATTTACTCTTATATCGAAATTTGGTGTTTTAAAGAATGAATTTAAAATTCCTACATTGTTTTCTTCTCCGTAATCTCTCAGCCAAAGTTTCACCAAATGTTCCGGACAAGAATACTTAACGCTTAAATATTTAACGTTTTCATTTGTAAGTTCATCAATATAGTCATTGTAATTGTTCCTTGCAAAATTTCTTAATATTCCATTTATGAAACCCGTTGACGAAAAATTCTTCGTTTTTTTAGCCAGCTTTACAGTTTCATTAACAGCTGCACTTTGAGGAACTCTGTCCATAAATTTTAATTGATAAATTCCAATAAACAAAATAAATAAAACTTCTTTTGATATTTTCTCCAACGGAATTTTTGAGTACTTTGAAATTATATATTCAAGAGTAATTTTTCTTTCAAGTACCCCATAAAAAAGCGCCGAACAAAACGTTTTGTCCTTACAGTTTAAGTTACTTTCTGAAAGAATAGAATTTAAAACTAAATTTGAATAAGCTTTGTTTTCCTCTACCTTGAGTAAAGCTTTAAGAGTTAAGCTCCTAGCTGTGTCCATCAATCTTTTCCTCGTCTGCCACTAAATAATAACAATATTCTTAAAAGACTTAAAACTGAAGTAAATGCCGCTGCTAAGTAAGTTAAAGCTGCCGCCATCAAAACTTTTTTAGCTCCAACCATTTCTTCTTCATACAGTGTGTTGCTATCCTGTAAAGTTTTAAGTGCCCTCATGCTTGCGTTTATTTCCACAGGCAAAGTGACAAGCTGAAATAGTACCGCAAAGCTAAATAAAATTATGCCTGCATATATGAAAAAGTCGTATTGCACAGGCAAAATAAACCCTAAAAATATCAACGGAAAAGCAAAACTTGAACCAAAATTTGCTACAGGCACCAAAGCTTTCCTAAGTCTGATTGGTGCATATCCGACCTCATGCTGAACCGCATGTCCTGCTTCATGGGCTGCCACTCCAACAGCTGCTATTGTATCTGCCGCATAAACTGAATCAGATAAATTTATGGTCTTATCTTGCGGGTTAAAATTGTCCGTTAAACTGCCGGGTGTTCTTTGTATTTGGACTCCCATTACATTGTTATAGCTTAGCACTCTATAAGCTGCATCCGCCCCGGTAATACCTCTAGAATTTCTAATCTGAGAATATTTTTTAAACGTAGTTTTAACCTTCACCTGTGCCCACATCGATATAATTATCGCCGGTAACATGAACCAAAAGTAAGTATAATCAAATCCATAAAACCCATACGTATACATATAGTTTCACCTCTTAAATTAGCTTTAACGCGTTTTCTTTAATTTTATAACCTCTGAAAAATTCTTCTGCGGTCATTCTCCTTTTGTTGTCAAACTGCAATTCTATAATTTCAAGTGTTGTACCTTCTCCACAGCAAACAATAAAAGGATTTATGCTTTTTATTTTTCCGGCCTCTCCGAAAGAATTTTCAATCACTTTCGTTTTATAAATTTTTAACATCTTTCCTGAAAGCTCAGTTCTTGCAACCGGCCAAGGAATAAGTCCTCTTACTAAGTTGTGAATGCTTTTAGCGGATTTACTCCAATCTATTCTAGCCATTTCTTTTGTAAGCATGCTAGAAAATGTAGCCTTGCTATTATCCTGTTTTTCCGGGACTAGTTCGTTTCTTTCAAGTTTCTCTATGGTCTCTATTAGAAGCTCTGCACCTACTTTAGACAGTCTTTCATATAAACTCCCCGCAGTATCATCTTCATAAATGTCTGCTTCTTTTTTTAGCAGCATATCCCCCGTATCAAGCCCCTTGTCCATAAACATCGTAGTAACTCCGGTCTTCTTTTTTCCTTCAATCACTGCCCATTGTATAGGCGCTGCTCCTCTGTACTCAGGCAAAAGCGAACCATGCACGTTTATACAGCCATATTTCGGTATATTTAAAATATTTTCAGGTAAAATTTTCCCATAAGCTACAACCACTATCAGTTCTGGATTTAATCCTTTTATGACACTAAAAGTTTCATCATTTTTTAAACTTTGCGGCTGAAAAACTTTCAGATTATACTTTAATGCCAAATCTTTAATTGGCGGCGCACATAGCTGTTGTCCTCTGCCCTTTTTCTTATCTTGCTGAGTAAATACGCCTATAACTTCATGTCCGTTTTTTATGAGCTCTTCAAGACTCGGTACTGCGAAATCCGGTGTTCCCATAAAAATTATTCTCAAAAAATCACCTCTAAAAACATTGTTAATACTATCTTGCCAGCTCTTCAGGATCCAACATTCTTATAGTTCTTTCTTTAAAAAGAATACCATCCAGATGGTCTATTTCGTGACAAAAAGCCCGCGCAGTTAAGCCTTCGCCCCTATATTCTACTTTCTCCCCGTTTTTGTTCAAGGCCTTCACCAAAACCTTCATGGGCCTTTTAGTTATACCGTACTCGCCGGGGCAAGATAGACACCCTTCTACATCTTCCTGTTTACCGAGTCTTTTCACTATCTTCGGGTTTATAAGTTCCACAAGTTCATTTCCTATGTCTACAATGATCACTCTTTTCAAAACACCGACTTGCACAGCCGCTAAGCCAACACCGTTTTCCTTTTTTAAGGTTTCTTTCATATCATCAATTAAAATTTTTAGTCGATCATCAAATTTTTCCACTTGCCTAGATTTTTTAGCAAGTATCGGGTCACCTTCAAGAACTATATTTCTTATAGCCATTTTTTACCTTCTTTCATGTTCCTCATTATTTGAAAACTTAATTTCTATTTAAATTATAGCATAATTTTACAACTCAGTCTACTCAAACTACAATATTGTATCGGGGTTTACATCTACAAAAATAGCGACATCCCTGCTTTTCTTTTTGTCTCCAAATTCTAGAAGTAAATCAGAAACCATGTTTCTGAAATCTCTGCTGTTTTTATATTTTATTATAATTTTATATCTATATTTATTGTCGACTTTCAAGATACCCGCCGCTGCAGGACCCAGTAGTCTTACCGGTAAATTGCAATATTTTGATTTTATTAAAATTTTTAACCTATCACAAAATTCATGTGAAACAAGCAGTGCTGTTTTTTCATTTTTTCCGACAAACCCAATTATACAGATGTTTGAAAAAGGCGGATATAGCATAACTTTTCTCATTTGTATTTCGCTGTTGTAAAATTTTTCATAATTTTGTTCCTTTGCAAGGTTTATTATGCTATGTTCAGGCGAAAAAGTTTGTATAATTGCCTTTCCTTTATTTTCTCCTCTTCCAGATCGCCCAATAACCTGCGTAAGTAATGAAAATGTCTTTTCATAGCTTCTGAAATCATCACTAAAAAGGGTCTGATCTGCCAGCAGGACGCCCACCAAAGTAACATTTGGGAAATTAAACCCTTTCGCTACCATCTGCGTGCCCAACATTATTTGATATTTGCCTTTAAAAAATGCATTTAATTTTTCTTCATAAGAAAGCTTACTTCCAACTGTATCGGTATCCATTCTAAGTATATCGGAGCTTGGAAAAAACTTTTTTAATTCTTCTTCAACCTTCTGTATACCTACACCGGAAAGTTTTATTTCTTTGCTGTGGCAGCTCGGACACTCTGTACTTAAATCTTTTGAATACCCACAATAGTGGCACATCAGGCGAGAATTTGCACTATGGTACGTCATGGATATGCTGCAATTAGGACAGCATATAACTTCGCCACAGTTTCTGCACGAAACGTAAGTGTTATACCCCCTTCGGTTAAGGAGTAAAATGGCTTGATGTCCACTACTTACGGTACTTTCAAGCTCTTCCTTTAATACATTGCTAAAGTTCGAAAAATTTCCGGTCTCTCGCTCTTTGCCCATGTCCACCAGTAACGTTTTCGGTAAATCATCTCCGTTGTATCTTTTTTCCAGTTTACTTAAACTGTACTTTCCTTCTTTTGCAAAATAAAAACTCTCCAAAGATGGCGTTGCAGACGACAAAAGCAGCAAATTTTTATTATAATAGCTTCTAAACCTTGCTATGTCTCTTGCATGGTATCTGGGATTTTTATCGGACTTGTAGGTAGACTCCTGTTCCTCATCCATTACTATAAGACCTAAGTTTTTTACCGGTGCGAACACAGCAGATCTAGTCCCTACAACTATGTTGGCAATGCCATTTTTTACTCTTCGAAACTCATCGAACCTCTCCCCTTGCGACAATGCGCTATGAAAAACCGCAACATTATTTGCATATCGAGTTTTAAAAAGCCTAACTATTTGTGGGGTAAGCGCTATTTCAGGTACCATAACTATTACACCACGATTGTCAGATACAACGGCATCGATGAGCTTCATAAACACTGAAGTTTTGCCGCTCCCTGTAACACCATAAAGCAAAGAAACATTGTATTTATTTTCTCTATACAATTTATAAACATTACTATAAGCTTCTCTTTGTTGAGGAGTCAAATTTATTTCACTATTATAATTTTCAAACTCCATTTTTTCATATGGATCACGATACACTTTGCATTCAAAGTATTTTGCAAAACCCTTTTTTACTAGAGATTCCACTACGCTTCTTCCCGCACCTGTAAAGTAAGTAACTTCCTTTATCGTACTTCCACTTTTGTTCTCAATTAGAAATTTAATAACCTCAGTTTGTTTTTTCGTCAGCTTCACATTTAACTCATTTGAAACAAGTTTCACTTTTTTAATAGTCGCATCATTCATTTTTTTGCAAGATACTTCGCTTTTTCTTAAAACATCTTTGTCAAGCAAATTTTTTACAATAGCCGAAATGTCAACAGTATTGCTAAACTTCTTAATCAGTTTTTCTTTTTTTATTTTTCCCCCTAAGTTCCTGATATAATCTACAATTTCTAACTCCTGAAAATTCAAATCAAGTGGTTTTGTACATTCGTTTAAGACATATTCGTCTTTCAGAACAACGTTAGTGCCAGATGGAGTCATCACTCTTATAGCGTCAAAAAGTGTGCAAAAATATCGCTCTTTCATAAAAAAAGCTAATTTTAACTTTTCATCGCTAAAAAATGGCTTATCATCTAGCACATAAGAAATCTCTTTTAATTTTTTCTCTCCATTATAAGGAACTATCTCAAAAACTACCGCTTGCCTCTGTTTATTTCCTATTCCAAACGGCGCCAAAACCCTAGAACCTACTTGCACTTTTCCTAAGAAAGTTTCCGGAATTAAATAACTATAAAGCTTATCAATATGATAAATTTTATTATCTATTGCTATTTTCGCTACAAATGTTGAGCTCATGGTTTAACTTCCTTTTTGCTTTTTAGCTCAATGTTCAACTGTTTATTTCAGGCTCTAAAATGGCATATTTACCTTCCTTAAAGTCTTCAATCGCTAAATTTACAGGTTTTCTCGTTTCACTTGGGTTCGACAATGCCAGTTCATCAGCTATTTCCCTTGCCCTTTTCGCAACACCTATAACTAAAGCATACTTACTTTCTTTGCCGGAAAGCATATCCTCGATTGACGGTTTTATCATTTTATTTTCCATTTAAAAGCACTCCTTCTATAACTTTTTTCATATTTTTATATTTCATCTTTTCAGATCGTATAATCATATTTACATTTTCTGCACAAACATCCACTTTTTCGTTAATAACAGCGTAATCATAACGGCTAGTTTCTGCTATTTCTAATTTTGCTCTTTTCAATCTGTTCAAGATTACTTCATCTAAATCTGTTCCTCTGGTTCTTAGGCGCTGTTCAAGTTCCTGCAACGATGGTGGCAAAATAAATATTCCAACAGAATCTGGTCGCTTTTCTAAAACCTGTAAGCCACCCTGCACCTCTATTTCTAATATTACATCAAACCCTTCATTTAGCCATCGTTCTATTGGTTCTCTAGGCGTACCGTAATAATTAGAACAATATTTTGCATATTCAAGCATTTCATCATTTGAGGCTAGATCCAAAAACTCATGCTCTTTCAGAAAATAATAATCCTGCCCATCTATTTCGCCTGTGCGTTTTTTTCGAGTTGTTGCGGAAATCGATAACTTTAAATTATCATTTTTCTTTAAAAGTTCTTTTAACACAGTGTCTTTTCCCACTCCCGAAGGACCAGAAAAAACAATCAGTAATCCCTTACTCATTAGTCACATCGACCTCATTCAAGTTTTCTTCTTCATCTTTTATACGATTAGAAATAGTTTCAGGGTTTAGCGCCGACAGCACAACATGATCACTGTCCATTATTATCACAGCCCTCGTTTTTCTTCCACAAGTCGCATCAATCGCATTATTGCTAGCCTTAGCATCACCAATAATGCGTTTAACCGGCGCTGACTCTGGACTAATAATAGAAATTATTCTGCCAGCTGACACTACGTTACCAAAACCTATGTTTATAAATTTCATAAAGGCTTTACTCCTTAAAACTCTTTATGACTATTTTACCAGCTTTCCAATATTTATGTCAAATGTATAACTACACAGTTGTGCATTAGTTTAACTTGCCCGCAATATACCCTGAAAGCCATGCCCAGTAAAGGTTATAGCCACCACAAAGTCCATTTACGTCCAAAACTTCCCCACAAAAGTATAATCCTTTTACTTTTTTAGATTCCATCGAGTTCAAGTTTATTTGACTCAACGGAACCCCACCACAAGTTACCTGTGCATTTTTAAACGGCATAACTCCTATAGGTTCATATTCCCATGATTTTATTTTCTGTGCTAAAAAATCTACCTCACCAAAGTTCAACGCACTAGAAAACTTAGTAGAAATGTCATCTATGCCCATAGACTTTAATAGCACTACACCAAGCTTTTTATGCACAACTCCTATGTAGAGTTGGCTTAAAGTCAAATTTGGCATCAGCTGTATTTTCTTTAAAAATAAGTCTATTATTTCTTCTTTTGTATATTGTGGAAGCAAATCTATAACTATTTTTAGATTATTGCACTTCGCGCCGTTTACAGTTCTGTTTTTAAAAAACTCTCCCACCAAACCTGAAATTTGAAAAATACATACTCCCGACAAACCATTTTCAGTGAACTGTAATTCTCCCTGCTCAGACTTTACAATTTTGCCATCAGCAACCAATTTAAATGTACAGTGACTTCGTACACCTTTCAACATTTTTTCAAATCCAGATTTTGTTTTTACTGGAACTAAAGCCGGATAAATTTCCGTAACACTGTGTCCCAAACTTTTTACAACGTCATAATGATTATCTATAGTTCCTTCAGCAAAGCCCGCAACGCCGCCAATTGCGATAATTAGTTTATCACAGATTATTTCTCCATTTTCAAGTAAAATTTTAAACTTACTTCCTACTTTTAAAATTTTATCAACATTTAACTCGCAAAGCTCTGTGACACCTAAACTGGCATTTTCTAAGCGTAATAGGTCTAATATTGCCGAAGCCTGTTCACAATGAGGATAAACCCGCCCGCCGTCTTTCTCAAGTTCAGCAACACCTAACGATTTAAAAAATCCTCTTATTAAATTTACATCATAATTTCTAAAAATTTCATCTAAATACTTTCTTGAACTATAGTTATAAAATTCAGAAGAAATGTTTTTGTTTAAAAAATTGCACTTGCCGTTTCCTGTAACTAAAATTTTCTTTCCTACTCTAGCCTGTCTTTCAAGTAGTGCCACTTTTTTGTTTTGCCTTGCTGCCACAATAGAAGCTACTAACCCGGAAGCGCCAGCGCCTAAAACCGCTATATCAAAATTTAACGTCTTTTTCATAATTTAATTAAAGCAAAAACGCGGCAATACGTAAGAAATAATCGACATTATAATTCCTGCGGTGATCACACCCAAGGATATTATAAAAGTAGATTTTTTCGCATCCAGCCTAAGCAGCGACGCTATCAATGCACCCATCCATGCCCCTGTGCCGGGAAGCGGAACTGCAACAAAGGCAAACAGACCCCACTCTTTATACTTT
>URPR01000012.1 GCA_900549775.1 uncultured Oscillospiraceae bacterium | reverse complement strand
TTCAAAAGGAGAACCATAAAAACATTTCATGCCCCTTATGGTACTCCACAGTGGTGCGAGTGACGGGACTTGAACCCGTACGTCAAAGACACACGCCCCTCAAACGTGCCTGTCTGCCTGTTCCAGCACACTCGCAATTTATTTAATTATATACTGCATTGCTATAAATGTCAATATTAAATTAGTAAGTTGGCGCTTATGTTTAATTTTATGATATAATGGATACTATTATGAGTCAAAATGGAGGAAAGTGACTTGCAGTTCGTGGAAATAATCGATAAAAACAAAAAAGCCTTTTTAGCACCGATGGCTGGTATTACAGACAGAGCATTTAGGGAAATTGCCCAAAAATTTGGTGCCGGGTATGTAGTAAGTGAAATGGTTAGCTCGAAGGCTATATCGTATAATAACAAGAAATCTATGGAATTAATGAAATTAACTGAAAATGAAAAACCGTGCGGCATACAAATATTTGGAAATGATCCGGGTTCTATGTGCAAGGCTGCTGAATTTTCACTAAGATATAACCCCAGTGCCATCGACGTCAATATGGGCTGTCCTGCCCCTAAAGTAAATAAAAGTGGTGGAGGGGCAGTACTTATGAAAAATCCAAAGTTATGCTTTGAAATAGTAAATGCTGTTCGTAAGGTCATAAACATACCATTAACTGTGAAAATAAGAAAAGGCTGGGATTCTAAAAGTTTAAATTCAGTGGAAGTTGCAAGAGCATGCGAAGCAGCAGGTGCAGATGCCATAACGGTGCACGGAAGAACCCGAGAAGATATGTACTCGGGGAAAGTGGATCTTAAAGCAATACATGAAGTGAAAAGTGCTGTAGATATTCCAGTAATAGGAAATGGCGACATAGCCTGTGCTCAGGACGCTGCGGATATGATAAATAAAACAGGTTGTGACTTTGTTATGGTGGGGCGAGGTGCAATCGGCAACCCGTTTATATTTGATGAAATAAATAACTTTTTTGCCAATAAACCTTATCTTCCACCTACGCTTGAGAAAAAAATTTCAGTCATGTTGACTCATATAAAAAAGATGTGCGAATATAAAGGTGAGATTATAGCCATGAAAGAGGCCAGGCGGCATATTTGCATGTACACAAAAGGAGTAAAAAATGCAGCATATTTTAGGAACAAAGCTTGTCACGTAAGCACATGGCAAGAGTTGTGTGATTTTTCGGGTGAAATATTAGCTTACAATGTAGAAAAAGAAAAACATATGTAATTTATTTTGATTTGGTTATGGCTGGACAAAAATAACTTTAAATTGTATAATATTTATTGTTTTAAAATTTCTAGGGGGCTTTTTTATGAAGTTATTTAAGAAAATATGCAATTTAATTTTACCTATAACTATTTTATTGGCAACTACTGCTTGCGGCAAAGTTGATAAATCTTGGGCTTTGAAATTAGACAAGATCACCATTACAAACGGCATGTATGTTTTTTATTTAAAGGAAGCTTATAACAAATCGTTGGACAGGCTTTCTGATGACAATATAACTACCGAAAGCTTGGAAGCTGCCAATATAGATGATCAAAAGGCTGCAGATTGGATAAAATCTGAAGCAATAAAAAGTTGCAAAGAATATATAGTCATTGAAAAACTGTTTGACGACAACAAACTGAGTTTTTCAGACGATGAACTTTCTGAGATGGATAAAGATACGGAATCAGTTTGGGAAAGTTCCAGTGAAGACTACGAGAGGCTTGGTATTTCACGAGAAGATTTACATAAAGCTTTGACTTTGTTTAACAGGAAAAATAAAAAATTGTTTGAGAACCTATACAGCGCTGAAAAATTCAGAGAGATTTCAAATGATGAAATTTTAGAGTACTACAAGCAAAACTATGTCAGTTTATCTAGGTTTTCTAAGGTTGTAAGTGAAGATGATGATAGTTCACAGACTACAGATTCTAGTGAAGGCAAAAGTCAAGCAGATTTGCAATTTAAGCAGTACGTAGATTCTATAAATAATGGCTCTAAAACTGTAGAGCAAGTGGCTTCGGAATTTAAGAGCGCTGAAAATTTAGAAGAAGACCCACTTTCAGCTGAAACTTTAAACCTGAAAGACGGAAACTTGGATAAAGATTTTGAAAAATTAATAAAAGACCTTCCGACCGGCAAGGCTACTTACACTAATTACACTGACATATTTATATTAATATTTAAAAACGATATAAATACTCATTTGCCCGATTTAAATAACGAATCAGAAAAAAATGATATTGTGGAATCGATTAAACTCGATGAGTTTACTTCACTTATCGACTCTAAAAAAGATGAGCTTAAAATACAAATAAATGAAAATTCTTTAAAAGATTTTGACCCTATTTCGACGTTTAAATAGCGAAACAGCCACCAAATAATAAGGTGGCTGTTTTCTTACATAGCTAAACTTTCTTTTATGCAATCGGGGATAGGAAATTTCAACTTGTTAATGTTTCCATCCTTTTTATAGTCACCGAATAAAAACATTTCTACTTCGTCAATGCGTCTGAAAAGGAGTCCTCTCAAACATTTATAATTTCCATGGTGATATTTTAATACAGTATTCGTGAAGTTTTCTCTGTCTATACTTTCAAGGAAATTTATTGGCAGGGCATATTCCTTAGAAGTTATATTTAACCCTTCATCGAAACAAAAACCAGATAATCCAGATTTAGTTTTAACATGATACCAATTATCATTATACTTTTGATTGCTTAAAACAACTACTTCCTCTCCAAATGGAATGGCTTTTATTATTTTAGCAGATAAGTTGGGTTCACTTCGAACGTTTATGCCTCTTTCATAAGCAACAGTTGCAAAATTTGCTTTGTGAGGATTTTTACAATCTAAAATAATATTCTTTAAATTCGAGTCTTCCATCCATTTTGTGTTCAAATTATAACAAAGACTCACAAGTGCATCAAATTGATTTTGATTAAATTTAATTTGGTTACTAATTAAGAACTCATTAACCTTCTTTGCATAATAGCCTTTATTTAATGTTTCGAAAAGCAAAGCTTTAGCCTCAGACATAGTTATATTATTATAAAACGGCTCTAAAGGTGGAACTACATGACCGTGACCTATATCTCGAACTTTGAATCTAGATAAAGGGTCGCATTTTCTCAGAGAGGCAAGAAAACCTTCCCACTTTGCTATAAAATCAACGCACTGTGAGCTTATACACCTTTCGCAAAGAGATGATTCATTACTAGAAGTGCCTAAAATATGTATTGTTTTGCCGGATTTAACCCAAGAGCCATCCTTAAAATAATCAATGGTTACAGTGAAAGGTTTGTTACTACTTACAAGAGTGTCACTTTGCCAGACGATGACGTTGTTATCCACATTTTTGCTCTTACTTTCTACATTTTTGCCGTCAAACGAGAACCGTACGTTATTTGCAGATAAATCTGTAATAGTGAAAAAGTTTATAGATTTTCCTTCTTCAGGGCGACAGTTATCAGCATACGCGAACCGTACAGTTTCAGCATCTTTTATGTCAAAAGTATACTGAAGCAAAGTTTGATTATCGTTTTTTAGTTGCAATGTAGCTTGCCCGGCTTCCTTTGCCAACACAATGTCGTCTTCTTCAACTAGTAAATTATTGTTGTT
The DNA here is from genome assembly GCA_900549775.1 of uncultured Oscillospiraceae bacterium. GTDB lineage: Bacteria > Bacillota > Clostridia > Oscillospirales > Acutalibacteraceae > UMGS1224. The sequence continues at coordinate 30,751 of URPR01000012.1, read as the reverse complement.
GCATACCCATCTAAAATCGTCACCAGTGCCTTCAGGTTTATTGAGCCACATAGATTGACCTACAGAAAGTGATAAATTTTCTGTATTTTTATCGGCATGTGAACATTGTGTATGGATAAAAACGCAAAATAAACTTATTAAAGTTAAAGTAAAAAGTTTTTTCATAAATGAACCCCTCTTAAAAAAAAATAATGCTATTAATTATAATTTAAAAGTACAAGTGAAGTCAAGTTATCCGTAAGCAAGAAAACTCTACAAAATTTTGTGTGAATATATTTCATAAAAAGTAAATAAACAGGATTAATTGCTTTAAATTATATTAAAAAAGTAATGAAAGAGTGATAAGTATAAAAAAGCTAAATAAAGAGGAGTTGCTAAAGATATCTGGGGGGTACGTAAGAAGAGTTAACATGGGAGGTCAACTTTGGTATGCTGTTTTTAAGCGAGGTGTTATTGTTAAGCTTTACAGTGCCCCAGGTAAAGCTTTTGACAGAGATGATGCAGAAAATGGTGCTTTGGAATTGCCTATTGCTCCTTTTGAAAGAAAAATGGAAGAAATAGAAGAAATGGAAGAAATAGAAGGTGTACAGCCAAAGAAAAGAAGAAGGGATGAAACGAGTTTAGTTTATTGACGAACTCATATTTACGTGTAACTGATTTTTACATTTTTAAAAAATTTATGTTGACAAAGCAGTATGAGACTGATATAATTAATATCGTAAAAGGCGGGCCATTAGCTCAGTTGGTTAGAGCAACCGGCTCATAACCGGTTGGTCCGGGGTTCGAGTCCCTGATGGCCCACCAACAGATTAAGTCGTCCTGTATTTTAGGACGGCTTTTCTTGTATATTACATTTTTTAAAATCAATTATTTTTTGCTTTAATCTGAAATATAAATACTAAAGGTGATGTTTTATGTTATTGAAAGAATTGCTATTAAATTTGAGTTACTCTGTGATACAGGGCAGTGTGAATATCGAGGTAGAAGATGTATCTTACGATTCCAGAAAAATACCTAAAAATTCAGCTTTCGTGTGCCTAAATGGTGCAAGCTTTGATGGGCATGACTACGTGAAAAAAGCACTAGAAAATGGAGCAGTTGCTATTATAGCTGAAAAAAATGTGGATTGTGGTGACGTTTCACTGGTTTTGGTGAAGGATTCTAGAGAGGCCTTGGCATATATTTCCGCGGCTCTTTTTTCACGTCCTGCGAAAAAATTGAAAACAATCGGGATTACCGGCACGAAAGGTAAAACCACCACAGCCTGTATGATACGGGAAATCTTAAAAAAATCGAACATAAAAGCAGGTATAATAGGTACTTTGGGTGTTTTAATTGGAGACGAAGTTATAAAGACGAATAACACTACTCCGGAATCGTACGATGTGCAGAAGTACTTAAATTTGATGGTAGATAAGGGCTGTGAAGTTGCTATTATTGAAGCATCATCAATAGGATTAAAGTCTCATAGATTAGATGGATTTTTGTTTGACTATGGCGTTTTTACAAACTTTTCAAACGATCATATCGGCGGTAACGAGCACGCTAATATGGAGGAGTACCTTCAATGCAAGAGTTTGTTGTTTAAAAAATGCAAACTTGGTTTTGTGAATATAGATGATAAAAACTGTGAAAATGTATTGTCGGGGCACACATGTAAAGTAAAGACATATGGTTTTTCAAAAAATGCGGGCTTATACGCCGAAAACGAACATTTACTTTCACAGCCTGGTTTTGTTGGGATAGAATTTGATTTAAAGGGCATTTTAAATTTTTCAGTTTCGGTTGCAATTCCGGGAATGTTCAGTGCATATAATGCTTTAGCGGCTATCGCAGTTGCAAATGAGTTTAACGTGTCGGAGGAAGGCATTAAGGAAGCAATGAAGGCTATAAAAGTGAAGGGACGCATAGAGGTTTTGCCTGTTCCGGGAGAGTATACTCTTTTGATCGACTATGCTCACAACGCTTTAAGCATGGAAAATGTGCTAACAACCTTGAGAGAATATAAACCCAACAGATTAATCACTTTGTTTGGTGCTGGCGGAAATCGGCCTAAGGTTCGTAGATACGAGATGGGTGAGGTTTCCGGACGTTTGTCAGATGTTTCGGTAGTAACCGAAGATAATTCAAGAAACGAAAACGTCCTTGATATTATAAGTGATATAGAAGTTGGACTGAAAAAAACAAATGGAGAATATATTGTTATTCCTAATAGGTATGAAGCGATAAAATATTGCATAAAGACGGCTTTGCCAGGCGACATTATAGTTTTGGCGGGAAAAGGTCATGAAGATTATCAAGAGAAAAACGGCAGGATGTATCATTTCGATGAAAGAGAAGTTGTAGAAGAAATATTAAAAGGTGAACAAGTATGAATTTAACAATAAATGAAATTTTAACTGCTACAGATGGCATTTTGCTTGGCAAAAAAAATGTGAGCTGCGAGGCGGTAACTTCTGTAAGCACTGACAGCAAAAAAATTAAAAAAGGGGCTTTATTTGTGCCTCTTCATGGCGAAAAGGTGGATTCGCATAAATTTATTTCTGAGGCTTTTTCTAACGGAGCGGTTGCAACTTTTACAGACGAGCAAGTTGAAGTAGATAAAGATAAAATTTATATAAAAGTTGAAGACACATTGAAGGCTTTGCAGAGCCTAGCTAAATATTATAGAAGCAAATTTAATATTCCAATAGTAGGTATTACAGGCAGTGTAGGGAAAACTTCCACAAAGGAAATGATTTCGCTATGTCTTTCATCGAGATACAATGTTTTAAAAACAGAAGGAAACTTAAACGGGCAGGTAGGTCTTCCGCTGACCATAATGAACTTGAATAAATCTAATGACATTGGTGTAATCGAAATGGGAATAAGCGAATTTTCTGAAATGGAACGCTTATCTGACATCGCAAGACCAACCTACGCTGTAATGACCAACATAGGCTTGGTACACATTGAAAACTTGAAGACGCAGGAAAATATTTTAAAAGAAAAATTTAAAATAACAAATAACTTTGATGAAAATAGTGTTTTATTAATAAATGCTGATGACGAAAATCTAGTTAAACTTAAGGAAAACCAGAAATTTAAGGTTATAACTTATGGCGTAAATAACGACTGTGACTTTAGGGCTACAAGCGTAAAAATGACCGATGAGTTTACGAGTTTTGAATTAAAATATAAAGGAAAAACAGAGAAGTTTACGGTTCCATCTGTTGGAATCCACAATGTGTATAATGCTCTGGCGGGAATCGCACTAGGACTAGACTTAGGAATAAACCTAAATGATTTGAAGAAATCTTTAGGAGAATATAAAACTTTAGATAAACGACAATGCATTTATAAAGTAGAGCTTAATGGCAAAAATGCCAGCGTAACTTTAATAGATGATAGCTACAACGCTAATCCGGAATCGATGAAAAATGCTGTAGATGTTTTGAATATTTATGGCAAAGGCAAAAGAAAAATAGCAGTTTTGGCAGATATGCTGGAACTGGGAGAACAATCAAACAAATTGCATTTTGAGTTAGGCAAATATGTGAGCAAAAACAATGTAGATATTTTAATAGCAATAGGTCCTGAAGCTAAAAATATTGCAGCTGGAGCGAATGCTTTACAGAATGAACGTAAAATGAAAGTATATTCATTTTTGAGCAATGAGGAAGCTTTTGAAATTTTATTTGACATCGTAGAGGATCGAGATGTTATTTTAGTGAAAGGTTCCAGAGGCATGCATACAGACGAAATCGTCAAGAAATTTGTCTGATGATAATGAATTTTGTTGATATTTAAATTTTCAAGTGATATAATTAAATAAATATAAAAGAGTACAAAATTTGTAAAAGGAGATTTTAATTTTTATGGTTGTAGAAATTCTAAGATATGTAAACAAGTATCTTTCTATAATACTTATCCCGCTTTTGATAATAGCGGCAGTATTTTTTTCTTTTAAGACGAAATTTATTCAGTTCAGGTTGTTCAAAGATGCACTAAAATCGCTTATGCACAAGCCTAAAACCAGTAAGGCTTCTCCGTTTAGGTCGTTAATGATATCTATGGCCTCTAGGATAGGCGTGGGGCAAATAGCGGGTATAACTCTTGCGATAGTGGCGGGTGGACCGGGTGCTATCTTTTGGATGTGGATTATGGCTCTGCTTGGCTGTACATCGGCTTTTATAGAGAGCACGTTGGCACAAATATATAAGACGAAAAATAAAGATGGAACTTTTAGAGGTGGGCCATCGTATTACATACAGAAAGCTTTGGGCAAAAGGTGGCTAGGTGTAGTATTTGCTTGCCTTTTGATAGGCGGATACGCTTACGGGTTTAATATGCTGCAATCGTACCAGTTGTCGTCTTCTTTAGAGTACTATATACCTCAATATACTGATTCTATATACCCTTTTTTAGTGGGAACAGTTTTAGCTATAATAACAGCATTAGTTATTTGGGGAGGAACCGATCGAGTTGCCTTTATATCTGCATATATAGTTCCTGTAATGTCGATAGCTTACATAATTTTGTCTTTGATTATAATGGTAAAAAATGTTGATAAAATTCCTGTGATGTTTAATTCTATAATAAAAGAAGCATTCAGCTTACGCGCGGTAATGACAGCACCATTTTCTGCAGGGGTTTTAGTGCCACTAGTTCACGGTATAAAAAGAGGTTTGTTTTCCAATGAAGCAGGTATGGGAAGCGCACCAAATGCAGCTGCAACGGCAGACGTAAAGCATCCTGTGAACCAAGGGTTGGTTCAATTAATTTCGGTATTTATAGACACTATGCTAATTTGTAGCTCTACAGCGTTTATAGTTCTTTTATCTGGGGCAGATAGGTCCAAATTTATGAGTCAGATTTTACTAGTTCAAAAATCAGTGGAGTCTCAGGTAGGAATGCTTGGTGTGCACCTAATAGTTTTTGCTATAATAACATTTGCATTTACATCTATCATAGGCAATTACTGTTACGCCGAGTCGAACGTTTTATTTATAAAAAATAATAAAACCGCTTTAAACGTATTTAGAGTTACTTGCGTTATAGCAGTTTTTGTTGGCGCTCAAGCGAAAGCAGGTTTTGCGTGGAATGTTTCTGATATTTTCATGTCCCTTATGGCAATAATGAATATTCTGGTGATATTGAAAATAGGAAACATAGCTATAAAAGCTTTGAATGACTATTTAAAACAGAAAAAGAGTGGTGTTGAGGAACCAGAGTTTAAAGCAAGCGATATAGGTTTAGACAACACAGATGTATGGAAATAGAAAATCCCCTTGCTGTAGTGTTTACAGCAAGGGAATTTTTTATTTTTAGTAATACTCTACTGTGCATCCTGCAGGGAAAACATGATTCCCTTCAATTTGAGTTCGAAGGTGAGAAGGTACGTAAACGAACCTTAGCTTATTACAATAAGAAAATGCGCTAGGATCAATAGATGTGATGGTTTTCGGAATGGAGATTATTTCTAAATCAACACAATTGAAAAATGTCTTTTGGGATACATGCTTAACGCCGTTAGGAATATTTAAACTTTTTACTCTTGTACAACCTGAAAATGCAGATGAACCAATAGTATGAAGTTTGCTGCCACTTTCAAAAGTAATTGAGGTTATTCCAAAACATTGACTGAAAGCGGAATCACCAATGACTTGAACGCTTGCTGGAATTACCAATGTGTTAATTCTTTCACAACCTTGGAATGCACATTTACCAATATTAGTGATGGTTTTACCATCTACTTCTGATGGAATTATAACTGTTCCAGAAATGCCTCTATTACTTATTCCATCTAGGGTGCAGGTTCCATTACCATTATCAGTAAGTTCTAATAGCCCAACGATGTTTTGCTCCATCGTATCATCAGATTGTTGACTGATTGTAGATTGAGATGGCTGTTGTGCAGGTGGAGCTTCACCGCCACCAAATCCTGCAAAACCAACTAAAGTAGTTGTTGCAGCAACTAATGATGACCAGAGCCAGCCACCACCAGCTATTTGCGATAGCTCTTCTTCAGTAAGGTTGTGCAAAAGTTCGTCCTCAGTGAAGCTATAGCCGAGTTTTTTAGCGTATGGTAGTACCACTTTTTTGATGGCCTCCGTTTTCTCAGTGCCATTTTCTGTTTTGAATTTCTCAAGACTTTTTACAAACTGTTCGTCCTTTACAGCTTTGCTGTAAAATTCCATTACTTTGTTACTCATAAAATTTCCTCCATGTTCCATACGATTAATAAGTATTTTGCTTATATTTTAAATAATATCACAAAAATATTCCTATGTCAATTTATAATTTATGAATTTATTAAATGAAAAAGTTGTTGATAATGCGAAAAAAAAGGATTATAATGGAAAAAGAAAACCTACTATTTTATTTTACTTTTGAAAGGACGAGACGACATGACAAACATCAAAAAAATTTTAGCAACTACTTTATCCATACTTGTTGTAACTTCGGGTTCTATGACGACAAACGCAATGGTAGCAGTGCCGAATGTACCTCACCAACCGTTTATGCCGCCTATAGTGGGAGTGCCGACAGTCAATTCCGGTCAACTCTCATTCAAATCGATAAAAACTCAAATAGCTAACTTTTTTTCGTTTTCATCAAAATTTCAAAAACAACCCCAAAACAATTACAAAGTGCGAAGTGGGTATAGCTATGATCCTGATCTTAAAAAATTAGTGATAAGCAGTTTTTCTGACAATAGTTATAATAATTATAAAGATGAAGCCGAGTTAATTGAAATACAGGATGTTGCTGAGGTGCCAAATAGAGTTTTTATTGGCTGGAAAAATTTAAAATCAGTCTTTATTGCAGGTTCCGTTGAAAAAATAGGTGATCAATCATTTGGAGGATGTTGTAATTTAACTAAAGTGAATTTTTCTAAAGGACTAAAATATATTGATTATGGGGCTTTTCACGGTTGTCCAATAAAAAACTTATCCATTCCAAACACTGTAGTAAACATAGGGGCTGCAAGCTTTTGTGCACATGAGTCTGAGACAGTGGAGCTACCTTCTTGTATTAAAACAACAGATGGATTAGGAATGTTGGGTGGGCTATCTGGTAAATATTTAAAAAATTTTACATTGAAGAGCTGTCCAAACGATGAAACCCCCACTTTAAAAGTAGAAGATGGCGTACTTTATTCTGCTGATGGAACAGAGCTAATAGCTTATCCAACCGCGAAGGAAGACAGAGTCTTTGAGATACCAGAATTAGTAGAAAAGATCCATAGCGGCGCTTTTAGAGGATGCAATAACTTAAAAAAACTTATCATTCCTAAAAAAATTACAATAGAGGATGGTTTGACGTTTAATGATGCTTCGTTTGACCTGTTTTACTGTGAAGGTGGTGTGCCTGACTATAAGGAGCCAACAGGCAGATCAGTTTTTGAAAGTACTAACGTAACGGTTTACTTATCGAAGAAATACCCTGGTACAGAGGACTTTTGCGGAAGCAGTGCAGGAAAAAGAGTTTTGAACGAAAATTGTAAGATAGGTGACAGTTGTGGGAAGAACATGTTGTGGGAGCTTGACTATGATGGTACTTTGAACATCACCGGCACAGGTGAAATGGATTCGTATGACGAAGGTTATGGATCGTGGAACAACTATAAAGATGAAATAACAAGCGTTATTATAGGGGATGGTGTTGAAAGCATAGGAAGTTATGCCTTTGAAGGTTGTGTAAACTTGCAAAATGTTAATATATCTGAAAGCGTTGGGCAAATAGGAAGAGGAGCATTTAATAATTGTACGTCACTAGCAAACGTGAACTTTAACGGGTTGAGTGATCTGGGATGTAGTAATGCATTTAAGGATTGCGGTAAGCTGGAAAGTGTAAATGTACCGGAATGTTTTGAAAATAACGCTTTTTGTGGGAAAAATGTTAGCAAAATTTTAGACCATGGAAGCTGTACAGAACCGGAGTCAAGTAGCTCAATGGAAAGTTCTCAAAGCTCGTCGGAGTCAAGCGGCTCAATGGAAAGTTCTCAAAGTTCATCAAAATTAAGTAGTTCGTCTATAAGTGAAGTAAATTTGGGATCTAAACGAATTGAACTAATTTTTTCTAAAGAAGATATACAAATTTCTTCAGCGGAAGAAAGCATTAAGGACATTATTGATCTTGATCCGGGACAATATAAAATTACGGTAAAAGTAATTGATGATGAAGAAGTTAAAGTTACTGTACAATTTGTAAATGAAGATGACTTAAATGATTTTCATAAAAAAGTAAGTGAATGCACTAAATAAATGAAATATAAAAAAGCCTCACACATAGCAGAGTCTATATGTGAGGTTTAATTTAACATATTTAAGAAAATATTTTTGAACAAGTTGTCTATCGCACTTAGTAATAACTTAAATTTTAGTAAAATTTCTATTTTGCCTGTTTAACCATTTTATGGCACTTTCCAGCATATCTAGATCGTTAGGGTACCTAAGCAGTTTCAGTGCTTCTTTTTCTTCTGCCCATCGGTAACAATCTATTTCGCTGTCTTGAATTTTAACCTTATTATTTTGGGCTTTAGCAAGGAAAATCACAACCTTTTTTTTAGTTCGCCCAAATGGCCTATAAAAGCTTTTTTTTCTAAATCCATGTAAAATTTTTACATCAAGGTTAGTTTCTTCTTTGATTTCTCGTTTCGCTGTTTGTTCTTCAGTTTCGCCAACTTCTATGTGGCCTTTTGGAAAACCCCAGTGTTTTCCGTTTTTATTTTTAACTAAAAGAAAATATTTATGATTATCTCTTATTTCGTAAACTATAGCTCCGCAAGATTTTTCATATAGGCAAGACAATTTAAATGTATTTTGATTTCTGATTCTAGACAATCTGTTACGTATTTCCGGAGAATAATATATACTGCCGATGGGAGCGACTATTATCCTTTCACTGCGAAAACTGCCCTTGTTTGCGATAGCAATAATAATTCCTTTTAAAAATTTTTCATCGGGATTGTTCGACATAACGTAAACATCCTTTTTATATAAAGGACTATCGGCGTTAATTATGTGGCCACAGTAAAATGGTGAACAAAACCTAGCGCTGTGACCATAAGCGGAGCGATCTATTAAAACATCTACAACTTTTCCTAGCAAGCTTACCACCTCCTATTTTTATATTTATCATACTTATTGTACACGCAATGACCGATAGTTTCAAGTGGTGACAAATTATATTGTTTACTAATATTCGCTCTTTATATCCTCACACGAGGTCTATTAGTCTTGACAAAAACATGATAAAGAGTTAAAATAATAATTATAATTTTAGTTTTAAGAGGTAACGAAATGAAGAAAATTGTATCTATGCTGCTTGTTGCATTTACCTTAGTGACGATTTCCTATTCAAACCCTGTAAAAACAGGTAATTCTATAACCACTGTGGCATTTTTACAAGATGATAAAAATTCTGAAGAAATGCATATAAGAGAAGATATTGACAAGCTTTCTAAAATGAAAATAGAAACCGAGAGGCTATGCATAGACGTTGCAAGCTCAAAGGACAAGCAAACGTTTGCTACATATCTTTTAAATAAAGATGTCACAAAACTCTTAACACTTAGCAAAGAGCCTCTTATTTTTGATCGTTTTCAAGATGCGTTAAGATATGTGAGCTTTTTGTATAGGGCTCATACGGCAACTTTTGCAATTAGACTGAAAAATACAGATAAGCCTATTGGGATGATAGGACTTACTATAAACCGTGAGAAAAATGTGATTACCGTAAGTTACTGGTTCGGTAAAGAGTACCAGAAAAAAGGGTATGCAAGGGAAGCTGTCTTAAAACTTGGTGAAATGGTTTTTGAAAACTTGAAAAACTGGGGTTTATACATATCATTTAAATGTGAAAATAAAAACTCAGAAAACTTAGCAGGTCGTTTGGCACAGCATTTAGTTGAAGATAATGAAAAAGGTTGTAATTGCAGTAAGGACAATTTTACAAACTATAAAGTTAAGTGGGATAAATATCAAAATTACATGCTTAACTACAAGGAATATGTGATATCTAAAGTCCCACAGGTAGCCTAAAGCAGTGAGTAGTATTTTTCTTAAGAGGTGTGCTTTTTGAGTATAATAGTAAAAGCTCCGGCAAAAATTAACTTATATCTTGATGTAGTCGGAAAAAGCGAAAATGGCTATCATAGTGTTGAGATGATTATGCAAACGGTTTCTTTGTATGATGTTGTAAAAGTTGAAAAAAACAAAATCTCAAAGATCAACATTTTCAGTAATTATAATTTTTCTAAAAATATAACGAAAAATACAGCTTATAAGGCTGCTATAGAATTTTTTAAATATACAAATACCGTAGGACAAGGTGTTAATATACAAATAAAGAAAAGAATACCTGTTTGTGCGGGGCTAGCGGGAGGCAGCTCAGATGCTGCGGCTACATTAGTTGCATTAAATTCATTGTTTGACACGAGACTTTCTAAAGGTGAACTATCACAAATTGGTGGCAAAATAGGCGCAGACGTTCCTTTTTGTATTTATGGTGGAACCATGATTTCTACCGGAATTGGTACAGAACTTTCACCGATAAATAAAATGCCATTTTGTCACGTGGTTCTGTGTAAGCCCAATATATATGTGTCTACTAAGAAGGCTTACAGCTTATCTGATAACTTTAAAATAAAGACGAAGAGCATCAAGCCGATAGTTTACGCCATAAATAGAAAATCACTAGACTTAATAGGTAACAGCTTGTATAACCATTTTGAGTATGTACTAAGCTCAAATGAAGTTTACAATATAAAATGTACAATGATCCAAAATGGAGCTATAGCATCTTGCATGAGCGGGAGTGGCCCAACTGTTTTTGGATTATTTAAAGAAAAAAAGCTAGCTGAAAACTGCGTAAATAAACTTTCAAAGACTTATAAATCTACATTTCTTTGCAACCCTATAGATTCAGGGGCGTTTATAATAGATAAGAAATAATTTTATTTAAAAACTGTGAATAAATAGAAAAATACCTGTCCATAATCATTTTACAAAATGAAAGACAGGTGATTTTTTTGAAATTAAAAACTTTTGAAAAAGCTTTAATATCGGGTTTTGCGTTAACTTTTTTATTTAATTTTGCAAATTTTCAAACACACTGTGAAACGATAAGCAATAAATTTTTAAGATTACATATTCTTGCAAACTCGGATTCTAAAGAAGACCAGGACTTGAAGATAAAAGTAAGAGATAAAATAATTGAATATTCAAAAGACAAGTTTTCCTTGGCTAACGATAAAAGCGAAGCACAACTGTTGCTCAATAGTTCGCTTGAAGATATAGAAAAGGTAGCAAAAGCAGAAATTGAAAATCAAGGATATAATTATGATGTAAAAGCAAAAATTGTGAATATGCACTTTAACACCAGAAAATATGATAACTTAACGTTACCGGCGGGAAATTATGATGCTTTAAGGGTAGAAATAGGGGAAGGGAAAGGTCACAACTGGTGGTGCGTTATGTTTCCGCCAATGTGTTTCGGGTGCAGTACCAGCAAGCAAAAAGTAGATACTGTGCTTAACAGCAGTGAATCAGACATCGTGACAAATGAAAATAGATATGAAATTAAATTTAAATGCGTAGAAATGTATGAGTCTTTCCGTTCTTGGCTTAGCAAGTACTTTAAAGCTTAGTGCTTTATTCTTCTTCCCAGTTATGAAAAACGTTTTGCACGTCATCGTTGTCTTCAAGCAGATCTAACAACTTTTGCATTTTAGCTATACTTTCTTCATCTGAAAGTTTAGTATAAGAACTCGGAATCATCTCTATTTCAGCTGATAAAAACTTGTAAGATTTGCCTTCCAATTCTTCTCTAACTTTACTAAAATCTTCAGGTTCTGTTTGGATTTCAAATACCTCATCATTAGAAATAAAGTCGGATGCACCGCATTCTAAGGCATCTTCCATGACAGTATCTTCATCAAGCTCATCTTTTTCTATAACAATTATACCTTTTTGCGAAAACATAAATGAAACGCATCCGGGTGTACCTAAATTACCGCCGCATTTGTCAAAGTAATGTCTTATATCTCCGGCGGTTCTGTTTCTGTTGTCAGTCAGGGTTTCCACTATAACAGCCACACCACTTGGACCATAGCCTTCATAACGAATGCTCTCGTACTTTTCTCCATCTTCGCTGCCGGCAGCTCTTTTTATTATTCGCTCTATATTATCATTTGGAACGTTGTTAGCTTTGGCCTTAGCTATGCAGTCTTTTAGTTTGGAGTTGGAACTTGGATCCGTGCCGCCACCTTCCTTAACGGATACAGCTAGCTCTCTTCCTATCTTGGTGAAGATTTTAGCTTTAGCGCCGTCTGTCTTTTCTTTTTTTCTTTTTATATTACTCCATTTAGAATGTCCTGACATATTTATTCCTCCGTAATATCTTTTTAAGCTAATTTTATCACATTGCTTACGTTACTTCAACATTCTGAAGTTGAAAGCAGAGCCTTTAAGCAATATAACTAATTTATTTATATCTAAATTTTTTACTTTTTCTATGTTTGCGTTTTTTCTTTATTTTATTATACTTAAAAAACATGAAAACATAAAAAGTAGCAAGTACTAAGAAAAGAAAAAATGCGATTTTAAACCATATAGAGCTAAATATGCTGCGAATGATGAAACTTATAAACAAGAAATAATTTCTATTTATAGTTTCTTCTGAAACTAAATCTATTGTAGCGATCTCATTGTTTGCGTAAGATAAAGTAGCTGTTCCGACTTTTTGTCCTGCTTTTACAGTTGCGTTTATAGAATTTGGCACGTTCATTTTTACGTCAATGCTAGACGGCATAACACCCTTTGGAAGCATAGCAGAATAGTCCGTTGCAGGAAATAGCTGCAATGTATCTTTTTTCCATGCAAAGTTTAATTTTACTTCTCCGACAGGTTTGTTTTTGTCGATAATAGGCTTTAGTGCGAGGTTGTTAAATGCCCACTGATATAACGCCTTACTGTCAAGCATAGCTTGGTTTTCTGTTTCAGAGAAACCTCCAAGAGCTATGCAAATGTAGGTATATCCGTTATTTGAGGCAGAAGAAACTAAACACCTTCCGGCAAGCGTATCAAAGCCGGTTTTTATTCCTTTAGCATATTTATAGTAATATTTACCACCACGTACAGGATCTATGAGGCTGTTTGTGGTTACCAGTGGGTACCTATCACTTCCCAAAATATCTGATGTCACTTTAGAAGTGATCTCAGTGAACCCCGGCAATGTCATGGCATATTTTGTGATTTTTATCAAATCCGATGCTGTTGTATAATGGTTTTCATCGTACAAACCGTGAGGATTTGTAAAGTGTGTGTCATTACAGTTAAGCTCTCTGGCTTTTTCGTTCATCATGTTTACAAAAGTTTCTATATTTCCGTTACCTATGAAATCCGCTAAAACCAGTGCGGCATCATTTCCGGACTTTATCATCATACAGTGGAGGAGCTGGTTTATATTTAAAATTTCATTGGCTTTTATGCCGGAAAGTGAACTTCCTGTTCCCAGCAATTTGTCGAGTATTGCTTTTTTAATAGTGACATTTGTATGTTCAATATCATTCACGTGCTCTGAAGTTACAATATACGTCATGATTTTCGTAATAGATGCGGGTGCCATTTTTTTATCAGGATTTTTGCTGTAAACCACGCAATCCGAGTCTAAATTTAAAAGTAATATAGACTCGCAAGATGGTTCAAATCCGATATTGTAGTTTGAAGCAAAAGTATTTTTTGTACTTTTTGTACTTATTGAGAAAATAGATAAGCTTACTAGTAAAAATGTAATAGTTCTTTTTAACATAGAAATTCTCCTAATGTTGTGGTATTATTAAGATATATTTTAACTTATATTTTCTTTTAAATCAAATTATATGTATATTGAGAAAGTGGTTGTGCATTTTATGATTTACGTAACAGGGGACATGCATGCAGATTTTACTAGGTTTTCAAATAAAAAACTTAAAAAGCTGAAAAAAGGCGATTATTTAATAGTATGTGGAGATTTTGGTTTTTTATGGAATGAAAGTAAAAAAGAAAAAAATATATTGAAGAAAATAGGAGCTATGAAATTTCACACATTATTTGTAGATGGAACACATGAAAATTTTAGTTTAATTAAACAGTATGAAGAAGAAAATTTTCATGGTGGAAAAGCAAGGAATATTACCGGGAATTTATATTATCTTTCAAGAGGAGACGTCTACAACATAGATGGTAAGATAATATTTGCTTTTGGCGGAGGGGAAAGTTGTGATAAAGAAATGCGCATTTCTGAGAATAAGTGGTGGGCAGAAGAGCTTCCTACAGTTGAAGAAATGAGAAGTTCTGTATCAAACTTAGAGAAAGTGGAAAGGCAAGTTGATTATATAGTAACTCATGAACCTCCGGGAAAGATAAAAAGTTTATTTAACAGCGAAGGTTATAATTTGAATATTTTAAACAAGTTTTTTGATGATGTTGCAAATGAAATAAAGTTTAAAAAGTGGTTTTTTGGGAGTACGCATGTAAATAAAGAATGCGCTAATAAATATGTTTCTCTGTTCGATGATATATTTGTTTTAGAGTAATATTCCCATTTAAATGAAATTAGAATAAAATATTTAGAAAGAGAAATTTATTTGGGTGATATTTTTGAAACAATGTACAGATGAAAAATTGATATACAAAGTAAGTATAACAACCATTTTGGTAAATTTAATTTTAACGTTATTAAAGCTGTTTGCCGGCATTTTTGGTCGTTCAATGGCAATGGTATCGGATGCTATACATTCAGGGTCAGACGTGTTAAGTACGCTGGCGGTAATGATAGGAGCTAAATTTTCAAACAAAGCAGCAGATAAAAAACATCCATATGGACACGAAAAAATAGAAAGCGTAACTTCTATTTTACTTGCGCTAATGCTTTTTGTGACAGCTGTATATGTTGGAACTTGTGGAGTTTTGGAAATTTTAAAAGCTAAACATAAAGAAATAAATACTCCGTCAGGCTTTGTCATCTGGTTTGCAATTTTATCAATAGCTATAAAAGAATGGATGTACCATTATACGCTTAAAGCATCCAAAAAAACGAACTCATCGGCATTGTACGCAGATGCCTGGCACCACAGATCAGATGCCATTTCGTCGATTGGTTCGCTAATAGGTGTAGCGGGAGCTATTCTAGGATTTCAATTACTGGACCCTATTGCTTCTATAATTATTTGTTTTATCATAGTTAAAGTCGCTTTTGACATAGCTAAAACAGGCTTTGACCAACTAGTCGATACCTCGGCTTCTAAGGAAACAGAAGACAAAATACGAAAAATAATAAACGGTTACGAGAAAATAAAAAAGATTGATGTTTTAAGGACGAGACAGTTCGGCAGCAAGGTATATGTTGATATAGAAGTGCAGGTGGATAAAAATATGGAATTTGAGGAAGTACATGACTTAACTCATAAGTTGCGAAATGATATTGAAAAAAATAATAGTTTTATAAAAAGCTGTATGATACACGCAAACCCAACTGAAAAATAGATTTTGCCTCCGTGTTGACGGATAAGTCCTGCTTGTTCACAGGCTTTGTCTTATTTGTATATAATGGACTAGGCTTTGAGCGAATGGAGGAAATATTTTGAGACACAAAAGAAGGCTACATAGGTTCCGATCAAAGCGCACCAAAAGAATTATAATATTTTTATTTATATTTGCGTTTTTAGCATTTATAATTGACCATCAAATGAGACCTCTTATAAAGTCTATAGCGCTAAATAGAGCACAAATAACGTCCACCAAAGTAATAAATGAAGTGGTACTGGAAGAGGTCTCCAGGTTAGATATAGATTATTCAGAAATAGCAAAACTGCAGAAGGACGAAACAGGGAAAATACTGTCGATAGAAGCGGATATGAAAAAAATAAATATGTTAAAATCCGGAGTAACTATGAAGATACAAGATAGGATATCATCCATGTCACGGGAAGATTTGTCGGTTCCTATAGGAACTTTGACAGGCACTGAGATTTTAAACGGAAGAGGCCCACAAATTAGGATGAAGGTTACACTGTCTGGTAGTGTTTTGACAAATTTTAGGAGTGAATTTGAAAGTGCTGGTATAAATCAAACAAAGCATCATGTTTACTTAGATGTTAGCACCGAAGTTTTTGCACTTATTCCGGGGTACCCTGTAACTACAGCGGTAAATACCAGTATTTTGATTGCAGAAAGCATCTTCATGGGCGATGTACCGAAGGTTTATATGAATACATCAGGTTAAAATAAATAAAGAAATTGAAATAAGGACGTTGAAAAAATGAATTATGAAGAAACGAAAGAGTTAGTTAAAGGTTTAAGAGAAGAAATTAAATTTCACAATAAGAAATACTATGATGAAGATTCTCCGGTAATTGATGATTACGAATATGATATGTTGCTTAGGAAACTTGAAAGTTTGGAAAGTGAATATCCTGAACTTAAAACATTTGATTCTCCGACCCAAACTGTAGGCGGTTCGGCGTCTTCAAAGTTTAGTGAAGTAAAGCATAAAGTCAAAATGGAAAGCTTACATGATTCTTTTTCAAAAGAAGAAATTAAGAATTTCGATGAGAGGCTCAGGAACTTGTATAAAGATATAACGTATGTTGTGGAACCTAAAATAGACGGTCTTTCGGTTTCTGTGGAATATAAAGACGGTATTTTAGTTAGGGGATCAACTAGGGGAGACGGCGTAGTAGGAGAGGATATAACTGAGAATTTAAGGACTATAAAATCTTTGCCCAAAAAATTAAAAAAGCCTGTACCTTTTTTAGAGGTACGCGGCGAAGTTTATATGTCTTATGACAGCTTTTTAAAAGTAGTTGAAGAACAAGAACTAAATGACGAAAAACCTTTTAAAAATCCCAGAAATGCGGCTGCGGGGTCACTTAGACAGAAAAATTCTAAAATCACGCAAAAGCGAAATTTAGATATAATAATTTTCAACATTCAGCAAATAGAGGGCAATGTACTCTATTCTCATAAAGAATCACTGGACTTTTTAAAAAGTTTAGGGTTCAATGTTCCTCCAATTTACAAATTGTGCAACAGTGCTGAGGAAATATTTTCAGTGATAGATGAGATATCGGAGAAGAGAGGAAACTTCAGTTTTGGAATAGACGGTGCTGTGGTTAAAGTAAATGATTTTGAAAAGAGAAAGTCAATAGGCAGTACGTCAAAGTTTCCAAAGTGGGCAGAGGCTTTTAAGTATCCACCCGAAGAGAAAGAAAGCAAGCTTTTAAAAATAGAAGTAAATGTAGGAAGAACAGGTGCCATTACGCCTACAGCTGTGTTTGAGTCTATATTTTTAGCCGGGACTACGGTGAGCCGTGCGGTACTTCATAACGAGGACTTTATAAAGGAAAAGGGAATAATGGTTGGGGACACTGTAGTTATCAGGAAAGCCGGAGAGATTATACCGGAGGTCGTATCTGTAAAGCAACACAATGAGGATTCGGTGGAGTTTAATATGCCGAGAGTATGTCCTTCGTGCGGTGGCGACACTGTAAGGGAAGAAGGCGAAGCGGTTTGGCGTTGCACGAACCTTCAATGTCCTGCACAGCTGCTTAGACATTTGATTCATTTTGTATCTAGAGATGCTATGGACATTGAGGGACTAGGGGAGTCGTTATTAAGGCAATTGGTAGATAATAATCTAGTTAATTCTCCGGCAGATTTATATACATTAGAAAAGTCAGAATTAATTCAAATAGATAGAATGGGCGAAAAGTCTGTAGGTAACTTATTAAACGCTATAGAAGAGTCAAAAAATAGGGAACTTTATCGGTTGATTTTTGCACTTGGAATAATGCATATAGGTAAAAGTGCCGCGAAGCTTCTACAAGAACATTTTTCATCCATGCAAGAACTGCTTCTTTCTTCCGTTGATGAACTTTCGGCTATAGACGGCTTTGGAGAAGTCATGGCACAAAGTGTTGTGGACTACTTTAAGAATCCCAATAATTTAAACTTAGTTAAGAAACTAGAAGAGCTAGGGTTGAACATGGTTTCTGAAAGTAAAGCTAAAGGCAGAAAATTTGCTGGTATGATTTTTGTTTTGACGGGGACTTTGCCTACATATACAAGAAACGAGGCTGCGCAGATGATAGAAAATGAGGGTGGAAAGGTATCAAACAGTGTTTCTAAAAAAACGACGTATGTTTTAGCGGGAAATGAAGCCGGCAGTAAGTTAATTAAAGCCCAAAGTTTGGGAGTAAAAGTAATATCGGAAGAAGAATTTATAAAAATGCTTGGTTAGTTTTACGACAGGTGTGAATGTCACATTTTGGGTTTTTAGCTTTAATGCGATCTCTTAAAGCTAAAAGTCTTATTCTATTATAGCGCTGGATTAGAATGAAAGGGACGTTTGTAAGCAGAACGAGAAATGTGAAAGTAAGAGCTATAAAAGGTTTATTGAAAAGGATTATTGGAAGAATAATAATTAGCGACACAGTATGATTCCACTCAGCCCTACAAGTTTCTAAAATAAATTTGTTTATATATTTGCTATCTTTTTTATCAGGCAAAGTGAATTGCTTTTTTGAAAAGCCGTGTTTAGACGTATACTGTGGGAGTTTGTCTTTCCATTTTTTTATTTTTATTTTAGAATAAAAAGAATTATTTTCAAATGCTAATATAGAATGTAGCTTTTTATTTTCGTTGAAAAAGTCTTCTTTGTGAGATTTGCAGGTAAATAATACGATTAAATTCCAAAACAGTACAATTATAACATTTGTAAAGACTGCATTCATAAAAAAATCACCTTCTATTTTTTTATTTCATTTTATGTTTTGAATATATGCATCATAAAATGTGTTGAAAAAAATAGAAAGTAGATAAAAAACGAAAAGAGCCCGAGGTAAACAGAAAAGGGCTCTTAAAATATTAACGATTTTGTTTTAATTTATCTTGAGATATTCTGGGTTTTGGTCTTACTTAATTTTTGGTTTACAAAACTTGCGGTTTTATTGTAAGTGCTTTTTGCTATTTCTTTAATGTTGTTCCTGAAGACGACTGCAACTGTAGAAACTAAAGCAACTGAACCTGTAATTATACTGGAAACGATTAAAGTTTTCTTATGAGAAACAAAGAAACTACCGTCTTTTATACTTGACCAAAAAGTTGCAACGTTAGACTTTGATTCTTCAGTTTCATTTTTTTCAATTTTTTCTTCTACAGTTTTGTTAACATCATTTGCTGCAGTGTCTTGAGCAAAACAAAAGCTAGAAACTACGGATGCAAATGCCAATACAAAAACTAATACACTTGATAAAAATTTTTTCACGATCATTTTTACTCCTTAATCAAAAGTTAGCTAAATAGTCTGTTTACCACAAGGAAATTATATCATGTAAAAATTTAAATTTAAATACTTTTTAGTTTTAATTTGAATTTTCTACTTTTTGATGTAAAATCATATATTAAAGGTGAAAAAAATATACTGTTTATAAAAAATTAACGGCTATTTAATATCAAAATATTTTAGAAATTAAACAAAAATAATTATATATCATAAATTATAACTATAGAAATTTTTATATCAATTTTATGCATAGTAAAACTCTGATTTTTCTAAAATTTCTTAATATTTTTCAATACTCATAACGTCCGACTCTCCTTGACTATTTTTTGTTATAAACATAGGTTTCTAATTCAAGTAGCACGTCATTTAGCGCTAGTCTGTTCACATAAATAGATGACAAACAGGAAAATATCGAAAATAATTGACATATGAAAATAATCGAAAAGATAAAAAACTGATGTCAATCGAGAAGATACCTCAAGTAAGCAGTTCTTTAATGCCTTATTTTTAATAGAAAACGGATGCAAGTGGAGATCATTACTAAAAAATTGGGAAACTGGAATATAATTTACAAGAGATTTAGCAGATGTACAAAAACAGAACTAGGTAGCAAATTTTTGAGAATCTTCAAAAACAAAACATTATCAATACTCGAGGCAAAGGTCTTGAGTTTGGACAGCACTAACATCAAGGTGTATTCTAATACTTGCAGAGTCAAGAAAACAAGTGACGAACAAATCATTGGTTGTTCAAAATATGGTTAGTAACGAAAGTAAGTGGTTTATGTATCTAAAAAATTTGCCTTAAAAATTCAACTCTCTGCAGGAAACTGTAATGATACACAAGGAAGCTGAAAACTTATCGAGTCGTTTAATTGCAAGACCATACGTTATTTGATCATTGTCTGTGCTTACGAAGACAACGAAACTCTAGCCCTCGCACGTAGGTGAGAGTTTTATTAAGTTTTAATCCAGAAAACTAGGTTTTGCTTAGTTCAAAAACCGCGAGCTATGTGCGTGAGATTAAGACTAAAATAAAACCAACACCTTTAAGAGTGTAATAGTGAAGTTCAAGTTACTAAAATATAAAAAAGGTGTGTTTATGGAACAAAGTTTATTACGTAGTAAATTGTTATACGAGTATAATATTCACACCGAAAAAGGTAAAGGCAATATATTACCAAATTAAGAGCAGATATACAGAAGATAATAAAAGATTTATGCAAGTTGAAAAGAATGTAAATAGTAGAAAGACATGTGATGTCAGAACATGTACACTTACTATTATCAATACCACCGAAAATAGCATATCGCGAATTATAGTATATTTAAAAAGAAAAAGTGCAATGATGATATTTGAAAGACATGCAAAATTAAATTACAAATTTGGGAACAAACATTTATTGACAGAGTTTGTTTGGATAGCTTAAATCTAAAACTGACTAACTAAATTTTAAATATGTTTTCATATCATTTGGATTGGCAAAATCTATAGGAACAAGTAAAAAGTTGTTATTTTCAAATTTTATTTCTTTTATTTGCGCATATGAATTATTAAATAAATTTTTATAAGCTTTTGCTTATTTGTTATAATTTTGAATTTCCGATGAATTTCCAGAAAGACCTTTATCTTAATCAATAATGGTTTTGTCATCTTCTCCAATTTTATAATTAAAAAGTTTGAGAATAGCCTTTTTAGTAAAATCTATTACTACTCTAGGTATAAAACTTGTAATTTTTATAGTTGGATCTATTATTTCTTTATAGCAGTACATGTGGCGTGGAAGTTTACACTAAAACTCAAAGTCGATGACACTGTGGTAACAAGAATAAAATATAACCCTAATCCAAAAGCAGATAAAACAGTTACGCTTATCCCTATTTTTTCAGATAATACCTTCAAGTTATCTGCATCAAATTTTTCAGCAGATAAATTTTCCAATTGATTGATAAAAAAAATTTATACCATTTTAACTAAATATTTTTCGCACTTATCGCTCTTTTTTTCATAAATTATCGGTTCAGTACTTCTTATCAACGCTTTTTATTCATGATAATTCACTGATTTATCTAGTTCAAAACAATTGGATATATTTAAAATTAAAATTAGAAAGCATATTAAATTATAACTTTAAATTTTTTCAATTTTTATTCCTTACGTTATTAATCTATTTCATTTTCTTCATCTAAACATATTATTTTCTTTTAAGTATTGTATTAATTTTTCTGAAAAGCTTTCAGGTTCTCTTCTCCTTATTCGATTGGATTTGTTTCTAGTAAATCAAAAAATAGAGCATCATCTCCGTCGTTTACTATACAACCATAAGGGATTCCAGCATTAAGAGAACACACCATTGAATTCAATATACCTTTTTTCTTATTAAGTTTATTGGAACTTATCATACTTTTGATATGTTTCTTTACAAGATTTAGATGCCTGGTCTTTTTTATAGCAAGATATACGAAAGAAGTTACGAGTCCAATAGTACCTCAAATTGAATAGGCTAAGTTGATAAGGATTGACCTTTTAAAATGGGGATTATTTGAAACTTTTGTTTTCCTTGATTTATAGCTATTGAACAAATGATTACTTACATCACATACTAAATTTGCCAAACTATCATCCAAAGGTTTTTAGAAAAGCAATAAGCTTCTTGTTTGCATAAGGAATTCAATTCCTTCTTCAACTCATATGTCGGTTCTATTTTAAGTTTATTAAATGTTTTATCGGGATTTTTAAAACTGAAGAGATGATGAACTACGCTAACCTTGAAAATTGAATACGAAATTTGCAGGAACGTTTAAATATACTCTTACCCAGCCACAGCTCGAGTGTGAAGAAATCGTTGCATGCAATGGGTGAGTAACCTCATGATAACTTAGAGGATGTGAATTTGTATCCCACTAAAAACGAGCTGAGAGATATTAAAAAATAATTCGCAGGCAAAATTAGATTATTTTTAGAGTTTGTTTTGTCGTAAACTGGTCTGTGCGACCACGTGCAAGGAGAATTTTTAATGAGCAATTCATGTAAAACAGCCTATTTTATTCGAAAACAAAAAATCAAGCTCGGAAGCTGAAATGTGCGCCCGGATAGGGTGCACATTTCCACTTCTAGTTTTGGCTTTGCAAAGCTCAGTAAACACTGGGCCTTATTCATAGTCCAAATCGCATTTTTTCGTAAACAAAACCAAAAAATAGTGCAATTAAAAAGCGCGAGGTTTTCGTTTCATCATCGACTGCATTTTATACGCAATGTACGTCAGGATGCTATCCGGTGTTGAGAAGTAGCGAGTTGCAAGCTGATTAAATTATCAATTTTCGCAGCATTGGCAGCTGTGTAAGTTGTGTTGCCACCGTCGCCGCTAAGTTTGCAGTCGAAGTTGTGCCTGTCATGCGGTTGTTCGTTGTATATGTCCCAACAAGCAGTTCCTTTTCCAAAAATTCTGCGAACGCTTGAGGCATTTTGTTCGTCGGGAAATGTGTAACGTTTATATCGACGTTGTTAAAAAGCTTGTGACTAATGATAAACAAATTCCCGTGTGAGTAACCTTTAAGCTCAATTGGTGAGAATTTTCCTTGACCTGTAACAAGCGCTGTGAATTCGTTACTACCAAAGGAGGGATCTGATACATAAAACATTTACAGATATTACCCCTAAACTATAAAGACCTACAGAAACTGAGAGTAGCCGCCTATGCATGAGTATCCTGTGACAAGGACGCTATGCTACACTCGCTTGATACGCAGGTCCATTACTACCGAAATCTTATCTGCGGCAACCCCGATTGGGAGTTCGCCGGAGTCTATGCAAACGAGGCGAAAACCAACACCAAGGAAAGCCGCGAGCAATTTTAGCAACTCCTTGCAGACTGCCGAGCAGGAAACATCAATATAGTCCTCACAAAATCGGTCAGTCGCTTTGCTAGAAATACGTTCACGCTCTTGAGGACGGTTCGTAAGCTTAATGAACTCGGGGTCAATGTTTTCTTTGAATAACAGAACATCAAGATCTTGGATGCAGACAGCGAAGTCATGTTGACGCTTCTTGCTTCTTTTGCCCATACGGAGAGCCTTTCCATTAGAGCCAACTGCAAATGGCGTATCCGAAAGGGATTTGATGAAGGACGTGCTTCCACCTGCACCATACTTGAGTATCGGCTTGTAAATGGTGAGATCACCATAGTACCGGACGAAGCCGTTATTGTGAAGAAAATCTTCTACCTTTACATTGATGGGTACGGGCAGCAAAAAATCTGCAATATCCTTAATAAAGAAGGTATACGCACCCGCCGTGGCTACACCTGGCACCTCAGTGCCATCCTCCTGATACTTGAAAATGAAAAGTATGCCGGAGATCTGAAGTTGCAGAAGGTTTTCGTGCTTAACCACCTTTCCAAAGAGAAGGCTATCAACCACGGCGAGCTTCCGGTACATTGAGGCAAAAACGACCATGGGCCGATCGTCAGCAAAGAGTAGTTTTAAGCGATTCAGCTTCGACTGAAGAAGCAGTCATAGGGATGTACTGCAGGCAAGAAAGCAGAATCCGTATTCACTGGAAGGATCCATTGCACAGACTGTGGCAAGAGCTACCGCCGCAAAACGACTCTGTATTGGGTCGTTTGGTGCTGCTCTATCTTTAACAGCAGAAGCAAGAAATACTGCCCGACTTCCAAAATGATCCCGGATGGAATTTTGAAAACGGTCTGTGCAACGGCACTGGGACTTACGGTGTTTGATGCAGAAGTATTTGAAGCACATATCATACATATTGATGCCTGTTCCAGAAATTTTCTCCGCTTTCATTTTTATGATGAAAGCGGAACAGAGCTGACCTGGAAAGACCTCTCAAGGAGTGAGAGCTGGACATCGGAAATGCGTGAAGCCGCAAGGCAAAAACTCTACCGAGGTGACAACGATGGCAAAGAAAGTACTAAAAATCGAACCAACGGTTCCCGCCATGTTTGCCTTGAACTTGCGACTGCTGCTGAAGAAAAAACGGGTAGCCGCCTACGCTCGTGTTTCCATAGAAAAAGACGAGCAGCAAAACAACTACGATGTGCAGATCGACTATTACCCAAAATGGGAGTTCGTGGAAATCTATTCCGACGAAGGTATCACAGGCACAAACATTAAAAACCGAGACGGCTTCAACCGCATGATCGACCTTATTCTTACCAAGTCCGTCAGCTGATTTGCCCGCAATACGGTCGACAGTCTGACTACCGTTCGCAAACTGAAGTAAAAAGGCAGCGAGGTCTATTTTGAAAAAGAAAATCTGCATTCAATTTCGCCGGAGAAGGAATTGATTCTTACATTGATGACAGCGCTTTGCGGAATCGGTCAGTATGTCCAATAATATAAAATGGGGAAAGCAATGTCGCTATAAACATGGACTGGTTACCGCTCTTGCCATCCCCAATATATACGGCTACTGCAAGGAAGACGGTGAAATTGCTGTGAACGAAGAGGAGGCAGTTATCGTCCGAAGTATCTATAAGGAGTTCCTGAACAGGAAGAACTACGACGAAATCATTAGCGGATTAACGGCTGACGGAGTTCCCACAAAGAAACGCAACCTGGCATTCTTGGACAGTCATCGACACCTTGAACAATGAAAAATACTGCGGATACTGCCTATTTCAAAAGACTTTTGTCTCTGACCCGATCTTACACAAAAAGGTAGTCAACCGAGGTGAAATCCCTCAATTCCTGGTGGAGGACTGCATTCCGCCAATCATAGAGAAAAAGCAATAGCTTGCTGCGCAGGAAATGCGCAAGCGGCATCAAGGGAGGGCAGCAAGCTACCAGTCAAGGTGCTCCCTTTCCGCAGTCTTGTATTCTGCGGAACCTGCAGAAAGCCATGCCCGCAATATTCTTCTCATTCTGAAGGGTGAAAGCTAACAGCCTATCGTCGGTGTATAAGTCGGAGAGACCACACCGCTGTGGAGATTCCGAGCATGACCTATGTTCCTCTACACAAGGCCGGGTACAATTATGATCCTACGCCGGAGCTTGTCGCTTACCGGGAAACCTACAAAAAACCGAAGTCGAAACCGTTCCTCTGTACGGATGTGAAAATCCGCACAGGGCGGTTTCAGAAAGCCTTTGTGCAGGCTTGGAACTTTACCGTCAGTAAGAAACAGCGATATCTCCCGTCTTTGCAGAACACCGTTGCCACCTCGGGTAATCCGCTGATAGCCTACCGTGCAAAGAGGATAGTAGCCCTATTTGAAATGCTGGGCAAACTTAAAGAATTCGACTTCTCTCTGATGATACGTACTCCCGACCGGGTGGAAATCATGCCAAATGAAAAGCTGTCCTTCCTTTTTCAGCCCGGCGTCAGTATCACGGTATGATATATAGAATAGCCGCTTCGTTTTCTCATGAAATCCGGAGCGGCTTTCTCTCATATCGTAATAGTCACACTTTGCGTTTTCGAACCAAAAATGCAAAGTTGTATCTTTGTTTTTTCAATTGTTTTTTCCGGCCGGAGCGGTATGTTTTGGTGACGCGGCAGCCCCGGCTATGCTCCTGTCTGGGGTGTGATTCGCTCAAAACCAGGAATGAGTTTGCTGCCGCAATCTGACGAAAAATGCCGACAATCCGGGCGCTTTCTGGATTTGCATCCTATTGCACACCCTCGGAGCAGAAAAATCAAATTGTATCGGCGTCTATGCCCCTATGCGCAACTAAATGTGTCTATCGATACAAGTCGAGGACTCAGTTTTTACATTGGGCACTTTTCTTATATGTAGCTAAAAACGCAGGCGCAAAGCCATTTTTCAGTACTTTACTACAAGTGCAACTTGCCCGCGACGACTCGTCGTATGGGCTCCTTCGCTTTTTGCGATAATTCAAACAAAATTCACCCAACAGCTTTCCTTTAATTTCTTCTCAGACTTATAGATTGTTTCCCAGATTTTGATTTTTTGTGTGCTTGAATTCAATTATTCCCCAAGTCATCAAAAAACACTTAATTCACACGTTTAACTGTCAAAAGCCCTAATTAAATTGTCAATATTCTGACCTGTTTAATAATACTTTTATTTAGCTCTTCATATAAATTTTATATCACACCAAGTATTTTAAAAAGCTGAGCACATAGCTTACAACCTCAACAATAAATATAACTTTGTTTTGAGACAGCTATATTAAAAACATTTATCTCATGTTTCTTTATAAAATCTCGATCCTCCTTCGGTATCCTGTCTACCACTTCATCAAACTTATTTACATTATCCAGCTCTTCCTTTTTACACATTTTATACTCCCGCTTTTTCTTTTCTAAATCAGAGATTACACTATCAATCATTACATCCATAAATCCCCACAAACTTTGCTTTAAGTCTAACATTACAAACTCTCCTTAAATTTTGTTTAGGAATTTCAAAACAAAAATGCATGCAAATGTAAAAAAATCATCATTCTTTCTTACCCTACATGCATCTTTTGTGTAACTACATATTTTAAGATATAATTAAATTGTTATGGTGTCAGGGGGAGCCTGATTACCCTTTGCAGGGAGACAATACGGATAAGTATATCCTAAACGATACAATAAAACGCTATGTAAATTCTAAAAAATAGGTATTTACAAACCCACAAAATATTTCTATGTAAAGTATTTTTAAAATAATTTTAACTTAGATGATAAAACTTTAGAAATAATATGTTATAATAAACATAGTGGAGGTAATTTATGACTAAAATAAAAATAAGCGTAAAACGATTTTTAACTTATACTCTGATGGTATGCGGCTTTATAAATTTATTTCCGGTGTCTAAAGCTTTAGCAATTAAAACTATAGATATAACCGCAAAACCCATAAGTCATCCTAACGATAAAAAACAAAATGTACTTATATTTAGTGATTCGGGAAAAAATAATTATTTTAAGAGCAAAGTTGTCCTTATAACCGTTGAAGAATATTGCAGAAAAGTTTGTTGCAAAAATCTCAATTTAGATCCATACGTAACAGATCATATTACCAAGGTTTTTCGAAATCCCCGGAAATTCCACTAAATTATACGGATAATATGAACGAGCTGACAGATATTTATCCACAAGAAATTGATAAAATAAGGAATGCTTATAGTATGTGTGGAAAATATTATGCCTATTGTGATTTTATAGAAAGACGCATTCACATTCCTATAGGTGAAAATCAAGCTTTTGATATTAGAAACATTGCAACTAAAAAAATGTCTGAAATTTTAGGGTTATCTAACTTGATAGTAAATTCTGAAATCGTTATTATTAAAAATGGTAATGATGAAAAAGTCGGTGTGCTTATGGATGAAGCCGAAGGGATAGGTTTCCCTGAACTTAAAAGTAAAAAGTTTATACAAATTTCACCGTATTTTCAAAAAGAAATGAATGATTTGCAAATTTTAGATACAATTGTTATGCAAATGGATAGATATAAATTAAATCATAATATTAAAATTTCAGAATATAATACAGCCATAGGCGTAGCTGGATATGATAATGATTGTTCATTTAATTTAAATGCTGATCTAACCAGAAGTTTAGGCCATGTTCCAGCAATTATAAAATAAGGAAGGAAATTGATATACCGTATATGAGTAAATCACTTGCAAACAAAATTTTAAGCACTGACGAACAAATTATAAGAGAAACTCTCTTTGGAATGCTGGATAATGAGTATATACAGGCAACCATAGAACGATTTCTTCAAATAAAAAATGCAATTAAAGCTACATTAGTTGACCGACCGGGTTTTCTTTTGGAAGACTGGGAGTGGAGCGAATCGACTATGATGAATGAAATAAATTATAACGATGCAATTCCCAAAGATAAATTCAAAAACGATGACCGAATATTTCATCATGAACTCACCTATTTTGGTGCATTTATTGAGGAATTAAAAGAAAATCAATACTTATATTTATGAAAGGAAAACAATCTATGAAAAGATTTATATCTAAATTTTTATTACTGCTCTTTGTATTTTTATTTATTTTTACATCAGTGGAAGTCTATGCTTTAGATAAGAAATTTGAGTATATAGAAAAATACGATTACTCGTATCGCCTGAAAATGTTTGAAGAAGATATTGTTAACTATTATAAAGGGTTAAACTGTAAAAAAATATTGGTTGTGGGAGATACGAACTTCGCAAGTACATTCAAAGACGTGTTTTCAAAAGAAAGAGATATTCAAATTGATTTTATGGAAAATATTTATTGTATGAAGTGTGATAAAGGTAGGTATGATCTAATCATTGATACAAAGCATGAACCTGTTTTTTTTGATAAAATTTATGAAGGAAAAAATGTCTCTTCGTTCAGAGATGTATATACCCAGATATTATGTAAAAAAACTCTGGAGTTTTTAAAGAAAAATGAGATTAGTTATTATTTTTTTGAAGCGCCTGATGCATATAAAATTAAAAACTTAGATGAGTTTGAAAAACATTTATTGTCGTCTGGAAAAACCAGTATGGAAGTTGTAGAAGACAAAGAATTAAGAGAAAAACTATATAGTGATAACAAAGATTGTTTAAAGAAAGTATCAAAATATTTTGACCCGGGAAACATTTATCTAGGATTATATTATTTAAAACGTGATTATAAAAGTGAAATTGAAAACGTAGTAGCAGGCAAGCGAGTTACAGTAGGACAACCTGATACTTATAAGTTTTCGATAAATTTTATTGGCCCATGTTTAGCATACGGCAACTTCGTTTCTGATGCTTATACTATACCAAGTTATTTTCAAAAAATAGTAAATAATGATTTTCAAAATCAGTTTATTGTTAATAATTATGGAGTTAATCCACTTAATGTTATGAACGAGTTTGAAATAATTTTAAATTCATCATATAAAAAAGGAGATATTGTTATTCATTTAGGTAAACTTGATGCCCCAACTGAATCTTTGGTGAGAAAAGAATGCTGTGGATATTTTGAAACCACACATTTATTTAATAGACCTCATAACTATGGGTACTGGATGATAAACGATGGGTTTCATATCAACCACAATGGAAATCGTGTGATTTCAGAATATATATTTAAAACTATTGAGCAAAAATTAATCGACAATCAAAATATAAAGAATAATAAGGAAATAATAGAATATAAAATTAATAAAAACTTTGGAAGAGATAGTTTTTTAGAAAGTAATCCTGAATTTTTAAAATATTTAGAACAACTTAATAAAATAAAAAATAATAGAGAAAAAAATTTAAAACCAAATGCAAAGGTAGGTGCAGTAGTTGTTAATTGTAATCCCTTCACGTTAGGACATAGATATTTAATCGAGAAAGCTAAAAGTAATGTAGACTTTTTATATATTTTCGTTGTTGAAGAAGATAAGTCAATATTTCCCTTCAAGGATAGAATAGAACTAGTAAGAAAAGGTACATCCAATATGGAAAACGTTGAAGTGTTGCCAAGTGGAAAATGGATGATATCAATTGAAACGTTCCCAGAGTATTTTAAAAAAGATCAACTACTAAATGAAGTTGTAGATCCATCTAAAGACGTTAAAATATTCGGAAAATACATTTGCCCAACTCTTGGTATTAATACACGGTTTGTCGGTGAGGAACCCTTTGACAATGTAACGAAACAGTATAATGATACTTTAAAACGTGAACTTACTAAGTTTGGTGTAGATCTTATAGAAATTCAGAGAAAAGAAATTGATGGTGACGTGATTAGTGCATCATTGGTAAGAAAGTTGGCATTTCAGAATAAGTTTGATGATATAAAAAAATATGTACCTTTAACTACATTAGAATATTTAAAAAACAATTTTACAGCTTAGATATTTGAATGGTAGTCAAATTTGAATCTACAAATTTAGTTACTGATTTCCGATTTTTCTTTTATCAAATAGATCTTAACAATTACTAGCAAGTAACTTCGCATAAAGTCTGATCACTCTTTAAAAATCATCAAATGGATGAATTTTCAAAATCGGTTTTGCAATCAAGTAAAATTCTTGAAGCACCCATAAAAAGGTTACCGAAACGATCACAAAATTAATTTAAGAAATGCAAGACATAAAAATTCTGATCATCAAATCCAACAACGAAAATTATCTTGCTTGCATAATAACTTTGTTTTATTTAAATGCTCACTCAACACACAAAATTGTTCGTGGAATACTCGTCGAAATCGGCTTTTCGGATTTTATTTTTTACCCAAACGATAAATCAAAACCCACATTTATTATCGAAGTTTAAAAAAGATTTCTTCCCCCCAGATAAAGCCCTTAAACAAATTAAGGAAAGTGTTATGCACTTGAGTTGAAAGAACATACCGAGCTGAAATTAACCGTTGGCATAGCCTACGACAGCCAGCTGAAAAAGCGCAGCATTAAAATCGAGGATATTTAGCACATTTTAACAACTTTTGGATGATGTATTTTAATGTGACAAGTTTTGCAACCCACAATGGGGTTTCGC
>URPR01000011.1 GCA_900549775.1 uncultured Oscillospiraceae bacterium | reverse complement strand
AGCTTAAAGTCGGTAACGATACCGAATAGCGTAACCCGCATAGGGAGTTATATTTTTTCCGGTTGCACAAGCTTAAAGTCGGTAACGATGCCGGACAGTGTAACCAGCATAGAGAAATGTACTTTTCAAAATTGCACAAGTTTAACATCGGTAACGATACCGAATAGCGTAACCAGCATAGGGAGTTATATTTTTGACGGTTGCACAAGCTTAAAGTCGGTAACGATGCCGGACAGTGTAACCAGCATAAAGGAATTTACTTTTCGAAATTGCACAAGTTTAACATCGGTAACGATACCGGACAGTGTAACCAGCATAGGAGATAATGCTTTTAAATTTTGCACAAGTTTGAATTCAGTGACGATACCGAACAGTGTAAAGACTGTAAATTATGGCGCCTTTTACAGTTGTACGGGCTTAACCACGATTTACATACCAAGTGATTTAGATGTAAGCCAAGCTAAAATTCCAGGAGAGGCAACAAAACTGTACTATATAGCTGGGGCTGCGGAAGGCAACATTACGCCGGTAACTATAGATTCAGTAACCTATGGCAATGGCAAAGAAAATTCTATTACCCTGCCGTGCGACATTATGGGGAATGGATATGTCATACAAAGTGCAGAAGAAGGCATTGGTGTAACGATAAATCATGAAAGTTCAAAAATATATACGCCTGTAACTGGAGGGAACTTATCTGCAAAATGTAAAATTTGCAGTGGTGTGGTGACTATGCCTGGTCCAATTGACCCATATGCTAACCTAGTTATAAGCGAAACTGTAGCAGTCGGGGAGAGTGAACAACTGCCGGTTACTGCTATTAGTGGAGGTTATACGGAATCTGGATACACGACTGTAACTGTACCGAAAGATGTAAAGTATATTAACAAAGGAGCATTTTACACTAATGAAAACCTAGACACCATATACCTACCGGAAGGTTGTCAAATGGAGTCGGAGTCTGTTCCGTTGACTACGAAGATAGTTTACTATAAAGTAAATAAGGACAATAACGGAAACGCTGTGGTGGAAACAGCGTCAACAGGCGAAGAAATTACTCAAGTAACTGTAAGCGGGGTAGATGTATTAAAACCAGATCAAGAACTAAACTTAAATAACATTTATGGGAAATATAAAATTACGGCAGTTGCTGATGATGCATTAGATAAAAGCGGTAAAAATTTACATACCGTAATTTTACCAAATTCAGTTGAAAGCATAAATGCAGGGGTATTTGAAAATTGTAAAAATTTAGAGACGATTTACCTAAAAGAAGGCTGCACTATTGAAAATGAAGAAAAAATAGCAGACAAAAATTTAATTTATTATACTGATGATGGTGCTACAATTTCTAACGCGAAAATAAACATAGATAATTTCCCACTGGAACTAAGCAAAATAAATAATAGATGTAATATTACGACTATTGGAGAGAATGCATTTAAAGATCAGGTCAAAATGATATCTGTGACCATACCGGCAACGGTAAAAGAAATAAAAGCAAACCCATTTGCAGGATGTACGGGTTTAAAGGATATTACAGTTGATAATGGCAACACAGCTTATAAGTTTGAGAATGGAGTGCTACTTTCTGGACCTGAAGATGAAAAAACTTTAGTATGTTACCCGGCAGGAATTACTGGTACTACATATACTACTCCGGGAGGCGTAACAGCGATAGCTGCACAAGCTTTTGCAGATTGCAAAAACTTAGAAAATGTAGTACTTAGAGAAACTGTAACTTCTGTTGGAGCAGATGCTTTTACTGGTTGCGATAAACTGATGGCGGTTTATGTCTGGCATTTAAAGAATACAAGTGAAGAAAAAGACTGTGATATAGACTCTACAGTTTTAAACAGCGAAAATATTATATATTACATAGTAGCTGACTCTACCTTAAGCACTAACAGTAGCCCCAAGGAAGTAACTATAGGGAAAACAACAGAAGACTATAGTTATAAATTGGCAGGAGGACAAAACTGCATAATCAATAGAGCTGGAACAGAGCTCGATTTAACTGTATTAAATAATACTGGTCTTTATAAGATTACATGTATTGGAACGAATGCGTTTTATCAGGCAGATGAGGGAGAAAAACGGAATAATCTTAAGAGCATAATTATTCCGGAAGGGGTAACAACGGTAAACGGAGGATTCTTAAGGTATAATCAATGTCTTGAGTCTGTTAAATTACCAACAACTCTAATAGGTACTTTGCCTAAACATAGTATTACAGATAACAAAGTTTTAAAAACGCTAACAATACCGCATCAAGTTACAGAAATAGACTCAAAAGCATTTGAAGCAACTACAGGTTTAGAGACAGTTTATGTACCGTCAACTATAACTGACATAACACCAATTACGAATTATAGTAGCACAGCAAATATAATTTACTACCACATGCCTACCGAAGGCGAGAAAGGACGCTATCCGGAGATATTCGGTGAAGGGAATGAAGTCTGTATAGGAAAATATGAATTTGGGAATGTTGGGGGTACTAAAAAAGAGTATTTCGAATCACACGATAGTAGCATAATAAACCGTGAGCATTCTGTTATTGACTTAAGGACAATGGACTCAAACTATCAAATAAAATTAATATGTATGGCAGCATTTTCTCGCAGTGAAGATGAAGAAGGTAAAAAAGATTACATAGAAAAGATTATTGTTCCGGAAGGTGTAACTGGAATTGATCAATGTGCCTTTAGATGGAACCATGGATTGTTGTCCATTACTTTACCGACAACTCTCAACCAATCAACAACAATGCAGAAATATAGTATTACAGACAATGAAACTCTTCAGACGCTGGTAATACCACATGGTGTTACCGGCATGCACCAAGAAACATTTTGTAATGTTAAAGGTTTACAAAATGTTTATGTACCTGAAGACCTTAACGTGGGAGATATTACGAGATATTCTACAAAAGCAACCATAATTAGATATACAGTAACTGATGAAAACGCTAGCCCAAAAAAGGTTAAAATTACTGACGCGACCTTACCGAACGGGTCATCACCAAGTTCAATGGAAGTTTACTGTGATGAGATGGGCGATAGGTATGTGATAACTGAAGTTGATGAGGGAGCTAGAGATAAAGTTGCATTAAACCATAGGGGTGATGTAGAGGTACCGGCAAAAGAAGTGTCCTGCACAGAGGGAGGTAATGAAACATACTGGAAATGTCTGTGTGGAGCAAATAAGTATACAGAGAAGGATAGTACGACGGAAGCTATAGCTGTTGGACACACAAACTTAAGTGAAGTTCCTGCAAAGGCTGCGACTTTCCATGCATGTGGAGTCAAAGCACACTATAAGTGTGAAAAATGTAAGGCACTCTTCGAAGATCAAGATGCGGCAATCTCGACTACACTTGAGGACTTGGTTATACCTGAGCATAAAGGCCATGACTTTGGAGCATATAGTCATGACTATGAAAACCAAGCACTGCATGCCGATGTTTGTGCACTTAAAGGCACAGTAGCTGCAACTTGTGCTATATGTGATCAGACTGATGTAAAGGCTTGTGCAGAGCATACGAAATCGAGTCATGTTTGGGAAGAGAAAATAACACCAGCAACGTGCACGACTGAAGGAAAAGCAGAATATACATGTAGTCTTTGTAACGAGCCTGAAACGAAAATTCTAGAAATAGACCCGAACAACCACACCTACGGCGAAGTGGAATATACATGGAGTGATGACTATACGGCCTGTACCGCAAAGAGGGTGTGCAACAATGATGCAAATCATGTAGAAACTGAAGAAGCGACAGTAACAAGTGAAGCGACACAAGAAGCGACATGTACGCAAGCAGAAGTGACAACGTACACAGCAACATTTAATAAAGAAGTATTTAAAAAACAAACAAAGGTTGTAACAGGAGAAATAGACTCGAACAACCACGATTATTCGATAGAGGTAGAAGGGACGGCAAAAGAAGCGACATGCACGGCAAAAGGAAAAGAAGCAGATAAAAAATGCTCACGCTGTGAAGCAGTGCAAACGGGAAAAGAAATAGAAATAGATCCGAACAACCACACCAATCTAGAAAAAACGGAAGCAGTAGCAGCAACATGTACAGAAGCAGGAAATGACGAGTACTGGTATTGCGGTGGATGTAAAAAATACTTTGAAGATAAAGAATGTACAACTGCAATAACAGATATATCAAAGGTAACTCGCCCAGCAACGGGGCACACCTACGGCGAAGTGGAATACACATGGAGCAATGACTATGGAACCTGTACCGCAAAGAGGGTATGTCAAAATGATACAGGTCATGTAGAAACAGAAAATGCGACTAAAATTACAGAAAATATTATAAAAGCAGCTACTTGTGAAGGTGTAGGTAAAAAGACATACACAGCTAGTTTTGCTAGTTTTGGTCCCAGTGAATCTGGGGTGGTAGCGATCCCTGCAACGGGTCATAAATGCAACGACACGTGGGAGCATAACGAAACTCAGCATTGGAAAGTATGCGAAACTTGTAAAGAAAATGTCAATGCAGCAAATCATACAGATGAAAACTCTGATGGAACGTGCGACGTTTGTGGATATGTCACTACACCTGATACATATACGGTAAGCGGTACGGTATATACATGGGACAACACAGATAGCAACACCACACGAGTTAGGTTGTACAGTAGCACTACATCCGAAGCCGATATAAAATCAGACATTCAGCACGACATAACTGGCGAAAGTTATACGAAGACATGCCAATATGATGCTAATGAAATAGGAACCCCAGGAGAAAGTACATCGAATAGATACACGCAAAGCTTTGAATTTACGGGTGTGGCAAACGGTGAATACAAGCTAGCAGCGTGGAGACCGGCTTACGATATAAGCAATAAACACTATGCATATGCAGTACGTATAACTGATGTAACTGTAAATGGCGCAGACGTAACTGTAGACGAGAATGCAACAAAGTTGTGGCTCTATGGGGATGTAACAAATAATGGTAAAATAGAAGCTAACGATGCGGCAAATATTTTGGCATTTATTGTTGGAAATACGTCTAGTGTAAAAGCAGGGGAAATGAGTTACACTGTGGGAGATGTAACTAAAAATGGCAAAATAGAAGCAAATGACGCAGCTAATATCTTAGCATTTATTGTTGGAAATAAATCATCTTTAGCATGATGTGAAATAATACCGAATGTCGGGATTGCGTAGTTCAGCAATTCCGACGTTTTTATGGACTATACTATAAAAACAAATATTTCAAAAGAAAAAGTATTGACTTTTTTGAAAATGAATGATAAAATGGTTTTAATAACCAAAACTAAGAAATTTTCCCACATTTATTTTATTAATATTCACATTATGGAGAAGTAAGAAAGGAGTGAAAAAGGTAATATTTTAGAAAAACGTGTTGTTTTTCGAGATGATTGAAGAAGGTTAACCTTCAAAAATAAAAGATAGAAAAGAGGAAGAAATATGAAGAAAAAACTTTTGGCAATTTTGCTGGCATTGGGTTTAGTCATTACCTGTATGCCTATGATGGCAGCCTTTGCAGCTACTAAAATAAATGAAAACCCGTTAAGTTTTACTAAGGGAGAAGGTGCCGATGAAGGAAAGTATATTCTTACTTTTACAGTTCCGAAAGCCATTTATAACCAAAAAATATATTCATATCAATTTGGTTTTACATTTGATAAAGGAGCTTTTGAAATATGTGAACGCTATGATGCAGTCGAAGAAGGGTATGTAACAGATTTAACACATAACTTTAATAGTAAACTACCCCCTACAATTACAGGAAGAGATACAATTAACAAGAATGGAAGTGTAGGTATATCAGGAGCTGCGAGTGAAAGTGCAACATTTAATAAAGATATATCTATTACAATGAAGTTTAATAAAAAAGCTGGAGCAGACTTAGACCAAGCAAGTGCTTTTGTTATTAACGATTATAAGATATGGAGCACAGATCCTGAAAAACCTATTGCGTGCTTAACGAGTGATCAAGATGCTGACACTGCAGCTTATACATTAGATGCTGACCGTTTTGCTGTAGCGGCAAACAGTGCCGAAGGAACTGCTGAGCACACGCACACCTACATTGTAGGTGATTACGTATGGCAAAACCTCGATAATCCAGAAAAAGTATCCTGCACCGCCACGAAGACATGTACCGATGAAAATTGTTCAGGTGAGGGAAAAACAGTTACCGAAACAGTAACGATGGGCAATGGAATTGAGAAAAAGGAAGAAAAAGCTGCTACTTGTACAGAAAAAGGTAATATGACTTACACGGCAAACTTTGTTGATGCTGCTTTTGGAACGCAGACTAAAAGTGTAGATATTCTGGCATCGGGCCACACCTTGCTGCATCATGACAAAATGGAAGCAACGGAAATTGCTGATGGAAACATTGAGTACTGGGAGTGCAGCAAATGCAACAAGAATTTTTCTGACGCAGAAGGAACTATCGAAGTTACAGATATAACTATTCCAAAGACTGGCGCTAAGTACACAGTAACGTATACCATTGAGAGATGTGGAGTTCCTGAGAACAAAGAAATTACTGGATACTTGTGCAAGAAAGATAGCGATTACAGCACTGATATTACAGATGACCAATTCAGAAAAGAAAAAACAGGTTTACAAGAAAATGAAATCAAGAAAGTAACTACTGCAGGTAGTGAAATTACTTTTAATGAAGTGACTGCAGGAAGTTACGTATTAGTAATACTAGGAGATGAAACAACGCGGTCTACTAGAGTTGACGTTGTAGTAGAAAATCAGAATATATCAGGGCAGGCGAAGTTTTACTTATTTGGTGATGTTAACGAAGATAACAAAGTGAATATGGAAGATGTAAAAATGTTTATGAGTGTTATAGTAGGTAACTCGGAATTTGATGATAAGATAAAGCCAGCATTGGGGTATAAAGTGCCGGGTCTTCCAAGAGCTGTAGATATAACAGATGCACGCAGAAGCATGGGTGTGTAAATGTGAGAAAATTTATAAAGGCGAGAGGCCTTACAAAGAGGGGGAAAAAATTATGAGTAAAAAAGTTTTAGCGTTTTTGCTAACTTTATGTTTAGTAATAAGTTGTGTACCGACATTGGCTTTTGCTACAGAGCCAGGACCGAAAACCATAGGCGAAAATGTCCTTGAGGTAAGAGAATGTGGTAACGGATATTATCGAGTTATTCTTACTATGAAGAAGGAATACACTGAAGGAAGTGCAGATGCACTTCAAATGGGTTTCACATTTGATAAAGATTTTTTTACAGTTGAAAGTACGGAGTTTAAAAATGCACCAACTTTAGCTAATGAAAGCGCTGCGATTACGAGTGTTAGTAAAGCAAATGATGACGGAGAAATTATAGCTTGTGTAACAACAGATGGCACAAATGTAAATTTAGCTGGTGATATTCAACTTATTGTAAATATGAAATTAAAAGATAATATTACCGATATAACCACAGCTGCTAGCTTTACGGTTAGTGATTATCAACTTGATGAATATAATGATGACAAAGGGGCTAGTGTAACTGTTGTAGGACTAAACAACAAGGATGACATAAGTAAAACTAAACTAGATACGGTAAATACGACATATGGTACAGTTACCACTGCAGAAATAGCAATGGGCAAAGAAACTGCCGAGATTAAAGGTAATGTTCTTAATACGATTGAGGAATATGACGTAATCATTATATACGATGACAATGCAGTATATACATATATCCCAGAGGATGCAGAAGTAAATGGGGATGATTGCCAAAATCCTGAACAGAAATATGATACTGACAGAATTATAAAAGGTAAATGGTGCGGCTATGGTGACGCTAGTACTAATAAAGGTTTTGATGGTAACCAAAATAGAATCACTATCATAAACGGCATGAATGCTACGGGCACGATTACTGCTGATACTGTGAAAGACGCAGGTATTAAGGGTGAGAACTTTAGTATAGCGGTAAAAGCTACAGATCAAGTTTCAGTTAATGGGGAAAACTATGCTACTCTGCGTGATGCTTGTAAGGAAAATAGTAGTGTTGATGTTGGTAGTGTATTTGATCTGTGCAAAGCAACTGATGGAACAAGGTTTGGGACAAATGACATTTCAACAACTGAAAGTATTCAGATTAATGGAATAAACACCGCAAGTGGAGAAATAAACTATGTAAATCTATACTACAGCCTAACTGGAAACCCAGGAACCGGTATGGCAAATTGGGGGGGTACCGTAAATACAACTTTAGGAACTATAACTATCACAGTTCAAGCAGCGTAATAAAAAAATCACCGTGTAGTAGTTAGCTACTATGCGGTGATTTTTTATAAATTAGCTATTAATGAAAGAATCCGGATAAGTTTTTACAATTATCTGATTTGTCGCAATCGAGGTGTTCATTTTCGTGAAATAGAGGTTCAGCTTCGCTAGCTTTGAAGCAATCTATGATTGGCTCATCCATTTTAGCGTCAGCGCCGAACTCCACAGACACTTCGACGCAAAGTTTCTGTTGTATTTTAAATCGGCATACGCCGTCCTTATCGCAATGGCAGTTTTCGGTTTTTACTTTAGGTGCACCTAAACATCTGGTTTTGGTTGATATCAAATGAGCAAATGGTTTTACAGTGATAGGGGCGTTTATTTCAGCAGACTGGTATCCGACTACATTGTGACATTTATTGTGGCATTTTTTTTCGTTTTCCATTTTTATTCCTCCAAGTTTATTTGATACAAATGACGTATTTTAAGGTTTTTGTACCTGACATTATAATATGACAATAAAACAAATTATGTGCAATTTTTACTGGATATAGTGACATTTAGTTTTTAGGAAAATTTTGAATTATGTTGTAATTTAAAGAAGAAAAAATATGAATTTTATATTATTTCAAATAATTATTGATTTTATGCTTACAAAATGGTAAAATGATATAAAATACGATAGAAAGAGGTGTTTTTTTGAGAGAAAATGTCTTTAGAAGCAAGAATATTTGCTTTATTTTTCTGTATTTATTCATTTTATTAAGTGCGCTATATACAATTGGGATTTTTGATATATTTTTGAAAAGGGATTTACTTAATGAAAAATATGATGTAGGAGGCTTTACTTTTACAGGGCAAAGTTTATCAGGAAAATTTGACGGTGAGGGAGAAATTAATTTTAGTGACAGTTCAACATATAAAGGCAATTTTAAAGATGGGTGTTTCGATGGCGATGGTATTTTTAAAAGTACTGATGGATGGGAACTTAGTGGAACTTTTGATAAAGGGAACATTTTTTGTGGAATTTTAAAACTAAAGAATGGAGGAAGTTTAAGCTATAAAGATGGAGAATGTGAATATACCTCTGAAAATGGATGGAGGTACGTGGGGAAAGTTAATGAAATGGGACAAACCTCACAAGGCACGCTTTATTATGCAGACGGAGGAGTATACAATGGAAGTTTTGCTCAGGGACTAGCGGAAGAAGACGGAGTATATGAGTCTAAGGATAGAAGAATTGTATATTCGGGGAATATGGATAAGGGTCTGTTTGATGGACAAGGGTACTTGAGTACCAATGGTTCTATTTATAGAGGTAGTTTTAAAGAAGGTTTTCCAGATGGTTATGGTGAATACAAAAGTAAGGAAGGTTGGACTTACAAAGGATCTTTTAACCTTGGTGTTTTTGATGGAAATGGTACTATTATAAAAGAAGATGGAACGGAAGTATCGGGAAGCTGGGAGAAAGGAAGGAGGGTAGGATGATGGCTAAAGTAAGGTGGATAAACTTAGTAAGAATTGTTGGGCTAAGCTTAGTTTTGATTTATCATTTTTTTAAAGATATTTTGCCAGGTGGTTTTTTTGGTGTTGATGTATTTTTCACATTTTCGGGTTATTTAATCACTTCACTGGTAATAAAAGAGTTTCAGAAAAATAAAACGTTTGCTTTTTTGCCGTACTTAAAGAGAAGAACTATGCGTATTTTTCCACCTCTTTTATTTTCTGTGATTTTTACATTGCCGTTTGTAAAGTTGCTTCCTTCTGATTTTACAGCAGGACTAGATAAACAACTGGCAAGTGCTATTGGGTTTATCACAAATTACTTTGAGATATTTAAGGGTGGCTCATACGAAGCACAACTTTTACCGCATTTGTATATTCATACATGGTCGTTAGCTTTAGAGATGCATTATTATTTGTTGTGGGGTCTATTTTGTTATGCTGCTGTAAAAGTGTTGAAAGTCATTATTAAACAGAAAGAGCACAAAGTGAACGCATTTA
The DNA here is from genome assembly GCA_900549775.1 of uncultured Oscillospiraceae bacterium. GTDB lineage: Bacteria > Bacillota > Clostridia > Oscillospirales > Acutalibacteraceae > UMGS1224. Next base: position 24,615 of record URPR01000011.1, on the reverse strand, counting down.
AAATAACTGTAATTTTTATGTCACTTATGTTAGGATTGTCATCTTACCTGCACATGCAAAGTTTATTTAATCAATATTCAAACATATCTGTTGCGTATTTTGCGACAACTTCTCATATTTATCCGTTTTTTATTGGTTCGATATTTGGTGTACTGTTTGGTTTAGAAGTGCCGGACAAAGTATCTCAAACTTTGATTAAGAAAAGAAAATTTTTTACAATAGTATCGATTATTTTATTTTTAATTTCTTTGATTTCTTTAGTTATCTTGAGTGCAAGTACAAATTTCGAGGAAGTTTTTTCTTACCGATATGGATTCATATTAGCGTCGTTTTTAACTTCAATTATGATAGTATCTTGTAGATCGCTACATGAAACTGTGCCAAAGCGCATTAATGAATACCATATTATTAGTCATTTAGCGGATTTATCTTATCCAATATATCTTTTTCATTGGCCTCTTTTTATAGTATTCTCAAATGTTATACAAAATAAAGTCTTATCAGTTCTTTTAACATTTGCTCTTTCTTATGTTTTTTCTTTATTAGAGTTTTATTTTATAGAACCTATGTTTTACAGAAAAAATAATATTAATTTAAAGCAAAACGAAAGTTTTGTTAATATAAAAATTTTTAATAAAAATATAACAAAACCTGTTACAATTTTTATATCTGCTGTATTTGTACTTATTAGTTTTAAAGTTTTTGCAGAAAGGAAAGATATTTCAGATTTAGAAAAAGAGCAAATGGTAGCAAATGTGGTGCAAGAGGTGGATAATTTTGAAGCTTTAAAAAGTGGAGTAGATAACTTAAACCCTGAACCTGTAGTGCAAAGAGAAGGAATATCAGGATTTGATAATTTAGAAAATAGCTTACAGCAAAAACAAGTAGTGCAAAGAGAAGGGATATCAAGATTTGACAATTTAAAAAATAGCTTACGGCAGAAACGAACGGTTCAATCTAAAACTTCATCGGATTTTGAAAAAAACGTCCCCATAAGTCGATCTCAGGTAAATGTCAATGTAACTATGGTAGGAGATTCTGTAGCGCTTGGAGCAAGGAAAAAGCTATTAGAAACTATACCCAATGCTTTTATAGACACTAAAGGAAGCCGTTCGTTGCATGATGGATATAATCTTATTACAGAATGGCAAAAATCAAATTCTTTAGGAGAATATGTTGTGGTAGCTTTGGGAACGAATGGTTGCGAAGATTGGGAAACGTATATTAATAAGATAATTAACGAACTAGAACCGGGGCATAGATTAATATTTGTTACGCCATTTGATGGGCACTGGACAGAGACATGGAGATCGTATAAAACTATGCAATATTTAAGGAGCATTAAAGATAAATACAAATATGTAACTATTGCTGATTGGTATGAAGAAATTTCAAAACAGCCGGAATTATTAGGATCAGACAAAACTCATATTGGTGGTAACTCAAAAGCAATTCAGATGTTTGTAGATGTAGTGGAAAATGGAATAAAATCGGCTGGAGCTAAGGAAGTGAAATAAAATAATACTAAAAATAAGCTCATTGTTGATATATGAGCTTATTTTTACGTGCAATTTTAAGTTTTAGGAGCCTATGTGGTGAATGAAATATTTAATCCAAAAAATTATATTTTCAATGTATTTTTGTTCGGATGTAGTGAAAAACGTATTGCTGAGCGATCCCTGCATATTCACCAAAATCTTCACGAGTTAAATCCGGGAAAAATTCTTTCATCGCTTTGCTCATCCAAGTATCGATTGGGAAAGCTTTTAACATATGTAAACCGTAAAGTAAGGCGCAATCGGCAACTTTAGGACCCACTCCTTTTATTTTCATTAGTTCTGCTCGGGCTTCGCTTATGGGCATTCTTTTTATACAATTCAAGTTTATTTCGTTAGAGTACACTTTTCTTGCAGCATCCAGTATGTATTTTGCTCTAAAGCCGCTTCTAATGCATAAAAGGTCGTCTTCAGTTAAGTTGGCGATTACCTCGGCTTTGGGAAATGTAAAATAATTTTCCTTTATTCTTTTTCCGAAGTTAGCACAAAGCCTTTCCACTATTCCTTTTATGCGTGGTATGTTATTGTTCTGCGATATGATGAAAGAACATAGTGCCTCCCATGGTTCTTGTTGTAAGATCCTTATCCCTGGTGCAAATTCACTAGCTTTTTTTAAAATTGGGTGTAATTTGGAAATCTGTTTTTTAGGTATATCGTAGTTAAGCCCTAAGTCAAAATAATTAAACCAAATTTCCTTAAATTCTTTTTCCGAAACGTCTTTTAAAATAATGTTATTTTCATTTTTTATTATTTTCAAAACTTTACCTTTTGCTACGCCTACAAAATCGTTCTCTGATTTTTCATTCCATCTAAAGCATTGGCCACAGTTGAAGGTTTCATTTAAGTCAAAATTTTCGACATTAGTTAAAATAATATTGTTATTTAATATTTTATATTCCAAAATGCCTCTTCCTTTCTTATTTTATTATACATAAAAGTGGTTTATTTTCAAACTTCTAACGTACATCGATTAAAAATTCACACAAGCAATACAAAAAATATATTGACTTACAAATATTTTTATGGTAATATGTTAATATTAATTTAAAAGGAGGAATTTATTATGTCTAATAAAGAAAAGAAAAACCAAAACGAGATAAACATGGAGGAATTGGAACAAGCCTCAGGCGGTAAGGTAAGTACTTCTGGAGCTTGGTTCTGGAAAAGATCAACAGTTACTGATGATAGCGATGGGGAAGTTGTAGCTACTTTTAAAGGCAGTGACGCTGACAAAAAAGCTGAAAACTTGGACAAGCGCTTGAACTATGGTAGGAGATTAAACTGATAGATATTTATAGTGTTTGAGTGTAGTAGTTTACGCGACAGGACGGTGACGCTTAATGTCTAGAGATAATATAATCAAGTTTTATAAATTAGTTGCTGAAAATCCAAAGTTAAAAAAGAAAATGCAAAAAATTGAAGATAAGAAATTAAAAAAAGATGTGTCAGAAAAGATTGTTGCTCTTGCGGGTAAAATGAACATATATTTTACTGAGGACGAAATTAATGATTACTTTTTGGAAAAGGATAGTGAGATGGACAGAAGTGAAAGCCAGAAAGTAAGTGGAGGAAAAAAGAATTTTACCAAAGGGGAAATAGCTGCTGCAAAGGTTGCAAGGAAAGCTATTGTGAATTCGGCCACAAGCTCTGCACAAACGAATTATTCGGAAACTTATAAAGAAAGAGATAACTGATTTAAGCTGATTATAAATAGTTATAAAAAAACAAAAAGCCATTTTAATGTGGCTTTTTTACTTTATTTTAAAATTTTTCCTTCTAAATATTGAACTCCAATTGCACAACATCCCATACTTTTAACTCTTTGTGAGCCGGGAAAACTGTTGTAAACTTCAAGTGCCTTGTCGGCATTTTCTGCTAGAGGAATCAAATTTTTAAAACCTTCAGATTCGAGCATATCTTCAAAACTGTCGTAAAAATGAAGAGACAATATCTTACAAATGGCATACTCTTCTATAGCTTTCAGTAGAAGTTTTTCTCCAACTTTAAAACTTCTAACATAATCCGTTGCGATACGACCCTCTGCTTTTTTAGTTCCGTCAGCGATGCATCGAAGTAAAGGGAGTTCTTGAGTGTTTATAAACTTAAGTTCATACATAAAATTATTACCTCAAAAAATAAATGGTGACCCGGACGGGAATCGAACCCGTGTTACCGCCGTGAAAGGGCGGTGTCTTAACCGCTTGACCACCGGGCCATAAAACTTTTGGTAGCGGTAATTGGATTTGAACCAACGACACTTCGGGTATGAACCGAATGCTCTAACCAACTGAGCTATACCGCCATTTTTTTACCGCTCACAAGAACATTTTAATTATATATCATGCGGACATAGAAAGTCAAGCATTTTTTTAGAAAAAGCTGAAACTTTATAAATATCATACTTTTCCACTAATAAGGTATTGGTTTTAAAGGATTTTGACGGATTTTAGTGATATTAGAAACTCAACTGTGACTGCGAGTGGATATAGCATGATTTTACAATTACATGTTTTTATAGGAGCTTAAGTTTTTATAAAAGTCATCTACAAACCACACTTTTGGAGCCACAAAGGTTTTTCCATTTAAGTAGTCTAAACTGCTTGTAGGGGTTTCAAAGCAAAATTTTAACTTGTATGAGTATAGAGCTTGATATTTATAGCCAAATCTTTTATTTTGGGAGTTTTTACCATATTTGCCATCGCCTAACAGAGGGTGACCGACATATGCCATATGAGCTCTGATTTGATGCGTACGACCTGTAAGGAGCTCTACATCCAGCAAACTAAAGTGCCTGCATTCATCTATTACTGTATATTTTGTTTTTATGTTTTTGCTGTTTTTAGTGGGTCTTGAAGAAACGTATACTCTATTCTGGCTTTCATTTTTTTGAAGATATGCAGACAATGTGCCTTGCTTTTTGTCAAACGTTCCACAAACTATGCACAAATAAAATTTTTTGATTTCTCTGTGTTTAATCTTGTCATTTAGAATTCTTAAGCTGGCAGCATTTTTAGCGACTATGACAATGCCACCGGTGTTTCTATCTATTCTGTTAGCAAGGGCAGGAGTAAAGGAGTTTTCACAATTGGGTTTAAATTCCCCTTTATAGTACAGGTAGTGTTGGACTCTGGATATTAAAGAGTCAGAATGATAGGTTTCATCCGGATGTGACAACAAGCCGGGTTTCTTGTTTACTAAAAGTATATTTTTATCTTCATAAACAATATCGACATTAGAAGGAGCCTTTAAAAAATCATACTGATTAAATTCGTTATTTTGCAGGAGCTCATCTTTTATGTATAGAGATACAACATCATTAATTTTTAATATATCATTTGGAAGACATCTTTTTTTATTTATTTTTATGTCTTTTTTCCTTATGGCCTTATACATCAGTGATTTAGGCAGATTTTTGAACGACTTTGTAAGGAACTTATCAAGCCTTTGGTTAGCGTCATTTTCTTTTATGATTATTTCTTTCATTTTATCACCACTGCTTATTATAACACTACTGAAGGGATATGAACACTTTGCATTTTTGCTTAATTGTAGTATAATATTTTGTAGAGATTTACAAGTATAGAGAGATTGGAGGGGAAACTATGCATGAGGAACACCGAAAAAGATTGCGAAAGAAATTTATTAGCAACTGTGACGCTATGGAAAAACATGAAATATTAGAGTTGCTACTTAGCTTTGCAATACCTCGAAGAAATACAAATGAACAGGCTCATGCTTTATTAAAGCAGTTTGGGTCAGTGAAAGACGTTATAGATGCGCCGATGGATGCTCTCCAAAGTATAGATGGGATAGGTGAAAGAAGTGCTGTTTTGATAAAACTTGTCGGCGTGCTTACAAGACTTTATATGGAAGACACTTCGCCAAAATCTAGGTCATTAACCAAAGACCAAATCGGACGGATACTTATGAATAAGTTCATAAACCGTACTGATGAAACTTTAGCTATGGTATTGTTTAACGCTAAAATGAAAATGATATATTGCGATATACTAAACAAAGGTGATATACATTCAGTATCGACCAGCGCTAAGGACCTTTTAGAGCTAGCGTTAAAATATAAGGCTAGGTACGCTATATTGGCACATAATCATCCTAGCGGTATAGCGCTTCCCTCCAAGAACGACATAGAGGCAACTATAAGTTTAAGACAGATGTTTAAGCCTCTTGGAATATTGCTAATAGATCATTTGATTTTTTCTGAAAATGACTATGTCTCTTTAGCGGATAGTGGGCTGGGGGACAGTATATTTAATTAATATGAATGAACTATTTTGTGAGCAAGTGCTTACAGTTCGGCACGCGGTCCGATGGCGAAGCCATCGGAAAACTGACGTTTTCGCAAGCAAAGCTTGCGACCGCGTGCCTCGCTAATTAAGCATCATATAAACTTAAATGGTGGTGAAAGTGAATATGAACTTTAAATTAAAATCAGAATACACCAAAGCGGGAGATCAAGGGAAAGCTATAGATGCATTAACTTTAGGGTTAAACAAAGGCTATAAGGAACAAACCTTATTAGGTGTAACGGGTTCCGGGAAAACGTTTACAATGGCTAATGTTATAGAGAAAATGAACCGACCTACATTAGTTTTAGCGCATAACAAAACTTTAGCAGCGCAGCTGTGTTCTGAATTTAAAGAGTTTTTCCCGGAAAATGCGGTAGAATATTTTGTCTCCTACTATGATTATTATCAGCCTGAAGCGTACGTGGCTTCAACAGATACTTATATTGAAAAAGATTCATCTATAAACGAAGAAATAGATAAACTTAGGCATTCGGCAACAGCGGCACTTTCAGAACGGAGAGACGTAATAATAGTAGCAAGCGTGTCGTGTATATATAGCTTAGGTAACCCCATAGATTACAAAACAATGGTTATTTCATTAAGACCGGGGATGAAAAAAGAACGAGATGAACTGATAAAAAAATTAGTTGAACTTCAATATGAACGAAACGACGTAAACTTAACGCGAAACAAATTTAGAGTTAGGGGTGACGTTTTAGAAATTTTCCCTGCTATTTCAGATAATACTGTTATTAGAGTAGAATTTTTCGGAGATGAAATAGATAGAATTTCAGAAATAAACTCCACAACAGGTGAAGTGAAAACTACCATCAAACATGTAGCTATATATCCGGCATCGCACTACATTGTGCCGAAAGAGAAGTTGAATAAAGCTATAAGTGAAATTGAAGTGGAATTAAAGGAAAGAGTGGAATATTTTAGAAAAAACGATAACTTAATAGAGGCTCAAAGGATAGAGCAAAGAACACGATATGATATTGAAATGCTGCAAGAAATAGGCTTTTGTAAGGGTATAGAAAATTATTCTAGAGTAATGTCAGGGAGAAAACCAAACAGTGCTCCATTTACATTGCTTGACTATTTTCCTAAGGACTATCTGCTTTTCGTAGATGAATCTCACGTCATGCTGCCGCAAGTAAGAAGTATGTACGCAGGTGATAAAGCAAGGAAAAAGAGCTTAATAGATTACGGATTTAGGTTGCCATCTGCTTACGATAATCGACCACTTACCTTCGATGAATTTTACAGTAAAGTAAACCAGGTAGTGTTTGTAAGCGCAACCCCTGGGGATTTTGAAAAAGAAAAAAGCAAACAGGTCGTAGAACAAGTGATAAGGCCAACAGGTCTGGTTGACCCTGAAATCATAGTAAAGCCGGTGGATGGCCAAATAGATGACTTAGTTGCTGAAATTAATGCTCGAGTGGACAAGAAAGAACGGGTACTCATGACAACTTTGACGAAAAAAATGGCAGAAGATTTAACGGATTATTTATCAGACGTTGGCATAAAAGTGAAATACATGCATTACGGGATAGATACCATAGAAAGAATGGAAATAGTTAGAGATTTAAGGCTCGGTAAGTTTGACGTTCTGATTGGAATAAATTTGTTAAGAGAAGGCTTAGATATTCCGGAAGTTTCTTTGGTTGCCATATTGGATGCAGATAAAGAAGGCTTTTTGCGCTCGGAAAGATCTTTAATTCAGACTATTGGACGAGCTGCCAGAAATGCAAACGGGAAAGTCATAATGTATGCCGACACTGTAACGCATTCCATGGAAATGGCAATAACTGAAACACAACGGCGAAGAACAATACAAATGAATTACAACAAAGAGCACAATATTGTGCCGAAAACGATCGTCAAAAAAGTAGGAGATATACTTGAAATATCTGAGAAATCGGAAATACAGAATAAATTTAAGGAGAACAAGAAATTAACTCAAAATGAAAAAAATAGATTGATTAATGAACTTACAAAGGAAATGAAAGCCGCTGCTAAGTTACTGGAATTTGAACATGCGGCCGCAATACGTGATAAAATTAATTTGATTAGAAATTCGTAAAACCATTGTCGATTGTAAATTAAGCGAGGAGGAACTACATGGAAAATAAAGTAATATATGTAAAAGGCGCAAAAGAACATAATTTAAAAAACATAGATGTGAAAATACCAAGAGATAAACTTGTGGTAATAACCGGACTTTCCGGTTCGGGAAAATCTTCGCTTGCATTCGATACGATTTACGCGGAAGGACAAAGAAGGTATGTAGAATCTCTATCTTCATACGCTAGGCAGTTTTTAGGACAAATGGAAAAACCCAACGTCGACTTTATAGAGGGGTTATCTCCGGCTATATCAATTGACCAAAAAACAACTTCCAAAAATCCACGTTCCACAGTAGGAACCGTAACCGAAATTTACGATTACTTAAGGCTTTTATATGCAAAAATAGGAGTTCCGCATTGCCCGATTTGCAACAAAGAAATAAAGCACCAAACGATAGATCAAATTGTGGATCAAGTACTAAATATAAAAAGTGGTAGCAAAATTCAAATTTTAGCTCCCATAGTGCGCCAAAAAAAGGGCGAACATGTTAAAGAAATAGAAAAAATAAAAAGAAGCGGGTATGTTCGTATAAGGGTAGACGGGATTATTTATGATTTGTCTAAAGATATAAAAATTGCGAAAAATAAGAAACACAACATAGAAATAGTCATAGATAGGCTGATAATGAAAGATGGTATACGCTCTAGATTGTCAAGCTCGATAGAAACAGCAACAGCCTTGGCCGAGGGTTTGGTTATTGTAAATATAGTAAATCAAGAAGATATTTTATTTTCGTTAAATTACGCTTGTCCGGAACATGGAGTTAGCATCGATGAGCTCTCTCCAAGGATGTTTTCCTTCAATAACCCTTATGGAGCATGTAAAAAATGTACAGGTTTAGGGGTGTTTATGAAAATTGACCCTGAACTTGTGATGCCTAATAAGGACTTGTCTATAAACCAAGGAGGCATAAAGGCAAGCGGCTGGGCTATGGAAGGAAACAAAATAGCAAGTATGTATTTTGAGGCACTTGCTAAAAAATATAAATTCTCGCTCGATGAACCTATAAAAAATTTGAATGAAGATGTTTTAGATAAAATTCTTTATGGAACGGGCGAAGAAGAAATAAAAGTAAAAAGAATAGTGGCATCCAGCGAAATTTCTTATTCTACAAAATTTGAGGGAATTATAAATAACCTTGAAAGAAGATATCGAGAAACACAAAGTAATTGGATTAAAGAAGAAATACAAAGTTTTATGCGGCAAATACCTTGTGATGACTGCAAAGGTAAAAGGCTTTCTAAAGAAAGTTTAGCAGTGAGGGTTGCAGGGAAAAACATAATTGAGTTAACTGATAAATCTATTTCCGACCTGTTAGACTTTATTAATAATGTACATTTAAGCGCCAGGGATGAAGCCATAGCATCGGAGATCTTGAAAGAAATAAAAGAGCGTTTAAGTTTTCTTATAAATGTTGGACTTGATTATTTGACTCTGTCTAGGGAAGCCGGGACATTATCCGGCGGAGAAAGTCAAAGAATCAGACTTGCTACGCAAATAGGATCTTCTTTAACAGGAGTTCTTTACGTTCTGGATGAGCCGAGCATAGGATTACACCAAAGGGATAATGACAAACTTTTAGCGACTTTAAAAAGGCTCAGAGACCTTGGTAATACGGTGATTGTTGTAGAACATGATGAAGACACTATGGAAAATGCCGATTATATCGTAGATATAGGTCCAAGGGCCGGTGTGCACGGGGGTGAGCTAGTCTGTAGCGGCAAGGTAGAGGATATAAAAAAATGTGCTCGATCCATTACAGGGCAATACTTAAGTGGCAAAAAGGCAATAGATGTTCCAAAAAGCCGTCGCGCGGGAAATGGCAAATATTTAACTATAACAGGAGCGGCACAAAATAACTTAAAAAACATAAATGTAAAAATTCCTTTGGGGAAACTTGTATGTGTTACAGGAGTTTCAGGTTCAGGAAAATCTTCTCTTGTAAACGAAATACTGTATAAGCATTTGTCCGTAAAACTGAATGGGGCTAAACATATTGCTGGAAAACATAAAGAAATTTTGGGCGTAGAAAATCTTGATAAAGTGATTAACATCACTCAGTCTCCGATCGGTCGCACGCCTAGGTCTAACCCGGCAACTTACACAGGCGTATTTACAGATATAAGAGAGCTTTTCGCCTCAACAAATGACTCAAAAGCTAGAGGATACACAGGAGCTAGGTTTTCGTTCAATGTAAAAGGTGGAAGATGTGAAGCTTGCCAAGGTGATGGCTTACTAAAGATTGAGATGCACTTTTTACCGGACATATACGTGCCGTGTGAAGTATGTAAAGGTCAAAGATATAACAGAGAAACTTTGGAAGTAAAATATAAAGACAAAAATATATTTGATGTGCTTGAAATGACTGTGGAGCAGGCGTTAGATTTTTTCTCAAACATTCCGAAGATAAAGAAAAAGCTACAGACGTTATCTGACGTAGGACTTTCTTATATAAAGCTCGGGCAAAGCGCCACCACATTGTCTGGCGGTGAGGCTCAGCGGGTAAAACTAGCTACAGAGCTTGCCAAAAAATCCACAGGGAGAACTATTTACATTTTGGACGAACCCACCACGGGACTTCACATAGCGGACGTACACCAGCTGGTAGGAGTTTTACAGAGACTTGTAGATGGTGGAAATACCGTACTTGTTATAGAGCACAATTTAGATTTGATAAAAACAGCAGATCATATTATAGACCTGGGACCAGAAGGTGGAAGTGGCGGTGGGACCATAGTAGCGGAAGGAACTCCAGAAGAAGTATGCAAAGTAAAAAAATCGTATACAGGTAAATATTTGAAAAAATTTTTGAAATAAAGGAGAAAGATGCTTGAACCCTATAGGACTTTATATTCACGTGCCGTTTTGTTTAAGAAAGTGCCCATACTGTGACTTTTATTCCGTCAAGCCCAGCACTCACGATCTAGACAACTATGTAAGTAAGCTTTGTGATGAAATAGAAAATTGGGGTAAAAAATTGAACAGAAAAATAGACACTGTGTATTTTGGAGGAGGAACCCCGAGTTTATTGAGTGTTGAGCATTTTCGAGTAATATTTTCGCATATAAAAGAAAATTTTGAATTGGTAAAAAATAGTGAAATTACAGTGGAAGTCAACCCAACAAAATGTGATGAAGTAGATTTTGAGTCTCTTAAAAAACTAGGAGTAAACCGATTGTCTATAGGATTACAGTCAGCCAACGAAAAGGAGCTAAAGTTATTAGGCCGAACCCATACGGCGCAAATGGCAAAAAGCACAATAAAAAAGGCGCAGTATGCTGAAATTTCTAATATTTCAGTTGATTTGATGTTATGCACGCCGGGTCAAACTAAAGAAAGCGTGCTTAGATCGATAAATTTTTGCAATGAATTAAACGTACAGCATATATCGGCTTATTTGCTGAAAATAGAAAAGGGTACATCCTTCTACAAGGAACGGCAAAATTTAAATTTACCTGACGATGAATTTCAAAGGGAACTGTATTTGTTTGTCTGTGAGAATCTTGAAAAAATAGGTTTTTTGCAGTATGAAATATCGAATTTTTCGAAAGAAGGATTTGAGAGTCATCACAATTTAAAATATTGGAATGCTGATGAATATCTAGGTATAGGTCCCGGTGCGCATTCATTTATCAACGGTGAAAGGTTTTATTATAGAAGATCTTTGTCGGAGTTTTTAAATTTTCCTGAAGTTATTTTCGACGACTGTGGCGGGGATATGACAGAATATGCCATGCTAAGGCTGCGTTTAAATTCAGGCTTAAGGCAAGACGAGTTTTATAAAAGATTTAAGGCGAGCATACCTAGCAATTACATAAAAAATGCGAAACTTTACGAAAAGTTTGGGTTTGTGAAAACAAATGAAAACGGCATAAAACTAACAAAAGAAGGCTTTTTTGTTTCCAATAAACTAATTAGTGAGATTATATTTTAAGTAAAAAAGTACCTCAATGAGAATTTCATTGAGGTATTCTTTTTTAGATTTTTGTTTTACAAAAAACGATAAATTTCGCGCTTTTTTTACTTTAAAATAAAAGGTGAATATTTGTTAAATTTTGTATAGCAAAGGAGAAATTTGATGGAAGAAACTAGCTTAAGAGAAAATTTGAAGAAAAAAGGAATTTTCACTTTTGAAAGAGGAAATAAGTTAATTTTATTTAATCCATATAACCTTAAAAAAGTTTTTACAACTAAGGAAAACTTCGAGGAAGACCTTGAAAAAAACTTTAGTCTAATTATAAAGAAAAACGAAATATCAAAGCCTGTGCTTTCAAATATAAAGGTAATAATTTCAACAGGGTGCAATTTTAGATGTGAATATTGCTTGGTTTATAAAAATAGAAAAAGAGTTCCTAGTTCTAAAATGAGCATAGAGATGGCAGGAAAGGTTATAGACTTTTATAACGATAAGATAAAAAATGGCGTTATCTTATTTACTGGCGGTGAGCCGTTAACAAATTGGCAAACAGTGGAATACTTTTTAGACAATGTGGACGCGAAATTTATTATCCAAACCAATGGCTCTCTAATAAACGAAAGAATAGCTAAAAAACTGAAAGAAAAAAATGTTCTTATAGTTTTGTCGCTGGATGGAGACACCAAGAGTAGAAACTCCATGAGAAAATTGTTAAATGGAGAAGAAGCCTACGAGTCAATATTGAATGGATATAACAATGCAAAAAAAGCAGGTTGTACGGTAGGTGCTTCTGTAGTGGCGGGTGATTACAATGTTTCAAGCCTCTACGATATGACCAAAAATTTAAGAGATAAATTGAAAGTTGACAGTTTTGGCTACAATATTCCGCATTTTACTAAGTACAACGATTCTGAAGTGGACATAGAAAAATATACGGATGAATTGATAAAAATTTTTTATTACGCTAAAAAAGAAAAAATATACATAGATCAAATCGCAAGAAAGCTAAAGCCTTTGATATTTGAAACTTTTAGAATAATGGATTGTACAGCGGGAGGCGAACAAATTTTAATTTATCCTGACGGCTCTACCACGAACTGTGTCAACTACCCTCCATTTAATAACAAAAGTTACAATTACGACAGATGGGTAAAGCGAACACCTATACATAGAAGGTATTGCAAAAACTGTGAAGCCATAGGCATATGTGGTGGTGGCTGCCTTTTCGATGGCATTAAAAGATATAAAGAAGGCTTAGACTTGAGGAACTGTTACTTTACCAAAAAGGTTTTAGAGGAATTCTTGTGGGATATGTACGATGAGCTTGAAAAATGTGAGTTTAACTACGAAAAGATGATAGAAGCTTATGCCGGCGTTATAGGATATAACAGTGCAGCAGGTGTTTCGGCCGGCCATGAGACAACAAATCTTTCAATTAATGAGCTAAAAAGGAATATTAAAATTGGATCGGAGTGATTTTTGTGATTGAAAAAGCTTGGAATTGGAACAACATAACCAGCACACACTGGAACGAACCATCGGAAGATATTTATTATTATCTGCATTTGTGGTCTGAAAAAAGAAGCAAAAAACTTTTGGACTTAGGCGCAGGCATAGGTAGGCATTCCCTATTATTTGCAAAAAATGGTTTTGATGTTACTGCATTTGACTTCTCAAAAGAGGGGCTAGATAAAATAGAGAATTTTGCTGATCAACTTAATTTAGAAATAGATTTAGTAAATGGCAACATGAACAGACTTCCTTTTGCATCGCAAAGTTTTGATTTTGTAGTTGCCTATAATTCAATTTACCATACAGACTACGAAGGTCTCATTAGAACGATTTACGAAATAAGAAGAGTGTTAAAAGCAAATGGAGAAGCTTTCGTAACGATGCTTTCGAAAAACGATAAATCTTTTATTGACGGAAGTAGATCTTTGATCGCTGAAAATACGTTAATGAAAAAAGAAGAAGATGGAAGCATATTACCGCATTTTTTCGTAGACGAAGAATATATATACAAACTTTTTAAGTCATTTCACATTATTTCATTAAAGCAAATAGAAGAGTTTCATGAAGACAAAACGTTTTTCCACTATGCCATACATTTGAGGAAAGGTGATGCATAATGCGATATCATCCATGCTTTAACGAAACGTGCATAAACGAGATAAAAAGATTGCACCTGCCGGTTGCGCAAGAGTGTAATATACATTGTAATTTTTGTGATAAAAAGATCACTTGTGCACATGTAAACAAACCCGGTGTGACTAAAAGAGTTTTAAAGTCTGACGAAATAGAAGAATACGTAAAAAATATAGACAAAAACAGATGCATTTTTGGAATAGCAGGACCCGGAGAAGCTTTATATAATGAGGAAACCTTTAAATGCTTGAATGTTTTAAAAGATTATACTACCTGCCTTTGTACAAACGGGCTTCTGTTGGACGAGAAAATTGACGAACTCGCTTCGCTAAATTTAAACTTTTTATCGGTAACTTTAAATTCGCTCAACACGAAGGTTTCACAAAAAATTTACAGTTATGTTATATACAAGAATAAAAAATATTTTGGTGCAGACGCTGCGAAACTTTTACTTGAAAAACAGTTAAAAGGACTGAAAAAAGCCGCCAAAAGGCAGATCCACTTAAAAGTAAATACAGTTTACATACCTGGCGTCAACGATGATCAGATATTACCGATTGCGAAACTTTGCAACAGGCTGAATGTAAACATAATGAATATTATACCGATTATACCTTCTGGAAAGTTTAGCGACTGTAAGGTTGATTTTAAAAAATTAAATGAACTCAGAAAGGAAGCTGCAAATTATATTTTGCAAAAGGAAACCTGCTCTAGGTGTAGAGCAGATGCCTACGGATACATAAATAAGGGGGATGAGAAAATTGGCTAAACAAGTTGCAATTTACGGAAAAGGGGGCATAGGAAAGTCCACAATGTCATCAAACATAAGTGCAGCATTAGCATCACTTGGGAAAAAAGTAATGCAGATTGGTTGTGATCCCAAAAAAGATTCTGTAAAGCTATTGTTGGGCGGAAAAAAAATAATTTCAGTTTTAGAATACTTGCAAGATCACGATGAAATAGAAAATGTAGATGATATTGTTAAGGTTGGCTTTTCTGGAGTAAAATGTGTAGAATCCGGTGGTCCTGAACCGGGTGTCGGCTGTGCAGGAAGAGGTATCATTCTTAGCATAGATACCTTAAAGGAACTAGGAGCCTTTGATTGGAATAATGACTATATAGTCTACGATGTCTTAGGTGATGTGGTGTGTGGAGGCTTCGCTGTACCTATACGAGAAGGCTACGCAAAAGAAATTTACCTAGTCGCTTCAGGAGAGTTCATGTCGGTTTTTGCGGCTAATAATATTTGTAAATGTATAAGAAAGTACGCAATAAACGGCTCTGTTACGCTGAAAGGTATCATATTGAACTGCAGAGGTATTCCGAATGAAGAAGAAATAGTGTCAGAATTTGCTAAAGCAATAAAGACGAAAGTAGCACTTGTTGTTCCGCGAGATAACAGCTTTCATAGAGCCGAAATCGCAAAGAAAACTGTAATAGAAATGTATCCAAATGCAAATGTATCAAACTTATTTATCAACTTTGCAAAAAAAATGGACACGTGCGATGAGCCAAGTTTACCGGTGCCGCTTTCAGATGACGAGATGTATGAACTTTATCAAAAATATGGTTGGGGGTAAATATGAAAGGGTTATGCTTTAGCTCTGAAAATATAAACGATATAAGCGTACAAAGTTACTGCGGGACGGACAACGTTAATTATGGCTGCTCCATGAGAGGGGCTTGGCGATCTCTTCAGTGCATGAAGGACGACGTAGCTATAGTGATACACGGTCCTAAAGGATGTAACAATGAATTTAAGCTTGACTATGTAGGGGGTGTTGCAAGAACTTACTGCACAAACATGAACGAAAAGGATGTGATAACCGGTGGGCTTAGTAAACTCGAAAAACTGCTCTTTGAACTTAATGATGTAGAGAAAATTTCCTTAATTGTGATACTGACAACTTGCACTAGTGAGCTGATAGGTGAAGACATTGATGGACTCGTGAGCAAAATAAAGAGTAAAATTTCCAAAAAGTGCTTAGTTTTACATACTTCAGGTATTTCCGGTATGGCGCAGTCTGACGGGCATAATATGGTGATTTCAGAATTAGTTAAAAGTTTTACAAAAGATCAAGAAAAAATTCCAAACAGTGTAAATTACATAGGGTACAGTTGGCCGTTTGATTACCGAGCGGGCAGAGATATGTCTGAGCTTGAAAAGCTTTTAAACAGCATAGGGATAACGTTAAACGGAGTTTTTACATCTAACTTAGGGCTGAATGACATTGAAAAAGCATCAAGAGCCAGTTTAAATATAGTGAGATGTCCAGGGTCGGCTTACAGCACTATTAAATTTATGGAAGAAAACTTTGATGTCCCGTATTTAAAGTTGCCAATACCGGTAGGAATAAAAAATACGACGATATTCTTTGAAAGTCTTGTAGATTATTTTCATTTAGGAGATGAAAAAAAGCTCATTTTAAATGAATATAGGTTATTTGCTGAGAAAAAATTGCTTTATTTTAAAAGGCTTTTAAAGGGCAAAAAAGTAGCCGTAGCTGTAGGGGCTAACCGCACATTGGACTTGATTGAAGCATTGCTTGAGCTGGGGTTAGATATAAAGGTTATTTCCTTTTACAGACTGCACGAGACGATAGGAGATAAGGTAACAAATATTAGCGGAAAGACTTTTAAGAGACTTTCAAGTTTAATAAAGAATGAAAATTTGCATTGTGATGTTTTAGCCTACTCCGACAGCAAGCAATTTTGGGAAGTGGTAAAGAGGAATGAAGTTGATATAGTTTTTGATGTGCATACAAATAGAAAACTAATTCATAATATGGGGCTTGCTTTTTCTGAATCTATGGATGTGGAGCACCCGTACCATTTTTACTATGGGTTTCTATCGCTTGCGGCTAACTTAGTGCAAGAACTGAATCAACCATTTTATAAAAAATATAAGGAGTTTTGCCTATGATGGAAGATTTAGCCTTTCAAAATAATGTTGACAGTGCAGTAAGCTATTGTTATTTCTTTGGAGCCTATTGTGCAGCGTACGGCATTAAGGACAGCATAATCGTTTTGCACACTCCATCCGGTTGCCAAAGAAGAATATTATACCTTTGGTCCATGCACGATAATTCCAACAATTTTAAAGCTACACTGTCGACAAATTTGATAGATAAGGATGTGGTATTTGGAACAGAAAATAAACTTGTAGCTTTTGTTGAAGACACTTGCACCCGCTACGATGGGAAAGTTGTGTTTATATTAACAAGCTGTGCACCTGAAATTGTAGGTATAGATTATAACTTGGTTGTCCCGCAAGTAAAAAACAGTAGTAAAAAAATTATACCGATTAACTCGCCCGGGTTTCGAGGTGACTTTTACGAAGGTTTTAGTGACGCAATCTTAGAGACCGTGAAGTCTTTGCCTATACATAAGGAAAAGTATTCAGACAGGGTAAATATAGTGGGGTATATGTTTTCAAGATATGAAGAAGACGAAAACGGGAATATTGAGGAATTAAAAAAAATATTGGACAAGTTGGATTTAAAAGTAAATGCTGTGTTTTTTTCAGGAGATACTTATAGAGACTTAGAAAAGTTCTCGCAAGCTAAATATAATATTATTTTCCATTATGGAGAAAAATGCTCAAAATATTTGCAGCATGAAGTGGGACAGGAAAATATATTTTGCGATTTGCCTATAGGTTTAGAAAAAACGATAGATTTCATAAACTGCATAGCAAGTGCTACGCAAAGAAAAGAAACAGCAAAAATTTTTATAAAAAGAGAACTTTCTAGAGTTATACCGAAAGTTCAAAATACTATCCATAAGATGACAGGTAAAAAAGTAGCGGTAGTGTCAGATTGGCAGTCTATAAAAAGCTTATTGCCGATGATTTTAGAGTTTGGGATGGAACCAGTGCTTATAGGAATATATAATTCCAATTTAAACGAGAGCAAAGAAAAAATCTTAGACTTAATTGCAAAAAATAGTACTTTGCAGTATGAGCCTATCGTTATTGAAGCTTGTACAAGAGGCCAGATAAAAGAAACTTTAAAGGGCAACTACGTAGACTTTTGCATTGGAAGCTCAATAGAATCTAGAGACCTTGACGAGCTAGGCATTCCAACTTTGGAGTACAGTTTGCCACTTTTTGAAAAGCATTATAACTTTAATTCGCCTACTTTAGGATTTGATGGAGTGCTTAATATGAGCACGCAAATATTTAATTTATTAAACAAAAAAGCACTTAGAAGAGAAAGTGTAATAAAAAAACTGGAAAGCTTAAAAAAATAATTGAAAAGGTCGTGATTAATTTGATATTTACTACAAAAGGTTTTGAGAAAGCAGTTAAACATCCGGAACTAAAAGAATGCGATTGTGAAATCAGCAACATAGGTTGGAGCTTAGGTAACGCTTGTCCATGCAACTGCGAGCAATGCTACTCTTTAACAGTTAGAAACAGAGGCATGGATATATCGGAAGCAATGGTAGACAGAGTAGTTAGTCAAATAGAAAAGCTAAACGTAAAAACCGTTAACCTGGGTGGAAACGAACCGTGGTATACAAACGGGATTAATGGAAAATCAATTTTGCCGTACATACTGAGAAAATTAAAATCTATAGGAGCTAATGTAGGCATCACAACCGCAGGTATCACGCTTATTAAACTTCTAGAGGAAGACAAAGAAGCGTTTGATTTGTTAAATGACGTGGATGTGAGTTTGGACTCTCCCATAAAAGAGGAACACGATAAAAACAGAGGTGCGTCTGTGTACGACTTAGCGATTCGGTCCTTAGAGATAGCAAAGGAACATAATTTGGAAAGAACAATAATAATGTGTGCCATGAAGTGGAACTTTACAAGAGACAGGATTGATGAGCTGATAAATTTGGCTAAAAGATATAGCGCCAACATTAGATTTAACATGCTAAAGCCAGTGAAAAAAGAGCATGTTGACCAAGTTGTTGGTTTGGATGCTTTTTACGAAAACTACAGCTACTTGCTGAGCAGATGCGAAACCTTGGATATAACAGAACCGCGACTTAATTCAATGGTAAGTAGCGAAGAGTCTAAAAGGTGCCCTTGCGGAAGAACTTCATTGCGGATACACTCTATAACTCCAGATGGTAAAATACCGGTTTCACCTTGTGTTTACTTGCACGACTACAAAGCCGGGAACCTTTTAAAAGACGACATCTTAGATATCATACAATCAGAACCTTTCAAAGAGTTTAGAAGAAGAAACAAAAATCCTGAATACATAGAAGGCTGCAAAGATTGCGAAAAAATAAAAACATGTGGTGGTGGGTGTACGGCAAGTGCTTATTTGATAAATTACCTTAAAAATGATGAACGAAATATATATGTGAAAGAACCAAACTGCCCAAGAGACTACAGTAAAAAATTTGTACCGGATTATCGCAGATCAAAAGTTCGAAAATCGTTGGTGCATATAGATTACCTTTGCACATGGATAGGAAAACCTGTGTAATTTAAAGTCATGATACTATAAAAGAACCTGTATCATGATTTTTTATATATAAAAATAGCCCCAAAGTAGGGGCATATTTTTTTATTTGTTTCTATGCGAGCTTCTACGTAGTGGTTGTGGATTAGATTGTGGAATAATTTTAGCCCAATCACTTTCTGGTAAATCTTTTATAACTTGTGCTGCCGCTTTGAGTAAATCATCGCTGAGACCAGGGTAAAGCTGAA
This sequence comes from uncultured Oscillospiraceae bacterium, assembly GCA_900549775.1. Taxonomy (GTDB): domain Bacteria; phylum Bacillota; class Clostridia; order Oscillospirales; family Acutalibacteraceae; genus UMGS1224. The sequence continues at coordinate 4,887 of URPR01000011.1, read as the reverse complement.
TTAATTGAATACGAATTTCTTTAATAGAAAGATTACGCAAACTTTTCAGTATGGTAAATGGTATACTTATTGGTTCTTTTGAAAGAAGTGCGAAAGTTGGTTTTTCAAAAATAGCGTATCGAGGTTGAGAAGGATTTAAATTGGCAGCGACTACTTCTTGTCCACGACTTATAAACTTAAGCAAACAGAAAGTAACAAATGACGCAAATGCAGATATAACAGGAGCTTGTATTTGTGCCCATAAATTTGCAATTGACCCAGACGAACTTTTTTGAGCATTTTTTAATCTACTAATTATCTCATGGCTATTAATAAAACTAGCGTTATCTGTTGTAGTATTTGAGAGTACTGGACTAGTGTTATTCATTTCTCTAGTAGGGCGTGTTGTAGGCTTAGTGGTATTCACAACGGGTGTTTTCTTAGTTGAACTCGGGTTGCTCGCAGTAAAATTGTGCAAGTTTTTTTTCTCTTGAATGACAGGTTTTATATCTGTGGTGCTGTTATTTTCGAATGTGCTTTCAAGGTTTAAAGTGTTTTCATTTTCCACTTTACTTTGAGATTCTTCTTGTTCTTTTTTGTTATTAAAGAAAGATAATTTTTCTTGTATAGGTTTAGGCAATTTATCTTTAATTCGTTTTGAAATAGCGACTGCAGTGCCGGTTAAAGTTAAAGCTCCGGCAGCTACGCAGGCTACGATTTTTCCTGTTTTTTGTGAATCAAAACTTTTTTCGTCTTGAGCATAATGAGTTTTAGACTCTTTTACTTCATTCGCGAAAGATGTGGAACTGACGAGTTGTGTTACTAACATAGTTGCAATTAGCGCTGATGAGATTAGTTTTTTCATTATTTTTGCTCCTTTAATTTATAGATTTTTACATTTGATTATAATTAATAGAAATTAAGTCTAAGTTAGATTATATACGTCATAAAATTAACTTATTTTCATAAATTGCGTTAAACAGAGCTGTAAATGTGAGTTCACGTAAATTTTGGCTCCAAAAACGAGAAGAATATGATCGGAACATATGTGTAAGCGCTGTTTTTTTAGTTTTTTCCATTTCGATATTTTTTATCATGTCTTGTAGGCCTTCTAGGGAATTAGGACAATCGCTAGGAGAATAACCCATCCGAAGCAATTCACTTTGTAATTGATGGTCTTTTAAGCCTTCTAGACGTTGGGATTCACCAAGACGGAAAGTACCACGAAAAAACTGCTTGTAGACGTCATGAGTTGTAACAAGATATCTGAAAACATTCTCGCCGGCGAATTTAATTAAAAACGTCATGCGATCTTTTGTTACTGCTGGGAAGGCTTCAAATTTTTCTATTTCTGCGTTTATTCGCACATTAAGTGGAACCAAAGGGAGTGATTCAATATCAGGGTATTTTTGATTAAATTGAGCCCTAGTAGATAAACAAGCGAAGCGAGGGACTCTATAAAAAGACGTAACGGGAACATTATTAGGGAGTCCGGAAGCAGGAGCAGATCGTGCAACTTTTTCTTTTCCATAGGTTATAAACCAAAGAAGAGTGGTAGCAGCAGTTGATGTAAGTATAGGTATTATAGAAGTTTTTATGTTTCCCCATAAATTAGTGATTAATCCTGGTGAATTCTTTTCAGGGTTTTTTAAGCTATTAATTTCGTCGGAATTGTCTATATCATCATCGTCTTTGTTGGTAAGATTAACGTTATTTGTTACAACTTCTGAGGCTGCCGGATTATTAGTGCCATCGGCTGCAGTTGCATCTTTAGTAGGTTGAGTTATAGGCTTAGCGGTACTCGCAATGGGGTCTACGTCTGGAGTTTTTTTAGTTGAACTGAGGTCGCTCGCAGTAGGAGTAGTGTATGATTTTTTCTCTTGAACAACAGTTTTTATGTCTGTGGTGTTGTTATTTTCGATTGCGTTTTCATGGGTTAAAACGTTTTCATTTTCCGCTTTATTTTGAGATTTTTCTTGTTCTTTTTTGTTATTAAAGAAGAATAATTTTTCTTGTATGGGTTTAGGCAATTTATTTAAGATAGCAACTGTAGCGATAGTTAAAGTTGTTGCTCCAGCAGCTACGCCAGCTAGAATTGTTCCTACTTTTTTCCAATCAGTATTTTGAATTTGTAAAGGTTTAGAACGTTTTTCATTTTGAATGTACTGAGCGTCTGTGTTTCTTGCTTCATCCGCAAAACATGCAGAATTGACAAGAGGTACTGATAGCATTGTTACTGCTAATATTGCTGAAATTAATTTTTTCACCGTTTTTATTGCTCCTTAAAATATTTTTTTATATTTATATTGTAACATAAGCTAAAAAAGTTGTCAAATTTTTATATAAAAAGATATGAAACAAGCCCTACATGCAGTAAGGCTTGCTTTTTATTAAATATTTTAATGTTACAATTTCTAATACGATAATTCTGAAGTTGATTTTACACTTATGCTGACTTTGATAATGGATTACCACGTGTAACTCTTACAGATGATGTTGCTGCTGCCATATCTGTGCTTGCTGGTGTGGCTGATTCTGCCGCTGTTGCTCCTTCTCCTGCGGACGTGTCTGGATCTGGCTCTTCTAAATCTGAGTCTGAATCTGAATCCGAGTCTGAAGAGTAACCGTCTGTTTCTTCTGAAGCCGCCGCAGCCGTTGCCGCAGGATGGTAAACACCTGTTTCTTCTGAAGCCGCAGCTGCCATTGCCGTATGGTGGTGGGCGGCTGTTCCTTCTGAAGTTGCTGCAACTGCTGTTTCTGTTGGCAAGGTTTTTTGGTTAGAATCAAGTTCTGGATCTGACATTGAACGAGGTAGCTTTCCTAGTCTAATTGTTGGTAGGTCTGCTTCTGCTGCTTCTGCTGCCGCAGGGTGGTAAACGTTTGTTTCTGCTCTTTGGTCTAAAAGAGGTGTTTTCCCTAGTCTAATTACTGGTATTACTCGTGCGAATAGTGCTGGTGATGAATTACTTCTTGCTCTTATTTTTGAACGGTGATAGTTTATAAATGCTCTTGTTTTTTCAGGAATTGTGGGGAGCATTATTTCATCTAGATCTGGTGTGAGAGAGGCGCTCTGGTTAATGGCTGTTTCTGAATCTGAGTCTGAAGAGTCTGATTCAGAATCTGAGTCTGAGTCTGAATTCGAATCTGAGTCTGAATCTGAGTCTGAATCCGAATCTGAGTCTGAATCTGAGTCTGAATCTGAGTCTGAATCCGAATCTGAGTCTGAATCTGAATCCGAGTCTGAGTCTGAATCTGATGATTCAGATTTTTCAGGAGAGTCTACTTCGGTTTCTTTTTTTGCTACTTTGGTTAGAGCTTTTGGTAGTTCTCTAGCTGCTGCTCCTAGAGCAGTGACTGGTAATAATTGCTCCACTACTGATGATGTTCCTGATGTTGGTGGGGCTCCTGTTCCAGTGGTTGGTGCACCTGGGGTAGGTGCTAGTGGATTTGTTCCAGTGGTTGGTGTACCTGGGACAGGTGCTGGTGGGTTTGCTCCAGGGGTTAGTGTGTCTGGGGCAGGTGCTGATGCGCCTGCTTCAAGGGGGGGTGGAGTACCTGGGGCAAATGCTGCGCCTAAAGTTGCTCCTAATTTGTTGCATTCTTTTTTTAATTTTTCGAAATTTTGAGAAAAACAGTTTCTTAAATTTGGGTGAAGGAATGCCAAAGCGACGGCAGCAGTTAATCCCAAAATGGCTGCTGCTGAAATTATTAGGGTTTTAGTTAGCGTTTTCCCAGATGTGTCTGAACTCAGTAAATTTTCTGAAGTTTTATTCAGATTACTAGACACATTTGTAGCATTAGTGTAAATGGTGCGGTTCGTAATAATATTTGAAGTTACCGTACTGGCATTTACTTTGCTTTTAGTCGCAGGTTTAATGTTGTTTGAAGTTGTGTTAATTTTAATAGGTTGTATTATTGAAGTTTTAGTGTTGTTGGTAACAGCTAGATTATTGGTAGCTGCAGGTTTTGTGGTTATGTTTTTCGCAGTTTCAGGTTTTCTGATTGTTGAATCAATGAGTTCGGTCTTTTTAGTTTCAGGTTCTGAAGCCACAATTTTAGCATTTTCGTTTTTTGAAATTGCAGAGTTTGCAGTTGAAGTTTCGAAGGTTTCATTTTTAGTATTTTCAGGTTCTGAAACGGTTTCTGAAGTTTTTTCTTTTTCAATGTTCTCCTGAGGTTCTTGAGGCTTTTTAGTGTGCAATAAAGGCAGTTTTGATTTTATATTTTTAGGTAATTTGTCTTCAGCAAGCTTTAAAGCAGCGGCAGTTACACCGGTTAAAGCTGCAGCCCCGGCAGTTACGCCCGCTAAAATTTTTCCCGCTTTTTTAGAATCGAACTTTTTTTCTTTGAGTGGTTTAGAGCGATCTTTGTTTTGAACACACTGAATATTAGATTCTTTTGCCTTATCTGCAAAACATGTAGGATTGACAAGTGTTAGTAATAGCATTGTTACTGCTAATGTTGCTGAAATTAGTTTTTTCACTGTTTTTATTTCTCCTTAAAATATTTTTTGCAGTCGTATTATACCATAAGGCCAAAAACTGGTCAAGTTTTTGGCCTTAATAGTTATACATACTTTTTTGTAGCTAAACAGCTTTTAAAGTTTTTAAATAATTTAATGCTTTAACAATTTGAGTGGGTGAAAATATATTAAAAAATTCTCTCGACATAGTGAAAGGAAGTACTTCTTTACCAATCCTAAAGCGAACAGTGTCAACGTTGTTCCCATTAACAATACATATTTAATCTTTTTAAATCAATATCTGGTAAACTTATGCTGCTTCTCCTGTTCCTGGTGCTGCTGCATCTGCTCCTGGTGCTGCTGCATCTGCTCCTGGTGCTGCTGCATCTGCTCCTGGTGCTGCTGCATCTGCTCCTGGTGCTGCTGCATCTGCTCCTGGTGCTGCT
>URPR01000010.1 GCA_900549775.1 uncultured Oscillospiraceae bacterium | reverse complement strand
TGCTATTTTCTTACAGTATTTTTATTCTCTAATTTTTCATAAAGAGAAATTTACTTTTAGTTTTTTCAAACACTTTACGTACATACTGTATATTCTTTTCTAGATAAACTCCCAAAGTAATTTAAAAAAGTAAGCATCCGCCCCTTTGGAGCCAACGCTTTTTGCTGACTTTTGTTTTTCTCAGCTTTTTTATTTTATCATTTCCTCTCCTTTTTGTCAAGTGGGAAATCACAAATCTCACAAACTTTTTTATCTACAAAATTTTATATCAGCCTCAAATTTGACTCCACGAAAAATTTGAACAACCACACACTTTATGTTATAATGAATTTTGTTGTACATAAAAATAAGTATTTCCTGACAAATTACATATAAAACTTAAAGGAGTGATCAATTTTGATAAATGGAAACTGCTTAGTAAATGCCATCATTTCGGGCGCTAATAACTTAAAAAATAATAAAGATTTTGTTGATAAATTAAATATTTTCCCCGTTCCAGACGGCGACACCGGCACTAATATGTCTATGACCATATCTGCTGCCAGTTCTGCCCTTTGTAAGCTTGACAAAGACTCTGACATCTCCGCTGTTGCTAAAGTCGCAGCTTCTTCGCTTTTAAGAGGTGCTCGAGGCAACTCAGGTGTGATTCTTTCGTTGTTATTCAAAGGAATTTCCGAAGGACTTCGCGGTTTAAAAGAAGCTTCTGGTAAAGATTTGATTAACGCTTTATCCATAGGCGTGGAATCGGCTTACAATGCCGTAATGAAGCCTATGGAAGGTACCATATTGACTGTCGCAAGAGTAGCTTACGAAAAAGGTAACGATGCTGCTTTCTTCAACAGCGATCCTGTCTTCGTTTGGGAAGCCGTGTGTGAAGGTGCCAATGAAGCTTTAAAAAACACACCTGAACTTTTGCCAGTTTTGAAAAAAGCCGGGGTTGTGGATGCCGGAGGAAAAGGCTTATGTTTTATATTTGAAGGAATGTTGTCCGTCTTCAAGTATAATACAATCATCTCAGAATTTCTTGACATAAGCAGCGAAAAACCAGTAAGCACTAGCATTTTCGAAAATGTAATTTCTGAATTTGATGAAGTTATTAACTTTACTTATTGCACAGAATTTATCGTAGAAAAGAATGCAGACAACACCTTGCCTTCAAGTGATGCCAGATCTTATCTCGAAACGATTGGAGATTGTGTAGTAGTTGTCGAAGACGACGAAATTATTAAGGTACATGTTCATACAGATAACCCCGGGCTAGCTATACAAGAAGGGCTTAAATACGGTCAACTTATCACAGTTAAAATAGAAAACATGCGTGAGCAAAATAAGAATGCAAAAAATGGTCAAAAAGCTGAACTGGTAGTCGCTGAACCTTCTGAAGATTACGGATTCGTTGCCGTAGCTGCTGGAGACGGTGTAAAAGCTTTATTTGAGAATTTAGGTTGCAACCAAGTTGTTTGCGGTGGCCAGACGCTTAACCCCAGTACTGATGATATATTGAAAGCGTGCCTTGCAACACCCGCTAAAACTGTTTTCGTTTTACCGAATAATAAAAACATTATTCTTGCCGCTGAGCAAGCTATCTCACTCGCTACAGATCGCGAAATTAAAGTCATTCCGACTAAAACCATTCCTCAAGGAATGAGCGCAATGTTAGCCTTTGACCCTACTTTAAATAAAAGTGAAATCGCGGCTACTATGTTCGATGCTACAAGTTTGGTCAAAACAGGCCAAATCACATACGCTTCTAGAGATGCAGAATTTGGCGGATTTAAGATTAAAGAAGACGACATTCTCGCTTTAAATGACGGCAAACTTACGTTTAAAGCCAAAGATCCCGTAAAAGCCGCTATAAAACTAATTCATTCTTTAGTTAACCGCAGCACGGAATTTATTACTATCATTTATGGTGAAGATATCTCAGAAGAACAAGCACAGGATGTTTTTATCGACATAAAAAATAAGTATTCCCACGCCGATGTTTCGCTTATTAAAGGTAATCAACCTATTTATCATTTTATAATTTCTGTAGAATAATTTCCCACTTTCGTAGGCAGGGCAACCACCAAAAAAAATTTATTTTTTTGGTGTGTCCCTGTGATATTATCACAGGGACGCGGCACTTTGTGCCGCGTTGCCCTATATAATACTAAAATACTAACTTCAAACTAAAAAAACAAGGAGGGAACTTTCAAATGCCATCGTTGTTCCATAAAGATATCCACTTACTCAAAGGCGTAGGCGAGAAACGTGCTACACAATTCAAAAAACTAGGCATCAACAGCATAGGTTCCCTTTTCTACTACTTTCCTAAAGATTACGAAAACTTAACTGAGGTTTTTTCCATCAGTTCTGCCCCTACCCAAAAGCCGTGCTGTATAAAAGGTATCGTAACTTCTCCTATTTCTGAGTCAGTTTTAAGAAAAGGTATAACAACCTATAAAACTAAAATTTCCGATGGCTTTTCATCTTTAAATTTAATCTTCTTTAACTGCAAATACACTGTACAGAAATTAAAAAAAAATGGAGAATACTACTTTTGGGGCAAAATTAGCGAAACAAATAACCATAGAGTCATGTCTTCTCCAAAAATATATTCCAAAAGCGAAATAAACTCTCTAAAACCGCTGTATTCTCAAGTAGAAAACCTCTCTTCCAAACAGATAGAGTCCGCTATGAGACAGGCTTTTCTCTTGCTGCCTGAAAATATTCCGGATACTATCCCTGAAAAAATAAGAGAAAAATATAATTTATGCGAACTTAAATTCGCTTTGAGAAATATACACTTTCCGGAAAACTGCAAAGACCTCGAAAAAGCAAGAAGACGTTTACTGTTTGAAGACTTGCTCAACTTACAGTTGAGCCTTAGTAAATTAAAAATAGACAGCAAAAAAGCAAACTCATTTAAATTAAGCAAAAACTACAGCAACGAGTTCTTCTCCATTTTGCCGTTTAAGTTGACCCCGGCACAAATAAAAGTCATAGATGATTGCGTAAAAGATATGTGCAGCCAGTTTGTCATGAACCGACTGATACAAGGGGACGTCGGGTCAGGCAAGACAGTAGTAGCTGCCGCTTTATGCTATAATGCCATAAAAGAAAAATTGCAATGTGCATTTATGGCTCCCACCGAAATCTTAGCTCAGCAGCATTATCTATACTTATATAATCTGCTTTCGCAGGCAGGTATGAGAGTGGAAATCCTTTGTGGGTCTACGCCTACATCTCAAAAAAAACGCATAAAGGAAAGCTTAAGACTTGGGCTGATTGATTTAATAATTGGTACGCACGCTTTGCTCACTGACGATGTTGAGTTTGCAAATTTAGGACTCGTAATAACAGACGAGCAACACCGGTTTGGCGTGCGCCAGAGAAATGCACTTGCAGCCAAAGGTGCGTTTCCTCATACCATAGTGATGTCCGCAACTCCTATTCCTAGAACCCTCGCTTTGATTGTATACGGTGACCTCGACGTTTCTGTGATAGACGAGATGCCAAAATCCAGACAGAAAATTGACACTTTCCTTATCAGCAGCGAAAAAAGAAATCGCGCTATAGATTTTATAAAAAAAGAAATAGAAAATGGGCATCAGGCTTACATAGTTTGTCCTCTTGTAGAAGAAAGCGAAAAGCTCCAGTTGGAATCCGCTACTAAATACGTTGAAAAATTAAAGGAAAATCCAACCTTAAAGAACTGCAGCATAGGATTACTTCATGGAAAGATGAAATCTTATGAAAAAAATGATATCATGCAGCAGTTTGTAATGAAAGAAATTGAAATTTTAGTTTCTACAACAGTTGTTGAGGTCGGCATCGATGTCAAAAATGCAACAGTTATGATGATAGAAAATGCTGAAAGGCTTGGTTTATCGCAACTTCATCAGCTAAGAGGACGAGTTGGTCGTGATAAGTTTAAATCTTACTGCATCCTTGTATCTGATAGGTTGGATGACGAAAATATAAAAAAAAGACTTGAAGTCATAGTTCAAAACAACAACGGCTTTGAAATTGCTGATAATGATTTAAAACTTCGCGGACCGGGTGATTTTTTAGGTACACGACAACATGGGTTTCTTAATTTAAAAACTGCTGATTTTCTAGATGACCTAAACATTATATCTGAAGTCAAGTCTGCCGTTGTAGAAATTTTAAAAGATGACCCTCAGCTAAATAAGGAAGAAAATAGATTTTTGAAAGCTAAAATAAAAAATTTTTATAATTTAAATTGAAGAGGGTGATTTTCTTGAAAGTACAAAAAATAAAAAACAAAAAGTCTATAATAATTTTTTGCCTTTCTCTATTGATACTAACCGCTCTGTTAACTTGTTATTTTTACTTTTTTTATAATAATGTCCCGAAAGTTTCAACAGCGGCTGACTCAAAGGTTAGTAGTTCATTGCATGAAGATGAAGAAAAGGATTTAAATGGAAGTTCAGAAGACACTCCTGCCTTTTATAATAAAAATGCCACAATTTATAATAAAAATGCCACAATAGACGATAACAAAAAAAGTTTAGAACCTTGTAAAGTAACTGATTTTTCCGGCTGGAACAAAAGTTGTGATTTGAATCTCTTAGTTATAAACAAAAATAATGCTATTTCAGATAGTTACAAATTTTCATTAGTTGATTTTAACGGTAAGCCGATAAATTCTGAAATAATGTCTCCGCTTGAAAGTATGATCAACGATGCAAAGAAGGATAATATTAATATATATGTTTCTTCCGGATACAGAAGCGTAGAAAGGCAGACCGTTCTTTACAATAGAAAAGTTTCCTATTTCTTAAAAAAAGGCTTCTCTAAAACGCAAGCGGAAATTGAGGCCGCTAAAGTTGTAGCAAAACCTAAAACTAGCGAGCATCACACTGGTCTCGCTATAGATTTTAACAGTATTAAAGACAGTTTCTGCAAAACTAAAGAGTATGATTGGCTCTTGAAAAACTCATATAAATACGGTTTTATCTTGCGGTACCCCAAAAATAAATCGGATATTACCAATGTCATTTTTGAGCCATGGCATTTTCGGTACGTTGGATCAGAACATGCAAAGTATATCATGGAAAATGGAATTTGTTTGGAGGAATACATAGCACAGAAAATCTTGCAGTGAAGTAAGTGCTACCACCGGCGCTAAATGAAAATATATATTTTCATTTAGTCCAGTAATTTTTACTGGACCGCCCAAAAACATTTTTGGGCGGCGCCGACCCCACATTTCTTCAAAAATTTGACGTTTCTTAGCTTTTAAGGAGGAGTTATGAAAAAAAAGTTTTTATCAAAAATCTTTCTCATATTTCTATTAATTATAATATTTGCGTATCTTTGTTTTTCAGACAACGGGTTAATCGATTTTATAAAAAACCCTTCTCGCTTAAACTTGAACTGGTTACTCCTTGGATTTTTATGTCAAATAGCAAATATAATTATTGACGCTACATTAACCCATAAGTTTTTATCAAATATAAACCCTAAAATAAGCTTCAAAAACGCTCTAATTTGCGGGCTTATAGGCCAATTTTACTGTGCTGTCACTCCCAGTGCTTCTGGCGGCCAACCTATGCAAATATACGCAATGTCACAGAGAAATATCAAAGCCGGTATCACTACATCGGCGCTAGTTCAAAAATTTTTAATATACCAAATATCTCTAGTTATTTACTTTGCCACCATAATTATTTTAAAAACAGATTATATATCAAGCCTAAACCCAGCTGTACATTTAATATTAATAGTGGGCTTTTTAATACAAGTTTTATGTATGGTCGTTTTGATCATATTTTCATTAAATAAATCTTCAACAGAGAAAATCATAAATGTTTTTTATAAACTATTGAACAAATTAAAATTTATAAAAAACAGTGAAGAAAAAATACAAAAAATCCAGCACCATGTGAACCTATTTCATCAAAGTAATAGCTATTTACTTAAAAGTAAAAAATTCGTGTTGGAAGTCTTTATGCTAACCTTTATACAACTTACATTTATATTTCTTATCCCATATTGTGTGTATAAGTCCTTCAGTCTGCCCAACCATCCCATAATTGATCTAATCAGTGCACAAACATTCGTCACTATGGCATCTTCTTTTTTCCCTATTCCCGGTGCATCTGGAGCCGCTGAAGGTGCCAGCTCTATATTCTTATCACCTTATTTTGGCGAAACTACAATAAAATCTGCAATAGTCGTCTGCCGCATAATCAATTATTATTTTACCATAATAGCTACCGCACCTTTCGCTAAACTTACTAAACAGGCAAAGAAAAATCCATCCTTATGACGGATGGATTTTTTTAAATTTCATTTGTTGGGTTATAACGGTGCCCATTAAGCCAAGTTTCAAAGTGCAAGTGAGCTCCAAAAGAATGCCCCGTATTTCCTACATAGCCTATAACTTGTCCAGCTTTTACATGCTGTCCTACCGATACTATAATCCTACAACAGTGCGCATATTGAGTAGCATAGCCATTTCCGTGAGCTACCATTACATGATACCCCCAGCCGGAACCCCATCGATCTGTTGAATTTGCTTTGATTACAACACCGTCTGCTACAGCAACTATTGGCGTACCTTCCGGAGCCGAAATATCTATACCTTTATGGTTTCTTCTTCCGCCAAAAGGAGATGAAATTCTATTATGTCCAGGAACCGGCCAGATATATCTCCCTTTAGCATAATTGTCATTTCTATAATTAGACTGTATTCTGCTAAGTTCTTCCTCCAACTTTTTCTTTTCAAAAGCTATTCGAGCCTCTTCTTTTTTCAAACTCGATATAGAAGATATATTACTCTTTAATTCTTTTTCCAACTTACTTCTATTTGACTTTAAGTTTTCTTGCGTCTCAGACGTATCTGACTTCGCTTGCTCGACAGCTTTTTTCTCCTTCTCATAATCAGACAGTTTGTCTGAATAAGTTTCTATTAAATCAAAATCATGTTTGCTTACTTTTTGAACTAAATCTGCCCTATCTACAAAATCTTCAAAATTTGACGCTCCCAGTAATATTCCAACAGCTGTAGGGTCTTCTGATTTTTCAATAGCCACTATTCTTTTGTCCAAAGCTTCTTTTGCGCTGTCTACTTGTGTTTTCATTTCTTCCACTCGAGCTTGCTTTTCTTCAACGACTTGGTTAAGCCCTGCTAGTTTTTTCGACCCTTCATCTATTTTCGATTGCAATCCTCTTATGTTGTTGTCTAATTGCTGTGAATCTTCAGTTTTTTTCCTAATATTATTTCTTATGCTTTGTAGCTGCCTGTCTAAAGATGCTTGTGTTTTAGGAGCTTTACTTTTAGCTTTTGCACTGGTGCTTACAGCGCCTTGAACTGCCACTAAAACAATTGCTGATGCTATAGAAATAAATTTTGTAAAAAGACTTTTGCTAAACATAAATTTTAATACCTTCCTAAATTTTCTTTCGTCATGTCGTAACGTATCTTATTACAACTCTGTAATAATTGTAACATAAAAAATATGTCAAATCAATTGCTATTACAGCATTTCTACCTTCAGCACAAAAATGAGTTTTTCAGCAACATATATAGTGTATATTGCACAACTAAGTGCATTATTGCGTAAAAAATATTCTATTTTTATTTCTTATTATGCAATATAACAAATCCCGTTTTTGCTTATACTTTGTAAAAGTTACAAATCTGTAACTTTTACAATGCAACACATTTCTACTTGATTTTAGATTTTATTATTTTTAATATTCTTCCAGTTTTTTTCATATCTTTGAAGTAAATCTTTACAACCACAAAAGGAGCTCATTATGGATATATCCAAAACCTTTGCTAGCATGGTCTTTAATGATGACAGTATGGTCGAGAGGCTGTCTCCCCAAATTTACGATGAGTTTAAACGTTCCGTCAAAAGTGGAGAAACCTTTAATTTAAAAATACTTGATTCTATTGCGCTTGCCATGAAGGAGTGGGCTATAGAAAAGGGCGCCACTCACTTTGCACACTGGTTTCAGCCCATAAATGGTCTATGCGCAGAAAAATATGACAGCTTCGTCAGCCGCAAAAGCTACAACAAGGCAATTATGAACTTTTCCGGTAAGGAACTCATGAAGGGTGAGCCCGACGCTTCCAGTTTTCCATCAGGCAATTTAAGATCCTCCTCTCAGGCCAGAGGCTACACCATATGGGACCCCACATCATTTGCTTTCGTATGGAATAATGTCCTTTATATTCCGTGTGTTTTTTGCTCGTATAACGGCGAAGTTCTCGACAAAAAAACCTCTTTGCTGAGGTCAATAGATTTCATAAATAAACAAGCTTTGAGAATCTTAAGAGTTCTTGGTGATGAAAAAAGCGAAAAAGTTATCCCCACCGTTGGCGCTGAACAAGAGTTTTTCTTGATAGATAAAGACCTTTATAAAAAAAGGCCGGATCTCGTTTTATGTAATCGAACTCTCATAGGCGCAAGGTCGCCAAAAGGACAGGAATTCAGTGATCATTATCTCAGAAAAATGAATAGTTGCGTTGCAAAATTTATAAAGGAACTTGACTGTGAACTCTTGAAGCTCGGAATCTTTTCAAAAACCAAACACAATGAAGTCGCTCCTTCACAGTACGAAGTCGCTCCTCTTTTCACCTGCGCAAATGTCGCTTCGGACAATAACCAACTGATGATGGAAGTCATGAAATCGGTTGCCGATAAAAACAATATGGTTTGTTTGTTTCATGAAAAGCCATTTGACGGCATAAATGGCAGCGGCAAGCACAATAATTGGTCACTATCTACCGATACAGGCGTAAACCTCCTTGAGTACACGGAAAATTCTAGCGAAAAGTTGCGGTTTCATTTGTTTTTGTGCGCCATCATTAAAGCTGTAGATGAATTCCAAGATTTGCTGAAAGCTTGCATTTCCTCCCGTACAAATGACTTAAGATTAGGTGCTTTCGAAGCGCCTCCCGGTATCATTTCGATTTATCTTGGAGAGGAACTTGAGCGTGATTTAATCGACTTTTCTAAAAATAAGTTCGTTGTCAAAGATAAAAACAAAAATACAAAACTTGATATGAAAGTTCCTGCTCTGCCTGTTTTAGAAAAAGATCTGCTCGACCGCAACAGAACTTCGCCTTTTGTCTTTACCGGAAATAAATTTGAATTTAGAATGCTTGGTGCAAATGGTTCTGTAGCCGCCACAAATACTATTTTAAACACGATTGTCGGGCATGAGCTGAGTGAATTTGCAGACACCCTTGAAAAACATAAGAAATCAAACGATGACGTAGTAAATTTGATTTCAAGAACTGTAGAAAATCACAGCAGAGTAATATTTAATGGCGATAATTATTCTAAAGAATGGCAATACGAAGCACGCAGAAGAAGGCTTTATAAGTTCAACTTCGCTACAGATTCCTTAAATGCATTTTTAGCACAAAAAAATTTAGACCTATTTGAAAAACATAAAATATATTCTAATATAGAAGTTAAATCACGGCACAAGGTTCTAATCCAAAAGTACTGCAAAACCACTCTACTCGAAGCTAAAGTGCTCTGTCTAATGGTCAAAAGAGATATCATTCCTGCTGTGTTTCAATATGAAAAAACTTTATATCAAAACTTGCTGAACAAAGAAAAACTGCTGATAGTAGACTGTGAAGAGAATATCGAAAAGCACATACTGGAACAACTTTCTAAGCTTACTTTAAATGCTTATAAAAGTACCAATACCTTAACAGAATTAATCGATAAAACTAATGTCGAAGACCTTGAAGAATCCGCTACTTTATGTAATGAAAAAATAATCCCTACAATGAGTATATTGAGAGAAAACGTAGATAAAATCGAGCTCATCATGCCTAAGAAGCTTTGGCCTTATCCCAGCACAACCGATCTGCTATTTAATTTTTAAATGCAAAAGCCACTTACTTTTAGTAAGTGGTTTTCGCTTTTCAATTTATTTAGTTATTTTCACAACAGTCTGACTTTAAATCTGTAACTCTCGGAGGGAAAAACTCATCTTTCGGGAACTCTAACCTACTAAACAGTTCACATGGGTCATCAGAAGTTGTAACGCATTCTTTTTCAGGAATACAGAAATCGTACGTTGGTACCAGCATTTGCACACTTCTTTCAATCTGTACAATCGTGAAGATTCCTATTGTAATATATACGGCATTCCCTTTGTGTGACAACAAAAATTCCCCGCCATATTTTCTGCAGACCGTCTCTGGTATAGGACAAACCGGTTCACAATTTTCTACCATATTGCAGCAAATTTTAGCATCTAGCCCTATAGGACTTGCAACCTGAACATTTGCTTTCGGTAAATTTTTAGACGCTGCATTTAAATATTCTGCGCCGTCTTTACAAGATTCAGAATTAAATATCTTTACATTACCTTCGCTACCAAATAAGATAACTTTTTTACTGTAAACTGACAAGCCGCATACACTCACAGGGCATGCCGAAGGAGCTAAAAATACGTCTAAATTTACCTCGAAGAAGAACGTCATATCAACAGAATAAAAACCTCTGTTAAACGGAACCGGCTCTAAATTTACGTACACGGTAATAACGTCTACATCTTTTACTCTTACATTGCAAGCCTGGTCTATTACGTGCTGACCCGCTTCTGTAAAATATACTCTAAGATCACTTAAACAATCCTTGTCGGCACATGAGTCGTAAACTCTTGAGGCATCAATACATACAGCCTCTCTGAAACAGTTAGATCCTGCGCCTTGAACGGTACCGCCTGATTGTGGTACACCTTGAAAAATATTATCAGCCATAAAAAAATCCTCCAATCAAATGTAAACAATGTCTTCAATACATATTATGGAGAATCGTTCCCGAAGTTACATCTTTATTGAAATTTTTCGTTCTTACAAAAAGTATCATTCTTTTAAAATCTAGAATAGGCTATAAATAAAAGGCGTTGATTTTTTGTTAGAGCAAATTCCATATAATAGAGATAAAGCAATAAATTATGCAGAAAAATGGGCTTTTGGCAGAAACCCTGAATTTTTAGATTTTGAAAATATAGGAGGAGATTGTACAAACTTTGCATCGCAGTGCATTTTTGCCGGATGCAATGTGATGAATTTCACTCCAATGTATGGATGGTATTATAAAAATAGTTTTAACCGCACGCCATCTTGGAGCGGGACTAAGTTTCTTTATGAGTTTTTAACTTTAAATAAGTCTGTTGGTCCCTTCGCGATAGATGTGGATAAAGAACAAATTCAGCCAGGCGATATCGTTCAATTAGGTAATGAAAAAAATGAGTTTTATCACAGCTTAATAATATTAGATATTAAAGGTGATGACATTTTTATAGCCGCACATAGCGAAGATGCTTACATGAGAGAACTGAATAGCTATAAATTCGACAAAGTCAGATATATTCATATTCTTGGCGCGAATAAAAAAATTGATGGCCGTAGATAATACACTTGGAGGTGATTTTTACGGCCAATAATCAAATTCCAAATATTCCTATGGGGCTTTCTATGACTCTCGCTCAAAATACTGACGCGATAAATTATTTTACAACTCTATCTCCGGACGAGCAGCAAGAAATCATCAATCATTCGCATCCGCTGCAGTCCAAAAAAGAAACAGAAAATTATATAGAAAACTTCAATTCATATTTTTAAAGTATAAAACCCCTTAGTGTCTTGAACTAAGGGGGATTGCTGTTAATTAATTTTGATCTTGTAAAACCTATTTTTGCCCAGCTGAACAATCTGCCCTGAAGTCAAATTGCTAATTTTTTTAATATCATCTACCATTTCACCATTTATCTTTGCACCTTTTTGAGTGAAAATTCGCCTGATGTCTGACCTTGATTTAAAGTCACCGGTTTTCGCAATTGCATCTATTAAGTTTACACCCTCGCTGTCGCTTACCATGTTAACTTCAATAACTTCAACATCTTCAGGAATTTCTTCTTTTTGATACACAGTTTCAAAATATTCCTGAGCTTTCCTTGCTTCATCTTGACCATGATACAGCGCTGTTATTTCAAAAGCTAAATCCATTTTTACATTCCGAGGATTTTCGCCATTTTCCATATTTTTCTCGATTTCCATTATTTTATCTGGGTGCAAGTCCGTACATAAGGTAAAATATTTTATAATTAAATCATCAGGCACCTTCATGACCTTCACATACATGTCATTTGCTTCATCGCTCACGCCTATGTAGTTGCCTAAGCTCTTGCTCATTTTATTTTTACCGTCTATCCCTTCAAGTATCGGGAAAAACACCGTTAACTGCGAGTCTTGACCATAGTCCCTTTGAATGCTTCTTCCCATAAGTACATTAAAAATCTGATCTGTGCCACCAAACTCAATGTCTGCACCTATAGCTACAGAGTCGTATCCCTGCATTAGAGGATATAAAAATTCATGTATGCATATGCTTTGGCGATTTGTATATCTATTTTTGAAATCTTCCCTTTCAAGCATCTTTGCAACTGTGCATTTCGATGTCAAAAATACAACATCCTTTAAGCTTAACTTTTCAAGCCATTCGCTGTTAAACTTAATAACAGTTTTGCTTTTATCTAATAATTTAAATATTTGCTCTTGATAAGTCTGTGCGTTTTTTAAAACTTCTTCTCTGGTTAAGGCTCTTCTGGTTTTCGATTTTCCCGTAGGATCGCCTATCATGCCGGTAAAGTCACCAATTATTATGATAGCTTCATGTCCCAAATCTTGCAGTTGGCGGATCTTCCGAAGTACAACACAGTGTCCAAGATGTATGTCCGGCGCAGATGGATCAAGTCCTAGTTTTATTCTAAGAGGTCTGTTTTCCTTTTTTACTTTAGCCAATTTTTCCTCTATTTCCTCAACCTTAGAATGTTCTGCGCTTCCGCTCAATAATATTTTAACCGTGTTTTCTATATCCATAACATTCACTCCTACACTGGATTCGTAAGCTAATTGCTTGAAAACTTTTACATTTTATTTTATCATCTTAACGTACGTCTAAAACAAAATAGTGAATTTCCTTCACCCGAGCAAACACATTAGACAATAGTATTATCGCACTAAAGCTACTCAGAAAAAGTCAAATCATAAAAGTCAAATAATGTATTAACATCTATAATCGTGGTTTAAAATGAAAATATTTGAAATTTTTTCAAAAAATTATTGACAGAAAGAAAATAATAGGATAAAATGTAAAATTATAGAGGGCAAGTTATCTTTCCAATTACTTATTTCAGCAAAATGATTTAAATAAACATTTTTCATATTTCTTCATTGCAAATTCTTATATTTCTACGTTGTTGCCCTCTGAAAGTACTGAGCTTCAGCTCAGTGCTTTTATTTTTTACTTGATTTACTCCTCTATTTTGTTAAAATGTTTACAAGGAGGGTTTTAATGAAATATATAAATTTTTTAATCAAAAGTTTTGCTGCAGGTGTTATGATAGCTATAGGTGGCACGGTGTTTTTGATGGTAGAAAACGTTGTAATCGGGGCTATGCTATTTTCTATAGGACTCTTCGTAATCGTCTCAAATGAACTGAGTCTATTTACCGGCAAAGTTGGGTACATATTTGAAAATAAAATAAATTACTTACTTGAGCTTCTTATCACTATTCTGGGAAATTTTCTCGGAACATTTGTCGCAGCACTTTGTTTACTTCAAACAAGACTTGCCACAAAACTTCACACCAAAGCTTCAGCTTTAACCTTTTGTAAACTTTCCGACAGTGCCATAAGCATTTTCATTTTATCTATATTTTGCGGTGCTTTGATGTTTTTAGCTGTTAACGGTCATAAATTCCTGAACAGCTCTTTAGGTAAATATTTGTCAATATTCTTATGCGTTTCTGTTTTCATATTATCAGGTTTTGAACATTGCGTAGCAAATATGTTTTATTTTTCCGTCTCTGAAAGTTTGTCCGTAAAGTCACTGCTTTACTTAACATATATGATACTTGGAAACAGCGTAGGAGCAATTTTATTTGCACTTCTAGAAAAATTTTGTTTACGCTTACAAAAAAATAAACACCCACATGATTAACAAGTGGATGTAATCGAAATTTTTTATTGCATCAAAATGCATCTAAGTTAGAAAAAGTTCCAAAAAATGACCGTAAATTATTTAATATTATTTCCACGGTTCCGGCTTTGTTTCCCTCTACATTTAAAACAATTACAGGATCGTGAAGACTTTGTCGTAAAATAAACCATCCGTCTGTATCCCCTTTATTAACGTTAACTCTAATCCCTTCACAGTTGTCCTTATCCACTTGCCAGCCGGACTTTCGTGATACAAAATCGTTTAATCTATCGATTATATCTTTACCGTAACTTTTAAAATTTTTACATTTGATTTTTAGCCGAAACTCTTGTTCTTCTGCAGGCTGAACTAAGTTTTCTATGATACTTTCGAGTGTATGTCCTTGTTTCTTTAAATTTACCATGAATATGATTATTTTTGTAACGAGGTATGCTCCGTCATCTTGAAAATTATTTTCTCTAAACGCGGCATGACCGGAAGATTCTATAGCAAGCGGGCAGTTTACACCAGACTGATTCAATAAAATCGCTTTGTTTATGACGTTTTTGTATCCTCTTTTGAATCGACATTGTTTTGCCTTCAGTTTAGACTCAATAAAATTCTTTAAGTTACTTGAAGTTACTGAATCTGTTACAATTGTGCCACCATCGTTGCCGTTTAATGCTATCACAGATGCTATAGCAATGAGATTGTTCTTATTTACAGCTTTTCCACTCGAGCTCACTACGCCTGCTCTATCTACGTCCGTGTCAAATATTATACCCAAGTCAGCGGAGTTTTCAACAGCAGCTTTAACTGCTGAATCCATTGCTCTTTTATCATCTGGGTTTGGTAAGTGGTTCGGAAAATTTCCGTCAGGGTTTAAAAATTGGCTTCCTGAAACGTCTGCACCTAGCAGCGCAAGCACATCTGTCGCATAAAATCCACCGGCACCGTTACCTGCGTCTACAACTATCTTTAAACCGCTTAATGGTTGTGCAAAATTTTCCTTCGAGTTTATTTCTGCACAAATCATTTGGCGTAATTTCTCAGAATATATTTCCATTAAACTAGCATTTACGATTTCAGCTTGCGTGCTTTCACTTGAACTGCATGGCTTTTCATCATTCTGAGCCAACTCTAAAATCTCTTCAATGTCATTGGAATTCAAACTACCGGAATTTATAAAAAACTTAAACCCATTTCTGTTGAAAGGAAGGTGGCTTGCTGTAATTTCTATGGCTGCGTCACAGTGAAGTTCTGAAATGGCCGTGAACATAGCAGGAGTTGTCGCAAGACTGCAATCGTAAATTTTATTTATATATTTTGAAAACGCAGTGATAATTAGAGTTTTTATTTTATTCCCGGAAAGTCTTGAATCATGACCCACAGATATATCCAAACTGGAAATTTCCTTATTTAATTTTCTACTTAACCAAATTAAAAACGCATTTGATATGCTATTTATAACTTCATCATTTAAATTTACTTTTTCGGTGTCGGTTGGCATTGCCACTCCCCTTATGTCTGATCCGCTTTTTAATTCTGCCCATAAACCTTTTAACATTTATAAACACACTCCTGATTTACTTTAGATTTGAGTTCATTCTTTATGTAAAGTACTAGCGCGGCGTGCGTTATGCAAAGCATAACACTTATAGGACAAAATTTGTCCTATAAGTTCCCTGAAAAATCAAAAGATTTTCAGGGGCGCGCCGCGCGCAACCCTCAAATCAGCCTTCAGTCTTATTTTTACTTATAAACTCATTACAGTATGCTGCTAAACTGCACTTACCGCAGTTTGGGGTTATGGCTTTACATACGACCCTGCCATGTAAAACTAACCTGTGGCAAAAGTCATTAGATTCATTTTCCGGCAAAATCTCTTTCAAAATCTTTTCTATTTTTTCCGGATTTTTACTGTCGTGAAAACCTAACCTTTTAGTTATCCTCATGCAATGCGTATCCACAACCACAGCTGGTTTTTTGTAAATGTCCCCTACCACTAAGTTTGCAGTTTTCCTCCCCACGCCGGGAAGCTTTACGAGTTCCTCTATGCTATCCGGCACTATACCTTTATACTCGTCTTTCAGCATTTTACACATATTCACTATATCTTTCGCTTTTATGCGATAAAACCCACAAGATTTTATATAGCCCTCGACTTCATCGATATTAGCATTTGCAAAATCGTCAACATTTTTGTACCGCTTAAATAATTCAGGAGTAACTTTATTGACTCTGGCATCTGTGCATTGAGCCGCCAGCCTTGTTGCTATTAAAAGTTGCAAGGGGTCTTTGTAACTCAAAGAACATGCAGGGTCCGGGTATTCTTTCTTTAAAATATCTATAATCTTTTCTGCTTCTTTTTTCGTAATCATTTTAATTTCCTCCTTTTTATTATTCTACATTGTTAACTTTTACAAATCAACTAAAAGCAACTTACCTCAAAATCAAAACATCCTTACTATTGCTAAAATAATCAAAATAGCGCCAGAAATAAAAACAAACACTTTTGAATTTATGTTTTTAGCTTTAGAAATTTTTGCACCTAAAATTGCGCCTAAACTTAAAAAGGCAAATTGTCCGATACCAACATAAATAGGTACAAAAAAAGACAAGCTACCTATTATTGCGTATGTTACCCCCACAACCAATGAATCTACAGAAAGCGAAAGACCTAAGTAAATCGATTCAAAAACGTCAACTCTTTTTGAACTGTCAGCGTTACTTTTTTTATGTTCTTTTATTATCTTTACTGTCACCTGTAAAGGCTTTATGAAAAAACTTATAACATCGTTTTTCTTAGGTCCTTCGTCGTTTCCGTTTTCTCTAAGTCCTTTAAATATCGTTAATGCTCCTAAAATTATAAGCATTACACAACCTATCAATTTTGCTACGTTTTCGCTGATGAAAAGCAATATTGCGTTTCCCAAAAGAAATGATACCGCTGTTATTAAAACTGAAATTAAACTTATTATTAATTTTGGTATTAGCGGGATTTTCACTTTCCTCAATGAGTAAGACAAGCCTATTCCAAAAGCATCTACGCTCAAGGAAATTGCTAAAAGTATTATACCTAACATTTCCATAATATCAACCTCAAATATTTTTAAGACAATATATGCATTTGTCCGAATTTTTGTTTTTAAATTGTAATATAACTCGTCTGCACTTGAATATATATCAATGGACAATAAATTCTCGCATTGAGGTGATTTTATGGATTGGCACACTTTATCTGTTGATGATGTGCTTAAAAAATTTAACGTTTCTAAATCTAACGGTTTAAGTTCAACCGATGTTAGTAGAAATCGTGACAAATTTGGAAAAAATATTTTAACTGCAAAGAAAAAAAATGGCATTATTAAAAAATTCTTATCACAGTTTTCAGACTGCATGATAATCATTCTTTTAATAGCTGCGCTCATTTCGTTTATTACGTCGATAATTGAGAACAAAAACGATTATATCGATCCTATCATTATTTTGTTCATCGTAATAATGAACGCCATAATCGGTGTAGTGCAGGAAAACAAGGCTGAAAAGGCCATAGAGGCTTTAAAAAAATTAACTTCACCCAAAGCTACTGTTTTGAGAAACGGCAAAGAGACCACCATACCTTCAGAAGATCTGGTGCCTGGAGATATTATAATCTTACATACAGGTGACTTAGTTCCCGCAGACTGCCGCATTTTAGAGGACTTTAAACTGGAATCAGAAGAATCATCTTTAACAGGAGAATCCTTACCGGTTGAGAAAAAGGCAAGTGCGGTTTTGCCTGCTTCCACCGCTATATCAGACAGAAAAAATATGCTTTTTTCCGGTTGTACAATAAATTCTGGTCATGGTACTTGCATTGTCGTAGAAACCGGCATGAACACAGAAGTTGGAAAAATTGCCAGCATGTTAAAAAATGAAGATTCCCCTCAAACACCGTTACAAAAAAAGTTGGAAAAAACCAGTAAAATTTTGGGTTTCGGCGTAACTTTCATATGTTTTATAATCTTTATCTTAGGCATAATTCAAGATATGCCGTTCCTTGAAATGTTCATGATATCCATCAGCTTGGCGGTAGCGGCAATACCAGAAGGATTGCCGGCAGTTGTCACCATTGTACTTGCCATGGGAATAAGACGTATGGCTAAAAATAAGGCCATTATAAGGAAGCTGCCCGCTGTTGAAACTTTGGGGAATGCTACTGTCATTTGCTCCGATAAAACCGGGACGTTGACGCAAAATAAGATGACAGTAACTAAGTTAGTTTATGTAGATAACCAGGTCAGTTTTTCGTCAAAGGAAGGAAATGAAATTTTAGAGTTATGTACCTTGTGCAACAATGCTAAGCTATCCGGACACTCATCAATTGACAAAATATCCGGAGAAGCTACAGAAAAAGCGTTAGTAGAAGCATTCTTAAAAGTTGGTAAATCTAAAGAAAAATTAGATAAAGATTTTCCCAGAGTGAGCGAATTTCCGTTTACGTCTAGCAGAAAACTTATGACAACAGTTCACAAACTGAATAACGGAAAATATAGAATCATAACAAAAGGTGCCCCTGATTTCTTGTTAAAATTAACAAGCAGAACTAGCACAAGTTCATTTACGCCACTTATGAGGAAAGCTATCATGTCTCAAAACGACAGCATGACTAAAGATGCACTTCGAGTACTGGCTGTAGGGTACAAGGACGTATCAAGTTTGCCTAAAAGCCAGAGCGAAGCCGAAG
This sequence comes from uncultured Oscillospiraceae bacterium, assembly GCA_900549775.1. Classification (GTDB taxonomy): domain Bacteria; phylum Bacillota; class Clostridia; order Oscillospirales; family Acutalibacteraceae; genus UMGS1224. The sequence continues at coordinate 20,723 of URPR01000010.1, read as the reverse complement.
GTAATCTAGTTTTCTGCGGTTTGGTAGGTATGATAGATCCAGCTCGCCCTGAAGTTAAAGTAGCTGTTAGAGATTGCAAAAAGGCCGGCATAAAGCCAGTTATGATAACCGGAGACCACATAAATACGGCTAAAGCCATAGCGAAAGACATAGGCATATTTGAGAAAAATGACCTCGCGATAACTGGCGTAGACATCGACAAAATGCCAAAACATGATTTTGAAAAAAATATATTTAAATATTCCGTTTTTGCCAGAGTTTCTCCTGAACATAAAGTTCGGATAGTTAAAGCTTTTCAAAAAAATGGCGCGGTTGTCGCGATGACTGGGGATGGCGTTAATGATGCTCCTGCTTTAAAGGCGGCGGATATAGGCTGTGCCATGGGCAAAACCGGAACAGATGTGGCAAAAGGTGCTGCCGATATGATAATGACAGATGACAATTTTTCTACCATAGTAAAGGCGGTAAAGCAAGGCCGAGGCATCTCACAAAACATAAAAAAGACTGTTCATTTTTTGCTTTCGAGCAATATCGGTGAAATCATCACTGTTTTGACGGCATTTCTTTTACGGCTCCCAACTCCGTTGCTTGCTATCCAGTTGTTATGGGTAAACCTCGTCACAGACTCGTTTCCTGCTCTAGCCTTAGGCGTAGACCCAGTAGACGACAATGTTATGCTTAAAAAGCCTACACTTAAAAGCGGAAACTTATTTTCCTCTAGGAAATGGAAAAACATAGTGTTAGAAGGAAGCTTTATAGGAGCTATTTCCATTTTAGCTTTCACCATCGGAAGGGTGTTTTTCGATACGACATCAGCTCCTGTGATAGCACGGACCATGGCATTCACAGTTTTGAGCTTATCTCAAATAGTACACTCGTTCAACGTACGAAGCGATGAGTCTATTTTCAAAACCGGAATCTTAGGAAATATGGCACTAGTTTACTCATTTATACTTTGCGCAATACTTCAAGTATCGGTTATTTCTGTTCCGTTTTTATCAGTAATATTCAAAACCGTAAACCTTAACTTCCTACAATGGGTGATTGTACTGGCACTTTCAGTTTCACCGCTTTTGTTGGTGGAAGCAGAGAAAATCGCTAATTCAAAATAAATCTTAAATTTATCAACAAAGTGGGCTTAAAAGTTCTGAAAACTTTTAAGCCCACTATTTAAACTTTAAGTAAAATTTTAAATATCACGTTTTTTGAATACCGTTACTCCTATTGCCACGCTAGCCACGAAAAAGCAAATCGGAACTAAAATTATCCTCAATATATCCTTATCGGGTATACCCAGATCTGCTTGAGAAATAGCGTAACCTAAACTCCCAGATATGAAGTATTTGGATAAGCTAAACTTAGTCTCAAAATTAGAAGCCAACAGTTTATCTAACATATCTAAAATAAAAGGAATCAGTGAAGTAAAAGCAAATAAACATACTACAGATAATCCTGATTTTCTAACCAAAGAAGCTATCATCAAACCGATAGATATATAAGCTAATAAATGAAGTAACATGATAAAGAAACTGTTAATGAAATATTTTGGCATCTCAAACTCATTTGTTATGTGACCTCTTAAAACGAAAATATACGGCAAATAAATAGACAAAGCTACTACAGCAACGTAAATTAAAGTACTTATAGCTCCAACTATAAGTTTTGAGAAGTATATGCTTTCTCTTAAGTACCCTTTTGTCGCTATGTTCTTTATTGTGCCGTTAGAAAATTCCGAAACCATAAAAAGTACAACAAACAACGTCACGTAAGTTACAACACTATTCACATTTTGCATAAAAACTACAAAGAAATTAGAATTTATAAGCATAAGTAATTCCTCATTCGCATCTAAAGAGATTTTCGCGAATGCATATGCATTTAAAGCTGAGAACGCTGCTAAAATTATTCCAATAACGTAAAATGATTTTGCTTTAAACATTTTATAAAGGTCTACTTTTAATATATTTATCATTTTACTTACCTCCTTTTATAACATTTAAGAAATATTCCTCTAGGTCTGCATGCAATGTGGATATAGAGTTAACAACAACATCATTTTTCGCTAAAGTTGTGTTTATAGTTCCTGAGTCAACGCCTTTATCGTAAATTTCTATTGTATTTGCATCTATAGCCTTGTAGTCATTTAAGTTAAGTTGCTCTGCTAAAATGTCTTTTGCTTTTTCTGTGTCGTCAACTAAAACAACTAGCTTGGACTCACACCTTTCATTAAGTTCGTCTATAGAAAACTCCTCCAGCAAAACACCATCGTCGATGATACCTATTCTTGTTACAAACTTAGCAAGTTCACTTAAAATATGACTTGAAATTAGAATGGTCAATCCTCTTTCTTCATTTAGCTTTTGAAGTAATTCTCTTACTTCGACAATTCCTTTTGGGTCAAGGCCATTTGTAGGTTCATCTAAAACTAAAAATTCTGGCTCTCCCATAAGTGTCATGGCTATACCTAAACGTTGTTTCATGCCAAGTGAAAAGTTTTTAACTTTCTTTTTGCCTACATAATCCAACCCTACTAAATTAAGCATTTCATCTATAATTGCAGGGTTTTTATTACCGAGTAACTTCCACTGAATGAGCATGTTTTGCCTAGCTGTTAAGTTCGGTACAAATGCCGGTGCCTCAATAACAGTACCTATTTTTCTTCTTCCTTGATTTAAAGACTTGCTCTCAAATAAAGTAATTTCCCCTGAAGTAGGAGCTGCTAAACCGACTATCATTTTTATGGTAGTGGTTTTACCCGCACCGTTTTTGCCTATGAAACCATAGATATCACCTTTGTTTATGGACATATTTAAATTTGAAACCGCATTTTTTTTCTTATAGGTTTTTGTAAGATTTTTAGTATTTAAAATTTCCATAAGTATACCTCCTTTTTTCTTCACCATTATACAGTTATTAAAAATCAAAGTCAACATCGTTTAGCAAGTGTTTATATATGCATTATATACTATTATAAAAGATATGTCAATGTATTTTTATCTAAAACACCAAAATAAAATTTGTTGACATGATTTATTTTTTGATGTAAAATAAACATCGTAAGGTTTTGCCTCTGTAGTTAAGTGGATATAACAAACCCCTCCTAAGGGTTAGTCATCGGTTCGACTCCGGTCAGGGGTGCCAAGTTTTCACATCAAAAATTTTGATGTGATTTTTTTTATAAAATTTTATAAAAACTTCACATTTATTTGACTTTGAAAATATTTTGTATTATCATTATTAAGTTATAAATAATTAAATGAAATTTACTTAAATTATATATATAAAATTTTGAACAAGAGGGAGTTAATATTGGAAGTTTTTGAATTAATTGGCCAAAACAAATTATCTGGTGAAGTTAAAATAAGCGGAGCAAAAAACGCCGCTGTTGCTATAATCCCTGCAACTATCCTTTCAGACGGTGTTTGCTGCATAGAGAATATCCCAAATATCAGCGATGTTACCTTGATCGGGCGTATACTTGAAAATTTAGGAGCAAAAGTTAAACTTTTGGACAAATCTACTTTAGAAGTAGATCCTACAGGCATTTCTTCTGCCGAAGCTTCAAACGACTTAGTCAGAAAAATGAGAGCTTCTTCCTACTTATTAGGTGCACTTTTAGGCAGGTTCCATAAAGCTAGCGTTTCGTTTCCAGGCGGGTGTGACTTTGGAGTTAGACCTATAGACCAACATTTAAAAGGATTTGCGGCGTTGGGCGCCGAGTACAAGGTGGAAAACGGCATAGTTAAAGTTGAAGCTAAAGAGTTGGTCGGAAATACTGTGTATTTAGATATCGTTTCTGTTGGCGCTACGATAAACATAATGCTGGCTGCAACTAAAGCCGAGGGCTTAACAGTGATAGAAAACGCCGCCAGAGAGCCGCATATAGTTGACCTTGCAAACTTTTTAAATTCAATGGGTGCAGATATTTCCGGAGCAGGAACAGATTGCATAAAAATACGTGGAGTAAAAAAATTAACAGGCACAACATATTCTATCATCCCTGATCAAATAGAGGCCGGCACTTATATGATTGCCACAGCCGCAACAGGTGGCGATGTTTTGGTTAAAAATGTTATACCAAAGCATCTTGAATCAATTAGCGCAAAACTTCAAGAAATGGGCGTGGAGATTGAAGAGTTAGGCGACAACATAAGAGTAAAAAGAGAAGGTCCTTTAAGTAGTTGCAACATTAAAACCATGCCACACCCTGGCTTTCCAACAGATATGCAGCCACAGATTGCAGCTTTGTTGTCAACTGTTCCCGGAACCAGCATGATAAACGAAGGTGTATGGGACAATCGCTTTAAATACGTGGATGAACTTGGAAAAATGGGTGCTAAGATTTCAGTCGATGGTAAAGTTGCTGTTATTACGGGCGTTGATGAGCTGATAGGTGCACCTGTAAAAGCTATAGACCTTAGGGCTGGTGCCTCCATGATTATAGCTGGCTTGTGCGCTAAAGGAACAACCACTATTGAAAATATCCACTACATTGAAAGAGGATACGAAAATATAATAGAAAAACTTACCAGTTTAGGCGCAAATATCAAGAAAGTGTATGTGCCAGAACCGGATTATTTAGATAAAGTTTTATAAAACACAGCAAATTAGGATGGTGTAAATTGGCAAGGATTTGTCCGCTGTTCAGTAGTAGCAAAGGAAACAGCATATATGTCGGAAATTCAAATGAAGGTGTATTAATCGATGCAGGGCGGTCCGCAAAACAGCTTGAAAAAGCTCTCTTTGAAAATGAAATAGATGTAAAAAGCATAAAAGCTATATTTTTAACGCATGAACACAGTGATCACGTGCAAGGAGTAAAAGTTTTTGCTACAAGGTACAATTTGAAGGTTTTGACTTCAAGCGGAACTATGACCGCCATAGAGGAAAAAGGCGTGCTGAACGGAAAATTCCCCACAGAAGTAATAGACGGCCGAGGTGTGGAAATCGCAGGTATGTTTATAAAGCCTTTCAGTACACCGCATGATTGCAACGAAAGTGTAGGGTATGTAATCACTACAAAGGATAACAAAAAAGCTGTAGTAGCGACGGATATAGGGTATATCTCAGACGTTATAAAAGATTCCATAGTTGGAGCTGACGCTGTGGTTATTGAGTCTAATCACGATGTCAGGATGCTACAAAATGGGGCTTATCCGTATTATCTTAAAAGAAGGATTCTTTCGGACAAAGGCCACCTGTCAAACGACGCTTGTGCAGACATTCTGCCTTACTTTATAAAAAATGGAACTAAAAACTTTATTCTGGCGCACTTAAGTCAAGAAAATAATATACCTCAATTGGCTTTTGAAACATCAATATGTAAACTTAAAGAGCACAACATGACTTATAATGTTGACTTTAAACTAAGCGTTGCGCCTGTTGAAAATTTCGGCGTACTGAATGTAGTTTTTTGAGGCTTTATATGCTAAATGTGAAAATCATTTGTATCGGTAGCATAAAAGAAAAATACTTTAAAGATGCTATATTGGAGTATCAGAAACGCCTGACAGATTTTTGTAAATTTTCTATTTTAGAACTTCCAGAATACAAAATTTCAAATAATCCCAGTAACTCAGACATAAACAAGGCTTTGGCTGAGGAAGGTAAAAGAGTTCTCTCGAAAATAAAAGACAAGGACGAAGTTGTATCGTTGTGCATAGAGGGCAAAGAGTTGTCTTCGGTGGATTTATCTAAATACATAAACGATGCGGCATTAATCGGTCACAGTACCGTTGATTTTATAATAGGTGGGTCTTTTGGGCTTTCAGACGAAGTGAAAAATAGATCAAATCTTAAGCTTTCCATGTCACGAATGACCTTCACGCACCAAATGTCACGGGTCATCTTGTGTGAGCAAATATACAGAGCGTTTAATATATTGAATGGTGGGAAATATCATAAATGAAAGTTTAGCACGTCCTTTTGCTTGTTTGCTAGGCTTTTTTTGTGGTATAATTATCACGATTAAACTGAAAGAAGGATGCATTATGAAAGAAAAAAAGACCTTGCTTAGCGGCATTCAACCAAGCGGAACTATCACTCTTGGCAATTATTTGGGTGCTATAAAAAATTGGGTAGAATTGCAAGATACTTATGATTGCATATTTTTTCTTGCCGATCTTCATACCATCACAGTTCGCCAAAACCCTAAAAATCTATTCGAAAATACTTTACAAGCTTATGCGCTACTGCTGGCTTGCGGTATAGATGTCGAAAAAAGTTTGTTCTTTATACAGAGTCATGTCACAACTCATGCTCAGCTCGCTTGGATTCTAAATTGCTATACTCAATTTGGCGAACTTTCCAGAATGACCCAGTTTAAAGATAAATCTCAAAAATATCCTGAAAACATAAACGCAGGTCTATTTACTTACCCATGCCTGATGGCAGCAGATATTTTGCTTTATCAACCGGATTTAATTCCAACGGGGAAAGACCAGAAACAACACGTAGAGCTAACCAGAAACGTAGCCGAAAGGTTTAATAGCGTATATGGCGAAACGTTTAAGATACCGGAGCCATATATAGGAGAAAGTGGATCTAAGATCATGTCCTTGGCTGATCCAACGAAAAAGATGTCGAAATCAGACAGTAACAAATTCGCGTGTGTGACTATTTTGGATTCAGCCGATGATATAATTAAAAAATTTAAACGTGCCATTACAGATTCAGACTCAAAGGTTGCTTTCGGCAAAGATAAGCCAGGCGTCAGCAACTTAATGACGATTTACAATTGCATGACGAAAAAGTCGTTTGAACAAATAGAGAAAGAATTTGACGGCAAAGGGTATGGTGATTTCAAAAAAGCCGTGGGAGAGGCTGTGGTAGATAACCTTGCTCCCATACAAAAGAAATACAACGAGTATATTAATGATAAATCTTATTTAGAAAAATGTTATAAATCTGCTGCAGTTAAAGCTCAAAATCTTTCCGAAGTAACCTTAGAGGACGTTCTGGAAAAAATCGGATTTGTAAGATAGTATAAATAAAAAACTTCCTTCTTCGCTATAGTTCGAGCATAAATAGTTTTTGCTTTGGAAAAATAACGTTGGAAGGAAGTGTTTTTATTGAAGGTTACAAAAAATGAATATTTTGAAATGTCAAAAAATGCATCACCGGGAAGTCCTAGCTTTAAAAATATAAGTTTAGCGTTTTTGTCCGGTGGTTTGATCTGTTCTTTTGGCGAATTTCTTACTTTTCTATACAAAAACATGGGACTTGATTTGAAAAATTCAAGAAATTTAGTTTCAGTCACATTGGTTTTTTTAGGGGCATTGCTTACAGCGTTAAAGGTTTACGACAACATAGCTAAGCACGCCGGTGCAGGTACGCTTGTCCCTATCACTGGTTTTGCAAATTCCATCGTCGCACCTGCAATCGAATTCAAAAGCGAAGGCCATGTTACAGGTATAGGCGCAAAAATGTTCATAATCGCTGGCCCTGTTTTAGTTTTCGGAATAACAGCATCTGTAATTTACGGAGCAATAATGTGGGTTCTTAAACTTTTCAATATCTAAATCAGTCACCCTAAACAGGGTGATTTTTTTTATTTAAAAACGATTGTTTGAAAAAAAGTTGTTTTTGTGTTATCATTAATAATGTATAATTTTATCCAAAATTAAAAAGAAAACTAAAAATCAGCTCTCAGCTAATATTAGGAGGAGTATCATTCTATGGAATCATTCAATGAGGCATGGGAACTCATTTGTGACTACTGCAAAACACGCATTACCGACGTTGCATATAAAACGTGGATAAGCCGGATAGAACCTGTAAATATTGATTTTGAAACAGGTGATGCTAGGCTTTTAGTTCCTAACGAGTTTCATAAGCAAACTTTAACCAGATGCTATACGCCGCTTTTAAACAGTGCTTTTGAAGAAATTTTCGGCTCAAGTAATATAAACCTATGCTTCATAACACCTGGATATGACGGCTCTACGCCCAAAATTCCAAACAGTAAACTTGCTATCGATGCTTCTCCAGAATTAACTTTCGACACCTATATAGTTGGCTCATCAAATAAATTTGCACATGCTGCTGCCCTAGCTGTAGCCGCAAATCCAGCCGGCTCTTACAACCCTCTTTTCATTTATGGAAACTCAGGTCTCGGTAAAACACATCTGCTATATGCCATATGCAATGACATAAAAAAAACACACCCAAATATGCGTACATTGTATATAAAAGGGGATGATTTCACAAACGAGCTTATTGACTCGATAAGAAAAGGTGCTACAAGGGAGTTTCATCAAAAATATAGGCAGACAGATATTCTTCTGGTTGACGACATCCAGTTCATAGCAGGAAAAGATTCAACTCAAGAAGAGTTTTTCCACACATTTAACACTCTGTATGAAGCGAAAAAACAAATAGTCCTCACTTCAGACCGTCCCCCAAAAGAAATACAAACTCTCGAAGACAGATTAAGAACAAGATTTGAATGGGGTCTTATAGCCGATATACAACCGCCTGACTTTGAAACCAGAATCGCAATAATAAAGAGAAAAGCTGAACTTTTAGATATAAGCATTCCAAACCCTGTTCTTGAATATATAGCGACAAAATTGAAGACAAATATAAGGCAGCTCGAAGGCGCTGTGAAAAAAATGAAAGCGTACTACCTTCTACAGGGAGACCAACCCAGCATGGCCACCGCACAAGCCGCAATATCAGATATTTTAAATAACGATCAGCCACCACCATTAACCATAGAGAAAATAATAGAAGAAGTGGCAAGAACTTTCGGCGTGACCGCAAATGAAATACGCTCATCAAAAAGAGCCGCAAATATATCTAATGCCCGCCAAATAGCCATTTATATTGCTAGAGAAATAACACAATTGTCTATGAGCGCAATCGGAAGTGAATTTGGTGGCAGAGATCATTCAACCATTGTGTATGCAATACAACAAGTAGAAAAAATAATGAAAACTGACCCGAAAACTAAAGCTATGGTCGAAGACATCATTAAAAATATTCGCGACAGATAATTGTTAATAACTTTTAAACAAATAAACAAATCATGTTAATTTACAAAATTTTAAATAAATTTATTTTCAACATATAAACCGCGTTTCAACAAAAAGTTTTCAACATAACCGTTTATAACTTAAAAGCTCGGTTGAAAATAAAAAATTTTTGAACAAGCCGTTAACATAAATAAAAGTTCAAAAAAGCTAGTCCACATCACAAGATTAAACAATATTTAAACAAATCAACAGCCCCTACTACTATTACTATAATTTATACTCTATTCTTTTCATTTATAAAAAAGGAGATGCTCTAATGAAAATCATTTGCAAAAAACAAAATTTAATCGAAGCTGTGTTGAATGTTCAACATGCAGTATCCAGTAAATCATGCCTAACTGCCCTCGAAGGAATACTCATAAAAACGGAAGAAGGAAAAATTTCTCTATGTGGTTACGACTTAGAACTTGGCATAACCACAACAATAGATGCCGAAATACAAGAAGATGGTGGAATTGTGCTAGGAGCTAAAATTTTATCCGACATCATAAGGAAAATGCCTGATGAAAGAATATCCATATCTGTAGACGAAAAGCTGATAACAACCATCAACAGCGGGACATCCGAGTTTTCAATTATCGGAATCTCACCAGATGACTACCCCGCATTACCAGTAATAGACAGTCACTCGGATGTAAAACTAAACTCCTGCACTCTTAGAAGCATGATAAGCCAAACGCTATTTGCCGTGGCAGATACTGACGAAAAACCTATAAACACCGGAACTTTGTTTGACATAAGCAATGACGAAATTAATCTCGTCTCAGTAGACGGATACAGATTAGCCAAGAGAAGCGAAAAAATAGCAGCCGTAACAACTCCTATTAAGTTTGTAGTCCCAGGAAAAACATTAAACGAAATTCTCAAGCTCATACCCGATTCAGAAGAGGAAATAAATATATCTATAGGGAAAAAACATATTGTCTTTAAAACGGAAAATTACAGCATAATTTCCAGGTTATTAGAGGGAGATTTTTTAGATTACAACTCCGCAATACCTTCAGACAAAACCACAGAACTCATAGTGAAGACCAAAGATTTTATAGAAAGCGTAGAAAGAGCCTCACTGGTAATAAACGACAGACTCAAAAGTCCTATCAGATGCTTTTTTAGCAATAACCAAGCTAAAATCTCCTGCATAACGCCGTTGGGAAAAGCAAATGACGAATTTTCAGTATCCATGACAGGCAATAACCTAGAAATAGGATTTAACAACAAGTATCTCCTAGACGCACTGAAAAATACAGACACAGACCAAATAAAAGTACATGTAAATGGTCCACTGAGCCCATTCAAGATAATGCCGATGAATGACGAGTCTTTTGTGTTTTTAGTTCTGCCGGTTAGGTTGAAAGCAGGTGACTAACATAAAAGAGATAAAAATCAAGACTGAATTTATACAACTTGACTCACTTTTGAAACTATCAGGCGCTGTTTTAACAGGAGGACAAGCCAAGCAGGAAATACAAAAAGGAAAAGTTTGCCTAAATAACGAAGTTTGTACGATGCGCGGCAAAAAGATATACAATGGCGATGTGGTTACATATAAAGGCATAAATTACAAAATAAAGGCTGAAAATCTTGAGAATACTGAAAATAGAGCACGAGAACTTTAGGAACCTTTCAAATGGAAGCTTAATTCCAGACGAGAAAATAAATATCATTTACGGAGACAATGCTCAAGGCAAAACCAACTTTTTAGAATCGATATGGCTCTTCACAGGAGGAAAATCTTTCAGAGGTGCCAAAGATCTTGATTTAATCTCATTTTCACAGAAGCAAGCAACCGTAAGCGCAAAGGTTTTTTTAGAAAATAGAGAACAAGATCTAAAAATAGAGCTTACGTCACCCAAACGAAAAACGTACGTAAACGGAAATTGGAAAAAAAACTCAAGCGAATATGTGGGAAAGTTTTGTTCAGTAGTTTTTTCACCGGCGCACCTATCACTTATAAAAGACGGACCAGGACACAGGAGAAAATTCTTAGATACCGCAATTTGTCAAATATCGCCGTATTATGCGAAAACTGTTTCTTTATACAACCACATACTGGATCAACGCAACAAGCTTATAAAAGACATGGCTTCTCACCCTGAACTGGAACAAACTCTGTTCGTTTGGGATGAAAAATTAGCTTGTGCAGCAGGTGAAATTATAAAAAAAAGACTACAATATGTGAATCTACTTAAAGAAAATACAAAAAGTATATATTCGGACTTATCAAATAATAAAGAGAATTTAGAAATAAGCTATATTTCGAACATTTTTTCTAAGAAAAATAGCGATAATAAGAGCATAGAAAATTTGATGCTAGACAGGCTTGAAAAATCTAGAAAGGAAGATAGATTTTTAGGGTTCACAACTGTAGGGCCTCATCGGGACGATTTGGACATATATGTAAATGGGAAAAAAGCGAAAATTTTTGCATCGCAGGGGCAACAGCGTTCGGTAATACTTTCGATGAAACTCTCTGAATCAATAATTTTAGAAAAGACGAAAGGCAAAACTCCGGTGATACTTTTTGACGACGTTTTAAGCGAACTTGACAAAAAAAGGCAGCACTACATCTTAAACTCAATTTCAAATAGGCAAGTGTTCATAACTTGCTGTGAACCGAGTTCAGTTGACAGACTTGTTCAGGGTAAAACTTTCGAAATAAAAAACGGAGCTTGGATTTAATATGTAGCACGATTTACTGTTTAGAGAATGTGTAAAAACATATGAAAGGTTTTGGTGAAATGTACTTGCACATAGGGCAGGACAATGTGGTGAAAACCAGCGATATTGTGGGGATTTTCGATTTAGATACTACCACCGTTAAGAAGGTAACGAGGGACTATTTATCTTTTTGCGAAAAGGAAAAAAGAGTTGTCACAGTGTCTAACGAGCTACCGAAATCATTCGTATTGTGCGATAGCGAGAAAAATTGTAAAAAAACGGTATATTTAAGCCCTATCAGTTCAGTTACGCTTTCTAAAAGAACTAGAAAAAGAGGTTGGAGAGAATGAAGAAAAATAAATGTCCCTACTGCGGCAGAGAGTTGAGCTTTTTTGAGTCGGTAAACATAAAAGAAAATTTGGAGTACTATTGTGAAAATTGCGAAAATAAATCCGACGTTAGAGCGAAAAGGAGCTTGAAAACTCTTATAACAATGCTGATAATACTTACAGCTATCTGCGTTTTGGTTTTCAGCTTTATCTTTAGGATGCTGATAATCGGCTCAGTGATAATATCGGGATTGTTTGTGCTTTTCTACACTCTCGTTCCGAGATTAATTATATTAAAAAGAAAAGAAAGCTGATACGGAAAATTATAGCTCAATTATGGAGGTTTTATTTTGGAGAACAATAATATAAAAGGACAGAGTAGTGACTACGGTGCAAGTGAAATACAAGTTCTGGAAGGGCTTGAGGCTGTAAGAAAAAGACCTGGAATGTACATAGGTTCCACAGGTCCTAAAGGGCTGCATCACTTGGTGTACGAGATAGTTGATAACTCTATAGATGAGGCACTAGCAGGCTTTTGTAGCAAGATTAAAGTTAGAATTTTGCCTGATAACATAATAAACGTAAGCGACGACGGCAGAGGCATACCTACGGGAATCCACCCGAAAATGGGGATACCGGCGCTTACCGTGGTCTTTACCATTTTGCATGCGGGTGGCAAATTTGGCGGTGGCGGATATAAAGTATCTGGAGGCTTACACGGAGTTGGCGCCTCTGTAGTGAATGCTCTCTCGGAATGGCTTGAAGTTAAAGTTTACAGTGAAGGTAAAGTACATTTTCAAAGGTTCGAAAGAGGCATTGCTACAGGGGATATGCAGATTTTAGGGTATACAGACAAAGTCGGGACGGAAATCACTTTTAAAGCAGATAAAGAGATTTTTACAGAGACGGATGTATACGAGTACGAAATCTTGGAACAGAGGTTGAGGGAACAGGCCTTTTTAAACGCAGGACTTAGCATAGAACTCATAGATGAGCGGGACAGCGAAAATGTAAAAAATGAAGATTTTTGTTACGAGGGCGGCATATCTAGCTTTGTTGAGTATATTCATAAAAAAAGAGCTCTTGGCGTGATTCATCCTGAAGTTATAGCTTTTTCAGGAGCGCAGCAAGATGACGTCCAGATAGACATAGCTATGCAATACAATGACAGCTATAATGACTTGATATTATCTTTTGCTAACGACATACACACGGTGGACGGCGGAACGCACGAGGAGGGCTTTAGAAGAGCTCTAACGCGAGTAATGAACGATTACGCAAGACGATATAATATATTGAAAGAAAGCGATAGGAATTTTTCCGGGGACGACTTAAGGGAAGGTTTAACGGCTATAATCAGCGTGAAGCTATCTGAAGCACAATTTGAAGGCCAAACTAAAACAAAACTTGGTAATACGAAAATCAGATCGCTTGTAGATAATTTGGTAACGGAAAAATTAAGTACATATTTGGAGGAAAACCCATCTACTGCCAAGGCTATTTTCGAGAAAGCTTTGTCGGCAGCTAGAGCCAGAGATGCTGCAAGGAAAGCTAGAGATTTGGTAAGGCGTAAAACCGCTTTAGAATCAGCATCACTACCGGGAAAACTAGCGGATTGCCAATCTAGAGATTCTTCTGAAACAGAAATATACATAGTTGAAGGAGACTCTGCAGGTGGTTCAGCCAAAAGTGGCAGAGATAGGAAATTTCAAGCTATATTGCCTTTGTGGGGTAAAATGCTAAACGTAGAAAAGGCTAGGCTAGACAAAGTTTACGGAAATGAAAAACTCATGCCGGTAGTCACGGCTTTGGGGTGCGGCATAGGAGACGAGTTCGATTTAAGTAAATTAAGATATGGAAAAATAATAATAATGGCCGATGCCGACGTAGACGGTTCGCATATTAGAACGCTGCTGTTAACTTTTTTCTTTAGGTTTATGAAACCCGTAGTGGAAGCTGGCCACATATACATAGCTAGGCCACCACTTTACAGAATTACGAAAAATAAAAAGCATTTTTATGCGTTCAGTGATGAAGAAAGGGATAGCATCTTAAAAGAATTGGGCGGCAATGCTGATATACAGAGGTACAAAGGTCTTGGTGAAATGGATTCGGAACAGCTGTGGGAAACTACGATGGATCCAGAAAGGCGGACTATGCTTAGAGTAGAGCTGGAAGACGCAGCTGCGGCAGATGAAATTTTTACAATCTTGATGGGCGATAAGGTTGAACCTAGAAGAGAATTTATAGAAAAAAATGCAAGATATGTACAAAATTTAGATGTGTAAAGTTTTACATTAAATTTTGTTTTGAAGGAGAAAGAAATGAAAGAGTATGACAGTACTAATGCTGAAAAGACTCAAGAGAGCAATGTTTTATGCTTAAGTAAAATGAAAACTGATGAAGAGGAAATAGAAAAAAGTTTGTCTGACGAAGAAGAGCACGACCCAGAAGAGGATGAGGAAACGGAGAATAAATGGGACGGTTCGGAATCTGAGTTTGTGGAAGATGATGACGCGACAGAATATGAGGATAAATATTCTGGGATAAAGTTTAGCTACGCTTTGACTCCAGAAGAAATATTTTCATGCATTAAACATTGCGGAATAGATAAAAACACAAAACGCTGGAGTAACGCTGTGCTTTCTTTAGTTGCGGTTTGCGTGCTGGCTTTTTATGTGGAAACTCGTAAAACAGAATTTTTAGTAGGTTTTATATTATCTGTGGCATTGCTTTCCTTTTGGGTTTTCGGTGGATTTCATTTGATATTCAAAAAAATGCGATATAAAAGAATGTCGGCAGATAAGAAGCTATCTGTAGAGATCTATCCGGACAGCATAACGATAAAAAACAACTTGAAGGAAGCTGTGGTAAACCTAGATGGAAACTGCGTTTTTGAAGAATACAAAGGTATGTTTTTGATACATTTATCGAAGCAGCGCATATTTATTATCCCTATAAGGGCGATAGAACCTGAATTTTTACCTGACGTTCAAGCAATGCTGGTAGCGGGGACTACTCCAATATCAGAATCATTTCTAAAAAATCGGAGGGAAAAGTAGTTGAATACAGATGAAAATAGAGTAGAAAATTTAAGGATAATCAACGTAGATATAGAAAAAGAGATGCAAAAATCTTTTCTGGACTATTCCATGTCAGTCATAGTTGCAAGGGCTCTGCCGGATGTGAGGGACGGCTTAAAGCCGGTACATAGGAGAATACTTTATACTTTATATGAAAATGGTTTGGGGCCGGATAAAGCTTACAGGAAATGTGCAGATACAGTAGGTTCAGTGCTGGGAAGGTATCATCCACACGGCGATGCATCTGTTTACGATGCGTTGGTACGACTGGCTCAAGACTTTTCCATGCGGTACACATTGGTAGATGGACATGGAAATTTTGGATCTGTGGACGGCGATCCTCCGGCTGCATATAGGTATACGGAATCCAGAATGAGCAAAATGTCGGTAGAAATGTTGACTGATATAGACAAAGATACGGTTGACTTTATGCCGAACTACGACGATAGGCTAAAAGAACCAACAGTGCTTCCTTCCAGGTTTCCGAATCTTCTAGTTAATGGCTCTACAGGTATAGCTGTGGGCATGGCTACCAATATACCTCCACACAACTTGGGCGAAGTGGTTGACGCTATTTGCTGCTTGATAGATAACCCTGACTGTGACCTTGATGAAATAATGCAACATATAAAAGGGCCAGATTTTCCTACAGGTGCTTTAATTATGGGAAGATCTGGAATTAGATCTGCTTACGCTACCGGCAGAGGAAAAATTATCGTTAGGGCTTGTGCAGAGATTGTAGAGGAGAAAAATCGCTTTAAAATAATTGTTACAGAACTACCTTACCAGGTGAACAAAGCGAGGCTTTGCGAAAGCATAGCGGAACTAGTCAAAGATAAAAAAATAGAGGGCATCTCAAATGTAGAGGATCATTCTGACAGAGACGGGATGCACATCGAGATAACTGTGAAGCGAGACGCTTCTGCGCAAATAGTTTTAAATCAACTTTATTCGTACACGCAAATGCAGATAACTTTTGGCGTAATAATGCTGGCCATTGTGAACGGTGAGCCAAAAATATTGACATTGAAAGATATACTTAGGAACTATGTGGACTTTCAGGTGGAAGTTATAACTCGAAGGACTCAATTTGATTTAAAGAAAGCCCTAGATAGAGCTCATATTTTAGAAGGTCTGAAGGTTGCTATTGACAATATAGACAGAGTCATCGAAATATTGCGGTCATCTAAATCTATAGCCGAAGGCAAAGAACGGCTGATGAATGAGTTTTCGCTTGACGATGTACAAGCTCAAGCTATAGTTCAGATGAGACTGGGACAACTAACAGGCCTGGAACGTGGAAAAATAGAAGATGAATTGAAAGCTTTAGCGGAAAAAATAGAGGAATTAAAAGCGATTTTAGCTGATAAATCGAGGCTGCTGGCAATATTAAAAGATGAGATAACTGAGATAAAACGCAGATTTAACGATGAGAGAAGAACTCAAATCATGACTGTGACAGGCGAAGTCGATGTTGAGGATCTAATTCCTCAAGAGGAATGCGTTTTAACTTTGACAAATTTTGGTTACATAAAACGTCAAAAAATCGATACGTATAAGTTGCAAAAGCGTGGCGGACGCGGGGTAACAGGAATGTCACGAAGAGAAGAAGATGTCGCAACTGACATGTACGTCATGAATAGTCACGATTATGTTTTGTTTTTTACAAACTTTGGAAGAGTGTATCGACTAAAATGTTATGAAGTGCCGGAAGGCTCTAAGAACTCGAAAGGTACAAATATAGCTAATTTGTTGCCAATTTCAGCAGACGAAAAAGTGACTTCGATAGTGCAAATACCGGAATTTAGCGACAATATGTACTTAGTTATGGTAACTAGGAAAGGAATAATAAAAAGAACGCAGTTAAATACTTACGATACTGCGAGAAAAGGCGGAGTTATAGCCATAGATCTTGACGATGGCGATGAACTTGCGTGGGTAAAACAGACTTGTGGAAATGACGATTTACTTGTTGCTACACATGAAGGTATGGCGATTAAGTTTAACGAGACGGACGTTAGAGTAGTGGGCAGAACCGCCAGAGGAGTTAAGGCCATTAATTTGAAGGAAAATGATGAAGTTGTAGGTATGGCTGTGGCGAAAGAAGGATTACTAGCTTTGACAGTGTCTGAAACCGGATATGGCAGATTATCTGAGCTATCTGACTATAGACTGCAATCTAGGGGCGGCAAAGGTATTATTAACTACCATGTTGAAAAATATGGAAAAGTGGCCGCAATAAGAGCGGTAAGTCCAAATGAAGACGTGATTTTGATATCCAGAGATGGCATAATAATTAGGATACAGGCGTGTGAAATTAGAGAATGTGCTCGTCCTTCGAAAGGAGTCCGAGTTATGAGGATCTCGGAAGAAAATAAAGTGGTAGCAGTAGCTACAGTGCCGCATGAGGACGAGGTTGAAAGTACTGAAGTGGTATCGGAAGGCGAATCTGAGTAAGTTTTATATAAGTACTGCGAAAGTGGCGGGCGCTCACAGAAAAAATTCATTTATGATTTTTTCTGTGAGCATAAACAAAAATTTGTTTATGCTGTGGAGATATCGAATTAATAAATTCGATATCTTCAGCGCCCGCCGCTTAGCTGTAAACTTCGAAAGGAGAAAATATGAAAATAGTTCCATCTATACTCTCAAGTGATTTTTCAAAGTTAGGAGAAGAACTTCACAGTTTAGAACAGGCCGGTGCAGATCAAATACATTTAGATGTGATGGATGGGCATTTTGTACCTAACATTACATTCGGTGCACCGGTGATAAAATCGATAAGACCATGCACACAGCTGCCTTTTGACGCACATTTAATGATAGAAAAACCAACGCAATATATTGAAGATTTTGCGAAATCTGGATGTGACATAATAACTTTCCACTATGAGTGTCAGGATGATATCAAACAGACAATTTCAAAGATAAAATCAGTAGGCAAAAAAGCAGGCATATCTATAAAACCAGATACAAATGTAGAAAAAGTATATCCATATTTAAAGGAATTAGACGTTGTCTTAATAATGACGGTAGAACCGGGATTTGGCGGACAAAAGTTCATGAGTTCGATGGTAGAAAAAATAAAAAAAATTAAACAAATAATAAATGAAGAAAAGTTATCAACAATAGTAGAGGTCGATGGTGGAATAAATGAAATCACGGTTAAAGAAGCTAAAAAAGCGGGAGCAGACGTTTGTGTCGCAGGTACAAGTGTATTTTGTTCAGATAACTATACTGAAAGTATAAAAAAACTAAAGATTTAGTTTTTGGAGTGGTGATTCATGAAAAAGTTTAATGAAACAGAACTAAGGAAAACGTCCAGTAAGTTAGGATTTTTATTGATTTTCTATTTTCTATTAAATGTAGTAATATCCATTTTTACGCTGGATATGGCGAAAGGTTTTCTTCTGGGTAAGTTAAATTTAAATATATCAGAAAACATGCTGGTAGATACAGTAAGCAGCATTTCTAATATCTTATTGATATTTGTTTTATTTTTCTTTTTTAGCGTATCCAAAAAGGAAACTTCGGTAAATAATATACATTTTGTAAATAAAAAAGTTAATATATTACCCTTAATATTGATAGGATTTTTAGTGATCGAAATTGCTGACATAGTTACAAATTATGCTATGGGGATTTGTAAATTTATCGGGGTAAAATCAACGTCTCCTGAATTTATTGTTGAAAAAACCACACTAGGAATATTTTTGTCCGTTATAAATTTTTCGTTGGTACCGGCATTGACGGAAGAATTTATTTTTAGAGGTATAGTTTTGAATTCTGTACGGCCTTATGGGAAAACTTTTGCGATCTTTTCATCAGCTTTTTTATTTGGATTAGTCCATGGAAACTTAGAGCAGTTCGTCTTTGCCTTTATAACAGGTATGTTTTTTTCATATGTGACTTTGTTGACAGAGTCGTTACTTCCAAGTGTTATCATACATTTTTTAAACAATTTCATGGCAGACATATTGAATATTTTTCAAGACAAAGAAAATATCTTAACAATAATTTTAATATTCAAAAGCTTTGTAGGACTGTTAGGACTAGCATGTTTGTTTTACTATTGGTTAAAGAGCATATCGAGTATACGGAAAGTATTTAAAACAAAGTGTCCGAAAAAGAAGTTTAATATTGCTTTTATAGATAAATTTAATGCATTTCTTTTTAATCCTGGTATGACGCTTTTTGTATTACTGGCGCTGTTTTTGCTGTATACTTCTTTTAAAGGAAAGTGAAGTTTATGACAAATTTATGCAGAGATATATTTTTTATGGAAAAAGCTATAGAGTTAGCCAAATTATCAGCGAAGGAGGGTGAGGTACCCGTTGGTGCTGTAATAGTAAAAGATGATGAGATAGTTTCAACGGGGAGAAATAGACGGGAGCACGGTAAAAATGCTTTATATCATGCTGAAATAGAAGCAATAAATAGCGCGTGCAAAACCTTGGGAGGATGGCGACTGTGGCAATGCGAAATGTATGTAACTTTGGAGCCATGCCCAATGTGTGCAGGTGCGATAATAAACGCCAGGATAAAAAGATTAGTTTACGGTGCACATGACTTAAAAAATGGCTCATGCGGCTCGGTAATAAATCTGTTCAATTTACCTTATAACCATTCTCCGGTATTGGTTTCAGGTGTTATGGAGGAAGAGTGCGGAGCCATTTTAAGCGATTTTTTTAAAAATTTGAGAAAAAAATAAAAAAAGTACTTGCCTTTTCGTTTTCGCTGTGTTATACTTACAAAGTAATGAATTTTAAAGGCATGGGGGTATAGCTCAGCTGGGAGAGCACCTGCTTTGCAAGCAGGGGGTCAGCGGTTCGATCCCGCTTACCTCCACCACTTAAGTATTTTGTTATATTTTCATATTAATTAGTCTCCTTTAATTTATCGAATAAGCTTACTAATTTAGTAAGCTTATTTTTTATGGAAGAGCAGTGTTTTAAAACGAATTATAGTTGTTAGAATCAGTACTCTTTTTATTCATTGAAACATTAAATAGAAAAGTCGTATTTTTATATTTTTATTTATATTCTCATTTATATATGAAACGATGTTGAAATTTTTAGAAGCATCATTTTTATTTAGTGTTATATTCATTTGTGGTATTGCCGCTCCGCCAGAAACTCTGTACAATTGTTTATCTGTAGGCGACATTTTTTTTATCAAGTTTACCACCTCCGTTCAATACTATATTATAAGGTGGTTTTAGTTGAGTTTCAATATATTTTTGCATTATTTTATAAATTTTAGTGTATTTTATAAAATATCATCGATTTCAATTATGTTACCTGAATGCAGTGATTGATTAAAATAGATATCAGTTATTTAATGCATATATTTCTGTTAATAAAAAAACACCAGACAAGCTGGTGTTCTTTTTGGAGGCGCCACCCAGATTTGAACTGGGGATCAAGGTGTTGCAGACCCATGCCTTACCACTTGGCTATGGCGCCGACTCATATTTTATTATATGCAAAATTTTAATATTGTGTTAATGAATATTATAGAAAAGAAAAAACCTACACGCAACATATAGCGTAGAGGCTTGCGCTGGAGCGGATGACGGGGCTCGAACCCGCTACCTCCACCTTGGCAAGGTGGCGCTC
>URPR01000009.1 GCA_900549775.1 uncultured Oscillospiraceae bacterium | reverse complement strand
GTTGCACTATCCCTAGGGTCGCCCCCGGCGGCCGTTAGCCGTTATCTTGCTCTGTGGAGCTCGGACTTTCCTCGCGTACACCCTTTCGGTAAAGTACCCGCGACTGCTCAATTTACTCACAGAATAATTTTAACATTATATTTTAATTTTGTCAAAATAAATTTTAAAATATACTTGTTTTTGTTTTTTTTCTGTGATACAATTAATATTGTAGTCGTGCTGGTGTGGCGGAATAGGCAGACGCAAGGGACTTAAAATCCCTCGGTAGCAATATCGTACCGGTTCAAGTCCGGTCACCAGCACCACAAAAAGATGACGTTGTAACATATAAAAAGCCCTGTAGTTTCGGGCTTTTTTATTATTTCACTAAAAAGTGTAGTCCTAAAAAGAACTACGCTTTTTTAAGGTTAATTTTCCGCCCTTTAATAAAGAAATATTTTTTAAAATATATTACACTTTATAAACTAATTGTAATTACAATTCTGCTTTGTTTTTCTCTTTTTCTTGTATTATTCTATCATGTATTTCCCCTGCTCTTATTGCTAATTTTTGTGCATCTCTTAGCAGCGTTTTTAAGTACCCCAATTGTATTTTTTTGCCTCTCTTGTCAACATAATGTTTTATACTTATGAACATATTATGAAGCTCTAGCCCCACTTTTCTGTATTCATACGGTAAATCATCAAAATCTAAGCTTCCTGCAAGTACATCCAATTCAAAAGCAAGTGCATCTAAATATTGCGCAGGAAAAGTACCTTCTTTCGAAACTTTAGGAATATCAACTTGAAACATTTCATCAACACATGAAGATATAAGCATTACTACATCATAGGATCTACCTATTGGCGTACATCTATCACTGCTGCCTCCTAAAATAGTTCCTGTAAGAGTGATTTCTTTTTCATCATTTGCTCTTCTATCGTTTCCGATTTTATAGCCGATTAATCCTGATACTGCAGCAATCAAAGCCGCACCGAAACTTGAGAATAAAATAACAGGTAATTTTATAAAATTTGTTTTTACTCTAGTTTCTTGCATTTTTTGCGGTTCCCGATTTTCCATTGCAAAAGACATAGTTGAAACTGCACTAAACATTAAAGTAAAAATTAAAAATATACTTAAAAACTTTTTCATTATTTATTATCCATCCTTTGAATTTTTTTAATTGAATATTCTGTTAACTTTTCTGTCGAAGCATCATTTGTGGAATACTTTTTATTTTCTTCTATTATTATTGCTTCTAGATCATTTGAAGAATAATCATCTCTAGAAAATTGAATGAGCAATTTTACAGTGTCTAAAAGTGAAATATCATCTTTTGTTTTATTTTTGTAAGCTTCAAATGTTCTTTTATTTCTTGCCAATTCAGCATTCATTACACTATAATCTATAAAATCTTTAAATAACGAATCAAGGTCATTTAACACTGACTCTCCTAAGTTATTAATCTTAACATAATTTTCTAAAGCTTGTTCATTTGATCTTTTTTGTATCGCAGTTTCTTCACTCTCATCTTTTTTAGGTCGTTTTTCGATAACCGGTGTTGGTAATTTTTTTGAATCTTTTAATAATTCAGGTCGATTTTTTGCAAGATAGTTAAATGCTTCTTCAGTTGTGAATTTAATCGGAGCAGATTCTCTATTTTCTTTGTTAGGAAGTAAAGTTAATATTCCATCTGGACCAAAATTAGCCGTCAAAGCGGCTCTACCAGCAGCAACGAACATATTAACTTTTTTTCGATCAATATCTGCTTCTGATTTTTCTAAACTGTTTTCCATAGCGTTTAATACTTCTTGATGTTTGGTTGCGTGTATTTCTGATGCTAATTTTAATACATTTTCGCCTTTTACCAAATCAAAATTATAATCTCCTCTAAGATTAGTGTATTTAGAGTCGATAGATTTTATCAAATCTTTAATGTATTCTTGAATTTGATATTTCTCCAAGTAAATACTTTTTACTCCTTTTGTATCTTCAACAACATTATACTTATCTAATTTTACATCTATGTTTGAAAAAGGAGATTTTTGCTTTTGTTTTAAGAAACAGTAATTCGGAACTAAAAAATTAATTTTTTCCCTGAGCTTATGTATTTTTTTACGTTCTTCTAAATCTTTACGTTCCCAACCATTTTTAAAATTCAATAAATAATCATTTATTCTGTTTAAGTGAAAACAAAAAGCAACAGTTTTTTGAGATGAGTCTATTTCTTTAAAATTTTTATATTTTTTATACTCGTCATCTATAAATTTATCTAAATCATCAAGTTTTGATTCGATATCAGCATTTGATTCTATTATGAGATTCATTTTTTTCAAAGTTTCTTCAATCTCATTTTCAATTTGTATAAGTTTTTTAGGTATTTTAAATTTACCGGAGTTTCTGTCTATAGTTAATGGAAGTACAAAAGAGTCTTTGCCTTCTTTAATTAAGCGACTTAAAAATACATTATCAAATAATAAACTATTCACAGTGTCTTTATCTGCCTTTGTAATATTAAATCCACCTAAAATACTTTTCCAAAAACGCCAAAGATAAGAAGGAAACAGATTTGAATCTTTTAAATAATTCAATACATAATCAGCCAAAGGTCTACCCCAGCTCAATTTTACATATGATGTATCATTAGCCGAATTTAAAATATCATCTTTCAGGTCTGCGTAATAATATTTACTGTTTAATTTATTTTTCAATTCCTTAAAGTATAAATCTTTTAAACTTTTTAAATTTTTACCATGAAATGTCATTTTTTCTGAACCGTCATTTCCTACATAATGAGCAAACAGAGAGACTATAGCGTCTGAGAGAAATGAAAGTTTATGCATTGCCGGTACATCTGGAAGATAATCATCCAAAACTTTATCTTTTGTAGCAGCTGTGCAATTGTCAATTACACATTCATTTTGTGCCAATGTTGTCAAATCTTGTGGAATAAGACTTAGAGATAAAATTAAAAGTAGCGTAGTAATTTGTTCATCTGAGTAAGCACCTCTCCTGTTGTATATAATAGTAAAAAATAGTAGTAAAATAATTAATGGATAATTATGTTTTTATTGTAACATATAAAAAATTTTATTGCAATATAAAAGCTAATTTTTTCAATCACATTGATCAAATAAAAAATATTTTTTGTAAGTTTTAATATTGCAAATTTAAAAATATACAATATTTAATGTAATATTTATTCGTTTTTGTGTTCAAATTCATTTTTAATTCCGCGCGTTTACTATTTAGCTTACCTTTATGCAAAGAAAATAAATCATATAAAAACTTTCCCATAGTGCAGCGTTACCTTTATTTTTCTTCAAAATCATACCACGTTAATCATCAAGCAGTTAAAAAGCCGCACCTTCTACCTCAGGCGCGGCTCATCAATCAATTTCACCAGAACTGTAGTTTTGAGAAAAAACGCATAACAATTCTATCATTTAAACTTATTCATTATTCTTAGCGTGTTCAATATCGTCAGTAATGTTACGCCTGTATCTGCAAAGACTGCAAACCACATATTGGCTAAACCTAGTACACTTAACGCTAAAATTGCAACTTTGACTGTCATGGCAAAAATCAAGTTTTGTTTTATTATCGAACCGGTGTATTTTGAAATATTTATGGACAAGGGTATTTTACTTATATCTCCGGACATAAGCACAATATCCGATGCTTCTATTGCAGACTCAGAGCCAACGTTTCCCATTGAAATGCCTATGTCAGCCCTTTTTAAAACTGGGGCATCATTTATTCCGTCACCTGCAAACACTGTTATCTCGCCCTTATTTGCTACTTTTTCGTATTCTGCGTACTTGTTAGTCGGCAACATCTCGTATTTTATTTCATCTATGCCTAAACGTTTACCCACTTCCAGTGCAACTTCCTTTTTGTCTCCGGTGAACATATAAGTTTTTATCTTATTTTTTTTCAAGTTTTGTATCGCACTGAATGCACTTTCTTTTATCCCATCGTCTATGTCTATAGAAGCTACATGCCTTCCGTCTATATTAAGGTGAAGTATAGCTAATTCATCACAGTTGCAAACTTTTTGTGTTCCAATGATTATATTTTTGCCGTCTAATGTATAAGATACGCCTTTCCCTTCCATTTCTTTGAAATCTTCAACCGCTCCGTTATCTATTGGTCCTTGTTTTAACTTTAAAATAGATTTAGCTATAGGATGGTTAGACAACGACTCGCCTTTGGTGATAATTTCAATAATATCTTCCTTTGTATATTCATTATCAAAAATTTCGATTCCAGTTACTTTAAACTCTCCATTTGTGAGCGTACCCGTTTTGTCAAATATTATATTTTTAACTTTACTTAAATTGTCCAAATAATTGCTGCCCTTTATCAAGATTCCATTTTTTGAAGCTATGCCTATCCCAGAAAAATAAGAAAGTGGAACTGATATTGCAATCGCACAAGGGCAAGATATTACAAGAAAAGTTAATGCCCTATAAATACTGTCGGACAGATTCACTCTAAAAAACACAGGAAGAAAAACTGCCACTAAAACAGCTAGCAGCAAAACTGCAGGCGTATAAATTTTGCTGGCTTTTGAAATAAATGTTTCTGTTTTTGTTTTTTTATCCGTTGCATCTTCAAGCAAATTTAAAATGTGCGAAACTGTAGAGTCGGAAAAGGTGTTTTTAGACTTTATTTCTATAGTATCACCCATATTTATGGTGCCGGATAAAACTTCATCTCCAGCTATCGCGTTTACTAGCTCACTTTCTCCTGTCAACATGGAAGTATCTAGCTGCGTTTTGCCACTTACAACTACTGAATCAACAGGGATCTTTTCTCCTTTTTTCACTACCAATGTGTCACCAATATTTATTTCGTTGACGTCTACTTCTTCAATTACCCCATTTACTTTTTTGTTAGCGTAATTTTGTTTTATAGAAATAAGGTCACCTATAGACTTTCTTGAATTATTAACCGCTTTTTCCTCAAGAATTTTCCCTATAGTATAAAGAGCAATAACCATTATGCCTTCCATCTTCTGTCCCACCAAGTAGGCTCCTATACAAGATACCGTTATAAGCATGTTTTCGTTAATGCTACTACTTTTCACTAATGTTTTGCAGGCATTGATAATCGGACGATATAGGAGCAACCCATACGCAAGGATTGATACGATATTCCCAACATACGCATTATTTATTTTACTGCCAAGCACTCCTAAAACTATTCCTAATATCAAAGTCCATATATGGTACTCTTTGGGAGCATTGTTTTTTTCATTAGTTAAAAAGGCGTCTGGTTCAACTTTTTTAATCATCACGTTTACGTCATCCATAGAAAAACTCTCATCCGATTCAAATGACACCTTAGATGTAGAAAAATTCACAACTGCATTATTGATTTGTGGATGTTTGTTTAACATTTGTTCTATTTCTCTAGCGCAGTTTGCACAGTCTAAATTATTTATATTATACCTGTACTTACGCATAATTTTCGCCACCTTCTCTTAGTTTAATTTTTTATAATTATATCATAAAAATAAAAAATTTAAAATTCTTATAAATAAATCCACCCCTTGTAAAGGATGGATTTTTCTTAATTTAGTATTGACAGTAGCGACAATATTAATATCTGTAATTTTTCCCCACTACTTTTAAGTAGAACTTACACTTGATATTTCAAGTTTTTCTGCTCTTTTTTCTGGTGATTTTTTGATTTCGTCAGTTTGTTTTTTGACAAAAAATTTTGAAATTCTACTAGTTATTGATGGACCAAACACTATAGTAAAAGCGATGACGGCACCACCAACTAAAGACGTAAGTAGCATTATTGCAACTTCTTTAAATTGTTCAGATTTAAATTGTTCAGAATGGTTGAATTCGATTGGTTTGTCTTTAAGCAGTTTATTGTGTTCCTTTACTTTATCTAAAATAATTTTTGTCTTGTCGTTAATTCTATTAAAATACGTATCATCGTAATTATCTTTATATGTTAATCCGTCTTTTTTAGCAAATTGAGCAACTGCCATAGGTTCGTTTGGATCGTAACTTGATGAAGCCAAGACAAAATTTTTATTCTTATATCTTTTGTATTCAATCGCTTTGGATATATCTTCTAAAATATATTTTATATTTTTTAATTTTACTTTATTTTCAAGATAATTTTCTTCTTTTGACAAATTTTCAAATCGATTTTCAAGGTCTGTTAAATAATCACCAAGTCTGTTAAACATAACTGCGTCAATTGAACATGTTTTACATCCACATACTTTATTTTCTTTTGTTATATAGTCTGTTTTTACTCCTAAATCACGTATGTCTATACATTTTGGGTTATCATAATCTGTTGGTGTAAATGCATACATGTTCGTGCTGCATGAAGATACTGCTATTGTTATACTTAATGTTATGGATATTAGTTTTTTCACTGGTTGCATCTCGTTTTTCCTTTTGTTGAATGTTTGATCGTTTACAGTATTGACATAATCTCGTTAAAATTGTCTTCTTTAGTTTTATTAGTAATGGTACAAATATCAATCAACCAAAGTATACCGCAACAGCCTCCAGTTAGAAGTTTTAGCACACCTAATCCTATATCTCCAAACATAAACCTATCTACCCCAAAACCACCAAGTGTTACAGAAATTATTAAGTAGACAATCGGATCTTTAAAGTCTACCGCAGATAAAAGTGACAGCCTATCTTCTGGTGCACTCTGTAGTTTTTCCTTTAAGTACATTATCTTATTTTCCGGCAAATATTTTTTATTATTCAAAATAAACCGTTCTACTGCTATATTATCCATGGTATTTCCTCCTTTAAATTATAAATTTATATTAACACATTTCACATATAAAAGTCAATATTCTTGGTTTTTCTCATAATATTCTTAATAAGAAAATTACTAAATTAATTACTGCCACTGAAATCGTTAAGGCTATTATTAACTTTTTTGCTTTAAACAACTTTATATGTATAGACAGAAAAGCTACAACCAACAGCGGTATTGTCATAGGATTATAACAAAATGACGATTTAAAATCTAACCTCAATAGAGCCAAAACTGATCTTGTCACACCACATGTAGGACATGGTATTTTAAAAATATATTTAAAAGGACAACCTATAAAAGTACATATAACCATGTACAGCAATATTATTAGAAATAAAATAATATGTTTTAACAGCAATTTTATAAGACTTCTCTCCTTTCTTCTATCTTCAACTTTAACACAAATATTCTGCAAGGACAAGGTTAAGTCTATAAGTTTGCTTTGTAGAGTCATTTGTGCTAAAATTTATAATGTAAAACATTCAAAGTGAGGGAAAAAATATGCTAATGAGCAAATTGTTAGGTAGAACTTTGCGAGACAAGCCAGCCGAAGCAACTTTACCTAGCCACGTGTTTCTGCTAAGAGGTGGTTATATAAGAAATGTGGGCAGCGGGATCTATTCACTTTTGACTCCTGCTGTGAAAATACAAAAAAAAATAGAGAACATCATAAGAGATGAAATGGGAAAAATAGGTGGACAAGAAATACTGTTACCGGTTACATTGCCTGCAGAGTTGTGGAAAGAATCTGGTAGATTTTCTTCTGTTGGAAATGAACTTTTGAGGTTCAAAGACAGGGCAAATAGAGATATGGTCTTGGCTATGACTCACGAAGAGGCAGTTGTTCACTTGGCTCGCAGCGAAGCAAAGTCGTATCTCGACTATCCTTTCATGGTTTACCAAATTCAAACTAAATTCCGTGATGAACCACGAGCTAGAGCGGGTTTAATTCGTGTGCGTGAGTTTACTATGAAAGATGCTTATTCGTTTCATACGTCACAAGCAGACCTCGAACAGTATTACGAAAAAGTTCATAAAGCATATGAGAATATATTCAAAAGAGTTGGTCTTGACGGCGTTGTCTCAATCTGCTCTGATTCTGGAATGATGGGCGGAAATATCGCCCACGAATTTATCTTTTTATCTCCCGCCGGTGAAGATTCTATTGTCTTATGCGATAATTGCGGCTATAAGGCAAATATGGAAGTTGCCGTTTCTAATATCGACAAAGAAAGTGTGCAAACACAGGAACTAAAAGAAGTTTATACGCCCGAAATAAAAACGATAGATGATCTTGCAAGCTCTCTTAACATAAGCAAAATCCACACAGTTAAAGCTGTCGTTTACTTAACAGCAATGTCTAACAAGGTTGTTATCGTGTTTTTAAGGGGAGACTTACACGTAAATGAAGCTAAACTTCGCAATGTACTTGGCGAAGAGATTCGTGAACTTCCAAATCCGGAAGACTATGGCTTAAAAAGCGGCTATATTGGACCTTGTGAAGATTTTAATACTAAGTTTAAAGTTATATATGATAAATCTTTAGCCGGCGAAGAAAATTTAGTTTGTGGTGCTAATAAGTACGGATATCACAAAGCTGGATTTAGCATGAGCAGAGATATAACTGTGCCTAAGTTTTTTGACGTTTATAAAGTTGAAACTAGCCATAAATGTGCTCATTGTGGCAGGAATTTAACAGTTAGAAGAGGCATAGAGGTCGGAAATATATTTCAGCTCGGCAAAAAATATACCGAAACTATGCATATGACATATACGGACAAAGATGGCAAGCTGTTAAATCCTGTTATGGGGTGCTACGGAATAGGTGTAGGAAGGCTATTGGCCTGCATAGTGGAGAACAGTCACGATGACAAAGGACCCATTTGGCCAAAGAGTGTTGCTCCATGGCAAGTGGAAATATGTGCTTTAAACTTAAACCAAGATGAAGTTAAAAACGTAAGCTACGAGCTGTACAGTAAGTTATCAAAAAAATACGACGTGCTGTTTGACGATAGAAATCTCGCAGCAGGAGCTCAATTTGCCGACGCTGACCTTTTAGGAGTCCCAATCAGGGTTATAGTTAGCAAAAGGAACTTAGCTGAAAATAAAATTGAAGTTAAGGTTCGTAGTGAGAAAGATTACCACAAGGTAGATTTGAACGATGTTATGGGTTTTATAGAAAACTTTTGGGATATGTAACTACTAGCAGTTTAGCAAAATCACTTGTGAAAAATAAAAGTTAGCCACCATTTAAGGTGGCTAAGTTATTTTTATTAAGTTTTGCCTAATACATTTGTAGGGTCTACAAAACTGTCGTCTTTTTTTATAGCTAAGTGTAAATGATAACCGTCTTCTTTTTCCGATGGTATGTCATTTATTGAACCTATGTCTTGACCAGCCTCTACTTTGTCGTTAGCGTTAACCATGGTGGTGTTTCCCAATCCCGAATAATATGCCACAAATTCTCCATTGTGATCTATCACAATAGTATTCCCAAGCAATGGGTCTTCATATATTTCCTTGATAGTTCCATCTGTTATCGATTTTACTTTGCTGCCTTGATCTGCCTTTATGTCTATGCCGTTGTGAGCTCTCCAATCGTTAAAAGTTTTTGAAAAAATTGGATTTCCCGCGCTATATTTTTTTATTATCTCCCCATCTGTAGGACTCACTATTATTCCTGCGTTATCAGCTTTGGTTTCTATGCTGCTGACATTTTCATTTGCTTTTTTACTCTCAGAATTAGCATCTTCCCCATTTTCAAAAAAGCTAAAACTAGATGGGTCTTTTTCATCCTCTTTTGGAGCCTTATGATTTTCTTGAGCCTGGTAAACTTCTGAAACGTTATTATCTTGTTTTCCTCTAGACAATAGCGGTTTTACGCTGTTATATGTTGTGATGGCCGCAGCAGCTATAGCCAAAAAGCAGATTGAAAAGGCAACGTAAAATCCCCAACCTTTCTTATCCTGTTTTCCATGTTTTCCTTTAAAAGTTAATTTACTCATAAAATAGCACCTCCAATTGATATTGTTACCATACTCTGGTACAAATATTCTGAAGGTGTTAAGCAATAATTAAATTTTCCTAGCAGATTTCTGAAATGATCGACATGAGTTTTTCATAGTTCTTTTCTCGTACTTTCCCTTTGATGGTGCAAAGGTCATACAACCACAATATTCCAAGTCCTCCAAGAGTAAACCATTTAAGTATAAACATACCTGAATCGCCAATTAATAATCTGTCCACTCCGGTTTCCCCAAAAAGAAAAGAGATTAACTGTACGAACATTGGATTATTAAAATTAATACCTGAAACAGCATCTAATTCTTCTAAAGATAAAGAATTCAACATAATTCTAATTTGAGGAATTTTATCATCGGGCAGATAATCCTTATTTTTTGCAATAAAACAGTCTACTTTTTTTCTAATTCTTGAATTATCAAGTTCTTTTTGATTTTCTTCTGTTTTGATATCTTGTGCCTCTTCTGAAACAATCGCTTCCGTTGTTTGAGTTTCTTCTGGTTCTGTCGCATGACATGGAACACAAAAAACCGCCACCGCTAAAGTTGCTACTGTTAGTAAAGTTGACAATACTTTTTTCATTTTTTCCTCCATTTATTCTTATACTGTAAAATATTTTACAATTGTTAAACAATAATTAAGTTTTTCTAGTAGATTTCTGAAATGCTCGACATAAGTTTGTCAAAGTTTTTTTCTCTTACTTTCCCTTTGATGGTACAAACATCATACAACCACAATATTCCAAAATTACCAGCAGTAAAAAATTTAAGTAAAAACATACCGTAACTGCCAATCAATAATCGATCAATCCCTGTAAAACCAAAAAATATAGAAATAACTTGTATTAATTCTGGACTAGTTAAGTCAATGCTAGAGATGTTTTCTAATTCCTCTAATGATAAAGCCATTAGTACTTTCCTAATTTGAGGAATTTTATCATCAGGGAAATATCCCTTATTTTTTGTGATAAATCGGTTTACTTTCTTTCTGATTTTCGACTTATCAAGTTCTTTTTTCTCTTCATCTGTTTTGTTTTTTTGTACTATTTCTGAAACTATTGCCCTTGCTAGTCTAATTTCTTCTGGTGATTCAGCACAGCACGCACCAAAAACCGTTCCTGAAACCGAGCCTGCTAAAGTTGCTACTATTAATAAAGTTGACAATATTTTTTTCATTTTTTTCCTCCGTTCATTTTAAATGCAAAATATTTTACTGTAAAGTTATAACATATCATAACACAAATATTCTGAAAATGTTCAATAATATAAAAAATTTCTTCAAGTATCAACTTTAAAAATATATCGATCGACATGTATGTAAAAATCCAAACCCGCCAGTTGAGAGCTATTAAAAATTAGTGTTCACGCTAATTAATATTTGATTTAATTCACTATATCCTTAAAATATAAAACACAAAGCATACAAATGCGTTTGTTCAAGTATTGGTGTTTAAAAGATTTTCTAATTCTTCTGGCGATAACGATTGCAATATTTCTTTGATATTAGGCATCTTGTCGTTTGGCCCTGTAGCTATCATTTTTCGACTCTTTGCTAAAATCACATTTTTTATTTGAGTTTCGTCCAGTACTCCAGCGTTACACAAAAAGTTAGACGCTGTTACCATTAAACCCACTACTAATAAAATTAACAATATTTTTTTCATTTTACTTCCTCCATTCATTATTAATGTAAATATTATATCATACTTTTTACTTATTTTTACTATTTGTGATAAAAATCAACATTTTTCGTTAAAAAACAAATGCAAAGACTATTAAACTAGTTGTATTTAAACATTTTTCGTCAATATTTCTGCTTGCAATATGCCTTTAAGAATTTCGCGAACTTCCTTTCTCAGTTCCTGTAGGCTTTGGTCTTTGCTGCATTCGTTTATAAATCCCCACAGACCATAACATAAAAAGCCTGCTATTTTTTTAGGTTCGTATTTTGGTTTTAAAGCTGTGCTCTTTTTCTGAGCATGAGTTTCCACGTGCTTTAAAATGTACTTATAAAATGAAAAATTTAAATATGGATTTTCATTGGCGTTTGTGTGAGAAAAAAAGCGTATATTGTCATAATACATAGTTAAAATACAATCTAGCAAGTTACAATAGCCTATAATAAAATCGTTATTAGGGTTATTTTTGCTCTGTAGCCGATAATATTCGTCTTGTGCAACTTTTATCATATCTTTGGAAATGTCTTCTACCAAGTCATATTTATCACTATAATGTGTATAGAATGTAATTCTACTTGTTTCAGATTTATCGCAAAGTTCCTTTACCGTTATTTGATCAAATGTTTTATTTTCTAGTAAATCAATAAGCGTTTGTTTGAGTATTTTTTTAGTTTTTTTTATTCTTTTATCTTCAGACATCCTTACACATCCCTATTTTTGTATAAATAAAAATACATATGATCATTTTTGTATTTTCATTTTATGGTATATTATTTTTATAATTATAACATCAGTATAAATATCTTTCAATATGTTACAATAAAGCGAGGAGTTCATTATGCAAGAATATATAATTAGTTGTTGTTCAACTGTAGACTTATCTGAAAGTCATTTAGAAAAAATCAAGGCCAACTACGTATGTTTTCACTTTTCATTGAACGGTAAACAATATGTAGATGACTTAGGTAAATCTATATCTCCTTTAGACTTTTACAGAGAAATAAAAAACGGAGCGGAAACAAAAACTTCACAGGTAAATGTCGGCGAGTTCATTGAATATTTTACTCCATTTTTAAAGTCCGGCAAAGACATACTTCATATAAGTTTATCTTCCGGAATTTCAGGAGTTTATAATTCTGCGCTAGTCGCAAAAGAAAGGCTACAGAAAGACTTTCCCGATAGAAAAATCTATATAGTGGATTCGCTTTGTGGATCTTCAGGGTATGGTCTTTTAGTAGATAAAGCTGCAGAACTTAAAAATGAAGGCATGCCTATAGATGAGTTATACTCTTGGATAAGCAATAATAAGTTAAAAATACAGCACTGGTTTTTTTCCACTGATCTGTCATCATATGTCAAAGGTGGGCGCATTTCCAAAACCTCTGGCTTTTTAGGGACCATGCTAAAAATCTGTCCTGTGCTGAAAATGGACAGTGAAGGTAAGTTAGTTCCTGTAACTAAAGTTAGAACTAAGGAAAAAGCTATGGATGAGCTTGTAAATAAAATGCAGGAAAAAGCTTTAAACGGGGTTAATTACTCCGGAAAGTGCTACATATGTCACTCTGCATGCCTTGATGACGCCAAATTAGTTGCAAGCAAAATAGAAAACAAGTTTAAGCATTTGAGCGGTAGAGTTCTTATAAACAACATAGGCGCAACCATTGGTTGCCATACAGGACCGGGAACTATCGCTATATTTTTCTTTGGAAATTGCAGATAAAAACTAACTAAAACAACCTCTTTGCTGATAAAAAAGAGGCTGTTTATTTTAAAAATTTTTTAGACTAAAATTTGTACAAAATCAAACGTTTAAATTTTCTCTTTAATTTTAAAATATTTTTATTCACATATTGACATTAGCTCCAGGTTATGATAATCTTAAATGTATTAGTAATGTCTTTCTGGAGGGGTGTCCGAGTGGTTTAAGGAGCTAGTCTTGAAAACTAGTGATCCCGCAAGGGACCAAGGGTTCGAATCCCTTCCCCTCCGCCATACAAGTAAAATAAGGAGAAATACCCAAGAGGCCGAAGGGGCTCCCCTGCTAAGGGAGTAGGTCGGGTAACCGGCGCGAGGGTTCAAATCCCTCTTTCTCCGCCAAATTGTATATTAATAACCCGAATGTCTTACAGGTACAGCAATAATTAATTTGATAAGATCTATTTTTAGCTTTTAAAAAATATAAAATATTGTCTATCCTCTATAATTATCACAAATGAGTATGCACTTTTTATGCCTAATAATATTTATTAACGCGTTTTTAAAAGTATCGTTAGGTGATGTTACTTTACAAAATGTTTTTGATTTTGCATAGTGATAAAAAACGCAGATATGAAAATAGAGATAACATCAGCATAACTCCTTAAAATTGTGGTTTTGTCTCATGATTTTATTAGACAATATCCAAAGTGAAAAAGTTGCATAGAATTTTGTAGTTTCTAGTGGTGTAACGATAAAGTAATTTTTAAATATATGACTTCAATAAGAAAAATCTAAAAATACCGAACTCAAAAACGAGTTCGGTATTTTTTTAGTTTAATTGACCTATTAAATCGAAAATATAATTTAAGATGCGCAAAATTAAAATTCCTGTTGAAATACATCAAGCATATAGATGCATCTGATTTTAAATTAAAATACGATAAAAAATCAAATTCATAAACCTTTGCCCCTCTCACTATACTTAACATTAATCTAACAAACATTTCCCAGCAGAAACCTTTATCACATAAGCAACTGATTAGAACGTGTAGCAGCTGTTTCTATTAAAATTGCAAAAGTTACGATGTTAATCGTCCTATTTTCCATACTTAAACCTCCTAAAATACCGTATAAAAACAACCGTAAAAAACTTAGAACTTTTTTCATCTTACCAAGGTACATTTAGCTTAAATGCTACGAATTTTTTATATATTATTGTACAATCTCTTACCTTAAGTAAAATTCACCTCTATCTTTTCTATTTCTGAATGATAAATCTCAAAACTTTGTTCGCAAATTAAATAATTTTTTGTTAAGTTTCATATTCATCACCATCTAACAGTAATTTGGGTCGCATAAAAATCTCCTATACTTTTAAGTATAGGAGATCAAATTAAAACCCATTTAAATGATTCGTCCTCATGTATGTAGGGTAGTCTTTGTATGAATAATCCAAATCCACTCTTCCCACTATTCCCGGAACAGAGCCCGAGCTAGTGTATTGCCACATTCCATATGGAAGCGTACAAGAGCAATGGTCATTCCACTGTGCTATCCATAAATCATGTTTTGAAAGTCTATTCATATCTAGATAATTTTTGGTCCAACTTAAACTGCAATAAATACCAGTATAGTAACCTTGACTTGCAACTCGGTTTAAAAATGTAAGTGCAATATCTGTTCTTTGCTGCGTGCTTAAACGCAATTGACATTTGTCTTCCATATCCATAAATACCGGATATTCCCACGAAGTCCACTTAAGCCTATCGATAAAGAAGTCTGCCTCCCAGATAGCTTCAAGTGGGGTTGTAGCATAGCTATAATGATATGCGCCTATGTATATTCCTACAGATTTGGCCCCATTAATATTGTAAATTAGCTTCGGATCCGTAAATTTAATTCTATTTGACCAGCCAAAACTTGTCCTAATAATTGCAAATTGAATACCAGATGCCGCAACTGTTCTCCAATCTATATCACCGTTCCATTTAGATACATCTACTCCTCTAGCTAAAAACTGTGGTTCTGTAGCCGTTACTATTTTACGAAAATCTGCATAATACACTAAAATAAAACACGTCATAAAAAATGAAATTATCTTTTTCACATATCTCCTCCGTATTTTTTATTTTTTTAGTTAAATTTGCATATTTTAAAAATAATAATACCATTTATTTTTTTTAAAGTCAATATTTATAAGTTAAAAAACATAGAAAGTATATTATGAGTTAATATGCGAATAAAAACTTGCATTCTTTTTAAAAGTCTGGTAAAATTATTTTATTGTAACAAAGTCTTTTAAGGAGGTGTATGTCATGGCAAAATGCGATGTTTGCGGAAAAAGTATTGCTTTCGGTATAAAAGTTTCTCACTCTCATAGACGTTCAAATAGAACTTTTAAACCAAATGTAAAAAGAGTAAAAGCTATAGTAAATGGTACTCCAAAAAGGCTTTATGCTTGTACCAGATGTTTAAGGTCCGGAAAAGTTCAAAGAGCAGTTTAGCCTTTTTTACAAATTAAGTTACTTAATAATTTAAGTAACTTTCTTCATATGATACAATGCAATATACTATTCGTGTATAAAAAGCCACCCGTGTACTGGGTGGCTTTAAATTGTATTTTAACTTAAAGTGATACGCGATACGAACCTTAAACATGTCTACGACGTCATAATTCAGTAAAAATAACACCTTTGATATAAAGGTTAAGGTTCAAATCTCAAAAATAAATGAAAGGTATCATTTATGACATAAAGTTTATCACTTATCAAATGATTACGCGAATGTCTTATACAAAAATACATATTCACTCAAATTCAAATTATACACAATTTAAGATTTAAGAAGTGCTAAACCATTTTAAGGATAGCAAATAATATGTTACTCATAACACAGAGCAACATAATGATAAATGATATAAATTTGTATGTCAATAGATATTTTTAAAAACTACCTAAAAAACAAAATGCATTGTGATAAAAGTTATTTTTATGTTATAATGTGGATATAAATATATAAATTAGATATAATTTTAACTATATATATGTGCAAGTTTTAAATTTAAGGTGTGCCGTACTTTTTAACATTTACAAAACCCTAGACAAAAACTCTTTTACTCTTGGATGTTTAGGATTGTTAAAAAATTCCTCAGGTGGGGCATCTTCTATTACTTTGCCTTCATGCACAAACAATATCCTCGTTGCAACCTCTTTCGCAAAGCCCATCTCATGAGTCACTACAAACATCGTCATTCCAGTACTGGCAAGTTCTTTCATAACATTTAGCACTTCATCAACCATCTCTGGGTCGAGGGCAGAAGTTGGCTCATCAAAAAGCATTACATCCGGGTTCATCGCAAGAGCCCTGACTATCGCTATCCTTTGCTGCTGCCCACCTGAAAGTTGGCTAGGATAAGCACTTGCCTTACTTTCTAAGCCAACACGTTTTAAAAGGACCAAAGCGTCCTTTTTTGCTTGTTCTGATGTTTTTAGCTTCAATTTAGTCGGCGCTAAGATGATATTTTCAAGTACTGTGAGGTGTGGAAACAAATTAAATTTTTGAAACACCATCCCCATCTTTCTGCGAACCTTATTTATATCACATTTTGGAGATGTTATATCTTCTCCTTCAAAGACAATTTGACCGGAACTTGGTACTTCTAAAAGATTTAAACATCTTAACAAAGTGCTTTTTCCAGACCCTGAAGACCCTACAATTACCACCTTTTCTCCTTTTTTTATATGTTTCGTTATACCTTTCAGCACCTCTACTTTTTTCCCTTTTTGCTCGAACGTCTTATGTAAATCATTGATTTTAATCATCTGTCCAGTTTCCTTTCAAAAACTTTTAAAAGCGAAGTTAATCCAACCACCAACACCAGGTATATTCCAGCCACGACACTTAGCGGAGCTAAAGCTTCATACGACATACTTTTTATGATGTCACCGGCCCTCGATAAGTCCACTACCCCGATAAACCCAGCTACAGATGTTTCTTTCAAAAGAGCGATTGCTTCGCTGGCTAAAGATGGCAATATATTTCTTATTGCTTGAGGAATGACTATTTTTACTAAGGTGACATTTTGCGAAAGGCCCAAAGACCTGCCTGCTTCCATTTGTCCTTTGTCCACTGATTGTATACCACCTCGTACATGTTCAGCTACGTAAGCCCCCGAGTTTATACCGAAAGACAAAATAGCAGCTACAAGACTGTTCACTTTGAACGAGCCTAAGATTACATAATACATGATGAAAAGCTGGATAAGTGCAGGGGTTCCCCTAATGACAGTGGTGTATATATCGGCAAGTAAAACGAATATTTTAAGTTTTTTATTTCCTTTTGAGAAAACCTTTAAACTTGCAATTATTATACCAATAAAAATTCCAATAATAGCCGCCCCAAAACTCATAATTAGAGTATTTTTCAACCCTTCTGTAATATAACCCGAATATTCTTTAAATTTATTTTTAGGATTGTTTTCCTTTTCGTAATGTGATGTTATAATCCGGTCTAACTCACCGCTTTCTTTTAGTTCTGAAATGGTTTCATTTATAACGTTCAAAAGCTCTCTATTGCCCTTAGCAACTGCTACTCTATATTCTTCTGTTGAAACTACCTGGTCGAGTTTATGAATTTTATTTTGATTTGATGAAACTAATTTATCTGCTGTAAAATCATCAGCTATAACGGCATCGACTTTTCCTGTTAGTAAGTCTTGTATGGCATCTATGTGCTTGTTGAATCGCACAGTTTCGGCTATATTTTTGTTTTCGGTACAGTATATGTCAGAAGTTGTGCCTATTTGCACACCTACCTTTTTCCCCGATAAGTCCTTTGCTGAAGAAATAGGGCTATTTTTTAAAGTGACAATCATTTGAGATGCATTAAAATACGGATCTGAAAAGTCTAAATTTTTGCTCCTTTCCGGAGTCGAGCTGATTCCTGCACATACAAAATCACAGGAGTTATTTTTTAACTCAAATGTTAAAGAATCTATAGAAACATTTTTCACATTAAGCTTTACCGAAAGCTTGTCTGCTATTTTTTGTGCAATGTCTACGTCAATACCTACAACCTCGCTATTTTCAAGATATTCAAACGGCTCAAAAGGAGCACTGGTGCTCATTGTTATAAACCCATCTGACTTGATTTTATCTACACTATTTAAAGCAAAAGCACTTACTGCTTGCAAAGTGAACAAAATAAATAATGAAATGAAAATAAGTATAGCTTTGCAAATAGATTTCATTTTATCCCTCCAAAAATGTCTAAAAGATGATAATATTTTCAAAACATATAAAAATTATAATATTTTATCAATGACAAATCAAGCCAAGATTGCATGACAGCCTTGCTTCAAAAATAAAAGTTGTTTTGGTTGCTTGACTAAATAAAGAAAAATTAGTAAAATATTAAAGTAACTGTCGTTACTTATTCCTTACTCTTAAATATGTTTTTAAGGGTCATAAGTCCAAAAGGAGGTGTATATAGCATGTCAAATGTAAAAAAATCTTATGAAACAGTTGTAGTTATTTCTACAAAAATGGGAGATGAAGCTGTTTCTGCGTTGGTGCAAAAGTTTAAAGACTTAATCGAAGCTAACGCTACACTTGATGGTGTTGATGAATGGGGAAAAAGAAAATTAGCCTACGAAATCAACAAGGAAACTGAAGGCTACTATGTTTTATTTAACTTCACTAGCGAAGCAAGTTTTCCGGCAGAACTCGACAGAGTCTATAAAATTACAGACGGTTTGTTGCGTTCAATCATAGTAAAAAAATAGAATTATAAAGTGGGGAGTTATAAATGCTCAATACAGTAGTGCTAATGGGAAGACTTACTGCTGACCCAGAGCTAAGACATACGAGCAACGATATTGCAGTTACATCATTTACTCTTGCGGTGGATAGATCATATGTTCGTTCCGGTTCTGACAGAGTTACCGATTTTATCAATGTCGTAGCATGGAGAAATACAGCAGAGTTCGTATCTAAATACTTTAATAAAGGTCAGTTAGTGGCGATTCAGGGATCGATCCAAACTAGGACATATCAAGACAAAGATGGAAATAAACGATATGCAGTTGAGGTTGTAGCTGATAATGTCCATTTTGCTGAGCCTAAAAGAGATTACTCACAGTCATCACAAAGAATTCCTGAAAATAATTCCTCTTTTGAATCCCAAGCACCTTCCTCGTTTGAAAACGGAAGTGTTGACGATTTCAAAGAGATACCTATCGATGATGATTTACCATTTTAAAATTTAAAATATGAAGGGAGTGTTATGTTTTGGCAGAAAGACAAGAGAAAGATTCTCGTAGAATGAACCGTAAACCTAGAAGAAAAGCTTGCAGCTTTTGCGTCGATAAGGTCGAAAATATAGATTACAAAGATGTTGCTAAGTTACGGAGGTTTCTCTCAGAAAGAGCTAAAATTTTACCAAGAAGAGTCACCGGTACTTGCGCAAGCCACCAAAGAGCTCTCACTGTCGCTTTAAAAAGAGCCAGACATCTAGCTTTGTTACCTTACAGCAATGATTAATAATCATGACCTGATTAAGGGACATGAATTAAAGTCCTTATAAAAGCAATCATGACCACGCCTAAGAGACGTGGTCATGATTTTGTTATTAATATTTGTTTTTAATGTTAGTAATACAATTATTAAAATTTCTAATAGTTAAGTTAAACATTTTACAAAATTATGCACACTAGACCATTACAGCCTTCATTTATAATCTTTTCTATGGTTTCCTTAACCTTAGCCCTTGCATCTGTTGGCATCCTATAAAGTTTATTGTGAAGCCCCTCATTTACCAACTCATACAAAGATTTCCCTAAAATATTTGATTCCCAAATTTTACTTGGGTTTTCTTCAAACTCTTTTAATAAATAATTTACAAGCTCCTCAGACTGCTGCTCTGACCCCACAATGGGTGTGACTTCTGTAGCTATTCTCGTTTTTAGCATATGTACAGACGGAGCTGCCGCTCTCAGTCTTATGCCATATTTTCCACCTTGCTTTATAATCTCCGGTTCCTCTAAAGTTAGCTCCTCTGTTGACGGCATTACTATCCCATAGCCTGTTTCAAGTACATCATCGTACGCTGTACTGATTTTATCATATTTCTCTTTAACTTTAGACAACTCCAAAATACAATCTAACAACATACCTTCATCACTTATGTCAAGGTTCGTTTTTTCGCTCAACACTTTGTAAAACAAACTTTCTTCTAAGCTTAATGATATACGTGCATTACCAACTGCTAGATCTATAGAAACAGCCTTTGCATCATTTATATGCTCACAATGCCGGATTTTTTCTAATATAGACTGTATCTCTCGTATCTTTCCTATATCTTTCGAGGCTTCCTTTATAGCAGAATAGATAGATGCCCTCAGCCAATGGTCATTTTCAAGCGAAGTGAGCCATTTGGGCATATCGATTTTTACTTCCTTTACTGGGAACTCAAACAATACCCCCGCTAAAATTCTTTTTATTTCGTTTTCACTTAAGTCTAAACAATTTACAGGTATAACAGATACATTGTACTTTTCGCTAAGTTTTAGGGCTAATTCCTTCGTTTGAGTACTGTTAGGATGAGCTGTATTTAAAAGTACTATAAAAGGTTTATTTATCTCTCTTAATTCCTCTATTACCCTTTCTTCTGCTTCTTCATATTCTTCTCTTGGTATGTCGCTTATGCTTCCATCTGTGGTTATAACCAACCCTATTGTAGAATGCTCCGTTATTACCTTTTTAGTGCCAATTTCGGCTGCCATATTAAACGGTATAGGTTCCTCGAACCATGGACTCATGACCATACGCGGCTGATCATCTTCTATGTACCCCAGCGAACTAGGCACTATATAGCCTACACAATCTATTAGTCTTACTTTGAAACTTGCCACGTTGTCAACGTTTATCTCAACAGCCGTTTCAGGTATAAACTTTGGTTCTGTAGTCATTATGGTTCTGCCAGCAGCAGATTGCGGCAGTTCATCCCTTGCACGATCTTTTTTTAACTCTGTTTCTATGTTGGGAATAACTAAATTATCCATAAATTTCTTTATAAACGTTGATTTTCCGGTCCTAACAGGTCCTACTACCCCTATGTAAATATCACCACCTGTTCTTTGTGCAATATCTTTATAAATGTTTCTTTCTTCCAAAATATTACCCCCATTGTTGAATCTTTTTTAATATTAACCTTGCAATTACATTGGAATTAATATCATCATCCTTTCGCTTAAAACATCTTCATCTATTTCATTTTCTTTTTTTATTAAATCTACAGATGTATTATACTTTCTTGCAATACTCCACATTTCTTCGCCTGCATTAGCGTAATAAATAGTAAGTGCTGCAGCTGAGTCTTTATTAAGCACTTTTTCTTCGTCAATGCTTAAATCGCAAATTGAACTAAATTGACTACTTGTATAAACTGGAGTCGTAATTTTTACTTGAGCTGATATTTCTAAAAGTTTGTCACTTTTTATATCCGCATCAAGCGACAGCACCAATGCTTGCGGGTCAAAATTCACATCCTCATAGTCACTTTTCCAGCTGTACGGGTACTCAAAGTCTACTAGCCTTTCTGAATATACCGTCTCTCCATCTTCATTCAGTACCAATACACAAATATTGAACTTGCCTTTAAAAAGTATCTTATCTCCATCGCAATTTGCAGCTATATCGATTATCTCGTTCCATACATTGATTACTTCTTTTAATTTCGCTGTGTTAATCTCAACATCATTTTTCATAGAGCAAGTTGTATCTATGCCGTCTATATACCTTGGTAAAGTTACTCTTTCGCTCTTGTTTTCCATTTCATAGTCAGTTGAATAAACATCGTTTAAAACATTTATCTCCTTTTCCTTATAGGCAAGACACGCTATTGAAAATCTTGCT
Source organism: uncultured Oscillospiraceae bacterium (assembly GCA_900549775.1). Classification (GTDB taxonomy): domain Bacteria; phylum Bacillota; class Clostridia; order Oscillospirales; family Acutalibacteraceae; genus UMGS1224. Next base: position 20,125 of record URPR01000009.1, on the reverse strand, counting down.
TCCACTTCCAGCAAGTTACCTTCACCATTACTATCTGTTTTCAGCTGCAAATCATGGTTTAACTCATCAATGTTTATGTCACATAAGCATTCGTCCTCCATGCCGTTTACATCCACTATTTGACTAATAGGCACGCTATAGTTTGCTTTTTCCGTCTCCCCTGTTTCTATGTCGCTAATGTAAAATACATCTAAATTAGCAGTAGCATTTATTATCAATTTATTAGTTATAGTTTTGTAGTCATTTATAAAAACTTCCAAGTTACTTCTTATTATCAATTCTATCGGCGGTAGCGCTGAATCTAACTCTACAGTTTCGTTCACAGTAAACATTTGTTGCGAAAAGCCCACTAAATCACTTAGATTTACTTGAGTTTTCCTTTGCTCTATTGTGTCGCCATTTATTTCGCAAACTATGCTTTTTTCATTCTTTTGTTTTATTTTTGTACATATTGAAAATGCCCCATGAATATCTAATCTTCTTTGGGTTACGGCTCTACAATTTATATATTCTACTTTTACTTTTGTAAATGCTATCGCGTTTTCCATTGGTTCTTTTAAATTAAACGACACTGAAAAAGGACTTGAATGCTCACAACATCTTATTGACAATTTCTCTGAATCTAAGTAAAGTAAATTTACTATCGATACACCTTCAACATTTAACCTGTCCCCAACTATATTTCTTGCATTTACTTTCGGGTAAACTTGGCATTTTAATATTTTTTGAATATCTGGACAATAATCAGGTAAATTAAAATCTAAATCTATAGCCTCTTCAGAACACCCCTCAAATGTAACTTTACAGGTATTCAGTACCTCCTTATCAACACTGTATTCCATAAAATAATCTCTCCTTTTACATTTATAAAGCATTTATATTCTGCTTTTGTCCCCTTTATGCACAAATTTACCTCTAAGAAGAAATCATCTAGGTACATCTCGACCTTTTAAGTTTAACAAAGACAGCTAAATATGATATAATGTAAAAAAATAAAATGAGGTGGATTGTATGTTAACCGATATTGAAATTGCTCAAAGAGCTAACATAAAACCTATAAAAGAAATCGCTAAAAGTCTAGGTATAGACGAAAACGATTTGGACTTTTACGGAAAATATAAAGCTAAAATAAACGATTCACTATTTGAAAAAATAAAAAATAACCCCGATGGAAAACTCGTTTTAGTCACCGCTATAAATCCCACCCCTGCAGGAGAAGGCAAAACCACCACTACTATCGGGTTGGGGCAAGCTATGTCTAAACTCGGTAAAAATGCCGTTATAGCATTGCGAGAGCCCTCACTTGGACCAGTATTTGGCATAAAAGGCGGTGCTGCAGGTGGCGGATATGCTCAAGTACTGCCAATGGAAGACATCAACCTCCACTTCACCGGTGACATGCACGCTATTACCGCTGCAAATAACTTACTCTGTGCGTTAATTGATAACCACTTACAGCAAGGCAACTCTTTAAAAATAGACCCGAGAAGGATTCTTGTAAAAAGGTGCCTTGATATGAACGATCGAGCACTTAGAAATATCATAGTTGGCTTAGGTGGCAAAACTAACGGCATTCCCAGAGAAGATGGATTTATAATAACTGTAGCCAGCGAAGTTATGGCGATATTGTGCCTTGCGAAAAATATTTGCGACTTAAAAGAACGTTTGGGTAACATATTGGTTGCTTACACATTTGATAATGAACCGATATTTGCAAAAGATTTAAAAGCACATGGAGCAATGGCGGCACTTTTGAAAGAAGCTTTAAAACCTAACTTAGTACAAACACTTGAAAATACACCAGCTATAATGCATGGCGGACCTTTTGCAAATATTGCACACGGCTGCAACTCCGTAAGAGCCACTCATCTTGCTTTAAAGCTTGCCGATTATTGCATAACAGAAGCCGGTTTTGGTTCTGACCTCGGTGCTGAGAAATTTTTCGACATAAAATGTCGTTCTGCAGATTTATCGCCTGCAGCGGTCATTCTTGTTGCCACTGTGCGTGCGTTAAAATATAACGGTAAAATGAAAGTCGATCAATTAAAAAATGAAAATTTAAAAGCTTTAAATGACGGTATAAAAAATCTCGGAGCACACATCGACAACATGAAAAAATTTGGTATCCCGGTCATCGTCGCTATAAATAAATTCGACAGCGATACATCATCGGAGATCAATTTTGTAGAAGATTATTGCCGCGAAAAAGGTGTGGATTTCGCTTTATCTGAAGCATTCTCACAAGGCGGAGACGGAGCTTTAGAATTAGCTAAAGTTTTATGTAAAACATTAGACGAAAAAAAAGCTAATTTTAAGCCTTTATACCCTCTTAATATTTCTATAAAAGAAAAAATAGAAACCTTAGCAAAGGAAATATACCATGCGGGAACTGTGACCTTTACCGACAAAGCTAAAAAAGCAATGGATGAAATTTCACTCCTTGGTCGAGACAATTTGCCCGTATGCGTTGCAAAAACACAGTATTCATTTTCTGATAACAAAGATCTACTCGGAGCGCCCACAGGGTTTAACTTGACTGTCCGCGATGTTAAAATTTCCAATGGTGCCGGATTTATAGTTGTGTTCACAGGCGATATAATGACTATGCCAGGTCTTCCCAAAGTTCCTGCCGCGAATAATATAGACATTGACGAAAGTTCTGTCATATCCGGCTTGTTTTGAGGAGTAAAAGATGATATTAAAAAGTTTTTCGGAAAAAGAGACAGAATCTTTCGGAGAAAAGTTGGCAAAAAAGTTAACCGGAAATGAAATTTTAGCGCTGTATGGAGGTCTGGGCGCCGGGAAAACTTGCTTTACAAGAGGCATTGCTAAAGGGCTTTCCGTAAACGAAAATACTGTTCACAGCCCTACTTTTGCCCTTTTAAATGAATACTCGGGTAAGTTTAAAGTTTATCATTTTGATATGTATAGGATAAATAGCCTCGATAGCTTATATTCTGTAGGGTTCTTCGACTTTTTAGATACCGGAATAATAATAACCGAATGGAGCGAAAATATTGATAAATTCTTGCCAAACGGTGCAATTAAAGTTCATTTAAGCTACGGACAAAACGAAAATGAAAGAGTTTTATCGATCGAAGGGATGGATTTATGAAAATATTAGCTTTGGACTCTTCAGCTAAGTCCGCCTCTGTTGCACTTGTAGAGGATGAAAAATTACTGGGTGAATTTTATGTAAACATCGGGCTTACTCACAGCCAAACTTTGGTACCTATGGTATCTAACCTACTTTCTATATGCAGCATCTCTCCAGACAGCATTGACCTTTTCGCAGTAAACACTGGCCCCGGATCATTTACAGGCGTAAGAATCGGTGTCGCCGCTATAAAAGGAATGGCTATGAAAAATAATTCACCTTGCGTTGGTGTTTCTACTCTCGAATGCATAGCGAACAGCCTGATAGATACAAATTGTATAGCTTGCGCTGTTATGGATGCAAGATGCAATCAAGTTTATAATGCGAACTTTATGGTGGAAAACGGCTCTATTAAGAGGCTAAATGGAGACCGAGCTATAGAGATAGATAGCCTTATGGACGAGCTCGAACGTTACAAGAATGATAACCAAAAAATTATTTTTGTTGGAGATGGTGCAGATTTATGCTATAATGTGTTGAAAGATAAAAAAAATGTGTTCCTATCGCACGAAGGCCTAAAATACCAAAGCGCTAAAAATACCGCCTTCCTTGCTAAAAAAGCGTTCTTAGAAGGCAAAAGTATAAACCATACTCAATTGATCCCTACTTACTTAAGACCAATTTTATGAAAGGCGAAATATGAGTAAAATAATAGCACTTGGGTCAGATCATGGTGGATTTGAACTTAAAGAATATATAAAAAAATACCTCACTGAGAATAATATAAAATGCATAGATGTTGGAACTGACAGCGCCACATCTGTCGATTACCCTGTTTACGCGTTTAAGGTCGCAGAAGAAATAGTCAACAAAAAAGCTGATTTGGGCATTTTATGCTGTGGCACCGGCATTGGTATATCCATAGCCGCAAATAAAGTAAAAGGCATACGGGCAGCAGTTTGCGAAAGTGAATTTTGCACAGAAATGTGCAGGCGACATAACGATGCCAACATACTTTGCCTTGGTGGCAGAGTTATAAACGGCGAACTTGCTAAAAAGCTTGTAGAAATTTTCATAACTACACCATTTGAAGGCGGTAGGCATAAAAATCGCATAAACCAAATAACACAAATCGAAAATAATAAATTCAAACTTTAAGTTAATCTTAAAATTGAGAAGATTGTAACGAAAGGTGTGCTTTAAATGGAAGATCGAGTTATCATCATGGACCACCCTCTAATTCAACATAAAGTTTCTCTTTTAAGGGACAAAAATACCGGTTCAAAAGAGTTTCGCGAAATGGTTGCTGAAGTTACAATGTTGATGTGCTATGAGGCTACCAGAGATTTACCACTTAAAGAAGTTGAAATAGAAACTCCTATAGCTACAGCCAAAACGAATGTGCTAGCCGGCAGAAAAATGGCATTTATACCGGTTTTAAGAGCAGGACTCGGTATGGTAGATGGTACCACCGAACTTGTCCCTGCAGCTAAGGTCGGACATATTGGCTTATGCAAAGATGAAAAAAGCTCAGAAATGAAATTTTACTATAATAAAATGCCCAAAGACATTTCGGACAGGGAAGTTATCATCCTTGACCCTATGCTGGCTACCGGAAACACAGCTGTCGTTGCAATCAATAAAATTAAGGAATTTTACCCGAAATCTATCAAGTTCATGTGCATAATTGCTGCCCTTGAAGGTGTTGGTAAATTAGCTAAAGTTCACCCTGATGTTCAAATATACTGTGCTGCGCTCGACAAAGAACTCGATGAAAATGGCTTTATAGTACCGGGTTTAGGCGATGCCGGCGATAGGATCTTCGGTACAGAATGAAAAGCTAAATTTTGAGGTATTTTAATGAAGTTGAATATAAAAAGAGAAACTTTCGCTCAAGGCATATGTTTTTATAAGCTTTTTTGGATATTTTTTATAGGCTGTTTTGTTGGTTCAGTCGTTGAAACTATTTACTGCTTAACCATCACTGGACATTTTGAGATTAGATGGGGCGTTATTTACGGACCATTTAACCCGGTTTATGGGTTCGGTGCTTTGATTATGACTTTAATTTCTTGTAAAGTTGCAAACAAGCGAGATTTATGGATTTTTCTGATATGTATGTTCTCTGGCGGCGTTTGTGAATATTTTTGTAGTTTCTTTCAAGAAAAAATCTTCCATACCATATCATGGGACTACAAAGACACTCAGTTTAACTTTAACGGCAGAACTAATTTGCTCTATGCCTTTTGTTGGGGGCTGTTGGGGCTTGTTTGGGTGAAAGATATTTTTCCTAGACTGTCGCGTCTTATAGAAAAAATACCTGCAAAAAAAGGAAAAATTCTTACATTAATTTTACTAGTATATATGGTTTTAAATATGACAATATCGGGGCTTGCCGCATTGAGGCAAAAACAGAGGTATGAAAACATTTCTGCTAATTCTTGGCTTAGCTCTACTCTAGATAAGCTTTACCCTGACGAGTTTTTAGAAAAATTTTATCCCAATTTACAAAGAGTGGATCAAAAATAGCTTTATCATAGGAGAAAAATCTTGAAAAACAGAAAAAAAATTTTGATAGTCGGCGCAGGTGCTGCCGGGCTCATGGCAGCGGTTACAGCCTGTAAAAACAATGATGTAACTTTAATAGAAAAAAACGCCGTTCTGGGGAAAAAGCTTAGAATAACGGGAAAAGGTCGGTGCAATGTAACCAACAACTGCACCGTGGATGATTTCTTAAAAAACGTAATAACAAATAAAAAATTTCTATTCAGTGCACTCTACTCTTTTTCTCCTGCTGATACAATGAATTTCTTTGAACGCAACGGCCTTTCGCTAAAAACAGAAAGAGGAAATCGAGTTTTTCCTACCTCCGATGACGCAAACGATGTTGTAGAAACATTTAAGAATATTCTAAAAAAGAATAATTGTAAAATACTTAAGGGTGAGGTTAAAAGTTTAATAATCAGCGAAAATGACTGTAAAGGAGTTATCTTAAAAAATGGAGAAAAATTAAACGCCGACGCTGTTATTATCGCAACTGGCGGGAAATCATATCCGCAAACAGGCTCAACTGGGCAGGGGTACAAACTTGCTAAAAATGTAGGGCATAAAATTATTCCACTTAAGCCATCTTTAGTGCCTTTAGAATGTGAACAGCACTTTTGTAAAGACCTCCAAGGCTTAACTTTGAAAAACGTTACATTGTCTATTTTTGATAAATCAAAAAATACGGAAATTTATAAAGATTTTGGAGAAATGATATTTACTCATTTCGGGATCTCAGGTCCTCTCGTTTTAAGCGCCAGCTGTCATCTTATCGGCCTTATGCTTGGAAAGTATACAGCAAAAATCGACTTAAAGCCCGCTTTGACCGAAAAAGAGCTAGATAAGCGTATAATAAAAGACTTAGAAAAGTACTCAAATAAAAACTTCGACAACTCTTTAAATGATTTGTTGCCTAAAAAATTAATACCAGTAGTGGTGAAATTGTCAGGCATAAGCCCTTATATTAAGTGCCACCAAGTAACTAAAGAGATGAGACTCAAACTTGTACATTTGCTAAAAGGGTTATTTCTTGACATAACACAAACCCGACCTTTAGAGGAAGCTATCATCACCTCCGGCGGAATAGATGTAACTGAAATTAACCCTAAAACCATGCAGTCAAAATTGGTAAATAATTTGTATTTTGCAGGGGAAATCTTAGATGTCGATGCATATACGGGAGGGTATAACCTGCAAATAGCATTTTCTACAGGATTTTTGGCCGGAAGTTCAGTTTGAATAAGGAGTAAATTTATGATATCAATAGCCATAGACGGACCGGCAGGTGCCGGTAAAAGTACAATAGCTAAATCTGTTGCTGAGAGTTTGGGTTTCATCCATGTTGATACAGGCGCTTTATATAGAGCTATTGCCTTTTACTTGATAAAAAATAACATAAGTAAAAACGCGGAAGATATTAACAAGGCCTTAAAAAATATAAATATAAAAATAAATTTTGAAAATAAATGTCAAGCTGTCATCTTAAATGGCGATGACATAACTGATTTAATAAGAACTCCTGATGTTACTCTGTTAGCTTCCGAGGTTTCTAAGTTAAAAGAAGTAAGAAAGTTTTTATTAAGTATTCAGCAGAACATCATTTCAGAGAACAATGTCGTTATGGATGGAAGGGACATTGGAACAGTCATCTTACCTAAAGCTAACGTGAAAATTTTCTTGACAGCTTCCCCTGAATGTAGAGCTAAAAGAAGATATTTACAACTACAAAATTCCGGCATCAATTGTAATTATGAAGAAATTTTAAAAGATGTAAACTTAAGGGACATAGCCGACACAACAAGGGAAATAGCACCTTTAAAAAAAGCTCCAGATGCCATACTAGTCGATACATCAAGCCTATCTTTGGATGAATCAATACAAGAAATTATAGAAATAATCAACAACAAATTACATAGCTAAACTGGAGGTAACTATGAAAACATCAAAACTGTATAGAGTCTTATGGTACATCTTTAGACCAATAATTAAATGCATATATAGGCTCGAAATAAACGGAACGGAGAACCTTCCAAAAATCGGACGAGCTATTCTATGTCCTAACCATACATCTAATGCAGATCCTATCATTTTAGGGGTTGTGTGTAAAAGACAAGTTTTTTATATGGGTAAATCTGAACTTTTTAAAAATAAAATTTTTGCCAAATTTATATCTCATTTAGGCGCATTCCCTGTAAGCCGCGGTAAGGGTGACAAAAATGCCATCTCCTCTGCTGAAGAAATCTTAAGAAAAGGACAATTGTTAGGACTCTTTATAGAAGGAACTCGTTCAAAAACGGGAGAGTTTCTAAAACCAAAAACCGGTGCCGCTTTAATCGCCTACAACACATATTCTCCCATTATACCAATATGCATACGAGGTAAAAAGCAAAATTCAGTCAAGGCCTTCAGAAAAAATGTTGTCAATATCGGAAAACCTATATACATAAAGGACTGTAATATAGTTCAAGGCACTAGCAAAGAGTTTAGAGATCTCAGTCGCAAAATCATGGAAAATATAAAGACTTTAGCTCCTTAAATCTAAATTTGTACTTAATTTGACATAAAAATATAAAAGGATTATACTTTTTGAAAGTTAGTAAACTGAATATAAATTTCGGAGGAAATTATGGATTATATAAAAGAAAAAATTAATGATTTTTTTAAATATAGGTTTTTGCTATACAACTTGATATCCCGCGAAATAAAGGTTAAATACAGGCGCTCTATTTTAGGAATATTGTGGAGTGTGCTCAATCCCCTATTTACAATGATTGTAATATCTATGGTTTTCTCTAGGATTTTCCGATTTAATGTTGAAAACTTTAACGTGTATTTCTTAACAGGCTCTGTTATTTTCTCATTCATGTCAGATGCCACCACTAGCTCTATATCATCCATTATAGGTTCCGGTGCTTTGATAAAAAAAGTATATATGCCAAAATATATTTTCCCCTTAGAAAAAACTACTTTTGCGCTTGTAAACTTAGGATTTTCCCTCATAGCCGTACTTATCGTTATCTTATTTTCCAGTGTAAAAGTCGGATTTTCAGCATTGCTTTTCCCAGTTCCTATTTTATATTGCTACGTTTTTTCCCTTGGTATATCACTTGCTTTAGCCGCCTTGACTGTAAGGTTTAGAGACATACAGCATCTGTATTCTGTCATCATAACAATGTGGATGTATTTAACTCCTATTATTTATCCAGCCTCAGCTATAGAGGGAAAACTATTTAAAATCATAAAGTTCAACCCCATGTACTATTACGTCACTTATTTTAGAGAGGTTATTATGTACAATCATGTACCAGATTTTAATTTTAATCTCATTTGTATGGGCTTTTCTCTTTCTTCGTTGGTAATCGGCACAATAATATTTAAGAAAAAACAAAAAACATTTATTTTATATATTTAAGCGGAGGACTCAAATGCAAAACGCTATTGAAGTGAAAAATGTCACCATTAAGTTTAATATGGCTAAAGAAAAAGTTGACAGCATCAAGGAATACATTTTAAAATTTATTAAAAAACAACTTTTTTTTGAAGAATTTACAGCGTTAAATGATGTCTCATTCGATGTAAAAAAAGGTGAAGTTTTCGGTATCATTGGTCTTAATGGTTGTGGCAAATCAACTATATTAAAAATTATATCCGGTATATATTCTCCAAGTAAAGGCAGTGTAAAGGTAAATGGAAGTATCGCTCCGTTAATTGAACTGGGCGCCGGGTTTGATATGGACTTAACCGCAAGAGAAAACATTTACTTAAATGGTTCTGTCTTGGGATATTCAAAAAATTATATAGACAGTAAATTCGACGAAATAGTTGATTTTACTGAACTTCATCAGTTTATAGACGTACCTATGAAAAATTATTCCTCCGGTATGGTCGCGAGAATCGGGTTTGCAATCGCTACTATAACAGATCCTGATATATTAATTGTCGATGAAATTTTGTCTGTTGGAGATTTTCTTTTCCAGCAAAAATGTGAACAGAGAATAAATGAACTCATGAAAAAAGGTACAACTATTTTGATAGTTTCTCATTCTATAGACCAGATAAAAAGGTTATGCAACAGAGTTATGTGGTTAAAGTCAGGTCAGGTTGTAAAAATTGGCGAAACTCAGGAAATTTGTAATGAGTACAGCCACATAACTAAGTAATTTTTGAGGTACATTAAAAATGACAAGCGAAAACATATATGCTATAGTTGTACTTTATAATAAAAATCTAAGCGAATCAATAACCTTCAACTGTTTGAAAAGCATTGATAGCAATATTAAAATTTTTATATGCGATAACAGCGACGATAAAAAATATGCAGCCAACAATAAAATAGCAAGTAATTATAAAAATGTGCATTACAAATCCATGAATGGAAACAAAGGGTTGTCTTCAGCTTACAACGCAGCCATTGAAGATATTGTAAAATTATCTCCCGGGTGGATATGCCTTTTCGATGATGATACATTTGTTCCTGCGGAATATTTTACTTTACTCTCTGAAGCAAAACGTACACAAAAAGCTGACCTATATTTGCCGCTTGTTTATGACGAAATAGGGCTTTTATCTCCAAATATTATGAGAAAATATTTTTGCCACAGAGCTAATAGCATAGATGAAATAAATATAGGCGAAATCAGCGCGATAAACAGCGGCATGGTACTGTCTTCAGAAATTTTCAAAACTTACAGATACGATGAAAACTATTTTCTCGATTTTGTAGATCATGCGTTTATGAGGGATATGAGATATCTTCACAAGAAAGTTGCTATTTTTAACTGTAAACTAAAACAAAATTTTGCCGCAAATACAACCGATATTACTTCCTTAAAAAAAAGATTTAAAATCTTAAAAAAAGATCTACGTTATTTTTACAGCAAACTAAACTTTGGGTTGCTTTATTATTTTTATATAATTTCAAAAAGAAAAATTAGAATATTCTTAAACGTAAAAAAAGCATCTACCCTTTTTTGGTAGGTGCTTTTTGCTTATAAAAATTCCATACAGTTTGTTATATTTTGCTTCTCAAAGTTCAACAATCGCTCGCCTAGATATAAAATATCACCATCAACTACGTTTTTATATTGCCGTATTTTTCTCACCATTTGAATCACTCCCATGGTGCTGCCCTTTATTAGCATTTCGGATATGTGCGATGGCGTTTTATCTTTCAGCGTTTGTATGCTTATCATCATGTGGGCTTGCCCTTTTTGCATGCCACTTATTTCTTTGGCCGTTTTTTCGTAATTATTTATTTTTTCTTCTGCCACATCAAAGATCTTCTTGTACTCATTGAGCTGTTCGTTCAGCATCTTTATAAAATGTTCATCATTTGCTATTTCTATGATGTGATTTAGCGTTTCCTGGCCCATTTGGGCGTTTTGATATATATAATTTAGCATTTCTACATTCGCGTTCATATATTTCACTCCTTTTCTTTAGTTTCCCCAATAATCTTAAATTTAAACTGTGTACTTACACATCTTCTAGTTACCATTTTGCATGCAACATTTTCATTTATATTTTTCTGATCTATTCTATAAATTTTTTTGTCAAACAAATATAAGTAAAATCTATCAAAGGCTATTTGTTCTGCTAAATACTCGTCGTAATATTTCACTACAACCACACAAGGCAGTGCAACAGCGCTATATTCGCCAGGAGATATATTCCCCAATATATAAGCTTTTGCCGATATAATCTCATATATGTTTTCATTTCCATTTGCAATAAAAATATCATGATTTACTTCTATTGTTTCGTCTTTACTTTTTTCCTTTACCACTATAAAACTTGAATTACTTTTAAGTTTTTTTCCGTTATATTCATATTCTATCTCTAATTTGTTACTTAAATTCATAACCACTTACTCCTCTTAAATATTAAGGTTTATTTATTAATATTATAAAAATCTGATTAATATAATAAATTAAATTTTGTTTTTAAGGGGAATAAATTATGTCTGAAATTTTTTCAAACTATGCTACTATAAATTACCAAAATTCAAACAACGACACAAATACATATGAAACCGAAACTGATAAATCTTTTATAAAAATATCGGAACCAAGTGTCGTTATTTTAAAAACCTCCAACTCAACCTTTTTTGCGCCCGGTGATGAAATTGTATATAACTTAATTATCTCAAACAACTCTTTATCGCCAATATTTAATATTACATTGTCAGATTCAACCTCGCAGTTTATGTCTTACGTTGAAAATAGCATAAAAATAACTTACTCAAATGGAGTAAGTTACAGTTTAAACGATAAAAGCATAAGCGACAATATCTCATTCAATGATAACAGTTCACAATTTGACCTTAAAATAACAAGTCTTGGGGCAAACGAAACTATAATGGTATCATTTACGTCAAAAGTAAAAGATGATATAAGTGAAATTGATTCCATATCAACCAGCGCCAATTTGTCTTATAGTTTTAATGAACTCAGCAATTCAAACAAAATAACCATCTGTTCCAACACGCACGTGCTAAATAAAGCTTTCGCTTTAATAAATGCAAGTATTACTGCAGATAAAAGCACTGTGTCAAGCGGTGAGTATCTATCTTATACTATAAATATTAAGAATTCCGGAAATGTAGCGGCCTCAAACGTGCGAATTACAGACAGGTTGCCAAGTAACTTTAAAGTTAAGGACGTCACGACCAAAATAGCTGACCTTCCATATTCTATAAGCTTCAACGTAGACGAAAATAATGTACTAACTATACCGTCAAAAAACGACGAATGCGGCATTTGCATACCGGCAAACACTGATGATAACAGCATACTTATAGAAGGCACAATAGTTTAAAGTTTGCACTAAGCTCTCTTAAGTGCTAAAACTTCTTTAACTTTTTCTATTATATCTTCAGCGCACATGTTGTACTGCTCTTTTAAGTATGGTATTTTCCCAACTTGCCCAAATTTATCATTTACGCCTACCGATTTTACATACACAGGGTAGTTTTCAGATAAAACCTCAGTTACAGCCGACCTCAATCCTCCAATTAAATTATGATTTTCAGCCGTAACAACTGCCCCTGTCTTTTTTGCCGATGTTATTATTGCGTCTTTGTCTATGGGTTTAGTCGTGTATATATTTATAATGTCCGCATTTATGCCATGTTCTTTTAAAGTTTTATTTGCCATCAAAGTTTCTTGAACCATCAGTCCTGAACAAAAAATAGACACATCTTTGCCGTCTTGCAGTTTAGCTGATTTAAATAAATCAAAATTATCGTTTTCAGAAAATACATCTGTTGCTTCTTTTCTTAGAGTTCTAATATAAACTACACCGTAATGGTTCACTATTTGCGGAAGCAGCTTTTTTAGTTGAGTACAATCTGTCGGTTCAACTATTACTATTTCCGGGATGCTGCGAAGCACTCCTACATCTTCAAAGCTCATATGTGTGCCACCGTTATATTCTGCACTAATTCCAGGGTCTGTAGCAATTATTTTAACATTTTGTTTTGCATAAGCGCACGAAATAGCAATCTGGTCACATATTCTTCTGGAAGCAAAAGCTGTAAATGTCGAAATGAATGGGACAAATCCGTAGCTGCTCATTCCCGCCGCTATACAGGCCATGTTTTGTTCAGCTATACCTATGTCCATAGCTCTTTTAGGGTATTTATCTTTTAAACCCGATAAACCATTTGGTTTTGATAAATCTGCATCAATCAGGACTATGTTTTCATTTTTCGCCATCATGTCATCGAGTGTCTGTGCTAAAACTTTGCGCATCTCCATTAAGCCATTCCTCCTAACTCAGCTAAACCGCATTTTAACATTTCATCAGATATAGTCATGCTGTGATTGCTCACACATGCGTTTTCTGCAAAACTTACGCCCTTCCCTTTTATTGTGTTTAAAATAATCATAGAAGGTTTATCGGCCCTTTTCGCCATACTAATAGCCATATCTATCTCATTACAGTTGTGGCCATCCTTTACTACTATCGTGTTCCAATTAAATGCCTGCCATTTTTTATCTAACGGCTCAATGTCACATATGTCGCAGACTCTTCCATCAAGTTGCAGTTTATTGTAATCTGTAAAAGCTATGACATTATTGAGTCTGTGCTGAGAAGCAAACATTGCCGCTTCCCATATTTGCCCCTCTTGCGTTTCTCCATCTCCGATAATCGTATAAATCGTTGCACCATCATTTTTAAGCTGTGAAGCTTTCGCTATGCCCATAGCACAAGAAAAACCTTGCCCCAAAGAACCGGTAGTCATATCGATCCCAGGGGTTTTATTCATATCACAATGGCTGGGAAGATTAGTTCCCGGTTTGTTTAAAGTCAATAACCAGCTTTCGTCAAAGAAACCTTCATAGCACAAAACAGAATAAATAGCAGGTCCGGCATGGCCTTTTGAGACAACTAGTCTGTCTCTCCCCTCTTTTTTAGGATTCTTTGGGTCTACGTTCATGTGTTTTTCGTAAAGTACGGCCAAAAGCTCCACTATGGACAAAGACCCGCCTATATGACCGACACCCAACGTGCCTATTGTTTTTAAAATGAGTTTCCTAACCTCTATGCACATTTCATTTAAGTTTTTACGCATAACCTTGCCCCCAAAAAAATGTTAATTATCTATGTATTAAAATGTTCTTCATAAAGCTAGTAGCATTTAAAAAGTTATGAGCTGCCATTTTTTCTTCTTCTGTACAACCAAGCATTATTTTTATTTCTGAGTCTTTCTTTAAATTATCTACAGTGCACAATATAGCGTCTATTTTTTTGTTGTCCATTGAACCAACAAAGATATCTATGCCTTCTCCGTCACATGCAGTTGTGCCACTTAAGTAACCATAGTCCAATGGATAAATAGCCTCTTTAAATTTAGGATGTGCTGTGCCCTTTGGTCTATCTATTATTATTTCAGAATTTTTAACCATTTCATCAAGCAGATCCCAAAAGCTTTTATTTGTCTTCATGTCTAAGTTTTTATATTGCTCTTTTATTTTTAAGTATTCTTCTCTTAATATAGAATACAATGTACAACTGCAAAAATGTCCAGTATTATCGGTGTTCGACTGACGCATTGTGCCCTCATAGCTAAGACCAGCTTTTTGCATAACTCTACCCGATGCAGGATTATCAACGTCAAACCGAGCCTGTATGCGGTTAAAGTTAGCTTCGTCAAAAAGATAAGCTATAACTGCTTTGAAAACTTCTGTCATTATGCCTCTACCCCAAAATTTTCTAGACATGGCATATCCTATTTCCGCACAACAAGCTTCTTTAAAGAGATGAACTACATCTATGCTGCCAATAGCCTCATTGCTAGCTTTATCTACAATGCACCATCTGTAACAATGCTCATTTTCGTATTGAGAAACCCATAAAGATATAATTTCCTCCGTCTCTTCTATGCACTTATGCGGCAACCAATTGACATATCTTGAAACTTCCGGATCTGTAGCCCAATTGTTGTACATATCTTTTGCATCCTCGACCTTAAACTTTCTTAAAAGCAGTCTTTCAGTTTCTATGGTTTTAGTACCTACATCTCTTAATATATGTAGCTTTGGCGTACTTTGTAAATAAGATGTTTTTTCATTTGAATTTGACATAACTTTCACTCCTAATTTTAAACTCGCTATAAAAAAGGGTTCCATAAATATTTAGACAAGTCTACTTTAAAATTTTCATCTACAAACACTCCCTCGTTCTCTAGCCGTTCCTTTTGAACATCTTTCCCTCCATCACCAAACCTTTTTTCTAAATATCCATCTCTGTTCACAACTCGATGGCATGGTATTTCAGGCGGGTTAGGATTATGATGCAGGGCATTGCCAACTACTCTAGATGCGTTTGGAGATTTACACAAAATTGCAATTAGTCCATAAGTTGCCACCTTGCCTTTCGGAATTTTCTTTGTCCAATAGTAAACTTTACTGTAAAACATAGAGATGAAATCTGTCACCACCTAAAATTTTTCTTTATCCACATAATAACACAACAGTAAAATTTTTAAAAGGGAAAAAGCAATCTAAAAAATAGCTTGACGAAACAAATAAAATATGTTACTATTTAAAAGTAAAAACAAAGTGAAATGATTATTCATTTTCACCTATGGGGTTTTGTCTGCATGGGTCAATATTTTTAAAGCTTAGATTCTAAGTTTTTATTGACGTGCGAAGGGAAAATTCCATTCGCATTTTGTTTTATATAATTTTTGGAGGTGCTTAAATATTAGCAATAAGGAACTACAGATTAACGAAGAAATACGCGATAAAGAGTTACGTCTCATCGGAGATGACGGTGCTCAGCTCGGTATAGTTTGCGCAAAGGAAGCTTTGCAATTAGCTGTAAGTAAAAACCTTGACCTTGTCAAGATAGCCCCTAAAGCTACCCCGCCTGTGTGCAAGATCATGGATTATGGCAAGTATCGGTTTGAAATGGCCAAGAGAGAAAAAGAGGCCAAAAAAAATCAGAAAACTATTGAGCTTAAAGAGATACGTTTGTCCTTGAATATTGATACGCATGACTTTAATACCAAACTCAAACATGCAGAAAAATTTATAAAACAAGGTAATAAAGTTAAAGTTTCAATTCGTTTTAGAGGACGCGAAATGGGACATCCGGAACTTGGACATGATATTATGAACAAATTCAGTAGCTCTTGCAGTGAATTTGCATGTGTAGAAAAACCAGCAAAGTTGGAAGGTCGTAGTATGTTAATGTTCCTTGCTCCAAAACCCAGCAAGTAACATGATTTTTAAGGAGGAAATGAAATGCCTAAAATTAAAACACATAGCGGAGCAAAAAAACGCTTTAAACTTTCAAAAAGCGGAAAAGTTATTCGTGCTCACGCTAATAAGTCTCACATCTTAAACAAGAAAACAACAAAAAGAAAAAGAGGTCTTAGAAAAACTGCTGTTACTGATAAGACCAATGTTTTTCAAGTAAAAAGACTTATACCATACAAATAAAGTTTATAATCGGAGGGAACGAAAATGGCACGAGTTAAAGGTGCATTAGCAACTAGGAAAAGAAGAAAAAAAGTACTTAAATTAGCTAAAGGTTATTGGGGTGCTAAAAGTAAACACTTTAAAATGGCTAAAGAAGCCGTTATGAAATCAGGAAACTATGCTTATATTGGCAGAAGACAAAAAAAGCGTGATTTCAGGCGTTTGTGGATAACGAGAATTTCAGCTGCATGCAAAATGAACGGTATAAATTACTCTTCATTTATGAATGGCTTGAAAAAAGCTGGCATTGAGCTAAACCGCAAGATGTTGTCTGAAATCGCTATTTCCGACGCAACAGGGTTTACTGCTCTTGTTGAAAAAGCTAAAACTGCAAAATAAGGCTCACAACAAAACAGCTAAAATAACCACATAAAAATATATGTATTTTCAACCAATCAAAAAATTTGACAATTTTTTTGATTGGTTGTATAATATATTCACTATAATATTTTAAGGAGAAAAAGTAATGAAAAAACTAATTTCATCAGCCTTAGCATTAACAATGCTAGCAACACCATTAATGGGCTCTGCATGTTTTGCAGATACAGCACAAGAACCTAATGTTCACTACGTTCAAAACGAAAATCGCTCTGAACCATTCAAAGAAAAAAAGTGCGATTCCCAAAAAACACGAAAAATCTTAGCTGGTGTAGCTGCAGGAACTATAGCCTTAACTGGTGTAACAGCCGCTACTTTAAAACTATGTGAAAACCAATTACCTGAAAACTTAAAGTCAAAATTACCGTTCTTATTTACTAAAAAAACTCAAGAAAATATTAAAACCGAAAAAATTCCAGAAACTGTTACAGAAGATGAAACTACAAAAGACAAAAATATCGAAAACGAAACCATCGAAGCTGTAACTGCAGAATCTGAAGTTGCAAAAAATCAAACCGTTGAAACTGTAGCTGTAGACTCTAATATTACTAAGAACGAAACCATCGAAGCCGCAGTTGCAGATCCTTCTGTTTCAAAAAATCAAACCGTTGAAACTGTAACTGCAGATTCTAACATTACTAAGAACGAAGCTATCGAACCCTTAACTACAAAACCTAGTATTTCAATGAATAAAACCATCGAAACCGTAGCTACAGAGTCTAATATTACTAAAAATGAAACAACTATTGAAACCATAGCTGCAGAACTCAATATCACTAAGAAAGAAACCACAGGATCCGTAGCTGTAAATTCTAACACCACTAAAAACGAAACTGCAGACATTGAAGCTATAAAAGCTAAAATTATACAATCTTTAGCTAAAAATAACACCACAAATAATACAAATGATACGAACTGGCTTAGCACCATGAAAAGCACCCTCGAAAATACAGGGAACTCCGCTAAAGAACCATCTCCATTAGAACTCGCTATAGCAAAATACATAGTAGGTGGTTTAGTTGTAGCGGCTGGTTCTACTTTGCTTTTCTTTGCCGGTCACAGAGTACAAAGGGCATTTGCAAATCTTTTTAATAAACCAGCAACAAATGCAGCAAAAAGAACAGCAAAAAATGCAGTAGTAAGAAGAACAGCAAAAAGAATAACATACTAGAAAGAAATAAAAAACGATACATTTAAACTGTTTGGGAAAGTAACAACACTGGATAATATGATCAAAATATTATAGACCGGTAGTGTCGATGCATTACGTAATTCTATAAATGATTTCGAACCTACAGCACCAAAGCATCTAGTTAAAGCATTAGCTGAACTTGTCTTTGAGAAACGTGTGGAAAATGACCCTCAAGCAACACTAAAAAACATTTTAATATCAGTAAAATAATAAATAAGCCCTACTTCATGTGGGGCTTGTTTCTATTTGCATAAAAACTTGACAATTTTTTATATTTGTGTTACAATTCAGTAATAAAAATATTTAAAGGAGTAAGTGTAGTGAAAAAACTAATTGCATCAACATTAGCATTAACAACACTAGCAACACCACTTATCAGTTCTGCATACTTTGCGGACACAGCACAAGAACCTAACGTTCACTACGTTCAAAATGAAGATCGCTCTGAACCATTCAAAGAAAAAAAGTGCAATTCTAAAAAAACAGAAAAAATTTTTGCCGATATAGCTGCCGGAATTGTAGCCTTAACCGGCGCAACAGCCGCTATTTTAAAATTATGTGAAAACCACCAATTACCTGCAAAATTTCCTTTCTTGTTTACCAAAAAGACTCAAGAAACTAAGGAAAACATTGAAAACGAAAAAACTTCGGAAACAGCTACAGAATTTGAAACCGCAAAATACGAAAATATCGAATCATTAACTGTAGAGCCTGCATTTACTAAAAATTCTACAACTGTTGAAACAGCTGTAGATTCTAATATTACTAAGAACAAAATCACCGATCCTGCAACTGCAGAACTCAATATCACTAAGAATGAAACCAAAAACGAAACTACAGATATTGAAACTGTAAAGACTAAAATTATACAATCTTTGGCTAAAAATAACATCGCTAACGCAAACGATACTAACCGGCTTAGCCCCACGACAAACACCACCAGAAATGTATGGAACTCCGCTAAAGACTCATCTCCAATAGTGCTCACTATAGCAAAATACGCAGCAGGTGGTTTAGCTGCAGTAGCTGTTTCTACTTTGCTTTTCTTGGCCGGTCACAGAGCACAAAGAGCATTTAGAAGTTTTTGGAATAAAAGAACAGAAACCGCATCAGAAGCCGCAAGAGCCGCAACAGCAACAACGTTAAGATTAGCGGCAGACGAAGTAAAGGCAAGACTTGCAGCAGAAGCCGCTGCAAAAGCTGCTGCTGAAGAAGCAAGAGTCGCAGAAATAGCAGCATCAGCATCAGAAATAATACCACAAGTAACAATAGAGGCAGTAGAAAAAGCAATAGCAATAATAGAGGCAGAAAACGACCCAGATAATAATGAAGAAAATGTGGCCCCACTCGTGCGAATAGTCCGTAACCTAATCAACTCTTGACAAATTTTTCGAGTGGTTGTATAATATTGTTCACTATAATATTTTAAGGAGAAAAAATAATGAAAAAACTAATTTCATCAACATTAGCATTAACAATGCTAGCAACACCGCTTATCAGTTCTACTTGTTTTGCAGATGAAACCAATAACCCTAACGGTCACTATGTTCAAAACGAAGATCGCTCTGAACCATTCAAAGAAAAAAAGTGCGATTCCCAAAAAACAAGAAAAACTTTAGCAGGTGTAGCTGCCGGAACTGTAGCCATAACCGGCGCAACAGTAGCTACTTTAAAACTATGTAAAAACCAATTACCTGAAAACTTAAAAGCAAAATTGTCTTCCTTGTTTACCAAAAAAACTCAAGAAAACACCGAAAGCGAAAAATCTTCAGAAACTGTTACAGAAACTGAAACTGCAAAAAACGAAAATACCGAACCCATAGCTGCAGAATCTGAAGTTTCAAAAAATCAAACCATTGAAACTGTAACTGCAGACTCTAATATTACTAAGAACGAAACTATCGAACCCATAGCTGCAGAACCTGA
>URPR01000008.1 GCA_900549775.1 uncultured Oscillospiraceae bacterium | reverse complement strand
GCAGCTGATTTGTAATCAGCAGGTCGGGGGTTCAAGTCCGTCCACCAGCTCCAAATATTTCACAAATGCATGTGGGAGATTTCCAGAGCGGCCAAATGGGGCAGACTGTAAATCTGTTGTCTATGACTTCGGTGGTTCGAATCCACCATCTCCCACCAGATTTTAAAAAGTCTTGATTATCTCAAGGCTTTTTGTGTGTAAGGAGGTTTGTAATTTTGGGAATTTTACATGCATCACACTGCGTATTTCCTACGCCAGACATTAATAAAACAGCAGAATATTATAAAAAAGTATTGGGCTTTTCTAGGGTAGACTATCTAAGCGCAAATGAGCCACACATTTGTTTATATCGTGATGGTGTTGAACTGATTCTGACTGATTCTAAAGAGCGTAAAGTTGTACCAAATAGAGAACTGTACGGGTATGGCTATGATGCATATTTTATTGCGGAAGGTCAAGATGATTTACAGTCTGAGTTTTTAAACAACGGTGCCACCATAATAAGAAAATTATGTACAACCGATTATGACAACCGAGAATTTGTTTTGCAGGATATCGATGGTCGTTGGATAGGATTCGGAATGAAGAAGAGTTAAAACCTTTTTAATGATATTTTACTTAAGCTATGTTCACCAACAATGAATATAGCTTTTTATTATTGCGGATAGATATTTGACAGCTATTGTTATATGAAGGCTTTATTGATATAATTATAGCTATTACTTTAAGTACGAAAGAGGAGATTTTATGAAACGAAAAGATTTACCGGACCCAAATGTAATTTTTCCTGTGCTGAATATAAAAACCTTAACGTATGTAAAACCAACGATTAAAAATCCTAATATCGTAGTTGGAGATTTCACGTATTTCAGCGATGTTGATTTTGAGGAGCACGTTACTCATCATTACAACTTCTATGGCGATAAACTTTTAATAGGTAAGTTTTGTCAAATTGCAGCAGGTGTAAACTTTGTTATGAATGGCGCAAATCACAAGATGAACTCAGTAAGTACGTATCCATTTTATATATTTGAAGGTTGGAACCAAACTCCGCCGCCAATGACTGATTTACCTTACAAAGGAGATACAATCATAGGGAATGATGTTTGGATTGGGCAGAATGCTACGATAATGCCAGGGGTAAAAATTGGAGATGGAGCGATAATTGGGGCAAACAGCACAGTTGCTAGCGATGTAGATAATTTTACTATAGTGGCGGGAAACCCTGCAAAACAAATACGAAAGAGATTTGACGAAGAGTTGATAGATTTGCTGGAAGACTTAAAATGGTGGAACTTGGACGTAGAGGAGATAAGAAAACTTTTGCCCATGCTGTATGAAAGCGATTTAGAGAAGGTAAAAGCAGAAATAAGAGATTTTTTAAATAAACGAGGTTAGAAATTTTAAGATTGAGGACTGATTTTGTGATTGATAATAAAAAAATAGAGAAGGCTATAGAGGAAATACTAGAGGCAATAGGTGAAGACAAAAATAGGGAAGGTCTGAAGGAAACTCCACAGCGTGTAGCGAAGATGTTTAACGAAATTTTCTCAGGATATGAAAAAACAGCGGACGATCTTATAAAAATATTTAACGAAAAATATAGATCAGATGAAATAATAGCTGTAACGGATATACCTCTTTGCTCTATGTGCGAGCATCATATGATGCCTTTTTATGGAAAGGTAAGTATAGCATATTTGCCAAAGGACGAAAAAATTATTGGGATATCGAAATTTTCCAGAATAATAAATTACTTTTCAAAGAGGTTGCAAGTACAGGAACGCTTAACAAAGCAAATCTCAGACTTCTTGTATGAGAAACTTGACCCATTTGGAATTATAGTTATCATTGAAGCCGAACATATGTGTATGACTATGAGAGGTGTGAAGTCCCTTAACAGCAAAACGAGAACGATAGTGACAAATGGCGTTTTAAAAGAAGACAGCGCATTAAGAAGTGAAGCGTTAGCAATGTTAGGGAGACCTTAAAATTTCAGATAGGAAGATTTATATGTGTGTGTTTAAAGCGGGAAAGTACGAATTTTTCTTAAAAGAAAGAACTTACGTGATGGGCATATTAAACGTCACGCCAGACTCATTTTTTGACGGTAACAATTATATGGAACCGTCAGTGGCTGTGGCGCATGCCATTCAGCTGCAAGCGGAAGGAGCGGATATTGTAGATATAGGGGCACAGTCTACTAGACCCGGATATAAAGAAATTTCGCCAGAAGAAGAATTGGAGCGACTAATTCCGGTTTTAAAAGCGTTAAAAGGGAAACTACACGTGCCGATTTCGGTTGACACATATTACCCGCTGGTAGCTGAGAAAGCTTTGGAGCATGGAGCTTCTATAATAAACGATGTGCATGGACTTAAAGATAAAAAAATGCTGGAGGTTGTGGCAAGCTCAGATTGTGGTGTAGTAGTTATGCATGATGGGCCAATGAATAAAGCTAAAGATTTTTTTGAAGAAAGACTAAGGGCATTGAGAGACTATAATATACAAAAAGACAGAATTTGCTTTGACCCTGGCATAGGATTTGGAAAAAATTATAATGAAGATGTTTTTGCCATTAAGAATATTCAAAACTACCGTGTAGACGAACTTCCAATACTTATTGGGCTTTCTAATAAAAGAGTAATAAAAAATGCGTCCGGAGCAAGCCCACTGAAGGATAGGCTGTATGGCACAATAGCCGCAAACATTTTAGCGGTACAAAATGGAGCAAATTTTATTAGAGTTCATGATGTGAAAGCCCATGTTTTGGCGCTTAATTCTTATAGAAATATACTGAAGGGTTAAAATTTAATTTTTATGGACAAGATTATAATTAAAAATTTAAAAGTTTATTCTTACCACGGGGTGAATGATGAAGAGAAAGTCAGGGGGCAAGAATTTGCAGTAGATGCTATTTTAGAGCTTGATCTATCAACCGCGTGTGAAAGTGATAATATAAACGATACGGTAAGCTACGCAAAGGTAATAAAGACGATAGGAAAAGTTATGGGCAGAGAAAGTTATAACTTGCTTGAGAAGTTGGCTATGCAAGTTATAAAAGAAATTTTTTTGTTGTATACAGCTGTTGAAAGTGTAGAAATCTGTGTGAAAAAGCCGATGGCACCTATTAAGGCAAACTTTGATTATGTTGCGGTTAACTTAAAAAGATATAGGAGTGATATGCTATAAAAAAGGTGATATTATCGCTTGGAACGAATCTAGGAAATAGGTTGGAAAACTTAAAACTTGCGGTTAAAGCGCTTGATAATTTGTGCAAAACTAAAGTTGTAGAAATATCAAGCGTTTATGAAACAGAGCCATTTGGAGTACTTGAAAAGCAAGAAAATTACTACAATTGCTGTTTGATTTTAGAAACTGGTTTGCAGTTAAATACGCTATTGGGTGCAGCTTTGGGGATAGAATCTGCCTTGGGAAGAAAACGAAGTCATAAAAATGCTTCAAGGATAATAGACATAGATTTAATTTACGCAGAGGGTGAAGCAATTTCAACTGAAGACTTGGTGCTGCCTCACCCTCGAGCTTTACAAAGGGCGTTTGTATTGGTACCTATTTACGAGATGATAGGCGAAAAAGAACTTTTAAATTTTGACTTTTATGGTAGCTTAAAGAGACTGGATACTTCTACAGTAAAGCCGTTGTGTACTCTTTCTCTGAAGGAGTTTATTGACGAGGCTCAACTATGAAAAGCCTGAACAGATATGCTGTCATAAATAAAAAATTACAAAGAGAAATGGTGTTGTTAGTAGGGAATGGGTGCAAGTGGCGAAAATGCACATTTTGCGATTATCATAAAGATACATCTGCAAACCCATATGAAATGAATAAGGAAGTTTTAAAAAAGGTAACAGGTCAATATGGTGTACTTGATGTAATAAATTCTGGTTCTTGTTTTGAGCTAGATGAAAAAACTATAAGTCTTATTAGAAAAATATCTTGTGAAAAAAGTTTACAAACGCTTTGGTTTGAAGCACATTGGATGTATCATAAAAATCTAAACGATTTTAAAGAATTGTTTAATGGAAAAGAAGTGAAATTTAGAATTGGTGTAGAAACTTTTAATATAAAAATTAGAAATTTATGGCGAAAAGGTATACCGGATATTGTAACAGCGGAAGAAATATCTAAGTATTTTCAAGGCGTTTGTCTTTTAGTAGGAGTAAAAGGTCAAACAAAAGAAATGATATTAAAAGATATTGAAATTGCTGATAAGTATTTTGAATATTTTAGTGTAAATGTTTTTAACGAAAATACTACAGATGTGAAACCTGACAAAAAGTTAATAGATTGGTTTGTAAGTGAAATAGCTCCTAAGTTAGAAAATAACCAAAAAGTAGAGGTCTTAATTCAAAATACAGATTTAGGTTTGGGATAAATATCTAAAAAATATGCATAAATTTACACGCACAATGGTTGTTGATTTTTATATTATATAAGTGTATAATATAATTGTGAAAAGCACGAATATTGTTTTGTGCTTTTAATATAATATTAAGGAGGCAATTATGGGAAGAGGATTATTTGGAGTACTTGGTCCCTCTATGATTGGACCGTCTAGCTCACATACTGCTGGTGCTGCTAGAATAGGTCTAATGTGCAGGTCTGTAGCGCAATGTGATGTATCGGAAGTTACGTTCTTTTTGCATGGGTCATTTGCAACTACATATAAAGGGCATGGTACTGACAGAGCATTAGTTGGCGGACTTTTGGGTATGCAAACTGATGACGAAAGAATAATTCACTCACTTGAAATTGCGAAACAAAAAGGAATAAAAGTAAATTTTGTAAAAACTGATTTAGGAAACGTACATCCAAACACCGTAGAAGCAGTTATGACGAACAAAAACGGAGAAACTTCAAGTGTAGTAGCGTCGTCTGTTGGTGGAGGCGAAATAAATTTAGTTTCGGTTAATGGTTTTCATGCAGATCTTTCTGGATACTACAATGCATTGATTATTAGGCATCTTGATAAGGTTGGTATGATAAGTAAAATTACAGCTCTTTTTGAAAAACATGATATTAACATAGTTTCATTGTCGAACAACCGCGAAGGAAAAGGCAAAATAGCAATCACTATAATCGAGATGGACGGTGAGTCAAATAAAGAATTACTCTCAGAGCTTTCGAGTATAGAGGACGTTTATACTGTTTCTAATATAAATAAGATATAGGGAGTTAAAGGCTATGTATAATAATGCTAACGAATTAAAGGCTTTATGCGAGGAGAGAAACCAGAAAATTTGTGACGTTGCTATAGAGGAAGAAGCAAAGTTAAATGAATCGACAGTAGAACAGATTTATCAAAAGTTCAGAGAAAACATACAAATAATGAAACAAGCGTGTAATAAAACTTTGGAAAAAGAGATACCGTCGATAAGCGGACTTACTTCAGGAATGGCTAAAAAGTTGTTTGATTATATGAAAAAAGGAAGTACCGTTTTATCTGGAGATGTTTTAAAAGGTGTAGCGTATTCTTTGTCATGCTTTGAAGTGAATACATCTATGGGACGAATAGTTGCAGCGCCTACAGCTGGTTCTTGTGGGATTTTACCGGCTTGCTTATTTATGTTGGCTGAAAAAATAAATGCCGATGAAGATAAATTGATAAAAGCCTTTGCTACAGCGGCATCTATTGGAACTATAATTGAAAAAAATGCGACACTCTCCGGGGCAGAAGGCGGATGTCAAGCCGAATGTGGTAGTGCTTCTGCTATGGCAGCGGCAGCTATGACGGAAATGCTAGGTGGTAGTGTGGACCAATGTCTGCATGCGGCATCTATGACCATAACTAACGTTATGGGGCAGGTGTGTGACCCAATAGCTGGCTTGGTGGAAATACCTTGTGCAAAACGCAACGCGATAGGGGTAGTAAATGCTTTATTGTGCACAGACTTGGCAATGGCAGGAATAAAATGTTTTGTTCCGTTTGACGAAGTAATTGATGCAATGTACGAAGTAGGAAAGTCATTGCCTTCAGAACTAAGGGAAACAGGCCTTGGTGGCTTAGCTGGTACACCTACAGGTATAGCTACAAGGAAGAAAATATTTGGAGAGTAATTTGTAAGAGAGTTTTAGAACGCTAAACAAACGAGATTTCTATATACAAAAATCACTGGATAGTCCAGTGATTTTTTGCTTTTGAACTTATATATTTTCATAAACTTCAGGACAAAGCTCTTTAATTTTTTCTCTTAAGAGGAGAAAATCATTGAATGCAGCGGGCTTTTGCGATGGGTTTCTAAGCAATGCAGCAGGATGTAAGGTTGCCATCATTAAGATGTTGCCTCTTTCAAAGAAGATACCGTGTTCTTTTGTTATTTTTATGTCGGGCTTAATGATTTTCATGGCGGCGATGCGACCCAGACATACTATGATTTTCGGGTTTATAAGTTTAACTTGGTTTCTGAGCCAATCGATGCACGCGTCCTGTTCTTCTTGAAGGGGATCGCGGTTTTTTGGTGGTCTGCATTTTACGATGTTGGCAATATAAATGTTCTTATGACGGTCAAGGTCCACAGCTGTAAGCATTTTATCGAGAAGTTGCCCACCTCTTCCTACGAAAGGTTCCCCTTGTAGATCTTCGTTTTCGCCGGGTCCTTCGCCGATAAATAAAATTTTTGAATTTTTATTTCCTACCCCAAAAACAACGTTAGTCCTCGTTTTGCACAGGTTGCACTTTGTACAAAGTTTACAGTCTTTTTCGAGACTTTCCCAAGAAGTATGCATAGTTTTAGTTCCTTTCATTTTTAGTGTTTTATTACCGCATGGCGGATGTGTGTTTTTCTCTAAGATAAGTGGATTCAAGGTCAGCAAGGTGCAACTGTACAGCGAGCGGGTATTTTTCAAACGCCACGCTGATAGAGAAATTGCCGGCTTTAGCTGAGTCATCAAACCCACCCATGTGCCACCTGATAGCCATGGCTTCCGCAGGCTTTAAGCGCATGAAACGCTCTATTAAGAACACAGACTTTTCGCCGTGACCATATGGGAACAGGTCTTCGACAGCGTAAAATGGTTGTTTTTCCCAAGCGCCTGTAGTTTCATTTTTTACATTTCGCGTTGAGACTTTGTAGAACTGAGCTTTGCACAAATCGTGAAGAAGAGCGCAGATGGCAAAACTTTCTGGAGAATCAGTCTCATTGTTAAAGTACCGTTCTGTTAAAGTATAATAAACGTTTACGCTGTGCTGAACGAGACCACCTAAGCAGGCACAGTGATACTTCGTGCTTGCAGGGGCTGTAAAGAAATCTGTAGTTTCAAGCCAATTTAAAAGTTCTTGACTGCCGCTGCGGTGTACGTTTGCTGTAAATATTTTTATAAATTCTTCCTTAAAATTCATGATTTTTTTCTCCTTTATTTTTAAATATCTCACTTTGTAAGGTGAACAGTTTTATTCTTTGTTGTTGAGTTTTTTGAAGATCTATTGTGATTTTATTTTTGTGTATGTTGATTATGTCTCCTTCTTTAGCGTTTTTTGGGATGCTGAGTCTGTTTATTTTAAATATTTCTTCTGTAGCTAGGTTTTCACATATAGCGAAGTTAGGTTCGAATCTGTCTATAGATGCTTGTATGATTTAGATCACCTGCTCTTATGAATTATTGCGCCGAGTCAAAAATGTTTTTCATTTTTGACTCGAGCGATTGAAAATCGCTCATGGCTAAAAATTATATTTTTAGCCGCGGCGCAAGGTCAGTACTTACAGCTAAATGTTAAATTTATTCCTTTTCAGTGAAAACGGAAATTTTATTTCCATCTGTAGAAAATACAACAGTACCGTTACAATCTGTACGGAAAACCTTTATGTTTCTTTTAGTCAGTTTATCTATAGTAATTTTTTTAGGCAGATTATATCTGTCTTCTCCTACGCAAATGACGGCGTATTTAGGATTAACTTTTCTAAGAAATGCAGAACTTGTGGAGGTTTTGCTACCGTGATGACCAACTTTTAAGACATCTGCTTCAAGGTTGAAGTTGTTATTTATCATGTCATTTTCAGATTCCTTCTCGGCATCGCCCGTAAACAGAAAACTTGTATTTTTAAATGTCATTTTTACTACAATAGAATTATTATTTACGTCATCGTACTGTTTATTTGGAGCGAGAACCTCAAAAATTAATTCTCCAACGTTAAATGAGGTTCCGGGTATGGGCCTTTCAGGAGTGATGTTTTTATTTTTTATTGCAAGCAAAAACTTTTCATAGGTTCTGGAAGTAGGAATAACTTCTTCTTTTAATTCTGGCATCAAAAGCTTATTTATTTGAAATTCTTCTATAACTTTAGGCATTCCACCTATGTGGTCTGTGTGAGGGTGGGTAGCTATTACTAAATCTAAAACTTTTACGTTTTGGCGCCTTAAATATTCATTAACAAGATCGTATGTATTTTTTTCACCGGAGTCTATCAAAATGTTTTTATCTTTGCACTTTATGTAAATACTGTCGGCCTTGCCGACATCTATGAAATGCACCGACATATCGTACCGGTCAGACTCGCTAGTAAAGTCTGAAACACCTGCTAAGTTAAATACATTTTTCCAAGAAATAATATTAAAATTTTCACAGACAGTAATGCCGATAGCTATTGCAAAAATTATGCTTAAAGAAACGATTAATGTACGTTTCTGTTTAACGCTGTATTTTTTCATAATTAAAAACCCTAACTGAAATTTTTGTTATCGTTAATCTCAGACCATCTTTGAGCTGAAATTAAGATCTCACGAGGCTTTGAGCCATTTGCAGGACCAACTATGCCTTTTTGTTCCATTTGATCCATTATCCTGCCGGCTCTTGCGTAGCCGAGCCGCAATTTCCTTTGTAAAAGCGAGGTAGATGCTTGATTGTTATCCAAGATACACTTGACAGCGTCTTGTAGCATGGGGTCATCATCACTGTCAGAGCAAGTATCTTTTTCTTTTTTATCAAGTACAGCATTTTTTTCGATTTCATCCATTATATTTGAATCGTATATATTTTCTTTAGATTCTTTTATATACTCAATTACAGATTCAATTTCTTTATCGCTTACAAAGCAGCCTTGAATTCTCACGGGTTTTTGGGAACCGACAGGAGAAAAAAGCATATCTCCACGACCTAATAATTTTTCTGCTCCGCCGGAGTCAAGTATAGTTCTGGAATCAATTTGCGATGAAACTGCAAGAGCAATACGGCTTGGAATGTTAGCTTTTATAATACCTGTTATTACGTCTACGGAAGGCCTTTGTGTAGCTATAACTAAGTGCATTCCGGCAGCTCTGGCCATTTGTGCAAGTCTACATATAGAATCTTCCACTTCATTTGGTGCTACCATCATCAAGTCGGCCAACTCATCAATTATTATCACTATTTGAGGGAGTGCTTTGAGGTTTTCCTTTTCTGCATCGCTTGCATTTTTAAGTTTAACCTTTACCATGCTATTGTAGGAAGTTATGTCCCTTACGTTATTTTCTGCAAACATCTGATATCGTTTAAGCATTTCGGTTACGGCCCAGTTGAGTGCTCCCGCGGCTTTTCGGGGATCGGTCACAACAGGCACCAGAAGGTGTGGGATACCGTTATAAATGCCAAGTTCAACTACTTTTGGGTCAACCATTAAGAGTTTTACTTCATTTGGTGAGGCCTTATATAAAAGGCTTATTATGAATGAATTTATGCACACGGACTTACCAGAGCCTGTAGAGCCGGCTATTAAGAGGTGAGGCATCTTGGCAAGATCGGCAACCTTGACATTTCCAGCGATATCTTTTCCTAATATGACAGACAATTTGCTTTTTGAGCCCATGAACTCTTTAGAACTGACCAGTTCTCTCATTTTCACTATACTTACAATCTTGTTAGGTATTTCCACACCGACTGCGGCTTTCCCTGGAATGGGAGCTTCAATCCTTACGCCAGAGGCGGCAAGGTTTAATGCTATATCATCAGATAAATTTGTAATTTTACTTATCTTTACGCCGGCGGCCGGTTGCAACTCATATCTAGTTACGGCAGGACCTCGGCTTATGTCTATGATTTTAGTATGTACAGAAAAATTTTCTAGTGTATCTACCAGCATCTTACCATTTAGCTGCAATTCTTTTGCTACATCGGCTGAGTTTGATTCCACGCTTTTTTCAAGTAACATAGGGTTGGGGTAATGATATTCTCCGTCAATGGAAGTGTTTAGTCCCTGATTTATATTTTCGACGATTGATGGCTCAGATTGTTTGCTTTTTTCTAAAAATTTTTTTGTAGTCAGTTCTATGTCGTCAGAAAAGCTGTTCATGGAAGTAGAGGCTTTTTTTAGCTTATTAAGCTTACTTTCGGAACTTTTTTTACTTTCATACCCATCTGCAAAGTCATTTTGGTTTAAAGCAATATCAATATTGGCATTTTCACGCTGAATTTTTTTCATACGATTTTCACTTAAGCTTTCTTTTACTACACCCACAGGCTTTGAAATGGCTTTAAACAATTGAACTAAGTTAGTGCCGGTCAATAGCATGATAGCTACGAAAAGCAAAAGTAAAATAATTATTTTAGCTCCTACTTCGCCGAAAGCTGCAACGCATGGTACTCCTAAAATTCCGCTTACAAGACCAGAACCTTTGTTTGTCATACCGCTTTTGTACAGTTGTGCTAACGTCTTAAAATAATTTTCTTCAAAATATTTGCCTTCATTTGAGAAGAGGTATGTAGTTGTGGAAAACAAAAATATGATACTGACTGATTGCCAAATTTTTAAATTTATTTTTGAATTGTTTGAAACTAAAATAGCAAAAGCAGTGTAACATAACAGAATTGGTAATAAAAATGCACTTACTCCAAACAAGCCCAATATGAAGTTATGTAAGAAAGTCCAAACATTTTCGCCTTTTATTAATATCAGGCAGCTCAACAAAATGGAAGATGCAAAAAGCAAAATGGAAATTTCTTGAGTTTTTACTTTTGTTGAATTTTCCAAAGATTTATTTTTTGTATTGCTTTTTTTCTGTGTTTTTTTTACTTTTTTTTGTACCAAATGAAACTCACCTCTAATATGTAATAGTGCCAGCTGTGGCCGACACAAGGATTTTTATTTATTGACTTTTTTGTTTTTTTTGATCATATCATACAATGCATCGATAGCATCGGAAAGTGTTCCCACTTTGTCTATAATTCCTTCTTTTACAGCTTCATCGCCGTCTAGCACCGTGCCAATGTCCATTACGAGTTCGTTTGTGTTCATAGCCAGTTGCAAAAAGCGTTCCTTAGAAATTTTAGAGTTATCTGTAACGAATGTGGTTATTCTTTTTTGCATACGTTGAAAATGCTCAAAGCTTTGCGGAACGCCTAAAGTGACACCGTTGGTCCTTACGGGGTGGATTGTCATGGTGGCGGATTTTGCTATAAAAGATTTTTTAGCAGATACGGCTAATGGAACGCCTATGGAATGACCTCCGCCTATAACCATAGAGACGTTGGGCTTTTTCATGCCGGAGATCAATTCAGCAAGGGCAAGTCCCGCTTCAATGTCTCCACCTACGGTGTTTAGAAGTATTAAGAGACCATCGATCTTTTCTGTTTCTTCTATTGCGACAAGCTGTGGAATTACATGTTCATATTTAGTAGTTTTAGTTTTCTCAGAAGCAATCGAATGTCCCTCAATCTCGCCAATTATGGTCATGCAATAGATAGTGTACTTATTATTTATAATGATGGAACTGGTTTCTTTAATTTGATCGGTCTGTTTTTGGCTACCGGGCTCCGCTTTATTGCTGGCAGAGTTATCGCTGTTTTTTACTTCACAATCGGATTTATTTTTTTTACTCAATTATATCACACTCCTGCGATTAGCTTCTCCACAGTTTTGCAATATAATACATTATTATAACATTTTGGAAAATTAACAGCAATAGCAATGTAAAAAAGTAGTTCATAATAGCTATAATTGTTGAATGTATGGACTTTTCATAAACAAAATAGTGAGTAGTTGTTTATTGACAAAGTTTAGTTTAAGTAGTAAAATGTATATAATATTTGTGTTCGGCTTTACATTTTTAAAATTTTATTATAGATTTCAAAATTTTATCCGGCACCGTTTGCGGATTAGTAAAAACATATAAATAAATGGAGGTATGTATATTAATGATAGAAATAAAAAAAGAAGAAAGTTCTCAAGTTAAGAGAAATCGCCGTTTTGGCGCATCTTCAGAAAGAAAATTAAATCAAACGCTGTCTAAATCCAGAACTAACGAAAATTCTAAAGAATCTAATGCTGCAACGAAAAGAAATACAGTTAAATCTAATAGAACCGATAAAACCGAAACGGATAAAAGAAAACTGTACAATAAAAATAAAGAGCTTGCAAAAGATGAAAAAAAGCAACCACAAATATCTAACACTGTGAAAAGGAAAAGAACAAACAACAGGCGGCAAATGGCAAAACCTTCTATGAAAGTTGCTTTTTTAGGGGGACTAAATGAAATAGGGAAAAATGTGACTGTTTTTGAATGTCAAAACGACATGTTTATTTTAGACTGCGGAATGGCTTTCCCAGATGCTGAAATGCCTGGAGTGGACTTGGTTATACCTGACTTTTCATATATTGAAAAGAATGCCGACAAAATAAAAGGACTAGTTATAACGCATGGACACGAAGACCATATCGGTTCAATACCGTATCTATTAAGGAAAGTGAATGTGCCAATTTACGGTACGGCTTTGACTATTGGACTGCTTAATGGCAAGCTTAAAGAGCACAACCTATTAAATAAAGCAAACTTAAATGTTGTGAAACCTGGAAGCAAGATTAAACTTGGATGCATGGAGATTGAGTTTATTAGGGTGAACCATTCGATACCGGATGCTGTGGGTGTAGCGATTAATTCACCTGCCGGAGTGCTGATTCATACAGGCGACTTTAAGGTTGATTTTACTCCAGTTCAGGGAGAAGTGATAGATCTTGGCAGATTTGCACAACTTGGCTCGAAGGGCGTTTTGGCTCTTTTTGCAGATTCAACCAATGCCGATAGACCTGGCTACACTAAAACAGAGAAAAACTTAAATGCTTCTTTTGACAATCTTTTCAGAAAAGCTGGGAAAAACAGGATTATAATTGCTTCATTTGCCTCAAACATAGGCAGAATTCGACAGATAATAAATTGTGCTGTAAAATATGATAGAAAAGTGGCTTTTTCCGGAAGAAGCATGATAAACTATGTTACAATAGCTAGTGAACTTGGGTATTTGGACGTACCTGAAGGTGTTATAATAGATATAGATTTATTGAACAAATATCCAAAAGAGCAAATTGTTTTACTTACCACAGGCAGCCAAGGCGAGCCTATGTCTGCATTATCTAGAATGGCATCGGCTGACCATAAAAAAGTTGATGTTGGACCGGAAGATTTTATAATTATTTCGGCAAACCCCATACCGGGCAATGAAAAAATGATAGGTTCTGTTATAAACGACCTGATGAAAAGAGGTTGTACAGTTGTTTATGAATCTATGTATGAAGTACATGTTTCTGGTCACGCATGCGCAGAAGAACTAAAACTTATACAAAGCATCGTTAAGCCTAAATATTTTATTCCGGTTCATGGTGAACAGAAACATTTAAGGCGACATGGTGCGCTTGCGGTAGAGATGGGTATGCCGGCTTCAAATGTATATATTGGTGATATTGGTGATTTACTGGAAATAAATCAAAATCATATGAAGAATATAGGGAAAGTACCAGCTGGTAGGGTTCTGGTTGACGGACTTGGTGTCGGAGATGTTGGAAATGTTGTGCTTAGAGATAGGAAACATTTGGCGCAAGATGGTCTGATAGTTGTGGTATGCGCTATAGATTTTTCAAGTGGATATGTAGTATCGGGACCTGACATAGTTTCAAGGGGCTTTGTCTATGTGAGAGAATCGGAGTCGTTAATGACAGCGGCAAAGGCTAAAGTAACTGAGATTTTAAGTGAATGCAATAATGAAAATGTTTACGAGTGGGGAATGATTAAAAGCAATATAAAAGAAGCATTGTCTAAGTTCTTTTATGAACAAACCAAACGTAGCCCAATGATTTTACCCATAATAATGGAAGTATAAAATTTATTTTTTGATCTGGGGGAATATGGATGCAGGTTATTTTGCTATGTGATGTGAAAGGCAACGGGAAAAAAGGAGATTTAATAGAAGTTTCAGACGGATTTGCAAGAAATTTTTTATTACCGAAGAAACTTGCAAAAATAGCTGACAAAGAAGCGATTTTAGAGCTGAATAGCCAAAAATTAGCTAAGCAACATAAGTTGGATGAGCAAATAAAAGAAGCTAAAATTTTAGCGGAAAAACTTGAAAATAAAACTGTTGAAGTATCGGCAAAAGCAGGCGAAAACGGAAAGCTGTTTGGCTCAGTTACAGCTAAAGAAATCGCGCAGGAAATTAAGAAAGAATATAATTTAGATGTCGACAAGAGAAAAATAAATTTAAGCGAAGAAATAAAAAGTTTTGGCACTTATAAGATATCTATAAAATTACATCAAGGCATTGTTACGCAGATGCTAGTAGTGGTAAAAGGAAACTAATTTTACGTCTTTGACTAGGAGCTGAATTTTAAGATTTTAGCTTCTAGTCTCTATATTATTTTGGCGTTTTGATGTGGTTATATCGTTACAGCGTGCATAGACGCAAAGGGGAAATAAATGGAAAAATTAAATGTTGCATCGACATATGACGGAATGAAACTACCGTTTAGCTTAGAAGCGGAACAATCGGTTTTAGGCGCTATTTTGCTTGACTCGAGTTGCATAGATAAAGTTGCAGAAATTTTGCCGCGACCTGAGTATTTTCACCTGGGAAACCACAAGCTAATATATGAAACTTTGCTAGACATGTTTACGCAAGGCAGAACTATAGATTTTGTCACGCTGCTGGAAGAGTTGAAAAAAAATAGTGTTTTTAATGACTCAAACGGCAAAACTTATTTGATGGAACTTGCACAAATTGTACCGTCGATATCGAATGTAGAAAACTATGCCAGCATCGTCAGAGATAACTATGATGTTAGAACTTTGATAATAACAGCTAGAGACATTATAGAAGATGCTACGCAAGGGACGTATGATGCATCTGTTTTGATAGACAGTGCAGAACAAAAAATATTTGATATTCGTCGCGGCAAAAGTATGCAGGGACTACAGAGGGTTAATGAATCTATAATAGAGACGTTTGATAGGTTAGATGCGTTAAATTCAGATTCTCAAAACCTTTATAGGGGCATACCCACCGGCATAAAAGACCTTGATGATACTATTACAGGGCTTAATAGGTCGGACTTAATTCTTTTAGCGGCCCGCCCGGGTATGGGTAAGACTAGTTTTGCCTTAAATATAGCAAGGCATGTGGCGGTGAAAGAAAGCAAAAAAGTTGCATTTTTCTCGCTTGAAATGACAAGAGAACAGTTAACCTCGAGGCTTCTTTCCACAGAAGCTATGGTACACGGTGTGAAGCTCAGGACCGGTAAGCTTGAAGAAGATGAGTGGATCAGGCTCATTGAAGCGGGAGATATTTTATCTAAGACTAAATTATATTTTGACGACACGCCGGGAATAACAGTACCGGAAATGAAGGCAAAACTTAGGAGACTTAAGGACGTAGATTTAGTTGTGATAGACTATTTACAGCTTATGTCCAGTGCGAAAAGAATAGACAACCGCGTTCAAGAAATATCGGAAATAACCAGAAATCTCAAAATAATGGCTAAGGAAATAAATGTACCTGTAATAACTCTATCCCAGCTTTCTCGTGCAAGCGAACAAAGAGCAGAACATAGGCCAATGTTGTCTGATTTGCGAGATTCAGGTTCTATAGAGCAGGATGCAGACATTGTGCTTTTCCTTTATAGAGGAGATTACTACAAAAACGATGAGGCTATTGAAGAAGATTATGATAAAAATAGCGGGGAATGTATTGTTGCCAAAAACCGTCATGGCGAGACTAGAACTGTGCCGCTGCATTGGCAGGGCGAGTTTATGAGATTTACAGGCAGTGCAGGGTCAAGGTATGAATGAGATAGAAAAAAAAATTTATAATGATATTGAAAAGTTTGATATGCTACCTTATGGAGAAAGTGTAGTAGTTGGTGTTTCTGGCGGGTCTGATTCTATGTGTTTGCTGTGTTTCCTTTTAAAGATTCAAAAAGAAAGGTATTTAAAGATAACAGTAGCACACGTAAACCATATGTTAAGAGGCCAAGAAGCAGAACGAGATGAAAAATTTGTAATAGATTTTTGTAAAGAAAAAAAAGTTCCTGTTAAGGTTTTGAGAAAGGACGTAAAACTAGAGGCCAAGAAGCAGGGGCTAAGTGTAGAAGAATGTGGAAGAGAAGTTCGGTATAAGTTTTTTGATGAAGTGGCGGAAAACGAAACAACTAAAATTGCCACGGCGCACACACTTTCAGACAGCTTGGAGACTTTAATTTTGAACATGTCTAAAGGGACATCGCTTTCTGGACTGTGTGGCATACCGCCTGTGAGAGGCAGAATAATACGACCGATCATTTCTTTAAAAAAGGCTGAAACAGTGAAGTACTGTAGAGATAACAGTATAGATTTTATAGAGGACAGCTCAAATTTTGACGTTAGGTATACTAGAAATAAAATAAGGTTAGAGGTAATTCCGAAGCTATTGGAGGTAAATCCGAATCTTGAAAATGCATTTTACCGCTCTATGGAGAATTTTAGATTAGATGAAATATATTTACAAAAAATTTCAAAGGCAGAACTAGAAAAAACTAAATTATCCGATTGCAAATATAATCTAAATATTTTAAGAAAGTTAGACAGAGCTGTGCTGTCAAGGGTTATAAAACTAGCATTAGGTGAAAAATTTGCTTACGCAAGGTTAGAATTTACTCATATGAAGCTTATCTTTGACATTATAACAAATGGCACAGGAACTGTGAATTTACCTGGAAATGTTTATGTAAAGGCTGAAGATGATGTTTTAAGTGTTTTTGAAAAAACAGAAAAATTACCGCTTAAAAAGTTATTTATCCCTCTTATTAAGCAAAATAATTGCTTGACAGAAAATTCTAGAAAGTTCATAATTAAAATTGTAAAAAGAGCAGATTATGAAAGACTGTGCGACATAGATGCAGGAAAAAATGCTTTGGATTGTGATAAGATTCCTGAAGGAAGTGTTTTTAGGAATAGGGAAGAAAAAGATAAATTTTCACCGCTTAGGAGAAACGTTACAAAGTCATTAAAAAAGTTTTTTAATGAGCAAAAGGTACCGATTAATAAAAGGGAAAGTTTAGCGATTTTAGCTCATGAAAGTACAGTTATTTGGCTTGAAGGCTTTGGGATAGCGGAG
This sequence comes from uncultured Oscillospiraceae bacterium, assembly GCA_900549775.1. Lineage (GTDB taxonomy): Bacteria > Bacillota > Clostridia > Oscillospirales > Acutalibacteraceae > UMGS1224. Next base: position 24,971 of record URPR01000008.1, on the reverse strand, counting down.
CAATTTAAGGTTGACGAAAATACGCAGAATGTGTTACTTATTGAAGTAAAATGATATTATAAGCTTATTTTAAAGTTAGGAGTGGCAAGAGGTTTGAAAGATAAGAAACAAATACAATCTTTATTATTTTACATTGGCATACCAATACTTGTTATCATTTTGATGGTAACTTTGTTTCGAAGCTCAAATAGCAACAGTAAGGTTTACTCAGACGTAATAAAATACTTTGAAGATGAACAAGTTACGGAGTATTCTATGAATTTAGGCTCCGGCGAGATGAGAATAAAGTTAAAAGACAACACCATAGTAGAATACACAGCACCTAGTGTGTCTTGGGTACGCGAGGACATTAAGGAGTACGTGAATAAGTACAATGAAAAAAATCCTGATGCTCAAATGAAGCAAGATTTAAAAAGAGCAAGTGAAAACTCGTGGTGGACTACTCTTTTACTGGATGCGGTTGTATTTATTGGTCTTGGTCTTTTGTTCTGGTTCTTCATGAGAAAGGCTATGTCCGGCTTGGGTGAAGGCGGCAGAACGATGATGTTTGGAAAAGCCAAAATAAAGAACCTTACAGATGAAAAAAGAAAGACTACTTTTGCAGACGTAGCGGGCGCAGACGAGGAAAAAGAGGAACTTCAGGAATTAGTGGAGTTTTTAAAAAATCCTAAAAAATATAATGAGCTTGGTGCGAGAATCCCTAAAGGGGTGTTACTGGTGGGACCTCCTGGTACTGGTAAAACTTTGATGGCTAGAGCGATTGCAGGCGAAGCGGGTGTACCTTTCTTCTCAATATCTGGGTCTGACTTTGTGGAAATGTTTGTGGGTGTCGGAGCTTCTAGGGTTAGAGACCTGTTTGATCAGGCGAAGAAAAATGCTCCTTGCATTGTGTTTATAGATGAGATAGATGCTGTCGGTCGCCAGCGCGGGGTAGGCATGACAGGAGGACACGATGAAAGAGAGCAAACGCTTAATCAGCTGCTGGTAGAGATGGATGGCTTTGGAGTAAATGAAGGCGTAATAATGATAGCCGCTACGAACCGTCCGGATGTGCTAGATCCTGCATTGATGAGACCAGGCAGGTTTGATAGGCAAGTTATGGTAGGACTTCCAGACATCAAAGGGCGCGAGGATATATTGAAAGTTCACGCAAAAGGCAAGCCACTAGCTCCTGATGTATCGCTTAAGACTATAGCTAAATCTACAGCGGGCTTTACGGGGGCAGACTTAGAAAATCTCTTGAATGAAGCAGCTTTGTTGGCGGCAAGGCGTGACCTCAAGGCTATTACCATGAAAGAAGTAGAAGAAGCTACCATTAAGGTAGTTGTTGGAGCTGAGAAAAAGTCGCGTGTCATGACAGATAAGGAAAAATCTCTTACTGCTTATCATGAGGCTGGTCACGCAATAGCTACTTACATGTGCCCTACGCAAGATCCAGTGCATCAAATTTCGATTATACCGAGGGGCATGGCCGGAGGCTTTACGATGTCGTTACCTTCTGAAGATAGAAATTACAAATCAATGTCTGAGATGAAAGAGGACATTGTCGTGTTGCTGGGAGGAAGGGTTGCAGAGGCTTTGGTTTTGGGAGATATATCTACGGGTGCATCGAACGATATAAAGAGAGCAACGGAAATTGCGACTTCTATGGTAAAGAAGTACGGCATGAGTAAAGACTTAGGACCTATTGCGTATTCTGCGGAAAATGAAGGCATGTTTATAGGAAGAGACCTCTCATCAAGCAGGAATTATTCAGAAAAGGTTGCGTCTAAAATAGACGAAGAGATACATTCAATTATTTCAAAAAGCTACGATAAGACAGAGGAAATCTTGAAGGAGAATATGGAAAAACTTCATAAAGTGGCTCAGTATTTGTTTAAGAATGAAAAAATGAGTGGAGAGGAATTTACCAAGATAGTTGAAGGACGCGATGAGGAAATTGCCATAGAAGAAAGCAAAGAAAAAAATTCTGAAACTCAAAGTTGATTTTATTGATGAAGTTAATGGCACAATAGCCATTAACTTTTTTGCTTGTTATTGGAAGTGTTAAACTTGACATAGCTTTGTAAACTGATGTAAATTATATACTGTAAAGTCAAGAAAGGGATAAGGTATGATGCAAACGAAGAAAAATACTTATGATAACGAGAGCATATCATCGCTTAAGGGCGCGGACAGAGTAAGGAAGCGACCGGGCGTTATTTTTGGCTCAGATGGAATAGAAGGCTGTGAACATTCGATATTTGAGATTTTATCAAATTCCATTGATGAGGCGCGGGAAGGCTACGGAAAAGTGATAACGGTGACGTTATTCCAAGATAAATCTATTGAAGTGGAAGACAATGGCAGGGGCATTCCTGTAGACTTCAATAAAAATGAGCAAAGATATAATTGGGAACTTGTTTTTTGCGAGCTTTACGCCGGAGGGAAATATAATAATTCATCTATTGACAATTATGAATATTCATTAGGCCTGAATGGATTGGGCCTTTGTTCGACGCAGTATTCCTCGGAATATATGACTGCTGAAATAAAACGAGATGGCTTTTTGTACAGGCTAGAGTTTAAAAAAGGGGAGAATGTAGGAGGGTTAAAAAAGGAATTTTATAAAGGAAAAGATACGGGCACAAAAATTAGGTGGAAGCCGGATATAGACGTTTTTACAGACATTTCTGTTAGCCCGGAGTATTTTAAAGACGTCTTGAAAAGGCAAGCTATAGTAAATGCGGGCATAGAGTTTGTCTTTAAACAAGAGGAAAATGGGAATTTTGCTGAAACTACGTTTAAATATGAGCAAGGAATATTGGATCATGTGAAAGAAGTGGTCCAGGATGAAGCGATGATACCGGTGCAGTTTTGGCAAGCTGATAAAATGGTGCGTGATAGGGAAGATAAGCCACTATACAAGACTAAAATTAGTGCTGCTGTGACTTTTTCTAATAAAATAAAGCTGGCGGAATATTATCATAACTCAAGCTTTCTGGAGTATGGAGGAGTACCTGAAAAAGCGGTTAAAAATGCGTTTGTATATGAAATAGACTCATACTTAAAGCAAAATGGAAAGTACACTAAAAACGAAAGTAAAATAACTTTTACCGATGTTGAAGATTGTTTAGTTATAGTTACATCATCTTTTTCCAATGTCACGTCTTATGAAAACCAGACTAAAAAATCAATAACTAACAAGGGCATTCAAGAAGCTATGACATCGCTGTTTAAGCATCAGCTGGAGGTTTTTTTTATTGAAAATCCAAGTGATGCGGAAAAAATAGCAACTCAAGTTTTAATAAACAAAAGAAGTAGGGAAGATGCCGAAAAGACGAGGCTTAACATAAGGAAAAAGCTCACTACAAATATGGACATGGCAAATAGGGTTGCAAAGTTTGTAGATTGCAGAAGTAAAGATGTCACAGAACGAGAACTTTTTATAGTGGAAGGCGATTCAGCTCTTGGCGCTTGCAAGCAAGCCAGAGACCCCAATTTTCAAGGCATTATACCCATTAGAGGGAAAATTTTAAATTGTTTAAAAGCTGACTACAATAAGATATTTAAAAGCGAGATAATCACAGATTTGCTGAAAGTTTTAGGCTGCGGAGTGGAAATAAAATCTAAAGCTAATAAGGACTTAGCAAACTTTAATTTAGATCTATTGAAGTGGAATAAAATTATCCTTTGTACCGATGCGGACGTAGATGGATTTCAAATAAGAACTCTTTTACTTACTATGATATATAGGTTGGTGCCGACATTAATAAATGTGGGAAAAGTTTTCATAGCGGAATCTCCGTTGTATGAGATAAATACTAAAACGGAAACTTATTTTGCATATACCGAGCAAGAAAAAGAACAGTTCCTTTTAAAGGTTGGCAATGAAAAGTATAGTATACAACGTTCAAAAGGGTTGGGTGAAAACGAACCTGACATGATGAACTTAACTACCATGAACCCGAAAACTAGACGACTTATAAAAGTTATGCCGGAGGATGCTCAGAAAACAGCAGAGATTTTTGATATTTTGTTGGGTGATAACTTAGCAGGGAGAAAAGAATATATCGTGGAAAATGGGCATTTGTATATGGATGATATAGATGTAAGCTAAAATTGACAGCGAGAACTTTGCAAAAAAAGAAAGGAAATGGAAATGGCGCAAAAGAAAAACCTACAAAAGCAAAATCGCGTACCTGCGATAAAGGGGATAATTGAAGGTGCAGGTGAGGTAGTAGAGCAACCGATAGTTAGCACTATAGAGAAGAACTATATGCCATATGCTATGAGCGTAATTTTGTCTCGAGCGATTCCTGAAATAGATGGGTTCAAGCCATCACATAGAAAACTGCTTTACACTATGTATCAAATGGGACTTTTAGAAAAGGCTCGAACGAAATCTGCCAATATAGTTGGCCAAACGATGAAACTTAACCCTCATGGAGACAGTGCAATTTACGATACTATGGTTAGGCTGAGCCGAGGTTATGAAGCGCTTTTGCATCCTTATGTAGACTCTAAAGGAAACTTTGGAAAGTTTTATTCAAGGGACATGGCATGGGCTGCTTCAAGGTATACGGAGGCAAAGCTTGATAAGATATGTGAAGAGCTGTTTTTGGATATAGATAAAGATACTGTAGACTTCGTACCGAACTACGACAATACATTGATGGAACCTACATTATTGCCGGCGAGGTTTCCGTCCATTTTGGTAAATGCAAACACTGGTATAGCAGTAGGAATGGCAAGTTCTATCTGCCCTTTTAATTTAAAAGAGGTATGTTTAACGACAATAGAACTGATAAAAAACCATGACCACGACATAAAGAGCACATTGATAGCACCTGATTTTTCAGGAGGTGGCAATTTAATCTACGATAAATCTGCCATTGACGCTATATATAGAACGGGTAAAGGCAGCATAAAAGTTAGGAGTAGATATACTTACGATAAATCAGCAAACTGTATAGACATAAACAGTATTCCGCCAACTACCACGACAGAAGCAATTATTGAAAAAATAGTGGAACTCTCAAGGAAAAATCAAGTAAAAGAAATTAATGATATACGTGACGAAACGGGTATAGATGGTCTGAAAATAACAATAGATTTAAAGCGTGGTACAGATCCTGAAAAACTTATGCAAAAACTTTTCAAAATGACAACGCTAGAAGATAGTTTTTCTTGCAATTTTAATGTTCTTATAAATGGGACTCCAAAAGTTTTAGGGGTAAGAGAATTACTTTCCGAGTGGATTCTGTTTAGGGCCAATTGTGTAAAACGTAGAACGCGATATTCTTTAAATAAGCAAGAAAAGAAACTGCATCTTTTGAGTGCGCTGAAGTGCATTTTACTTGATATAGACAGAGCTATAGAGATAATCAGGAATACTAAAGAGGAAAAGGATGTCATTCCGAACTTAATGGAAGGTTTTTTGATTGACGAAAAGCAAGCTGAATATGTTTCTGAAATCAAACTTAGGCATTTAAATAAGGAGTATTTGCTGAAAAGAGTAGAAGAGATAGATGTGTTGGAATCAAGCATAAAAAAGCTAAAAGATGTGCTTGAAGATGAGAATAAAATCAAGTTAATTTTAATAGAGGAACTGCAACATGTCGCGGAAAAATATGGTGAGAATCGTAAAACGATGTTGATATATCCTGATCAAATCACTAAGTATGAAATAGAAGAAAGCGTTCCTGATTATGCAGTTAATTTATTTTTTACGAAACAAGGGTACTTAAAGAAGATAACGCCGCAATCACTCAGAATGAGCTCTGAGCAGAAGCTTAAAGATGGCGATGAAATTATTTCACACACCGAGGGGAAAAATACAGACGAGCTATTGTTTTTTACAAATATGCATCAAGTGTATAAAACCAAAGCCAGTGATTTTCAAGACACAAAAGCAAGCGTCTTAGGTGAATATGTTCCAGTGAAACTTGAGATGGATGAAGATGAGCTACCAGTATGTATGCTGAATTTGAAAGATTTTGAAAATGGGTTTGTATTATTTTTCTTTGAAAATGGCAAAGTAGCAAAAGTTTCGGCATCGTCGTACCGAACAAAAACAAACCGCAAAAAGCTTTTGAAGGCTTATTGCGATAAATTTAAGTTAGTATCTATTTTTTATTCTGAAGAAGAAAAAAATTATATTTTAACATCTTCATCAGGCAGAATGTTGCTTATAAATTCTTCAATGATAACTTTAAAAACTACGCGCGACACACAAGGGGTATCGGTGATGAGCTTTCCGAAAGGACAAAAACTCATTTCGGTGAAAGAATATGATGGGGACCTTTTAGACAGTGAACATTATAGAAGCAAAACTATTCCGGTAATGGGCGCCTTTCCACCAAAAGATGTAAGACAAAACTCGCAACAACTTAAATTTTAACCACAAATATTTTGTGACTGGACGTATTTTAATGATTTTAACAAAACAAGTGACAAGTATCACAAAAAGTGATATAATATAAAAGCTAAGTTATTTAGTAAATTGATTTTAGAGGTGATATTTGTGGAGAAAAAGGTAAGAAGGAAATCTGAAATTGGCGCAGTAGATGAGAAGAATTTAGAACATGTTAGTGGAGGCTTCGTTGAAAGAAAAGGGCTACTGAATTATAGGATACACGATGACGAGACAGGAGAAGTTATAGATTCAGCGTTTACATCGCTGGGTGCGGAAATCAAGGATAAACTTTTAAATAAATCATTCGTAAAGCACAAAAGGCGCGGTGGATGAAAATTTATAACTTCAAAGTAAATAGGTTATTTTAAGGTTTATACACAACAAACCCCCTTCGATCACATATCGAAGGGGGTTCTGCTATTTATTGCAATTATCTTACTTAACTTCTACTTCTGCGCCAGCTTCTGTCAATTTAGCTTTCATTGCTTCAGCATCGTCTTTAGAAACTGCTTCTTTAAGAGTTTTAGGTGCTCCATCTACAATCTCTTTAGCTTCTTTTAGGCCAAGACCTGTGATTTCTTTAACTGCTTTTATAACAGCAACTTTGTTTGCACCAGCTGACTTAAGTACAACATCAAATTCAGTTTTTTCTGCGGCTGCTGCTTCACCTGCTGCAGGTGCTGCTACTGCTACAGCTGCAGGTGCTGCTGCAGATACACCAAATTCTTCTTCAAGAGCTTTTACTAACTCGCTCAATTCCAATACTGTTAACGCTTTAACATCCTCAATTAACTTTGTAACTTTCTCTGACATAATAATATCCTCCAAAATTTTAATATTATAAATTTTTATACGCCTTAAGCGCTTTGTTTTTCAGCGATTGCATTTAATGCAATTACCAATGAACGAATTGTGCCGTTGAGTACAGTAGCAAATCCAGTAATAGGTGCATTTAATGTACCTAAAACCTGAGCAACCAAAATCTCTTTGCTTGGCAGCTTAGATAGATTTTCTACTTCACTTGCGTCAATAACTTTGCCTTCTACAAAACCGGCTTTTGCTTTAAAGAAATCGTTATTCTTAGCAAATTTGCAAAGAATACGTGCCGCTGCTACATAGTCATCGTTGCTGGTTGCAACAGCTGTAGAACCTTTAAGAACAGAATCTAGACCATCAAGTCCTGCTTTTTCAGCAGCTCTAGAAAGAAGAGTATTTTTAATTACAGAATATTCAACTCCGGCTTCTCTAAGTTCTTTTCTTAGCTTAGTGTCATCTTCCACTGTGATGCCTTTATACTCTACGAAAACGCCGGCACAAGAACCTTTAAGCTTTTCAGCTAACTGCTCAACCAATGCTTTCTTTTGTTCCAAGACCTTTTCACTTGGCATACACTCACCTCCATAAAAAAGAGTAAAGGTGCAAATTAAAAGCTTCTTTTCCTGCCGAGAAAAAGAAGCAAAAACAATCAAAAGTTTATTGCGATCATCCTCGGTAGGCGAAAAACTTACGCTAAAAATAGCACCTACTGTCTTTGGAAAAACAGCTTTTAATATTTTACCATGGCATTATAACTTTGTCAATACAGATTTAAAAAACTTTAAAACGATAGATAAGCTTGAATTTTTTATGTATTTATAATATAATTATTTAAATTACAGATATTAGGAGAACGGTTATGAATCAGCAATATAAATTAGGACTCAGGGCTGCAAAAAGTGCAATAGCTGTTTTTCTTTGCTTACTTATAGCGATGATATTTAAACGATCGGAGCTGTTGCTTGCCAGCATAGCAGCTATTATTTGTATGCAACCAACGTACAATGAAACATACAAAACTGGACTATACAGGCTTGTCGGGACAAGCATAGGCGGATTTTTGGGACTCATAGTTCTGCTCATAACTAAGTTAATACCGTACAAAGAATGTGTAGGATATGTAAACTTGCTTTTAGCGCCTGTTTGTGTCTTGGCTGTTATATACATTTGCAATGTCATAGACCATAAAAACTCAATAGTCATAGGTTGCATTGTGGTGCTTAGCGTAATAGTGGAACGATCAGATTCAGCTTACAGCAACACGTTTATGTATGTAATTAATAGGGTTTTGGATACGAGCATGGGAGTGGTTGTCGCGATGGTTGTAAATAGGTTTATGTTTAGAAAAAGAAGTAAAGTAAAATAACGGAGTGAAATTTGATGAAAGTAAAAAAAGCAGTTATACCGGCAGCCGGTCTTGGAACGAGAGTACTTCCTGCTAGTAAAGCCGTTCCCAAGGAAATGCTTCCAATAGTAGACAAACCGGCAATACAGTACATAGTTGAAGAAGCTGTAAGTTCAGGTATAGAGGACATATTAATAATAACTAATAGAGGAAAAGGCGTAATAGAAGATCATTTTGATCATTCACCTGAACTTGAAAAAAAGTTGCTTGAAGATCAGAAAAAAGAAATGTATGAGCAGGTATCGAAACTTTCAAAGCTTGCAAATATTTATTTTATACGACAAAAAGAGACGAAAGGCTTAGGTCATGCTATAAGTTGTGCAAAGTCATTTGTTGGAAGTGAGCCTTTTGCTGTACTTTATGGCGATGATGTCATAATAAGTAAAGTGCCGGCTTGTTTGCAGCTGATGAAGGCATATGAGGAGTACGAGGTGCCTATTTTAGGTGTAAATAAAGTAAAAGAAGAAGATATTTACAAGTATAGCTCGCTTAAAGTAGAGCCTATTAAGGATAACTTGTTTAAGTGTACCGACATGGTAGAAAAGCCTTCTCAGGGTGAAGTAATGTCTTTGTATTCTATTTTAGGGCGCTGCATTTTAACTCCAGACATTTTTGATGCTTTAGAAAAAACGAAACCAGGTGCGGGCGGAGAAATTCAACTTACAGATGCCATAAAAGCTTTAGCGAGGACTTCAGGTACAGTAGCCGTTGAGTTTACAGGAAAAAGGTACGATATGGGCAGCAAGTTGGGAATGATGCAGGCTGCTGTAGAAGTGGCTATAACACATGAGGAAATAGGTGAAAACTTTAAGAAGTACTTAAAGGATATAGTAAAAAGTTTTTAATTTTATCATAAAATTTATTAATCAGTTAACTAACGTTAGCTGATTTTTTATTTTTTGCAAATTATTATAATTTTTAATTGACTTTAATTCTTAAATGATGTATTATGAACATATAAATGCAAAAATAACATATTGATATTTGGAGGGTGTTGTATGAAAAAGTTTATTACCATTTTACTTATTGTAAGTTTAGCGATTCCTTTTACCGCTTGTGGTGGATCAAATGGAAATGACAAAGGAGAAGAAAGTGAAACTTCTCAAGTTGAAACAAGCGAACAAAAGGAAGAAAAAGGCATTGAGAAAAATGATGGAGATGTAGAAGAAGTTGGTGACGATGTAATTCAATACTATGAAAGCGAATCGGCTAAAGGCAAAGAAACATATCATTTCAAAGACGACAAACTAGATTCTGTTTCTGTTGAAATTGCTATGAAGGAAGGAAAAGACAAAAAGTTTGAATATGAATGCAATGCACTAGTTAAAGAAGGTTATGAAAAAGTCGAATCAAAAGATGAGGTTGTAAAATTCAAAGCCGGCAAAACCCTTTTGAAGAACTTACAAGTTAAATATAGTTCAAAAGCAGATTTACTGGCAACATTAGAGTCTCAAGATAATCAGTAATATAAATCAAAACAGGCACCGATTGTGGTGCCTGTTTTTAGCATGATTTATAAATGTATGCATTTTTTGTTTATAAGAATAGTAATATTGTAAATAGCTTTTAAAAAACAAAAGGTGAAGGAAATGATAGTAACAGTTACTGCAGAATGCATAAATGACATAAATTTTTTTAAGTATTTATTTTTAGACAAGCTCATAGTTGAGGAGAAAAAATTAGGGGAAATAAGTGTAGTAAATATTTTAGTTAAGTCTAAAAAAGGGAAGATAAAGTGGAAAAAGATAGCCAATTTGCTTGGGGAAAAGGAGTTTAAACTTTTATTTCCAAACCAACTTCCTATTATGACAAAATTGGGAATAAAAAGGTTTTCATCTATAAATCTTCAAAAAAGGTTGTGCAAGAATGCAGTATTAGAGGTACTAAACAAGGCAAAACTCAATCCCAACAAATTAAGGATATCATTGATCGATGAAACTGGTGAGCATTCTGAACTGCTAAGAAAAATTATAAAATTTTCTAGCCAGATTGATGTGATAACTTTAAATGAACGATTATATTTGGAAAAACAGATGGATTTAATGGATGAATTTGGAGCATCTGTGATGGTCACAAAAAATAAAGACTGGCTTTTTAAAAGCGATATTGTTGTGGCGCCAGAACCTATAAATGAACCTTTGCCTATAAAAAAGGACAGTGTTGTGTTTTCAAGTGAAATCAACAAATACTTGAACTGCTTGAACGCCTACTACGAGTATAAGGTGAAAATCCCATTTAAATATAAAAAACTAAAGCCGCAAAATGTAAGTGTAGAGTATTTTTTGTCAGCTCTTTTTGATGAATACAATCTTTCTGATTTGCCACTGTTAAGACCCAAAAAATGCTTGTCAAAATGTGGATTAGAAAGCATTGAAGATGTTGCTAAAAAAATAAAAATTAATTGTGCCAGCCTTTGAGGTTGGCTTTTTTTATAGCAGTGAAAATATTTTTTTTAAGGTTTGGGTAATCATTTTCTAAATTTGCTAAGAGCTTTTTAGTCGTTTCACGCTGAGTCCTTTTATCTGCAGGACACAAACTCTTAACAACCGGCAGATTGTGAGAGGATATAAAATTAGATATGTTGGGCTCTTTGCAGTAGATTAGAGGTCTGATGACGTGTATGTTTTTTCTAGACAAATAAGTAACGGGAGAAAAGCAAGAAATATCTCCATTATTAAACAAATTCATAATAAGAGTTTCGACAACATCATCGAAATGGTGCCCAATGGCTATTTTGTTGCAGCCAATCTCTTTAGCACAGCTGTGCAAAATACCACGTCTCATGCGAGAACACAAGCTACATGGATTTTTTTCTTTGCGAACGTTGAAAATAATTTCGTACATTTGGGTTTCTTTTATTAAATAATTAATATTATTTTTACGACAAAACTCTCTAATTTCTGTATATGAAGACTTGCCTGGAAAACCAGGATCTACAGTCAAAGCAGATAGGTTAAATTTTTTGGGATAATATTTTTTTATTTCATTTAGAGCATAAAGCAGAAAAACTGAGTCTTTTCCGCCTGAAACGCATACGGCAATATTGTCGTTTTCATTTATCATATCAAACTGATCTATGGCTGCGCGGACTTTACTTGTTAAATCTTTCATAAAAACATCCTTATACATTTATACAATTTATTATAACATACGGTGGTGTAAATTTGGATTTTCATTTTATAAATTTCCTGGGTAAGAAAAATGAAAAAATTGTCGAAATATACATATGAAAAATAAAAAAAGAAATAAGATGCATGTATATTTATTTAATGTTTATAGTTTCGAAAACAGAATAAAAATTTAAAAGATTTTTAAAATAACCATTTTAGACAATATTTTTTAAATTTCTCGAAAAAAATTTTGTTTTCATATTGACACGAAAAAAAATAAGTATATAATATTAAGTAATTGGTGGTGAAAGGTGGGGCAAAGTAGAGTTAAGTGGTAAATTTAATTCTATTTTTCCTCAAGAGTGAAGCTTATGTTGATAGGTGAATACCAACATAATATTGACCCAAAGGGTAGAGTCGCGGTTCCTACGAAGTTCCGCGATGATTTGGGTACGCTCTTTTACATCACCAAAGGGCTTGATGGGTGCTTGTTTGTGCTGCAGCAAAGCGAATGGATGCGACTTGAAGATAAAGTTAGAACAATGCCGATATCTAAAGCAAGAACTATACAAAGGTTTTTCTTTTCAGGTGCTGCTGAAGTTCAGCCGGATAAGCAAGGAAGGATTCTTATTCCTCAAAATTTGAGGGAACACGCTTGTTTAAAAAAAGAAGTTACATTTATAGGAACGGCGAATCGGGTAGAAATTTGGGATAGTGCTAAGTGGAACAGCTTTAACTCGAGCATTACCGAGGAAAATATAGAAGAAGCTATGGACATGTTAGAGCTTTAAAAAAGGGGTGTGACACTTGGAGTTTTCTCATAAGTCAGTTCTGCTGAAAAAATCTGTGGACCTACTAAATGTAAAACCTGACGGCATATATGTAGACGGTACAGCAGGCGGCGGAGGGCATTCAGAGGAGATACTGAAAAGGCTTAAAAAAGGGAAACTGATATCAATCGATCAAGACCCGGATGCTATTTTGGTCTTGAAAGAAAGGCTTTCTAAGTATCAAAATTCAATAATTATCAACTCAAACTTTTCAAAAATAAGAACAGTTGTGCAGAATTTGTCCGTGAGCGGCGTGGATGGAGTATTGTTAGATATAGGAGTTTCTTCGTATCAACTGGATACACCTGAGAGAGGCTTTTCTTATCATAATGATGCACCACTTGATATGAGAATGAGTAAAAACGGAATATCTGCTTTCGATGTAGTGAACGATTTTGCTGAAGATAAAATAGGCGAGATAATAAAAAATTACGGAGAAGAAAAATATTTTAAATCAATAGCAAGGGCTATAGTGAAATATAGAGAAAATAAAAAAATTTACAGCACATTGGAACTGGCTGAGATAATTAAATCATCCGTACCAGCGAAAGTGAGAAGAGAAAATGGACACCCAGCAAGGAAAACCTTTCAAGCAATTAGAATTTTCGTCAATTCAGAACTTGAAGTTTTAGAGAAAGGCTTAGATGAAGCGTTTTCCGTTTTAAATAAAGGAGCTAGAATAGCAGTTATAACTTTTCATTCGCTCGAAGATAAAATAGTAAAAAGAAAAATGCAAAGTTGGTGCAGAGGTTGTACATGCCCACCGGATTTTCCGGTTTGTGTGTGCGCAAATAAACCAAAAGCTAAGCTTATCACCAAAAAAGCCGTGGAACCAAGTGAAGAGGAAATAAAAGAAAATAAAAGAAGTAGAAGTGCGAAATTAAGAGTTTGCGAGAAAATATAAAAGGCAGGAATAAAAAGGAGCTGTTTAAGTGATGTCATTAGACAATAGGAATTTAGCATATGACCTTTCGGTGTTTGAGGAAGTAAAAGTTAAAAAGAAAGATAATATCTTAAGGTTACCTAAAGAGGAATTGAGAAAAAACCGAAGGGCGAAAATAAATCCATTGGCGGTGGCTTTTTTAGGGGCAGCTTTTGCTGTAAGCTTGTTGACAATTTTAACAGTGATACATAATCAGATAAAGCTAACCGAATTGACAGCTCAAATACAAAGTATGAACAAACAATTAATGGAGAGCGAAAGTATACATACGCAACTGGCGGTGAGGAATGAGTCTAATTTTTCACTTTCAAATGTTGAAGAATATGCTAAAAACGAATTGCAAATGTGTAAAACAACTCCATCTCAAGTAGAGTATATCAATCTGTCTGCTGGAGATAAAGCTTATAAAAATGGGTAATTTTACAATTTATTTTAACTAAGGAAATATTTTATTTTTATAAGAATATAGATTAATAGGAATGAAATTAAAAAGAGTTAAGATAAAATCTTGACTCTTGTATTGTTATAAAGGAGCAAAACTATGGCAAGAGGTACCACTGTTAGAATGTGGAGAAGATCGCTTTTTGTGCTGTTGGTCTTGATATTTTTAGGGTTTGGAATAGGTATATTTAGACTAGCTCAACTTCAACTTGTTCAAGGTGCAGAGCTAAAACAGATGGCGATAGAGCAACAGCTTAAAGATACAAAAGTTAGTGCGCAGAGAGGCACTATTTATGATTGCAATATGAAACCTTTGGCCCAAAGCGCTACTGTTTGGACGGTTGTATTAGAGCCAGCTTACTTGCCAGACGATCAATCGAAGGAAATGGTAGCGAAAGGCCTTTCTGAGATATTGGAACTTGACCGGGAGGAGATACTGGCAAAAGCGAAAAAGAGATCTTACTATACTGTCTTAAAGAGGAAAATTGACAGTGATGTAAAGGATAAAGTTGTCGCTTTTTTAAAGGATAACAAAATAAAATCAGGGGTACGTTTGGTAGAGGACTATAAAAGGTATTACCCTCACAAAGATTTTGCTTCAGCTGTCATAGGTTTTGTAGGGACTGATAATCAAGGCTTGTCTGGAATTGAAAATTATTATAATAGTTATTTAACGGGCGAAAGCGGTCGCTTGGTTACAGCAAGAAATGCAATAGGAACAGATATGCCTTTTGAGTATGAGAAAATGATACCGGCTAAAAATGGAAATAGTTTAGTGTTATCGATTGATGAAGTTATACAGCACTTTTTAGAGAAAGGCTTAGAAGAGGGGATAGTAAATAATGTTGTAAAAAACAAAGCAGTTGCCATAATGATGGATGTTAATAACGGTGAGATTTTGGGTATGGCTGTGAAGGGCGGCTATGATTTAAACAAGCCCTTCGAGATAGTTGATGAAGATGATAAATCTGCAATAGAAAATTTAACAGAAGAAGAGAGACCAAAAGCCAAAGCGGAAGCCTTGGAAAGACAATGGCGAAATAAGGCTGTAAGTGATACATACATGCCGGGCTCTGTTTTTAAAATGGTAACGACAGCAATGGGTTTTGAAGAAAATTTGATTAATGAAAACACAGGTTTTCACTGTACTGGTAGTTTAGTTCCATTTAAGGGTGCAAGACCGATAAAATGTCACAAACACGGTGGGCATGGGGCACAAACTTTTGCAAAGGCTTTCTGTAACTCTTGTAACCCGGCTTTTATCTCACTTGGACAAATAATAGGAAGCGAAAAGTTTTACCAATACTACGATGCTTTTGGGTTTACGGAAAAAACGGGTATAGATTTGCCCGGAGAAGCAAACGGCATATTTTTCAGCAAAGACGGCTCTATGGGTCCTATGGATTTAGCTGTTGCATCGTTTGGTCAAAACTTTAGTATAACGCCGATTCAAATGGTCACGGCGGCAGCAGCTGTAGCAAATGGAGGCCATTTGGTTACGCCTCATATAGTAAAACAAATTATAGACTCCGATGGCAATGTAGTAAAATCGTTTGAAAAAAAAGAAAAAAGACAGGTTATATCTCAAAGTACATCGAAAAGAATCTGTGAACTTTTGCAAATGAACGCTAAAGAAGGCGGTGCAAAGAACGGGTATGTTCCAGGGTACAGAATCGGGGGAAAAACCGGAACGAGTCAAAAGATAGGCCAAAGTGGACCAAATGGAATGGATTACATAGCTTCGTTTTGTGGAATAGCGCCTGCTGATAATCCACAGGTAGTTTTGCTGATATATTATGATACGCCGAAGGGACCAAGTTACTATGGAGCGATGGTTGCAGCACCTACTTTTGCAAAAGTTATGCAAGAAGCACTGCCTTACTTGGGCGTAGAGTGCAAGTATACAGAAGAGGAACTTGCAAAGTTAGATATTCCGATGCCGTTTGTGGTAGGGTCTAAAGTATCGCAGGCAAAGTCAAAACTTGAAAGTCTAGGACTTAGCTCAACTGTTTGTGGAAGCGGAGATGTAGTAATATCGCAAATACCGGAAGCTACAGCCAAAATGCCAAAAGGAGGCAAAGTGGTTTTATATACAGACAAAGACGACAAAGCGAATGTAAAGGTGCCAAAGCTAATAGGAATGAGTCCTGCAAATGTAAATAAAGTGGCCGCAGAAAGTGGATTGAATGTAAAAATAAAAGGTGAACTGGCTCAGGGGCAAAATTGTATTTCTGTTTCGCAAAGTATAGGTGAAGGTGAAACCGTAAAAAGAGGAACGTCTATAACGGTAGAATTTGTACAGAAGAAAGATTCTCAAATAGCTGAATGAGTTTTAAAATATGTATAAAATGGTATGCAGATGTGGTATAATTGAATTGGCATACAAAATTAAAAGGGGAGCAAAAACATGGCAACAGCTTTTACAATAGCATCAATGTTAATTTCGTTTTTAGTGACTTTGCTTTTGGGCAAAAAATTAATACCTTATCTTCACAAACTTAAGTTCGGTCAAACAATACTTGAGATTGGACCATCTTGGCACAAAAAAAAGCAGGGTACTCCTACCATTGGCGGAAGTATGTTCATAATTGGAATTTTTGTATCGGTGACTTTGAGCTTGCCTTTATACTGCTATGTGTCTAAGGGCGATATCACTTTACTGCAAGCTCCGCTTATGTATTTGAAAATAATAGCTGGTCTTTTAATGGCGTTAGGATTTGGCGCGATTGGTTTTTTGGATGATTACATAAAAGTAGTAAAAAAAAGGAATATGGGACTCAATGCAAAACAGAAATTATTACTACAGTTTTCGGTAGCATTTGTGTATTTATTTTTATTGTTTTTTTCAGAAAATTCGCATGGTGTAGTTAATACGACCAGTACATTGATACCATTTTTAGGAAAAGTTGATTTAGGTATTTTTTATTGGCCGATTTGTGCAGTATTAATAGTTGGCATGGTAAACGCTGTAAACTTAACAGATGGAATAGATGGATTGGACGCATCGCTTACATTTTTTGCGGGGCTTTTCTTCATGGTTATAGCTGGTATTTTTAATATGATAGGTTTAAGTATAGTATCAGCAGCTTTAGTTGGAGGATGTTTAGGGTTTCTTTTTTGGAATGCATATCCAGCAAAAGTTTTTATGGGAGATACAGGATCATTATTTTTAGGTGGAATGATCTGTGCTCTGGCTTTTACGATAAATATGCCTGTTTTATTAATAACCATTGGTGCGGTTTATATTCTTGAGATGTTTTCAGTTATGCTTCAAGTTATATATTTTAAACTAACTAAAGGAAAACGCTTATTCAAAATGAGTCCGATACATCATCATTTTGAAATGTGCAACTGGAGCGAACTTAAAATCTGCATAGTTTTTTGCTCTTTTATGATAGTTATGGGACTTTTGAGCATAGCTTTAGTTTTAACAGGATTTTAAAAATCAAATAAAAGGGGGTAGATCTTCATGCGTAGAAAGATTCAAAATACGAGATCCAGCAAAAGAACAGATGTACAAAAAGCCGCAAGCAGTGCAGTAGCTGTTAAGAGGCATAATGCGATTTCCCAAAAGGGACGGGCATTACAGAACAAATTAAAGATATTTTCTGTCCGGTCTGGACTAGATTTACCTCTGTTTTTTATAACATTAATTTTACTTGTTATAGGGCTGATAATGTTATTTTCAGCATCGGCCCCAAATGCTTATTATTTCAAAAATGGAGATAGTTATTATTTTATTAGAAGTCAGCTTATTTGGGCTGTGCTGGGCGTTGTTGCAATGATAGCAATATCTTATTTTGACTATCATCATTTGCACAAACTTGCAGTTCCGATATTAATAGTGTCTTTTTTACTTTTAATATTAGTTTTGCTAATGCCGATAAAAAATGGTGTTCACAGATGGATACAGCTAGGCCCTGTAGGATTTCAGCCATCTGAAATTACAAAGTTTGCAATAGTTTTATCATTTGCGCATTTTATTTCCATTAACTTCAAAAGAATGGGAACTTTTAAGTATGGCATATTGCCTTACGCTACTATTTTAGGAGCAACAGCTTTCCTGTTGTACCTAGAGCCGCATATTTCTTGTTTAATCATTATAGTTTTGTTAGCGGGAGGGATGTTATACATCGGTGGCGTAAAATTGAGATGGTTTGGACTGGTTCTAGCTGTAGCGTTGGCAGCAGTTGGATATTTAGTTTTATTTACCGATAAATTAACTTACGCAAACGGCAGGGTACAGGGGTGGCTTGACCCATTTTCAACAAATTCAGGGGTTGATACATGGCAAACTAAGCAAGGCCTTTACGCAATTGGTTCAGGAGGGTTGTTAGGCTTAGGACTGGGGCAATCTCGGCAAAAACATTTATATATACCAGAGCCGCAAAATGACTTTATTTTCTCTGTAGTATGCGAAGAACTTGGTTTTATTAGAGCTTCAATTATTTTGATCTTATTTGCGATGCTGGTTTGGCGAGGAATAATAATAGCAATGAGAGCAAAAGACAGATTTGGTTCGTTGCTGGGAATAGGACTAATAGCACAAATCGGTTTGCAGGTGGTTTTAAATATTTTTGTTGTGACGAATACCATGCCAAATACAGGCATAAGCTTGCCGTTTTTTAGCTATGGAGGAACTTCACTTGTAATGTTGCTAGCTCAAATCGGTATAGTTCTTTCAATATCCAGGACTTCTAAATTAGAAAAAGCATAGAGGTGATTAACTGTGAAGATAGTATTAGCTGGAGGAGGCACAGCAGGCCACATAAACCCGGCTTTAGCGATTGCAAATTTTGTAAAGGAAAAAGTACCCGATGCGGAAATTCTTTATATAGGCGCTAAAGGCGGCATGGAAGAAGAGCTTGTGGCAAAAGCGGTGTATGATTTCAAGGGGATAACAGTTACTGGATTTAGTAGAAAATTAAATTTATCAGGATTTAAAAAGAATTTAGAGACGATAGGACACTTTATAACATCCTGTCAAGACTGTAAAAAAATTTTGAAAGAGTTCAACCCGGACGTTTGTATAGGTACAGGAGGGTATGTTAGTGGGCCTGTTTTATGGGAAGCATCTGCTTTAAAAATACCGACGTTAATTCATGAACAAAATGCATTCCCCGGCATAACAACCAAAATGCTTTCCAAAAGAGTGAATGTAGTTATGTTAGCGTCTAAAGAAGCGAGGAAATTTCTTGATAAAAAATGTAGATGCGAGCTGACAGGAAACCCAATTAGAGGTGAAGTGCTGCTAAAGCAAAAGAATGTTGCAAGGAAAGAGTTAGGTTTAGATTCTCGACCAGTTGTGTTGTCTTTTGGAGGCAGCTTGGGTGCAAAGAAAATAAACGAAGCTGTAATAGATTTAATGAAAGATGTTGCTAAAAATGACAGATATCAGCTCATCCACGGTTTTGGAAAGCGCAATGACTGGTTTGAAGATGCTGTTTTGAAAAGTGGCATTAAAAAGTCGGAGCACAAAAATTTCGACATAAGAAAATACATAGACAATATGGCCACCTGTTTAGCCGCAGCTGATTTAGTTATTTGTAGGGCAGGAGCCATTAGTTTGAGCGAAATAGAAGCTCAAGGCAAGGCATCTATTTTAATACCATCTCCAAACGTAGCGGAGAACCATCAGTACCACAATGCTATGGAGCTTGTAAATAATAATGCTGCGGAAATAATAGAGGAAAAGGACTTGAGTGGAGAAAGCCTAGTTAAAAAAGTGGATGGGTTATTAAAAGATAGGGGAAAGTTAAGCGAGTTTGAAAAAAACGCGAAGAGTATGGCTATAGTAGATGCAAATGAGAGGATTTACGGACTTATAGAAGAATTTGTTTCTTAGATTGCACCTGTACCCTTTTTATAGCATAACTTGTATAAGATATAAAATGTTATGAAAGGGGTGGTTGGTGATGTCACTACTTTTAATAGATGGTAACAAAAAATTGAGTGGAGAGATCTCAATACAAGGTTCTAAAAATAGTGTTTTACCTATTTTAGCGGCCACTGTTTTATGTCAGGAAAAATGTATTTTACATAACTGCCCTGACATATTGGATGTAGACTTTTCAATAAAAATTTTACAATATTTAGGTGGAAAAATAACGAGGTCAAATTCTAGCTTAATAGTGGACATGAGCTCTATAAAAAGGTGCGATATACCAAACTTCCTGATGAAAGAAATGCGCTCTTCGATCATTTTTTTAGGTGCGATATTATCTAGGGTGAATAAAGCTAAGCTTACTCTCCCGGGTGGTTGTCAATTGGGTCCGAGACCTATAGATTTTCATTTAAGAGCATTTGAAAAAATGGGTGTGGAGATATTAACACAGGAAGAGATTTTAAATTGCCAAGCTAAAAAAGGTTTGACTGGAGAAAAAATAGAATTGCCTTTCCCAAGCGTAGGAGCCACTGAAAATATATTACTGGCTTCAGTGATGTCTTCTGGTACAACGGTTATTAAAAACGCGGCTAAAGAACCGGAAATAGTGGACTTAGCGAACTTTTTAAATGCCTGTGGCGCAAAGATAAAAGGAGCTGGAACAAGTGAAATTATTGTAGATGGAGTGGAAAAACTCCACGGGGCAGAGTACACTGTGATACCGGATAGAATAGTAGCAGCCACTTTTATGTCAGCTGTAGCGATTACTGGAGGTGAAGCACTTTTCAAAAACGTGAATCATGAACACTTATCGGGAATTATTCCGGCATTTGAAGAATGCGGCTGTAAAATGGACTTTTGTGAGAAAACATTAAGTTTAAAAGCTCCAAGAGAATTAAACCCGATAAAAGAAATAATTACAGGACCGTATCCAGATTTTCCTACAGATGCACAGGCTCTATTGATGGCGGTAACGACCGTTTCACGAGGGAAAAGCCTGTTTGTTGAGAAAGTTTTTCAGCAAAGGTATAAACACGTAGGTGAGCTTTTAAAACTAGGGGCCGATATAGAAATAGATGGGAAAAATGCTGCAGTTAACGGTGTAGGAAGTTTGCATTCGGCAAAGCTGTGTGCAACGGACTTAAGAGGAGCAGCATCTTTAGTCATAGCGGCGCTAAAAGCTGAGGGAACCAGTGAAATTTCAAATTTGAGGCATTTAGACAGAGGATATGAAAAATTAGAAGAAAATTTAAGGGCATTGGGAGCAAAAATAAAAAGAGTATAGAGGATGAATATGAAAACGGTAAATGGTAACGTAAAAAGAAGAAAAACGAAAAAAATGTCGCTATTTCGATATAGATTGAGGTTGGTACTGAAGTACTTTACGATTTTTTGTATTGTTGCAGCGGTGGGAGTAACTTTATCGTTTACTGTTTTCTTTAAAATAGAAAATGTGGAAATTGAAGGAAGCACAAGGTATACATATAAAGAGATAAAAGAGTGCAGTAACATAAAAGTTAACAAAAATTTGTTTTTATTAAATAAGAGAAAATCTAAAGAAGAAATAGAGAAACATTTGCCGTTTGTAGAAGTTTTAAGCATAGAAAGGATTCTGCCAAACAGAGTGATAATAAGGGTAAAAGAAGCCGAAAAAGCGGTATGCTATGATTTAGATGATTGCTACGTTTTTGCAAATAAAGAAAATCGAGTAATAGAAATAAGAGGAAAATCGGAAGATGAAGTAGATTTTGACAACGCTGTGCAAGTTATAGGCGTGAAGCTTAAAAAGGCTGATTTAGGGCAAACCCTCATTTTTAGTGATGATGAAGTATCTGAAAATTTACATCAAATATTTGACACATTAGAAAAAAATGGTTTGCGTGAAGTTTCTAAGGTAGATATGTCTGATGCAAAACATGTACAAGCTCAATATAACAAAAAAATAGATATACAACTGGGAACGTTAGAAAAGTTAGATTACAAGATAAAAACTGCTTCTGAAATAATAAATAATAAGTTGAGCACGGAGTCAGAGGGGATATTGGACGTTTCAATGTTAGATCAAGGAAATAAGTCGTACTTTAGACCTAAAGATACAATATAATTTGCTAAATGACAATATTTAGGAGAAAAAATAAAATGTATGTAAAACTTATAAAATTTTTTTTATACAAACTATTGAATTTCTCAAAAAAAAGTGTTAAATTATAATGTAAAGCTATATTAAAAAGTAGGACAAAATGCATTAAGTTTAAGGTAAAAGAAGGGGGCTTTTTTGATGGCTTTCGAGCTAGGAAATGATTTTGATAATATTGTTCAGATTAAAGTTATAGGAGTAGGTGGAGGCGGAGGAAATGCACTTGACCGCATGGTTACGTCTGGTGTGAAGTGTGTAGACTTTGTTTCTGTAAACACCGACAAGCAAGCACTACAAAGGTCGAAAGCTACTCATAAAATACAAATAGGTGAAAAAATTACTCAAGGGAAAGGTGCAGGTTCACACCCTGAAGTAGGTCAAAAAGCTGCTGAAGAAAATAGAGACGAAATAGCGCAGGTCATCAAGGGAACAGATATGGTATTTATAACTGCCGGTATGGGCGGTGGAACGGGAACTGGTGCAGCCCCTGTTGTTGCTAAAATAGCAAGGGAAATGGGGATATTGACTATCGGTATAGTTACAAAACCGTTTGCCTTTGAAGGGAAACGCAGAATGCAACAGGCAGAAAAGGGTATAGAAGCACTTAGAGAACACGTGGACTCTTTGGTAATAATACCAAACGAGAGACTAAAGTACGCGAGTGAGCAAAAAATCACTTTGGTAAATGCATTTGCGGTTGCTGATGATGTGCTGAGACAGGGCGTACAGAGCATTTCCGATTTGATTTTATTACCTGGGTTAGTTAACCTTGACTTTGCAGATGTCACCGCTGTAATGAAGGACGCTGGATACGCACATATGGGTGTGGGAAGGGCATCCGGAAAAGAAAAGGCAGAAGCAGCTGCAAACATGGCTATTTCCAGTCCGCTGCTTGAGACGGCTATAAACGGTGCAAAAGGTGTAATTATTAATATTACTTCTTCGCCAGACATTGGACTGGACGAAATAGAGGTAGCATCATCGATGATAGCTGAGCAAGCAGATAGCGAAGCAAATATCATTTGGGGTGCGGCATTTGATGAAAACATGGAAGATGAGATAAGTGTTACTGTTATTGCCACAGGTTTTGAAAATGACCACAATAGCACAGGAAATGAGAACTCGTGGTCCAGTAAATTTATGAGTGGAAAAGTAGAAAATCAATCGTCTGAAAACAAATCGGATGTGCAACCGGAAGAAAAAGCACAAGGTTCAAGGGCAGGACAAGCTTCTTCTACATATGACGAAGATGATACCTTTTATGATATAATGTCGATTTTTAATAAAAGATAAGCTTGTAGCGAACTAAGAAGAGGGAATATATAAACAGTTTAAAAAGCAACCAAAAATTATGGTTGCTTTTTTGCATGCACAAAAAAGACAACTTATACTATAAGCTGTCTTTTATATTATACTGATATTTTAATTAAGCGTATACTTCTGTTTTTTCGTCCATTATAGTTGCTACGCCTAATTTTAAATCTTCGTTTGTGACTGTTACATCGCACATTTTTGAAACGCCTTGACGTTCCATAGCGTTACTGATAGCAATATCAACAACTTTTCTTATATCTGCTCCGTTGAAGCCTTTCATTCTGTCGGCTAAAGATTTTAGATTTACGTTTTTATCAACAGCTAAAAGGTTTAAGTATATATTTAAGATTTTTACTTTATCTTCAGAGTTAGGTAAACCAACTTCAACACTTTGATCTATTCTTCCAGATCTAATTATAGCTGAATCGAGAGCCTCTCTGCGGTTTGTAGTTGCTATTATTACTACGTTGTCGCTAGGGTTTAGTTTATCTACTTCGTTCATCAGCATGACAAGTACCTTGTCGCTGCTACTGCTTGAACGTTTTTGAGCTATAGCATCAATTTCATCTATCAATAAGATTACAGGTTCGCCGCTGATTTGTGCAGCTTTTTTTGCTAACTCAATGGTTTCCAGAACTTTTCTTTCGCCATTTTCGCCCATAACCATAGATGGGTTTATTAGAAACAGTTCCATTTTTTTCTCTGCGGCAATGGCTTTAGCTAGAGAGGTTTTACCTGTACCTGGTGCACCGTAGAATAAAATACCTTTTGATGGAACAATTTTACCACCCTTGCGATATCTTTCAAAAGCTTTTAATAATGCGTTAGTTTTATCTTTTGCTTTACTGTTCCCGCCTATGACGTCATCCAATGAAATTTTTCCTTCTGACAACAACTCACATTGTTTTTGAGCATCTCTTCTGTCTTCTATGTTTTGTTCTAATTCTTCTAATGCTTTTTTGATTTCTTCTTGTTTAGTTTGGACATCTATAGCGAGTTTAATATCTGATTTTATTTTTTCGTAAGTTTCTTTAGCTATGTTTATTGAATCTAAGCTAGACAGTTCGTTTATAATTTTTTTAAAATTTTATATTTTTTTAGCAATTTGCATAAATTTACATATATCCAAGATCATGAAGAATCGAAGCGCTGTTTCTCCAATCTTCTTAAACTTTAACGAAAAGGTTCAAATTAACGTTGCAATCAAGCATCTCACCAATGGCTTTGCGTGAAGCAATGCCAATTTTTTTGATCATTTGGCCGCCCGCACCAACGATAATTGCCTTGTGGCTCTTTCTTTCGCAGTAAATAACGGCATGAATATTAACGTTTCCGTCTTCGCGCTCTTTGAATTTTTCAATTTGAACAGCCGTTCCGTGAGGGAGCTCCTTTTCAAGGAAATAAAGAAGTTTCTCGCGAATAATTTCGCAAACAAGCATTCTTTCGGTTTGGTCAGTTATGTCATCTTCAGGGAAAAAGAAAACCGAAGGAACCGCCCTGGAAAAAAGCTCTTTCAAAAGCTCTTCTTTGCCCTCACCGCTAGCCGCTGAAACCGGGATAATCTCGTCGTAATCATAAAGCTCGCTGTATTCTTTAATTTTAGCCATGAGCAAGTTTTTTTGCTTCAAAAGGTCAACTTTGTTAAGAGCCAAAATCGCTCTTGCGCCAGATTTTTTAAGTTTGGCAATAGTTTC
>URPR01000007.1 GCA_900549775.1 uncultured Oscillospiraceae bacterium | reverse complement strand
AAATCAATTTTTTCGTTCATTTGTATTTTTCCTTTCAAATTCTTGTATCCACAATGCCTTGAAAGATATTCAAACGTATGATATAATATTTACGCTCCAATTATCTTTTGGTAGTTGTGGGTTGTTAGGGAAAGTAGTGACTTTCATTGTTTTTTGTACACTGCTTTCCTGTTTTTTATTTTGGTAAGCCTTTGTAAACCTCATTGACTCCTCGCCTCATCACTTCTGCTTTAGATACTTTAAGAAATTCCACGCATTTGTCAAGTTTTTTGGCTGTATCCTTATCAAAACGTACTTTTAACGAGATGTCTTTGGGATTATCAGTAGGACGTCCCATTTTTTTGTTCCCCAAAATATCACCTCACTTAATTGGGGTGTTGACATCATAGCTTATCGACATATAAAAATCAACCCATAAAATAAAAAATCTTTTTACGACAAATAAACCGTAAAAAGAACAATTTAAAATATATCGACAATATTATGTTATGGGTATAAATGGTAGGAAGGGAGTTACCGTTTAAAGAACGGTTTTACTCATAAAGTTTTGGGTATCAGATAACCGCAACACTTTGGCAAGGAGCGGTTATTTTTTTGCTTATATATAGTATTTAATGATTGTTTTTTATGTCATTGATAATCTGTTGTATATGGGATACGACTTCTAGTGACAAGTCAGAAACTTCGATATATTTTTTATTATCCAAGCCAAGTACATAATCAGTTGAAACATTAAAAAACTGACATATACGCATTAAAGTTTCAATTGACGGAAGTATATTATCATTTTCCCAATTCGACACAGTTTGCTTAGTAACACCAAGTTTATCCGCTAGTTGCTTTTGTGTAAGATTATAAGAAATTCTTAATCCCTCAAGTCTTTTACAAAACATAGTAATACCTCCCATCTAGTTTAATATTACTATGCAACAATTTTATTTTATGAATACTATAGTATTGTAATATTTAACCGAACGTGTTACTATAATGAAGGTATAAGCTATAATGGATGATGGTAAAGTTTGTTGATTTACAAAAGCCAGAATGTGGTAAAGGGGAAATAAAAAAGCTCCGGATATGGAGCTAAAAGTTAAAGTTTATTAATTTAAAATTATTTACAGCTTATTGCTTCAAAAAAACCCAAAACTTTATTTTTATCATCTGAGTTAAAGCTTCTATATTTACATATCAATTCAGCTTCTTCTGAGTTTAAATTATTAATTAATAAGTCATTAACGGGATTTTTTATGTCAGTTAAGTCCAAAAGGTAATCAGATGAGCAATTGTAATATTTACATAATTTTAACAATGTTTCTACCATAGGCATAGCTTTGCCATTTTCGTAAGCACTTACAGTTTCTTGCTGTATACCTACCTTCATTGCTAAATTGAGTTGACTTTGCTTCTTTAACTCTCTAATCTTTTTTAAATTTTTCATTATATGCCTCCACAATTATAACCTACATTTATAATTGTAGAAATATTATTTGTATTAATCAGATATATATCATATGATTATATAAATACAATTTATAATAAAAAGAAGTGAAATGATGATGGAAAAAACTTGTTGCTTCATCGGACATAAAAACCTAACACAAGAGCAGGCAATTGAAGCTTTGCATCTTTTAATTAAGCGTGTAAACGAGCTGACAATAGAAGGATATACACATTTCATAAGTAGCTTTGCAAATGATATAGATGTGTTATTAGCTCAAATAATTGGTTCATTTAGATACAAAAATAAAGACCTCATTTTAGAAGCAGTTATTCCGATTGAGAATAAGCTTAATTCCCTGGATAAAATTAAGTACGCATTAATGTTTTATAATAAAGTAACCGTGATACAAGAGCAATGTGACCCTGAATGCCTTCAGAAAAGAAATAAATATATGATTGATAACTCTGATGTAGTTGTAGCTCTTTGGGATGAAAAAACTTCTAAAGAAGCGTACAATGCAGTAAATTATGCAAGGTCACAGGGAAAAGAAATTATATGCATGAGTCCATTGCAAGAATAAACGTTTACTTCAGCCAACTTTCCAGTTTAATATCTGATTTCAAAGTTTAAATCTATATATTCTGGATAGGAGAAATATAGAGAAAAAAGGAACTAAACAAATTTTAACCCGTTAGAAGAAATTCTGACGGGTTTTTTGTAATTAATCAAATAACCGTCAATATGTTCTAAATTACTTGCAATAACGTGGATAAGATTTAAGTGTATAAATTAAGTAAGTTGCCAAAAACAGCAAAAAAATGTCCTAATACATCATTGTTTACCATTTTGTAAGAAGTTATGAAAGTGTGTGACCCATGTAAAGGTTAGGTGCGGCAGCGAAAGGAGAAATTTAAATGCATTATTAAAAATGTCTAGAATAGAAAATTAAATCAATATGTCGTAGATATTCTATACGGACATTGTAGAACAGCACCTAAAAAGAGCTGAGCATGCACATGCATTGTGTTACTCCGCTCTTTTTCGTTTGAAAAAGTTTGTTGCGCTGATAATGCATTATATTCGTATTTTTGGTGAAAATACTTTTGCTGTCTATCTCTAAAAGTCTTTGCGGCGTTGGAGGACAGGCTATGAAAAATAAATTTTGGTATTACATACGACATCCATAGCGTTCCAAATAGTTTAATAAATCGATTTTACTAAATTATTTGGAGGTTCATAACTATGCATAATAGGTTTTTTAAAAATGATAAAGAAAAAGAATATTATTTCAAAGCGGTTGTAAAAAGGATGAACATTAAAGACAAAGAAAAATGGGATGAAATTAACGAACATGAGCTTTCACTTATGGAGGTTTTATATGATAATTTTTGTGATAAATCGAACGTTGATAAAGAATTAATGGAGAAAACGTTATTGGGGTGGATTGAGTTAATAGAAAATCAAAAGTTGTATAAGGCACTGAAGGACTTGACCATTGAAGACCAAAT
The DNA here is from genome assembly GCA_900549775.1 of uncultured Oscillospiraceae bacterium. GTDB lineage: Bacteria > Bacillota > Clostridia > Oscillospirales > Acutalibacteraceae > UMGS1224. The sequence continues at coordinate 58,741 of URPR01000007.1, read as the reverse complement.
TTTTATTAGCTACATAGTTAAAGAGGGCATAAAGCAAAGAGAGTTATCGATTATGTATGAATTGACACAACAAGGCATTTCACATAAATTCAATAAAATAATAATTAATATAAATAAGTTTTTGAACAAAATATAGGAAATCAAATTTGTCGAACGATTTTTATTAAAATAGGGTGCAAAAAATAGCCCAAAAAGGCTCTCTCTATATATGGAGGAATAATTTTCCATTCTTTTCTGACACTTTAGTCTTAAGGTTTCGTAGGTAGAATCATCGTAGGGAACAAGATTTTTTAGCATGTTAAAAATAACGACGAGAATTTTTCTAGCAGGAGCGATGGTGGCGCGTTTAGCACCTTTTTGGCTTTTTCAACGCCAGTACCAATTGGCAAGATATGTATTTCTCTTTCCGGCAATAATCCAAACAATTTCACGGATACACTTTTCAAGTAGGGATTTCTTTTGGTTATATGGCAACTCTTTCTTTTTCCTGCACTTTCGTTGTTTCAGGGACTCAGTCCTGCCCATGAACAAATATGCTGCGAACTAGGAAAAAGCTCAATACTAGTGCCAATTTCTGCAATTATCGCAGAAGCTGCTGTAACATCAATTCCGGGAATAGAACATAATAAAGCTAGTGGAGCGGGAAACGGGACTCGAACCCGCGACATTCAGCTTGGGAAGCTGACGCTCTACCACTGAACTACTCCCGCGACTTTTTATTATTTTAGCATATGTATGAAATAAATTCAATGTTTATTTTTAAAAAGAAAAAAAGCGTAAAAAAGCAAAATTTAACACAGTGTCAATGATAGCTGAAAGAGTAGTCAAAGCAAAAACACAGCTACCTCTAAACAGGTAAGTTTTAAATTCACTTCTTTTTTTATAGTTTGTTTCATTAAAAATAAAGACGTTAGAGAGGCTATGAGACAATGCCATAGCTTCTTTCGTTATAAGCAAAATAGCTATAGATGACACAAAAATGCCGGGAAACAGGACAACTAACTGAAACGCAATACCGTATAAGCCGTATTGTGAATACAAGTAACTTTGTGTGAAACCTATGCATATGCCTCTAACTAGCGGGACAAAAGGGACCATTATAAATCCCCAAACAGATAGTCCCATAAAGAAAGCCAATAAAACGAAAATGAATACAGAAGATAAGGACGATATAAAGATAAAAAATAGAGGTTCAGAGGATCTATTTTTAAAATTGTCCAAAAATAAGACTCCGATTTTGTTTATCACTGTAGTTTTCATTGCTCCAATGGATAAACTTCCTAAAAATATGCCAAGTAACAATATACAAGCCAAAACAGCTAGAGATTTATTATTCATTATTAATGCTTTAAGGTTGTGGCCGTACTTGAGATTTAATTTTATTTTTTCTTTCATATATTCACATCCATTTTGTTTTTAAAAGTATATTGTCTTTTGTTTGAGAATATTCCAATTTAATAACGCTGAAAAATTTTATGCATATTAGCTTGACTTTTTTTACTATTTTAGTTACAATATATATTATAATATATTTTATTAACTGAAGGAATGGGTTATGAAAAAAATAATATCTATAATTTTATCAACAACTATATTAACATCAAGTTTGGCAATGCCAACGTTTGCTCAAACAGAACTTAATAGCACTAATTTATCACAAGAATCCGAAGCAGAACGCACTTTATTTATTACTGATTTATTCAATAAACTAGGTTGTGAAAGGTTAGCAAACTTAACAGAGCAATATAAACCTAATGGGAAAAAATCATCTAGTCTTTTTGAAACTTTAAGCAAAAAAAGTTTGACCTGTGGCTTACTTTCAGTGGCTATAGCTGCTTTAGGAACGGCTACCTTACATGCACAGGGTTTTATGAATATGCTGTGGGCTTACGATTATATAAAAGATAAGCTTAGAGACGGGGTACATATATTTGACTGGATTAATCCCCCAAAGGAAGTAACAATAGAGGAAACGATTTCAAGGCTTAATAAAGGTTTGGACGACTTGAAGGGTCAAGATAAAGCAAAAGAAAACATCAAAAAAGTGGTTTATGGTATAGCACACAACAAAAATCAAGCTAAATTCAATAATGAGACTTACTCTCATGGTGACGTTATTTATATACCAGGACCTTCGGGAGTGGGAAAAAGTTTTGTAGCAACTCGTATAGCACATGCCTTGTCTAACTGCAAACCCTTTGTAGTGTCGGCGTCTGATGTAGACCTTCAAGACAAAGAAAGCATAGTGGGTCAGCTTTTTAACTTTGATGACTATAACTGTGGATATGGTGCCTCTATAAAGGAGAAAAAGCAACTAGTGAAATACATTCAAAGAAATAAAAAAGGTGTTGTTATAATAAATGAATTTGATAAAATGAGCAACCCTTCCTTAGATGAAGTATTTAGGACGGTTTCGGATCAAGGTATAGTGAATGTTAGAGGGCAAACCTTAGATTGTCGTGGAACTATATTTATAATAACTTCCAATGAAAATACAAATTGTTTAAAGGCTGGAAATCAAGACGAGATCGAAAACTTAGATGATGGGACAGGTTCAAGGACTTTTATTAAGCATGATAAGTCGTTTTTAAATAGAGTAAAGCTTATTGAATTTGAAAATTTGTCTGAGAAGGATTATGAGGAAATAGCTATTTCAGAATATGCAGAAAGCTTTCCTAAATATTGGGAGAAATATGCCAATATAAAACTTAATATGGGGGACACATTTAAAAATATAGCTAAAATGGCTATAAAAGAAAATAAAGGTGCACGTGTTATACATTCAGCTATGGACGGCTTAACGAAGGAACTGGCGGAATACACAGTAAAAAATAAACAACAGACAAACCATGGCAAAAATGAGCCAGAAAAAGCTGTAAATCTCCTTGTTTCTTACGATAGCGAGAATAATCAATTCTCCCTAAGCGAAGTGAAAGATTAGTCGGTTGAAAACATTGTTTAAAATGTTAAAAACTTTTTGATTTTAATACACTTTAATTCAATAAATTAAACAATCAATATAAGAAACAAAACCTGTTGCATAAAAGATACTTTTATACAACAGGTTTTGTTGTTAGCCTATTACTTACAGAGAGCTTATTAAGCTGCAAACGATGCGGCTGGCGGTATTAGCAGACTGTAGTTTGAACTTTTCGTAATCTAAATTTGAGTTATGCTTGTATATGTTATCTGAAATGGATCGTATACTTAAAAATTCCACTGAGTTTAAATAGCACACTTGTGCGATACTGGCACTTTCCATGTCGCAGGCTATGGAATCGAATTCGTTTTTTATGTACATTAGTTTTTCTTTGCTGGCTATAAATTGATCTCCTGAGGCTATGATTCCAGAAAATATTTTATCTTGTTTATTATTCTCAAGGAGAACATTTATAAGCCTTTTTGAGCATGGTAAGCTGATCATATTTATAGTAGAAATGAACCCTTTTGGGTCTCCCAAAATAGACGTATCGACATCGTGCTGCACGGCAGAACAGGAAATAGCTATATCGCCTATATTCATTTCTTCCAGTAGTCCCCCGGCTACACCTGTGTTTATGATGAATTTCGGCTTGTATTTTAGAATCATGGTTTGTGCACAAACAGCAGAATTTACTTTACCAATGCCACTTACAGAAGCTACGCAATCTTTGTCTGCAATTTTTCCTATTAAGTATGTGATGGTACTGATGCTTTCTTCCTTCATTTTAACCATTTTTTCTTTTATTTTCTCAAGTTCTATATCCATTGCGCAAATAATTCCTATCATTTTTACCATACCACCTTCATTTTTAGTTTGAGTAAAAGCTAAATATCAAACTTCATCCAAATTTTACATCACTATTAAATCTATTCATCCAGCTTTAATACAGACATAAACGCATCCTGTGGAACTTGCACAGTTCCTAGTTGGCGCATTCTTTTTTTACCTTCTTTTTGCTTTTCAAGCAACTTTTTCTTTCTTGTTATATCGCCACCGTAACATTTAGCAAGGACGTCTTTTCTCACAGCTTTTACGGTTTCTCGTGCTATGACTTTCCCGCCTATGCAGGCTTGTATAGGAACTTCAAAGAGTTGTCGAGGAATTTTCTCTTTCAACTTTTCAGCCATTTTTCTGCCTCTGGTGTAGGCTTTATCTTTATGTATTATAAATGACAAAGCATCGACGACATCTCCGTTTAGCATGATGTCCAATTTAACTAAATCTGATTCCACATAACCAAGCATTTCGTAGTCAAAGGAAGCATATCCGCGAGTTTTTGACTTTAACGTATCGAAAAAATCATACACAATTTCATTTAACGGTAACTCGTAATGTATATCCACTCGGTCACCGTCCAAGTAGCTCATATCCTTGAAAATACCGCGCCTGTCTTGGCATAACTCCATGATATTTCCCACATATTCGCTTGGAGCATATATATGAGCTGTAGACATAGGTTCTTCAGCTTTTGAGATTACCGAAGGGTTGGGATAGTTTGTTGGATTATCTATGTAAACGATTTCTCCATCAGTTTTTGTGATCCTGTAAACTACGCTCGGTGCAGTAGTTATGATGTCGAAATTATATTCGCGTTCCAGTCTTTCCTGGATTATTTCCATATGTAAAAGACCAAGAAAGCCGCATCTAAAGCCGAACCCCAAAGCAACAGAGGTTTCCGGTTCAAAAGAAAGCGAAGCATCATTTAGTTGAAGTTTTTCGAGGGCTTCTCTTAAGTCTCCATATTTAGCTCCATCAACTGGATAGATGCCACAAAAGACCATAGGGTTAACGGTTCGGTACCCGGGCAAAGCTTCCTTTGCGGGGTTATTCTTCAAAGTGACGGTATCGCCAACTCTAGCGTCACTTACAGACTTTATGGAAGCCGCAATGTACCCAACTTCTCCTGCAGACAACTTTTCAGCCGGTTCTAGCTCTGTGGCTCTTAAAAAACCACATTCGGTCACAGTGAAGCTCGCTCCAGTTGCCATCAATTTAATCTCATCACCAGTGCGAAGCTCGCCGTCTTTCACTCTAACGTAAACTATTACACCTTTGTAGCTGTCGTAATATGAATCGAAAATTAAAGCTTTCAGCGGTGCTGTATCGTCGCCGGTTGGGCATGGAATGAACTTAACAATGCTTTCAAGCATGTCTTTTACATTTAGCCCGGTTTTGGCGGAAACTTGTGGCGCATGGTCTGACGGAATGCCTATTATATCTTCAATTTCAGCTTTAACCCTTTCGACATCTGCGCTGGGCAAATCGATTTTATTTATAACCGGAACTATCTCTAAACCGGCGTCTACCGCTAAGTACGCGTTAGCTAAAGTTTGAGCTTCTACGCCTTGTGAAGCATCTACTACCAAAATAGCACCTTCGCATGCAGCGAGCGACCTTGATACTTCATAGTTAAAATCAACATGACCGGGAGTGTCTATCAAGTTGAAAACATAATCCTTTCCGTCTTCAGCCTTATATAGCAGCGTGACGGCGTGTGCTTTTATGGTTATTCCGCGTTCTCTTTCAAGCTCCATATCATCAAGCAGTTGGTCTTCCATGTCTCTTGACGAGACTGATTGTGTGATTTCTAGAATTCGATCGGCCAAAGTGGATTTGCCGTGATCTATGTGGGCTATTATGCTAAAGTTTCTGATTCGCTCTTTTGGAAAATTCAAAATGTATCACCTCTAAAATGTAGAATTTTTGGTTTAAAATAATTGTAAATAAGCAAACTAACGCTAGAAATAGCTGCAATAGCTGCTATGAGTTGAGATATTTTAAATGGAGAGTTCGGGATAAAAAGACTGTCTGTTCGCAATGACTCTATGAAAAAGCGACCGGTTCCGTACCAAAGAGTGTACAACAAAAACACTTGTCCATCGTATTTTCTCAGCTTTAAACTGAACGCATGAATGGAAATAAAACCTATGAGGCACCATGTGGATTCGTACAAAAAACACGGATGAACCGGTTGCATGGAAGTGTTTTCGCTTACCATGCGAAACATGGAACTTGTAACAGTCCCGAAGGCTTCTTGATTTGTAAAGTTTCCCCATCTGCCTATCGCTTGTCCTATCAAGAAGCCGAGACTTGCTACATCTAAAATGGCTAAGAAATTTAAATGTTTTATTTTAGAAACTACAAGCCCGCCTAGAATGGCGCCTATTAGCCCACCGTATATGGCAAGTCCGCCTTCGTTTATGAACAATATTTTAATAGGATTTTTTATAAATGTGTCGCCTGTATAAAAAGCTACGTAATAAAGCCTGGCACCTGCAATGGCTGTTACAGTTCCCGTTATAATAACGTCAATTAAGGAATCTTGCTCCAAGTTAAATCTTTTGGAGTTTTTAATAACGTACAGAAAAGCTAGTAAAAAACCAGTAGAAATCAGAATTCCGTAGTAATAAACCGGAATGTTACAAATTTTAAAAGCTATAGGGGAAACATTGAATTTGAGATTTAACCCAGGAAACTCCACATGATAAATTTTTCCCATTTTTTCTCCTTAAAGTGGTGAAATTACAGATAAAGCGGTATTGTTGACATCCAATTGATGTTTTAATCTTTCGTTAACGTCGTTTAAGGTGGTTTTAGCGATACATTCTATAGCAGAGAATAATTCTTTTCCTGAAAATTCGAGAGTTAGCATAGCGTTAGCAATATTTTCGGCGCTGTTTAGAAGAGAAACAGTTTTCCCGTAAATGGCTTTTTTAGCAAGTTCGAATTCTTCTTTTTGAATTTTATTTTCATGTAATTTAGTTACATGTTTTTTTATAATTTCAGCAACCATGTCAGGATCGGAAGACTCACCGGAAAAAATAGAAGCTAAATAGCCTGGCCCCTCAAAGTTTTCATATCCAAAAGTTTCATTTATGAGGTTTTTATCAATCAACTCATTGTAAAGCGCAGAGGTCTTGGACGTTAACAAATATAAAATTATATCTGTTTGAGTTGACTCCTCTATTGTGGGTCTGCCCTTAGAGGCATCTTCCTTAAAGCCCAGCTGAAAGGCCGGCATAGACACAGGAAACTTTTGTTCTATGCGATTTTTAACAACTTCATATGGCTCTTGAGGGAAAATATTTTCCGGTATAGTGCCGCTTGTCGGCTTTAATGCATCATCCACGACCTTAAGTACTTCGTTAACCTCGACGTTTCCGGCAACGCATAAAGCCATATTGTTGAGGTTATAAAAACTATCGTAGCACTTATATAAATTTTCAGCGTTTATTTTTGAGATGGATTCGATCGTCCCGGCTATGTCGTCCTTGACAGGGTGATTATGAAACATAATTTTAAATAAATTAAACATTACGCGCCAAGATGGATCATCATCGTACATTTTTATTTCTTGTCCAATTATTCCCTGTTCTTTTTGCACAGTTTTTTCTGTAAAGTAAGGGGACTGAACAAAGTCTATTAATATTTTTAAAGACTCTTTAAAATTCTCGGTGCAAGAGAACAGATAGCCTGTCATGTCGAAAGAGGTGTAAGCATTTGCGCTGGCACCGGTTTTAGCATACTTAGAGAAAGCATCGCCATCTTCGCTTTCAAATAGCTTGTGTTCAAGATAATGTGCCATACCTTTCGGAACTTTCGTCACGCCCTCTTGACCTAAGAATTTAAACTCAGTATTTATGGACCCAAACTTTGTGCCTAAAATAGCGTAAGTGGAACTGTGACCCTTTTTAGGGTATATATATATTCTCAGCCCGCTGGCATGCTTTAATGTGTAATATTTATCTTTAAGCCTCTGACTTACAACTTCTTCTATTTGGTTCATGAGTTTACCTCCATCTGATTTTCATCTTTGCCCTTCAAAATATAGACTGTATCTAAAGTGATTGATTTAGCCGCATCTATTATTTGCTCTTTGCTTACAGAGTTAATTTTATCTATCAATTCATCAATTGTATATTTTGTATTGTCGAAAGTTTGAGATAAATAAAAATTTTCAATGCTGCTCAAATAATCATTAACAGTTCTGAGACCGTTACTCATGCTTCTTTTTATGGAATCAATGTCATCTTGAGTAAAGTTTCCTAATTTTATGTCTTCAAGTTGATTTAAAATTTCATCTTTAGCTTTAGTGATGTTTTTATTTTCAACACCGCTTTGTACTAACATAATTCCTTTGTTTCTGTCATACCTAGCTGAGCAATAGTAGCAAAGGCTATATTTTTCACGAACATTCAAAAAAAGCTTAGAATGTGGCGTTGTGCCAAAAAGAGCTACAGCGACTCTCATAGGTACTACCCTGTCATCGTTTGCGGCCACAGCGGTTCTAAAACCCATTACGAGTTTGCTTTGTGATAGTTCCATCTCATCTACATACTCTTTTACATTGCCGGCTTCCTGGATAATTTCTGTACGGCAAGAAGCGGTGCGGTACCTTTGTACCTTGTGAAAAGCCTGTTCAAAGATTTCAATAGCGGAGGTAGCGTCTGCACTGCCAAGTAGAGTTAATTCGATTTTAGCGGTAGATAATAGCTCTTGCCAAGCGGTAAAGATTTCTTTAGAAGTGAGTTTTTTAACTTGTTCTATAGTTCCGAATCGGTTTATTCCAAATTTTTCATTTTTACACATTAGTTCTTCGCATCTGTTTTTTGCGTAAATGCGTTTATCGTTAAACTCAGACTCAATTGTTTCGATCAGCTGTCTTTTTTCCTGTTCTACAGTATCTTCCGGAAAAGTACCGTTTTCCAGCAATGGATCGAAAATCATTTGGCAGAACAAATCGATAACTTTATCTGAAATGGTTTCGCTGTCCAGTGAATATTTATCATCGAGGAATGAAGCGGAAATGGTTAAAACTTGCACTTCGCCGAGTTTGCTAACATCTGCATTTATTGAAGCGCCGTAAAGTTCATCCAGTTTCTTGTGAAGGCTTTGTAAGTTTGGGTAATTCCTGCATGATTTGCTGAGAATAAACGGCACTATGGCGTTTTTAGAGGCAGTTTCATTTTTTAGTGGAGTAAACAATGTCATAGAGACTCGACCCGTTTTAAACCGGTCTTCTTTTATATTATTGAAATTCACATCTTTTAAAATTTCTTTTTTTATAAAATTTACAGCCAAAAGCAATTCAACTCCTTTTTATTTTAATTATATTGTACCACAAATTTACTTTGTATTTCCAAAAATAATAAAATTGATTCAGAAAAAGAAAATAATTAGCGATATTATTGACCATACTTGAGTTTTAAATTATAATAATAGTTAATTTTTAAATGCGAGAAAGGTAGGCAATTTTATGAAAAGAATAGAAATTTCTAAACTATTCAGCGACAGTGATAAATTTGTAGGAAGTGAAGTTCATGTTTGTGGATGGATCAGAACTATAAGGAATTCAAAGGACTTGAGTTTTATAGAGCTCAATGATGGTAGTTTCTTTAAATGTGTACAAGTAGTTTGCCTTTCTAATAATATCCAGAATTTTAAAGAAGTTTCGAAGTTAAATGTAGGTTCAGCTTTATGCGTTACTGGTGAAGTTATATCCACTCCAGACGCTAAGCAGCCGTTTGAGATAAAAGCAACAGAAGTTTTCATAGAAGGCAAATCAACGTGTGATTATCCGCTTCAGAAAAAGCGACATACTTTGGAATATTTAAGGACAATAGCCCACCTCAGACCAAGGTCAAATACCTTTAGTGCGGCATTTAGAGTTAGGTCTAAAGCAGCGTTTGCTATTCATAAATTTTTCAATGAAAATGGATTTGTTTACGCGCACACACCAATTATTACAGGCAGCGACTGTGAAGGAGCCGGCGAAATGTTCACAGTAACTTCCATGGACTTAAAAGGTGTGCCGAAATACGAAAACGGTGAAGTTGACTTTTCAAATGACTTTTTTCAGAAGCACACATCGCTCACTGTTTCAGGACAACTAGAGGGTGAATGCATGGCGATGGCTCTGGGGAAAATATACACTTTTGGGCCCACTTTTCGTGCGGAAAAATCTTATACGCAGAAGCACGCAGCTGAGTTTTGGATGATAGAGCCTGAAATAGCTTTTGCAGATTTAAATGAAAATATGGAAATAGCCGAGGCAATGATAAAGTATGTAATAAAATACGTTTTAGATACATGTCCGGAGGAAATGAAATTTTTCAATCAATTTTACGATAAAGGATTAATAGAACGTTTAACTAAGCTGGTTGAGTCCGATTTTGAGGTTGTAACTTATACCGATGCTGTAGATATTTTAATTAAAAATAATGATAAGTTTGAATATAAAGTTTCATGGGGAACGGACTTGCAAACAGAGCACGAAAGATACTTAACGGAACAGATTTATAAGAAGCCTGTTTTTGTAATTAATTACCCGAAAGAGATAAAGTCTTTTTATATGCGGGAAAATGAAGATGGCAAAACAGTTGCAGCTATGGATTTGTTAGTTCCGGGGATAGGCGAGATTATCGGAGGTAGCCAACGTGAAGAAAGGCTGGATAAAATTTTAACTAGAATGCAGGAACTTGGTTTGAAGGAAGAAGACTATTGGTGGTACTTAGACTTGAGACGCTACGGAACTGCTACTCACTCAGGCTTTGGGCTCGGCTTTGAAAGACTTATCATGTACCTAACAGGTATTCAAAATATAAGGGATGTGCTACCGTTCCCTAGAACTACAGGCGTAGCGGAATTTTAAGTATACAGCGCTGGGACGTAAAAACTTAAGTTTTTATGTTCCAGCTATATTTTATGTTTTTAGATGATTTAATAAAGCCAAAGTGATATAATTAAGATATCCGAAAAATAGAGAGGGCTTTTTGTAATATGTATGAAATCCTGAAAAAAGAAAAACTCAACGCATCTGTAACTTTAATGCTTATACATGCGCCGCTTGTAGCTAAAAAGGCTAAAGCAGGACAATTTATTATTTTGCAAGTTGAAGAAAATGGTGAAAGAATACCATTAACCGTTGCGGATTATGATAGAAACAATGGCACAGTGACAGTAATATTTCAAGTGGTTGGAACAACCACTAAAAAGCTCGATATGCTAGAAAAAGGAGATAAACTGTATACTTTTGTGGGACCTTTGGGCAATGCAACCAACGTATCAAATTACAAAAAAGTTGCGATTGTCGGAGGAGGGGTAGGTTGTGCTATCGCGTACCCTATCGCAAAAGCTATCAAATCAACAGGAGCAAAAGTGCATTCAATTATAGGGTTTAGAAATAATGATTTAGTCATTTTAAAAGATGAATTTGAAAATGTAAGCGATGAGTTGTTCTTAGTAACAGACGATGGAAGCACTGGTACGAAAGGGTTAGTAACCGATATTTTAAAGAAACTTATCGAAAATAAAGGTGATTATGACGTAGTCTTTGCTGTTGGCCCTCTTATGATGATGAAATGTGTTTCAGATTTAACAAAGAGGTACGACATCAAGACGGTTGTGAGCATGAATCCAATAATGATAGACGGCACAGGCATGTGCGGAGGGTGCAGGCTAACAGTAGGTGATAAAATGAAATTTGCATGTATAGACGGACCAGATTTTGATGGACACAAAGTGGATTTTGATGAAGCAATAAAACGTGGTAAAATGTTCTTAAACGAAGAAAGAAAGTCGTACGAAAATACCTGTAATTTGTTAAAGAAAGGTAATTTAAGCAATGGAAAATAAGCGCCAAGCTATGCCGGTAGAAAACGCTAAAAGTAGGATAAGAAATTTTTCAGAAGTGGCAAAAGGGTTTACTTTAGAACAGGCTAAAAATGAAGCGGACAGGTGCTTAAACTGTAAAAGCAAACCCTGTGTAAAATCTTGCCCTGTGGCAGTCGACATACCTGCATTTATAGAAAAAATAAAAAGTGAAAATATAGAAGATGCTTATAAAATTATATCGAAATCATCTCTTCTGCCGGCCATTTGCGGGAGGGTTTGCCCTCAAGAGAGACAGTGCGAAGGAAGTTGTATAAGGGGCTTGAGAGGAGAAGCTGTGGCGATAGGTGCACTTGAGCGATTTGTCGCTGATTTTATCGCTGGTACAGAAACTGAAAGCAACTGCAAGAATGAAACTTTTAAAATAAAAGGAAAATCGCATAAAGTTGCGGTAATCGGTTCAGGACCGGCTGGCCTATCATGTGCAGGAGAGTTAGTAAAAGAAGGTTATGAAGTTACTGTGTATGAGGCCTTGCAGGTTTTAGGCGGAGTGCTGGTTTATGGCATTCCGGAGTTCAGACTGCCGAAGAAAATTGTAGATCATGAAATAAGTAAATTGAAACAGCTTGGAGTTAACTTTGAAACAAATGTAGTAATAGGCAAAACACTTTCCGTAGAAGAATTATTTGACATGGGTTTTGAGGCTGTATTTATAGGTTCAGGAGCGGGTCTTCCCAAGTTTATTGGAATTGAGGGTGAAAATTTAAATGGTATTTATTCTGCAAACGAATTTTTGACGCGTGTGAACCTTATGAACGCATATAAAAACGAAACGGATACGCCAATCGGAAAACTGGGAAAGGTTGCTGTGATAGGTGGTGGCAACGTAGCTATGGACGCAGCGCGTGTGGCTAAGAGACTTACCGAGGATGATGTTTTTATAATTTACAGGAGGTCTGAAAAAGAGTTGCCGGCGCGGCTTGAGGAAGTAGAACATGCTAAAGAAGAGGGTATAATTTTTAAATTTCTATCTAACCCTAAAAGGTTTTTTTCTGGTGAAGACTTTAGGGTAAAGAAAATAGAATGTGCAGATATGGAGCTTCTAGCTGAAGACAGCTCTGGCAGGCGAAAGGTTCAAGAAAAACAAAACTCAAGGTTTCATTTAGACGTCGATACAGTTATAATGGCTATAGGAACATCGCCCAATCCCATAATAGCTAGCTCCTGCAAGGCTTTGAAGTTGAATGATAGAGGTGGAATTTTAGTTGATGACCAAACCTTAATGACATCTATAGATGGAGTTTTTGCGGGAGGGGACGCGGTCTCCGGTGCCGCGACAGTGATTTTAGCAATGGGTGCAGGAAAAATGGCAGCTAAAGCCATATCAAGCTATATAGAAAGTAAAAATTCATAAAAAGGAAGTTGTAATTATGCATAAAACAAACGTAAGATTGAGAGTTTGCGGCATGGAATGCCCGATAATTTCGGAGGATAGCGAAGAGTATATAATTTCTGTAGGAGAAGAAATAAACAGCCGTGTAGAACAAATAACTGAAAAAAATCCACAATTATCGACATTCATGGCAACCATTTTAATTGCGCTGGAATATTGTGACACATTGAGAAAAACAGAGCAGAATGTTGAAAATTTGCGCAGTTTGATAAATAAGTCAAGTGAAGATATAGAACTCGGTAAGATGGAACTTGACTATACTAAAGCTAATTTAGAAAAAGTAAAATCAGAACTGGCATCTTGTAAGCAAGAGTTGGTCTTGTTTAAAGAAAAAGTAGAAAGTTTGCTTAACGAAAAAGCCACACTTTCTGGTGAGAATGTGAAATTAAAAAAAGAACTCGAAGATTCCGAAAAAGAATTAAAACTTGAGCAAGAGACAGTAGAAAAGTTAAAGGAAAATGAGAAGACTCAAACTTTAAAAGCGGAAGAACTTGTAAGCAGAATAACCGAACTTGAAGACACAACAAAGGTCCTAGAAAGCGAAAAAAGTCAACTGGAAAGCGAATTAGAAAATTCCGAAAAAGAATTAAAACTTGAACAAGAGAAAGTAGAGGCGTTAAAGGAACATGAGAAGACTCAAACTTTAAAAGCGGAAAGCCTCGCAAACAGAATAATCGAACTTGAAGATGCTACAAAGATCCTAGAAAGTGAAAAAAATCAACTGGAAAACGAACTAGAAAATTCCGAAAAAGAATTAAAACATGAACAAGGGAAAGTAGAAAAGCTGAAGGAAAATGAGAAAACTCAAACTTTAAAAGCGGAAAGCCTCACAAACAGAATAATCGAACTTGAAGATGCTACAAAGATCCTAGAGAGCGAAAAAAGTAACTTAGAAAATGAGAAAAAAGACATCAGTACGAAAAAAAATGAACTTGAGTTAAAACTAGACGAACAAAAACGTGAAAATCAGGTACTACTTGAGGAATTGAAAAAAACTAAAGAAAAATGCGAAAATATGACTGTGTTTGAAGAAGAAATAATAACTCACTCTACGTTAGAGAATGAAGTAGCGGATGAAAAACAAGATATACTGAAAGATTTTACGATTTAGCTGATTTAGAAATAAAATTATGATTATATTTTGAGTTTGGTTGAAAACTATGTTGAAAATGTGGAGAATTCAGCAAGTATTCAACAGCCTTGTTACAAATTGAAAGCGCGGAAAATAAAGGATAATAATTTTTTTGTTGAAAGTGGTATTAGTATGAATTTAAATAACGAAAAGAAAATATTTATAACGAAAACCAGGGATAATGCGATTATCCCGTCGAGAGGCACAGAAGGTTCTGCTGGGCTTGACTTATACGCTGCGGCTGTTGAAGCTATTACAATTAAACCTGGTCAGCTTGCGAAAGTACCAACAGGCATTGCGATAGATTTACAGGACAAAAACTTGGTTGCATTAATTTTTGCAAGGAGCGGACTTGGGGTTAAACATGGTGTAACACTTTCAAATGGTGTGGGAGTGATTGACAGCGACTATAGAGGCGAAATATTTGTAGGACTTTGCAATGTTGGAAACACTGCATATGAAGTTCAACCAGGCGATAGAATAGCTCAAATGATAATTATGCCGGCGCCTAGTTTTACCTTAGTTGAGAAAGAAAAATTAAGCGAAACCGAACGAGGTGTTGGTGGCTTTGGTTCTACAGGAAAATAAATTTCCTAATTTTCATTACAAAAATTGTAAAATTTAGTTTAAAAAATAGATAATTAAATATTGTTGGTAATTTGTTGAGAAATCAGTATTAAATATAGTATAATAATTAAAAGAGTTTTATAAAAGAGAGCAACACGATTTTTAGAATTTATTGTCTATTAAATTCAATACAATTACGTTATTGTTGAAATTTGAGGAGGATCGAATATGTTTTCGAAAGACATAGGAATAGACTTAGGGACTGCGAATACACTAGTTTTTATGAAAAATAAGGGCATTGTTATGAGAGAACCTTCCGTGGTTGCGGTCGACGTAAACTCAGATACGGTTTTGGCTGTTGGTTCGCAGGCTAAGAACATGATAGGCAAAACACCAGGTTCCATAGTGGCGGTTAGACCTTTAAGAGATGGTGTCATTGCGAATTTTGACATTACAGCAGCAATGCTGAAATATTTTGTAAGGAAAACAGTAAAAACTAGCTTGTTTAGTAAACGCCCTAGGGTGGTAGTTTGCATTCCCTCTGGAGTTACCGAGGTAGAAAGACGCGCTGTAGAGGATGCAGCAAGGCAAGCAGGGGCGAGAGAAGTTGAACTAATTCAAGAGCCCATGGCAGCTGCAATTGGAGCGGGTTTACCGGTATCTGAACCGACAGGTAGCATGGTTGTAGATATAGGCGGAGGAACTTCTGAGGTTGCAGTTATCTCACTGGGAGATATAGTTACATCACGCTCAGCAAGGGTTGCCGGCAATAAGTTTGACGAAGCTATAATAGCTTACGTTAAAAAGAAGTATAACCTGTTAATAGGGGAAAGAACAGCAGAAAACGTAAAAATCGAAATAGGTTCAGCATTTCCTTATGAAGGTGAAGATTCTATGGAGATAAAAGGAAGGAACCTTTTAGATGGGTTGCCAAAGAATGTGGAAATTACGGCAGCGGAAGTAAGAGAGGCTCTGGACGACTCGCTTCATATGATCATTGATGCTATAAAAAGTACACTGGAAAATACCCCTCCGGAACTTGCGGGGGACATTATAGGTCACGGGATAATGCTGACAGGTGGCGGTGCACTTTTAAGAGGAATGGATCAGTTGATCGCTCAGCAAACGGGAATGACAGTTCACGTGGCGGAAAACCCCTTAGACTGTGTGGTAGACGGAACAGGAAAAAGACTTGAAATTGTTTTACCAAAAGATTATTATAGATTTGGTAGAAAATAATTCAGTACTCATTTTCTTGTAAAGCAAATTAAAAATAAGATTACGAAAATTGAGAGTGGTGAATTAAAGATTCTCCACTTTTTTGTTTAAATTTAATTTATTTTGGAATAAATTACATTTGGGGGAACGCATGAGAAATTTCCTGAAAAAAGATATTGCTAAAATATTAATAGCGCTATTTCTTATAACTGCAGGTGTTGTCATATTGAATGTAGTGCCGGGAACCGAAAAATTTTCATCGGCTGTAAATGATGGAATAGGTTCACTTAGTGCTACCTTGGGCAAAGTGACTGGTACGGTAAATAAAACCGTGGAACATAAAAAAACTGCAAAGGAATATGAAAGCGAAATAGAAGCTTTAAAGAAAGAAAACAATAAACTAAAGACTATTGTTGTGGATTATTATGATGTGAAACGGGAAAATGCTCAATATTTGAAATTTTATGACTTTAAGAAGGAAAATAAAGGTTTAAAGTTTAAGCCCAGTAAAGTAATAAGCAGAAACTTAGATGATATGTTTTACGGGTTTACTTTGGATAAGGGCAAAAACGACGGAATATCTGTAAACAGTCCTGTTATAAGTGAAAATGGTATGATTGGAAGAGTAGACGAAGTCTTTGCTAACAAATGCACAGTTAAGACCATATTATCTCCAGACTTTAAGGCTGGGGTTGTAGACTCAAAAACCGGTGACAATGGAGTGCTTGTAGGAAATGCAAAACTAGCAGATCAAAATTTATCAGGCATGATGTACTTATCAATGCAAAACTCCATACAGCCTGACGACATAATAGTTACATCCGGGCTGGGTGGGATATATCCAAAAAATTTACCCATCGGCAAAGTCAAAAAGTTGAGCTACGATGATTTCGATTCATCTGTGTATGCCGAGATAGAACCATATAACGACATAAAAAATATAGTAGATGTATTTATCGTTACGGAATTTTCAGGGAAAAATCCAGAAGAAGTAACTTCAAAGTAAAGGTTTTACAGGGGAACTATTTATGAAACATAAATTTTTTAGATATTTTGCTTACACGCTTGAAATGATAGTGCTGTTTATCTTAGAGAGAACGCAAAATGCTATTCCGGAAATATTTGGAGAAAAACCAACGCTTGTAATACTAGTCGTATTGATGATAGCTTTATTTGAAGGAGAAAACTCGGGTCTAATTTTTGGACTGTTGGCAGGCATTTTATTAGACTCTGCCATTAACACGCAGCTGAGTTACTTGACTGTGCTGATAGCAATAATAGGGTATATAGTAGGGTTTATTTCTAGAAATGTTATAAGTGTTAATTTTACTACAGCCATGCTGGTTTCTACAGCTTCAACGGTATTGATCTATATGATAATTTTTGTTGCAAATTATGCACTAAAAGGCTATGGGCAGCTGTGGTATGTATTTTGGAGGCATTATCTTTTAAGAGCTCTTTACTCTTTAATAGTCTTACCTTTGATATATTACGTAAACCGGCCAATTGCGATGAACATTAACGAACCTGAATAGAAAGGAGGGGCTAAGTCTGAACAAAAATAAAAACTTATCTAGGTATATTTTTCTATTGGTATTTATGGGTGTGGTGTTTTCATTTTATATTTTTAGACTCGTTGATTGGCAGATTGTGAACGGGCAAAAGTACCTTGAAATAGCCAATAGAAGCAATATATTTATATCAAAGACAGATGCATTAAGGGGCGAAATACTCGATGTAAACGGTGTGCCATTTGCTGAAAACGAAACGGGATACAGCATAGTGTTCGACAGATATTCACTGGACGAAGATAAGGAAAATGAGATTATAAAAAATCTTATAAAATTGATGAAAGATAAAAATGAAAAATGGATAGATGACTTACCGATTTACGTTACTAAGGATGGCAAGTTTGAGTTTATGGAAAATGAGGACGCCAAGATTGATGAACTTAAAGGGAAAAATAGATTAAACTTAAACAGTTATGCCACAGCCAGCGATTGTATAGATAGAATAGTTCAAAAATTGAAAATAAATGAAGAAGACCCACAGACGTTAAGAGACCTAGCTAGCGTGAAATATGGCATGCTTTCCAAAGGGTACTATCAAGCAATAAATACATCATATGTTTTTGCAGAAAACATAAGTCAAGACCTTGTCTCTATTGTTTGCGAGCATTACCAGGACATAAAAGGAGTTAGAATAGGACTTTCGGTAAAAAGAAAAATTTCAAACCCAGATTTAGCCCCGCATATAATTGGACTATCTGGCAAAATGTCTGAAGAACAGCTGAAAACTTTGAAAGATAAAGGGTATACAATAGATGATATAGTCGGAAAAAGCGGAATAGAGCTTGCTATAGAGGAGCACCTCAGAGGAGAAGGTGGCGAAAAAAAGATAGAGCTATCCCGAGAAGGCAAGGTTCTGAACGTACTGCAATCTAAAAATGCTATTCCGGGGAAAAGCGTATTTTTAACTATAGATTCAAGGATCCAGAAAGCCGCAAATGACGCATTAAAGAAATATGTGCAAGCAGCTCGAGGCATCGCGCACGACTGTAAAGCCGGGGCTGTAGTAGCTTTAGATGTGAGAGATTTTTCAATTTTGGCCGCTGCCAGTTACCCTGGTTATGACTTAGAGAAATATGTAAATGACAGATCATATTATCAAGAAATATCGAAAGACAGCACTATCCCGCTGTTCAACCGAGCCTTTAACGGAAGTTTTGCGCCGGGTTCCACTTTTAAGCCTATAGTTGCTATAGGAGCCCTGGAAGAAAAAGCCATGACGGATAAAGACCGCGTAACCTGTAACGGACTATACATTTATCCTGGATCTACTTTTACAACTAAATGCCTAGGACACCACGGAGCCGCTGATTTTAAATACGCTATAACAAAGTCTTGCAACGTGTACTTTTGT
The DNA here is from genome assembly GCA_900549775.1 of uncultured Oscillospiraceae bacterium. Classification (GTDB taxonomy): domain Bacteria; phylum Bacillota; class Clostridia; order Oscillospirales; family Acutalibacteraceae; genus UMGS1224. The sequence goes on along the minus strand of URPR01000007.1, from coordinate 39,856 downwards.
GAGATGGGCAGGCGTTTAGGGATAAAAAACATGAACCTTTACTGCAAAAAGTTTGGGTTAGGCGTTAAAACTGGAATAGAAATATCTGAAGCGGAAGGTGTTCTAGCAGGTCCGGAGCACAGTAAAGGTCAAGGTATGATCTGGAGCGACAAGGTTACCACCAAAGCTGCTATAGGTCAGTCGGATAACCTGTTTTCGCCGCTGCAACTAGCAACATATGTTGGAACCATCGCAAGTGGCGGTGTACGATATAGACCGCACTTAATACGAAAAATAACGGATTATAAGCGCAATGAGGTTGTGTTTGAAAATGACCCAAATAATCCTGAAATAGTTGAGAAGTCGGGTGTATCGGAACAAACACTGAACACCGTGAAAGCCGGTATGAGAAATGTCGTATTAGGTGGTACAGCGTCAGACTTTAGCTCTTATCCGGTAGCGGTCGCAGCAAAAACCGGTACGGCTCAAAATGGCGGTTCTGACCATGTTACGTTTATATGCTTTGCGCCTTATGAAAAGCCGGAAATAGCAGTGGGAGTTGTTATAGAACACGGAGCTAAAGGCTTTGCATCGAAGGGCGTAGCAAGAGAGGTTATGGATGCTTATTTTGCCACCAGAGCACAATAGTTATTTTTAAGGAGGAGATAAAAAATGTTGTCTAACAAAGAAAAGAGCATGGAAAAGATTGTAACACTTTGCAAGAACAGAGGTTTTGTATATGCAGGCTCTGAAATATATGGAGGTCTTGCGAATTCTTGGGATTACGGGCCTTTAGGCGTATTGCTTAAGAACAATGTGAAAAGGTTATGGATGCAAAAGTTTGTAAAAGAGTGCAAATACAACGTGATGATAGATTCTGCTATTTTAATGAATCCGAAAGTTTGGGTAGCGTCAGGACATGTGGGTGGTTTTTCAGACCCACTTATGGACTGTAAGGACTGTAAAACTCGGCACCGAGCCGATAAGTTGTTAGAAGAAATCGGTATAGATGCAAATGGTTGGTCTTTTGAAAAAATGACTGATTATATAAAAGAAAACCACATAAAATGTCCTAAATGCGGTTCGGAAAATTTTACAGATATTCGCAATTTCAATTTGATGTTTAAGACATACCAGGGAGTAACAGAAGAGAAAAAGGACGAAATTTACTTAAGGCCTGAAACAGCACAGGGGATCTTTGTAAATTTTGCAAATGTTCAAAGGACTACTAGAAAAAAAATTCCTTTTGGAATAGCTCAAATAGGAAAATCATTTAGAAATGAAATCACTCCTGGCAACTTTACCTTTAGAATAAGGGAATTTGAGCAGATGGAGCTAGAGTTTTTCTGCAAACCAGGCACGGATCTTGAGTGGTTTAAATTTTGGAGGGATTTCTGTAAGAATTGGGTTACAAGCTTAGGTCTGAAAGAAGAAAATATACGAGTTCGTGATCATTCCAAAGAAGAATTGTCACACTACTCTACGGCTACTAGCGATATCGAGTTTTTATTTCCTTTCGGTTGGGGTGAGCTTTTAGGTATCGCCGATAGAACAGATTTCGACTTAAAGCAACATCAGACTCAGTCCGGCAAAAGCTTAGAGTATTTTGATGAAACAGTTAACTGCAAATATTTACCTTACGTTATCGAGCCTTCCATAGGCGCAGATAGGTTGGCTTTAGCGTTTCTGTGTGACGCTTATGACGAGGAAACGGTAAATGATAGTGATACCAGAACGGTTTTGAGGTTACATCCGGCACTGTCTCCGTTCAAAGCAGCAATTTTACCACTTTCTAAAAAGCTTTCACCGGGAGCTGAAAAAGTATATGATATGCTACTTAAGGATTACGATGTCGATTACGACGAAGCTGGTTCTATAGGGAAGCGCTACCGCAGACAAGATGAAATAGGCACTCCTTTTTGTTTAACATACGATTTTGAAAGCGAAAACGATAACAGTGTTACTGTTAGGTTTAGAGATAGCATGGAGCAGGAAAGAATAAGTATAGACAAACTGGGAGAATTTTTAGAAAATGAAATAAAAAAGTGAGGCTACTTAAAGTCTCACTTTTTTATTTACTATGAATCTGTTTGTATAAAAATGATGCTAAAATTGAGGGAATAATAACGTACATATATTTTAAAACGGTAGCCCAATTATTATGTTTTGCAAAAAATTGAGAGCATTTATCTAAAAAATCAATACCAGTTTTTTCATATATTTTAGAGCCTGGCATATACCAAAATAAAAAAACTAATATTTGGGAAAGTTTGAGAAAAGGATAAAATTTTATAAATGAATAAATATCATTCACTACGACATTAAATAGATATTTTCCAATACCCTTTAAAATTTGCATTTTTGAGATGTCTACCTGAATATCTTCGTTACTGGCAGTGCGTGAAGACAAGTTACTACAACCTGTGTTGGATTTAGATGCGACTAATGCATTATCAATTGTGGCATTGCTTTCTGAAGTATCTTCCAGTAAAATTTTGGTTTTGCTGTCATTGCCAAGACTAAAATTGGGGGAACAGTCTGTACTAGTATTATGAAAATTATGATTGGACACAAATTCATCTGAAGCTTTATTTTTTGCGAATGTTATTTTAGCGCACGACATACATATCATGCTTGTAGATAGTAAAATGCTGAGTAGCTTTTTCATAATTTTTTATCTCCGTTAATATGTTTTATTTTATTATCTACCTTATTATGGAAATAGTCAATATGTATTATTTATTTTCTCTTTTTTGGAATAAATTTTACCTACAATGATAATTAATTTAGGTAAAATATATTTTCACAAGGTTTTTTAGCGTATAGTTTGTATAAAAATTTACCGATCATAGCGATTGTTCTTCTTTAAAGTCATTGGTACCGTTTTCGACTTTAAGTTTAATATTCTCTTTTGCTAGAGACAGCATAAGTTTTATTCGGTTTTCCTGATTAACTTTCGACGAACCAGGATCGTAATCGACAGCAACGATGTTAGCGTTCTTATTTATTTGGCGAATTTTCCTTATCATGCCTTTTCCACATATGTGATTTGGCAAACACCCGAATGGCTGAGCACAAATTATATTTTTAAATCCAGACTCTATAAGTTCTAACATTTCCGCGGTTAAAAGCCACCCTTCACCCATTTTGTTGCCATATCCTATAATACCGTTTACGAGCTTTTTAGTTTGTCGGTAGCTTTTCATTTGAAAAAAATTAGAATAGTGACTCAAAGTATCTGTCATCAACTCCTCCATTTTTTCAAAGTACTTAAAAAGAGCAGTTGCAATGAATTTTTTTATTATGTTTCCACCGTATATTTTCACGTCCTCTATTCTGTTGTCAACTTTAAATAGCATAAAATTTATTATCCCTGGCACGCAAATTTCACAGCCCTGGCTCATCAAGAAGTCTTCAAGGCAGTTGTTCCCAAGCGCAGAATACTTTATGTATATTTCTCCTACTATTCCTACTTTGACTTTCGGAGTTATTTTTGTTTCTATCTTAGAAAAATCATGCGCAATCTTCTCTAAATTCAACTTAATTTCCTTTAGCGAAGATCCTTTTCCGATTTTAAACTGGTCAGTTAATTTATCTGTCCAATAATCGATTAAATCAGTACATTTTCCATGATTAATTTCATAAGGGAATATTTGGTTTTTGAGGAACATCAACATGTCTCCATAAATCAGAGATGACATTATTTTTTTCAACATAGGCAAGGTTAAAGAAAAGCCGCTGTTTTTTTCAAGGCCGGAAAGGTTAAGGGAAATTACCGGAACATTTTGAAAACCGGCTTTTTTCAAAGCTTTTCTAAGCAGATGTATGTAATTTGAAGCGCGACATCCCCCACCAGTTTGAGTTATCATCAACGCAGTTTTTGTTACATCGTATTTGCCGCTCTTTAAAGCATCTATAAATTGACCTATGACAAGCAGTGCCGGGTAACAAGTATCATTATGAACGTACTTTAAGCCTTCATCTATTACCTTAGGTGAGTTGTTTTCTAAAAGCACAGCCTTGTAACCATAACTGTTGAATATATTTTTTATCATTTTAAAATGTATAGGCAACATCATCGGGAGTAAAATGGTATATTCTTTTTTCATTTCCTTTGTAAATAAAAGGCGACCGAATTTATCGTAACGTAAACCAGACATAATTTCACTCCTTTTGATCAAGTGCCGCAAACAGACTTCTTAATCGAATTTTTATTGCACCTAAATTAGTTATTTCGTCAATTTTAAGTTGCGTATATATTTTATTTTCACTTTCTAAAATATCTCTTACTTCATCGGTCGTAATGGCATCTATACCGCAGCCGAACGATACAAGTTGAATGAGATTAATATTGTTTTTATTTTTGATATACTTTGCAGCGTTGTATAGTCTAGAATGGTACGTCCATTGGTTTAGAACATTTAACCGTTCTTTACATCCACATTTTATCAAGGCATCTTCAGATATGATAGCAGCATCAAAGCTAAGTATAAGTTTGTCTATACCGTGATTTATCTCCGGATCAATGTGATAGGGCCTACCTGCAAGGACGATGATTTTTTTATTTTCATTTTCAGCAATAGATATGATTTCTTGTCCTTTTAACCTTATCTTCTCCAAATAATTTTCATATTCTTTGTATGCCTTATTTGCAGCTGCTACGACTTCATTGCGGCTTATGTTGCTAAAATACTCGTCAAGTATTTTATGAATTTTCCCAGAAAATTCACGCCTTCTATGAAGGCCAACATAAGCCTTTATGAAGTTGATATTTTCTGTTTCTTTTACATTTGCGGATATTACTTCCGGGTAATAGGCTACGACAGGACAGTTGTAATGATTATCTCCAAGTTTTTCATCAAAGTTGTACGACATACAAGGATAAAATATATTTTTCACGCCGTTTTTCAACAAATACTCTACGTGACCATGCATCAGTTTAGCGGGAAAGCAAACGGTATCCGAAGGAATGGTATGTTGGCCAGAAGTATAAGTTTTACCATTTGAAACAGGCGAGACCATAATGGAAAAACCAAGTGATGAGAAAAACTTGTGCCAAAAAGGTAACAGCTCATACATGTTTAGACCCAATGGCAAACCTATAGTTTCTTCTCTAAAACCTGTATAATTGCCATATCCTTTTAAAAGCTTAAGCTTATAGTCGTAGATATTAAGATTATTATCTGGTTGGCTGTTTTTAGCGGGCTTTTCGCACTTGTTTCCGCTTATATACCTGCCGCTTGAGGACGAAAACGTATTTACTGTCAACTTGCAATTGTTGCTACAACCGCCGCATGTGGAATAGCTCACCTTGTGATCCATATTTTTTATGTCGGATAAAGAAAGTATTTTGCTTCTCTCTATATGTTGGTTTTTAGCATAAATAGCAGCACCATATGCTCCCATCAATCCGGCTACGTCTGGTCGTACAGCTTCTACTCCCAGCTCTTGTTCAAAAGCACGGAGCACAGCATCGTTTAAAAACGTACCGCCTTGCACTACGATGTTATTACCCAGCTCTTGAGTGCTGTTCACCCTGATGACTTTATATATGGCGTTTTTCACTACACTCAAAGCAAGCCCTGCAGAGATATTTTCTATAGAAGCCCCGTCCTTTTGAGCCTGTTTCACTGAAGAGTTCATAAATACAGTGCACCTAGAACCTAAGTCTACTGGGCTTTTTGCAAACAAAGCAAGTTTAGCAAAATCCTCGACCGAATAGGAAAGCGCGTTAGCGAAAGTTTGCAGGAAAGAGCCGCACCCTGAAGAGCAAGCTTCATTCAAAAATATATTATCGATGGCACCGTTGTGCACTTTAAAACACTTTATATCTTGCCCACCAATGTCGATAATAAATTCGACATCCGGCATAAATTTTTTAGCGCCAGTCAAATGGGCTACGGTTTCGACTATCCCAAAGTCAATATTAAATGCATTTTTGATCAATTCTTCGCCATAACCTGTAGCTGCACTGGCTTTTATATTTACATTTGGACATTTAGTATAAACTTGTGCTAAAAAGTCTTTTACTATAGCGACGGGGTTGCCGTTATTGGAAAGGTAAGTGGACAAAAGCAGTTGCTCATTGCTGCCAATTAGAACGATTTTCACAGTAGTTGAGCCAGCATCCACCCCTAAGTAAACGTCACCAGCATATTCTGATATATTTCCCTTTTCCACAATGTGCTTTTCATGACGGGTTAAAAAATCGTTATATTCCTCTTTTGAGCAAAACAAAGGCTTGTTACAATCAAAAGTTTTACTTGAACGGTAGAGCTTAATTTTTTGTATAAGGTCATTGACATCAATGATATCATTTGCGGAGAGTGCTGCTCCAAGCGCAACATAATACAGTGAATTTTCCGGACAAGTACCATCTACTCCTAGCACTTCATCGAAAGTCTTCCGAAGCTCACTCATGAACGTAATCGGGCCACCAAGATACAAAACATTACCGCATATTTCTCTGCCTTGAGCAAGCCCGGCTATAGTTTGATTTACTACTGCCAGAAATATACTTTTAGCTATATCTTTTTTTTGGGCACCTTGATTTAAAAGCGGCTGGATATCTGACTTTGCGAAGACCCCGCACCTTGAAGCTATTGTATATATTTTATTGTGGTTTTGAGCAAGCTCATTCATTTTTTCTATGGGTATGTTTAGCAAAGTTGCCATTTGGTCTATAAAAGCTCCTGTACCTCCGGCACAAGACCCGTTCATCCGGACTTCCATAACATCGGTAAGAAACAAGATTTTAGCATCTTCGCCGCCAAGTTCTATGATAACATCTGTATTTGGAGAAAATTTTGTAGCTGCTAAGCGAGTTGCATAAACTTCTTGAACAAATGGTACGTTACATTTTTCAGCAAAACCCATACCGGCAGAACCGGAAATCGCTAATTTTACATTTTTAAGATTGAATTTGTTGCTTAAAAGCTGTAGTTCTTCTATTGCTTTTTCCTTTATATGAGAATAATGCCTATTGTACGATTTATATATAACTTGATCGTTATCGTCTAAAACAATAGATTTTATCGTGGTAGAGCCTATATCTAGACCAATTTTCAAAAATTATCCCTCCAAATACGATGGAAATCAACATGATAAATTTAATTATATCATATTTTGTTGGAAATTATATATTTTTTATCTTTTAAAGAAATAATTTGCAGTGAAAAAAATTTACATTTGAGAGTGCAAGTTTGTTGACATATTGGCTTGATTATAGCTGCGCAAGCGTGATATAATTTTCTCACAGAGAAAAATACCAAGGAAAAGGAGGGAGATTTTGAACGAGATAAAGATAAATTCGCACACAGGACCGTATAGTATATTAATAGAGAACGATGCCTTAAATTATTCGGGGGAATTGATAGGGAAGCGATTTAACGAATGCAAAGTTTGCATAATAAGTGATGACATAGTTTCAAAAATTTATTTGGAAATTGTGAAAGATTCGCTGCAACTGAAAGACTTTCAAGTATTTGATTTTATTATTAAGTCAGGTGAAAGTTCAAAGTCATTACCAACCGCCTATAGCTTGTATGATTTTCTCTCTACAAACTTCTTTACTCGCTCAGATTTAGTAATAGCTTTAGGTGGAGGCGTTGTGGGTGACATTGCCGGATTTGTGGCTTCTACGTACTTAAGAGGAATAAAATATGTAAATATCCCCACGACTTTGTTGGCACAAATAGACTCTTCTGTTGGAGGAAAGACGGGCGTTAATTTGCCAGCAGGGAAAAATATGGTTGGATCGATTTATCCAGCAAGTTTGGTTATTGTTGACCCCAAGGTATTAAAGACACTCACAAAAAGTGACTGGGCATGCGGGATGTCTGAAGTAATAAAGTATGCAATGATAAAAGATAAATTCCTTTTTGATAAAATAAAAAATGAAAATATTGAAGAATTTTTAAGCAGCCTCATATGTAGATGCATAGAAATAAAAAAGTGTATAGTTGAAGAAGATGAGTTCGACAACAAAGATAGGATGCTTTTAAATTTTGGGCATACGCTAGGGCATGCTATCGAAAAGTTAGGTAATTATGAAAAATTTTCTCATGGTCAAGCGGTGTCTTTGGGCATGAAAATGATAACACAGGCTTGCGTAGAAAATAACATTGCTGACGAAAAAGTATTGGAAGATCTAGTTTGCACGTTAAAAAAGTTTGAGCTTCCGACTTCTTGTGATTTTAGTAAAAAAGAAATAGCTGTATCGGCATTAAACGATAAAAAACTTGTAGATGGAAAACTAAACGTTGCTTTGGTAGATGACATAGGTAGCGGTTTTATATATAAATTCAGTAAAGAACATTTTTTAAAATTTATTTTAGGAGAAGAAATATGTGTACAGCAATAATAACACCTAAAAAATTAAGTGGCACGATAACAGCGCCACCATCGAAAAGTGAATTACATAGAGCGATAATTTGTGCGGCTATGGCAGAAGGGCCAAGTGAAATAAATAATGTCAGTTTATCGAATGACGTACTAGCCACATTAAACGCCGTGAAAGCTTTAGGTGCTAGTGTTATGTTTGCTGAAAATAAACTCATGATCAATGGAAGCTCCGCGTTTAAAGGCAACAAAGTTGAGATTGATTGCGATGAGTCCGGTTCTACTTTGAGGTTTTTAATCCCGATTGTTGCGTCTTTCGGCATAGATGCAACTTTTAGAGGCAAGGAAGGTTTAGCTAAAAGGCCGCTTGGACCATACCTTGACACTTTGCCAGAACATGGCGTAAATATTAATTTCAACAACCGATTTCCTTTGAATTTATCCGGGTGTTTAAAGGGAGGAAGATTCACCGTTCCAGGAGATATAAGTTCGCAGTTTATAAGTGGATTACTTTTTGCGCTTCCAAGGTTAAGCCACGACAGTGAAATTTACATATCATCGCCGCTTGAATCATCAAATTACGTAGATTTGACAATAGGCATTTTGTCACACTTTGGCATAGAAATAATAAAAAAAGAAAACACGTTTTTTATTCCTGGAAAACAAACTTTCAAAGCAGCAACCTATAACGTAGGCGGAGATTGGTCATCGGCATCTTTTTTTGCAGTAGCGGGGGCTTTGGGCGACACTGTGCATATAAATGGACTATCAGTAGATTCGCTGCAAGGGGATAAAGCAATCTTGAAAGTTTTAGAAAAATACGGAATAAATTATAATTTTTCAGGCGATATGCTTTCTGTGTATCCAAGCGAAATAAACCCTACAGATATATATTCAGCGCAAATACCGGACTTAGTTCCTATTTTGTCTGTGCTGGCGGCAAAAGCGAATGGACCGAGCAAAATTTGGGGAGCCTCACGGCTAAAGTATAAAGAAAGTAATCGATTAAAGGCTATATTTCAGTATTTAAAGGTACTTGGTGCGGATTTAGAAGAAACGGATGATGGCTTTATAATAAATGGAAAAAGTGAATTTTCAAAGTGTGCTTTAAAAGGTTGCAACGACCACAGGATAGTTATGGCGATGGCAATAGCAGCAACAGTGGCGACAGGCAAAGTTTCAATTTCAGACGCGCAAGCTATTCATAAATCGTATCCAAATTTCTTTGAAGATTTCATAAAACTTGGAGGCATAGTAAATGTCATCAGTTTGGACTAATAATCTAAAAATATCCATATTCGGAGAGAGCCACGGTAAAGCAATAGGTGCTGTCATAGATAATTTACCATACGGTGAAAAAATAGATTTAGACGATATTGCCTTCCAGATGGAAAGAAGATCACCGGGTCGCAATTCTTTTTCGTCCGAGAGGTGTGAAAAAGACCAAGTTCATATTATATCTGGTACAAAAAATGGCATAACTACAGGTGCGCCGCTATGTGTGTTAATAGAAAATAAAAATGCCGACTCTTCATCGTATTTAAATTTCAGAGATATTCCTAGACCTGGTACAGCTGATTTTTCATCTAGTATAAAATATAAAAATTTCAATGATTTAAGCGGAAGCGGACATCTTTCAGGTAGACTCACAGCAGCGTTAACTGCTTGCGGAAAGATATGCCAACAAATTTTAAAGCACAGAGACATAAGTATTGCAGCGCATGTTTATTCTATTGGAGAAATTTACGATAGGTCGTTTTTAGAAAATGGGTTGTCAACGGAGAAAACTCTGAATGAGCTTTTAATGCAAAAAGAAATACCCATGATAGACGTGAGTAAAAAGGGAAAAATAAAAGAAGAGATTTTATCTTATAAGCAAAGAGGCGACAGCATAGGTGGTTGCATAGAATGTGTTGTTTTGGGGCTTGACGCCGGGATAGGCGAGCCTATTTTTTATGGAGTGGAAAATGTCATATCGTCTTTGGTTTTTGCTGTGCCTGGAGTAAAAGGAATAGACTTTGGCGCGGGTTTTGACGTTTGTAAAATGAGTGGCAGTGAAAATAACGATAATTTTATATTCTCGCAAGGAAAAATAAAAACCGAAACAAATAACCACGGGGGTATCTTAGGCGGAATCAGCACATCCATGCCGATTATTTTTAAGGTAGCCATGAAACCCACCCCGTCTATAAAATTGTCCCAAACGACATTAAATGTTGCAACTAAGGAGACAGTGGAATTAAAAGTTACAGGAAGACACGACCCTTGTATTGTTCCGAGGGCAGTTCCGGTAATCGAAGCCGTTGCGGCCATTGCTATACTAGACTTGCTGATAGGGAGGCAAAGATGAAACTTGAAAAAATCCGGAAATCTATTGACAGCATAGACGGTGAAATATTAAACTTGTTTTTGAAAAGACTAGAACTTTGTAAGGAAATAGGCAAACTGAAGAAAGATGAAAAGTTGCCAGTATTCGATTCTAAAAGAGAAAATGAAATATTATATAAGGTAAAAGAAAAATCTGGAAAAGACTATAAGTATACAAAAAGTCTATTTTTAAAAATTTTTGAGATATGTAAGGAAATTCAAGAGGTGTAGTGCCTTGCGAGTTTCCTTACTTGTTACCCGATATCTTATCAGCCGCTAACATAATTCCTACTTTTCCGCTGTGGAAATTTAAACTTCCTTGGAGCCAAACTGCAAACGGCTCTCTTAGCGGAGCGTCAGCGGAAAGCTCTATGGAGGCACCTAAAGTAAATGACCCTGCTGCCATGATAACTTTGCTGTCATACCCGGGCATGTCCCAGGGCTCTGGTTCCACAAAAGAATCTATGGGTGCGCTAGATTGAATGGCCTTACAAAATTTAATCAATTTTTGAGAATCGCCTAGCTTTAAAGACTGTATAATATCTGCTCGAGGTTCGTTATACCGTGGTGACACCTCGTAGCCGAGCAGTTCGAACAGTGCTGACGAAAATACCGCTGTTTTTAAGGCCTCGCCTGTGATATGAGGTGCATTGAAAGTTCCCATAAAAAGTTCTCTGTTGCAGTTTAAAGTTGCCCCGACTTCCTTGCCCAGCCCAGGTGTGGTCAACCGATAGGAACACATTTCGACAAGTTTTTTCTTGCCAACGATGTACCCACCGGTTGGAGCTATGCCTCCTCCTGGGTTTTTTATTAAGGATCCTGCCATCAAGTCGACTCCAAAAGACGTGGGTTCGCACTTTCGTACAAACTCTCCGTAACAATTGTCAACCATAACTATACAGTCTGGACATTTACTTTTTACGATGTCACAAACTTTTTTTATATCTTCAGGGAACAGCGATGACCTCAAGGTGTATCCTCGAGAGCGCTGTAAGTAAACCATTTTTATTTTGGAACTAACTTTACTTTTTATTGCTTCAAAGTTTAAAGTACCATCAGGCTTAAGTTCAACCTGTTCATAATTTATGTTAAATTCTTTTAGCGACCCGCTTGACTCAGTTTCAAGACCTATAACGCCTTTTAAAGTGTCGTACGGTGTGCCGGTGACTGAAAGCATGGTATCTCCCGGGCGCAACACGCCAAATAAAGCCACCGAAATAGCGTGAGTTCCACAAACGAAGTTATGACGAACTAGGGCATCTTCTGCATCGAAAACTTTTGCATATATTTTGTCAAGAGCTTCTCTGCCTCTATCACCGTATCCATATCCTGTTGAACCTATTAAGTGGCTTTCGCTGACACCGCAATCTATAAAAGCTTTAAGCATTTTCAGTTGGTTATGCTCGGTTATTTCATCTATTGTTTTGAATTGCTCTTGACACATATCTAACGCTTTTTGAGACATATCCTCTATGTGCTTGCTGATTTTAAACATAAATGTTGGTACGCTCCTTTTTACTTACAGCTGATTTTACAAGCAAGAGCCGCACAGCGCGCAAGAATTTCTTGCGCGCTGTGAAAATATCAACGATATTTTCACATACCGATTTTTAATCGGTATGTGCGGCCAAGCACTCAGCTAATTTTAACACTAAATTTTCAGTTTCAATAATATCATTACAGCTTACCATGCAATACGGGCTGTGTAAGTATCTGCACGGTACAGACACAGCAATGGTTTTCACGCCACCACGGCTTTTATGTATAGCGCCTGCATCGTTGCCTCCTGCCACTGCACGTTTTGGCTGAACTTTTATATTATATTTTTCTGAAAGTTCAAAAGCAAGGTTATAATATTCCCTGTTATAAACTGTAGCCTTATCCATAAACGATACAACGGCACCGCTGTGTAAGCTGCAAACTTTATTTTCTTCAGGGTTTCCGTAAATATCTGCGGCCGTAGTAGCTTCCACAACTATAGCTTTATCGGGGTCTATGTTATATGCCGCAACAGTGCTGCCTCTTAATCCTACTTCTTCCTGCACTACGAAAGTGAAATACATATCAAACGGTAACGACTGCTTTATTAAGTCAATCAAAATCAAACAGCCAACTCTATTATCTAAAGCTTTTGCCTTGACAATATCGTTATCTACATGAAACTCAGAGTCAAAGCAAATATAATCACCTAAGGAAACGTACGAGAGCGCGTCATCTTTGCTATTAGCTCCTATATCTATGTACATGTTTTCGACTTTTACAGCACTTTGCTTTTCATCGTTATTTGAAACATGTATCGGCTTAACTCCAATAACCCCAGGTACATTAGCATTTCCTACTGTCACACCTTTGCCTAATAAAACTTTCTCATCAATGCCTCCGACTGTATCAAATTTTAAAAGTCCATCAGGAGTTACGCCTGTAACAATACTTCCAACTTCATCCATATGTGCTGTTATCATTAACTTCGATTTAGCGGATTTATTGCCCTTTTTAAAAACTATTATATTACCGAGCGAGTCTATTTCTATTTTGTCTGCAAAACCTTTTATTTCTGAAACTATTGTATCCCTAACGAGGTTTTCATCTCCTGAAATACCTGGTGTCTTGCAGAGTTTTTCAAGTAATTTTAAATTAATCAAGCTTCAAGCCCCCCTTTAACGTACAATGCTAAAAGTTTTGCTGTATTTTCTATGTCAGTTAAATTTATGACTTCGACGGGAGTATGCATGTATCGAAGCGGGATGGAGACTAGCCCTGTCTTAATTCCGCTTTTCGAGACAGATATATAATCTGCGTTAGTTCCTGTTTTTCCGGACATTATTTCTACTTGATAATTTATGTCAGCGCCTTTGGAAATTTCAATAAGTTTGCTATAGATCTCCTTAGACAATGTCGGAGAAACACCTATCATTGGTCCTTTTCCGAGTTCTCCGCATTTTTCTTTGGGCACACTAGGTTGATTAGCAAAAGAAACATCGACTGAAATGGCGGAACTTGGTTCTGATTTGAAAGCTGCTGTTTTTGCGCCTACTCCGGAAACTTCTTCTCCTGTGCTGAAAAGAAAACTTACTTGCTTGTTAAGGCATTCTTTTGCCAGTAAATGAGCACACTTTATTAAAGTGGCAACACCTGCTCTATTATCGAGTCCCGGCGCAGAGATGGAGTTATTAAGCAACTTTAAGGGTTTATTTGAAAAGCTTACGTAATCTCCGACTTTTACTAATTCATTAACTTCTTTGCTGTTAAGGCCTGTATCAACTAGAAGCTCGTCAATTGATAAGAATTTGTTTTCACTGTTTTTAGATAAATGTGGTGGTACACTTGAGATTATGCCACATATGTTTATTTTGCCATTGATCGTAACTAAAGTTCCAGGCAATACTCTACGGTCCATGCCTCCATATGGTGCAACTTTTAAAAATCCTCCGTTGCAAATGTTGGTAACTACTAGCCCGATCTGATCTAAGTGCGCATCTAATAAGATATGCTCTTTTGAATTTGCAACTCCAATTGTTGCGATGAGATTTGAGTTTTTATCTATATTTATTTTTGCACATTTAGGTAAACTTTCAGAGATAACCTTAATTAAATTTTCTTCCTTGCCCAAAAATGCGGGCTGTTCGACTAACTTAAATAACAGTTGTTCTATGTTGACCTCTCCTTTATTTAATTTTAACTTATTTTAAAGTGAGCTAGACGGCGCGTCCAAATAAATTTGGCAAGCCGTGTAAATTTTTACACGGTTGCGCATAAAACATTGATGTTTTATGCACGCGCCGGCGCACAAACTTACTTTTTTACTCTAAAGAATTAACAAGCGATTTAAAGTGTTTTCCTCTTTCATCAAAGTTCTTATATAAACCAAAACTTGCGCATGCAGGAGAAAGTGCGACAATGTCCCCATTTTTGGCTATTTCTTTTGCTAAATTTACAGCTTGTGCCATGTTATTTACTTTTACAATTTCTGGGTTACCTTCGGTATATTTGCTTGAGTTCTTTACAGCTTTTTCTATTTCATCGGCTGTCTGACCTAGCAATATTAAGTGACTTACTTTATTGACAACGGCATCACCAAAGGCATCAAAAGGCACTTTTTTGTCATACCCTCCTGCAATTAAAATAATCTTTCTGTCAAACAGTGACAATGTGCCTTTTATCACTCTTGTGGGAGTGGAAGCGATTGAGTCGTTATAATATTTTACACCATTAAAGTCTCTAACGAATTCTATGCGGTGTTCAACTCCATTAAAGTTTTTCGCGACAGAGACGATATCGTCAATGTTTACTTCATCTATTGTCGCGCAAATCGCTGCCAAGTAATTTTCCACGTTGTGAACTCCTGGTATTTTTATGTCTTGTACATTTAGCACAGGAGTGCATTTATCGCCTGACTTAAAGTATATAACGCCGTTTTTAAGGAAAGCTCCAGAATTTAGCTCTTTGCTTGTGCTGAAGAAAATAGTTTTACCGCGGCATTCGCTATAGAAATCTCTTGTTATTTTGTTATCAAAATTTAATATCGTCTTCGAAAAGGCGTTTTGATGGACAAATATGTTCTTTTTTGCAGAAACGTATTCATTCATATCTTTGTGAACATCGAGGTGATTTGGTCCGATGTTTGTGACTACTGCAATATCGGGGCTAGATCGCATAGACATTAGTTGGAAGCTTGAAAGTTCCACAACTGCAATGTCATTTTTATTTATTTTTTCTATCGTAGGCAAAAGGGGAGTACCTATATTTCCGCCCAAATGAACTTTTTTTCCGTTGTGCTCTAGTATTTTACTTATTATAGTAGACGTAGTAGTTTTTCCATCGCTTCCGGTTACAGCGATTATTTTGCAAGGGAATAAGTCAAAGAAAACTTCCATTTCAGATGTAACAACGGTGCCATTTTGTCTGGTCTTTTGAAGTTCTGGGTGTAAGAAATTAATGCCTGGTGAGCGAAAAATTATATCGACGTTCAAGTCTTTTAAATAATCTTTACCTAATTTTAATTTCACTCCTAAGTTTTTTAAGTTTAAAATTTCATTGCTTACGTTATTTTCATCAACTTTGTCGCAAGCGAGGATATCCATACCTTTTTCAGCAAAAAGCTTTACCAATGGTAAATTGCTGACACCAAGGCCACAAAATGCAATTTTTTTCCCTTTTATATCGTTGAAAAAATCTGTGATGTTTTTTTTCATTTTTAAGTTTCCCTTCGAGTTAATACTACAATTATACTATATTAAAAATTTAATTATCAATAACAAAATAAAAAAGCTCCCACAAAGGAGCTTTCAATATAGAAGTAAGGGGTTAAGCCTCTTCTCTCATCTTTGCAAAACATTCGCTACAATAAACCGGACGATCTTCACGTGGTTTGAAAGGAATTTTTGCTTCTTTTCCGCAAGATGCGCAAGTTGCTGTGAACATTTCGCGATCAGCTCTAGATGCATTTTTACGAGCGTCACGGCAAACTTTACATCTTTGAGGTTCGTTTACGAAACCTTTTGATGCAAAAAATTCTTGTTCTCCGGCTGTAAAAACAAATTCAGCTCCACAGTCCTTACAGATAAGGGTTTTGTCTTCGTACATGTAAATACCTCGCTTTGGAATTATAAATATTTGCCCTAGGACGGGGTCGCACCGACACCTTTGATAAACAACGCTCTACATATAAGCTACTTGGGCACAGCGTACTTTATTTTCCCGGATCTTTTGCAAAGTATTGTCTACAAAAGCTTGTAGTTAACGACTAAAAAACCTCGGTGTTTTCAAAACACACAGACGAAAACGTATTTTAACGCTAATGTGAAATCTTTTGTACAGCTGAGTGTAGTGGAAACCTTTATACATAAATATATACTATAAAAGAAAAAAAGTCAAATGTTTTTTAATAAAAGTATTTTATATCTAAGGATAGGAATTAAGTTATATTTTTAATATGAATTTTTATAAAACAAAAGACGCTATGTATAAATCAACATTATTTATGATATAAGCCAAAGAGGTTTAATATTGCAGTAAAAAGATACATCTCGACTTGAAAACACAAATTAACTGTGGTAAAATAAAATTATAGTCCCGGGTGTGGCGCAGATTGGTAGCGCGCTTGAATGGGGTTCAAGAGGCCGCAGGTTCAATTCCTGTCACTCGGACCATTTTTAATATTGTGTAAAGTTTGCAAACTTTTGATTGTATTGTGTTTGTATATTGTTTTTTTATACTTTGTGATGTGCGAGGGAGTAATTTATGTTTGGAAAAAAACGAAAAATAAAAATTAAAAAGACAATATGTGTGTCTTTAGCAGTTCTGTTGTTTGTATTCAATTTTTGTAGCAGAAAGGTGAATGCTTTGTTTGGAAATGCTCATTTTAGTATAGGAAAAAAAGTGATCGAAAAACTTGATAAAAATATTTCAGAAGGAGAGAAAAAAGCATTTTTATCAGGTATTGTTTATGCGGATATTGGCAGATTTAAGTTTGATAATGAAACAGGTATAGCATCAGATTCTAATAAGTTTGTGACCGAGATGAAAAAATTTGCAAAAACCAAAGAAGAAAAGTGGTTTGTGCGTGGTTTTGAAATACATATTTTTCAAGATGGCGAAACGAGAAAATTTTTGGAAGATATTTTTGGCCATAAATATTCTTCATACATTACTTATGTAATTGACTGTGGTACTTTGGATAGTTATTTTGTAAAAGAATCAGGTATACTTTACAACGATTATTTAAGTAAGTTTAATTTTGAACAAGTTACAGCTGGACTGGATATGAACAAATTTAGTAAAGAGTTTGACGTAACTGAAGAAAAATTAAAGAAATTGGCTGCAAATACGCTTAATAAGTGTTCAAAAAATTTAACAAAAGTTAATTTGGTTATGTACGACAAATTAATAAGAAAGACATATGAATCATTGGGATATGACAAAATAAGTTTAGACGATATTAATGACCAAGTTGGTAATCTTTTGGGCGTTATGATAATTGTATCGGCTTTCGTAGAAAGTAAAATACAGATATCAGAAGAATTGGCTTTGAAAATTGAGCAAAAAAGCAAAGAACTTGCTGATTTGTGTATATCTGAGCTTAATGATGTGGGAAAAATTTGAAAGTGTATATGAAGAAGCAAAAAATATTATTATTTTATTTGTAAACATTGTAGTTGGCTTGAAGTCTCATTATCACTGATTTTCTCCATGCCCCTTATAACTACTCGGACCAAATAAAATTTATTTAAACTATGTAAGCGTAAATAATTGACTATTTATTTAAGTAAATAAAAATGTATATAGATGAGTTTTTTTTATTAGCTTATTTTTTAGGAGGAGCTTTTTTGAAAAGAATTTTTATTGGTTGGATGTTGTTAGTAATTTTTATATTAACACCATTTGGTTTTGTTTGCGCTGATTTCAACATAACGCTAGATCCAGGACATGGAGGTGAAACTGATGGTGAGATATTAGGGGCGAAGGAAACTTACGATGGGAAACAAGTGCTGGAAAGAGATTTAAATTTAAAGATAGCACAATTTATGAGAGAAGAGTTTGCTAATTACAGGACTCCAGATGGTCAAGACATAAATGTTTATCTTACGAGAGAAGACAATGACGTAAATCCTTCTTTAGCTGAGAGAGTGGAGTTAGGGAAAATTACTGACTCAGAGATAGTTGTTTCATTGCATAACAATGCAACTTCTGGACATATGAATGGTGCAATGGTTATAGTTACGAATAGCAATATAGGGAATTTTTATGAACTGGAGGATATCATAGGGAAGATTGTATTAGAAGAACTAACAAAACTGGGAATTTCTATTCCAAATGATGTAGGAAATTTAGAATCAGGTAAATTAGAATTAAAGGATGGGGTGATGAGACGGATTAACGAGGAAGGACGTATTTATGAGGATGGGAAGCTAGCAGATTGGTATAAGATAACGAGAAATGGAATAGAAAAAGGTATACCGAGCATTATAATAGAACACTGTTTTTTAGATGATGAGGATGATTATAGAAACTTTTTAAGTTCAGACGAGAAGCTACGAAATTTAGCTATTGCAGATGTTAATGCGATCGCAAGGTACTACGGGTTAGTTTTAAGATAAAAAATAGTACAGAAAATTATTTTTCTGTACTATTTTAAATTTAAAGAAAATTTTAAATGCAATGGCAAGGGTGAAAATTACACGGAGCTATGGGATCTATATACGAAAAACAGAGAGAAGTTAAATCAAACCATAGAGCGTAGTAAAACACAACCGAAAAACACTTACAGGCTGGCTGTTCACATCTGCTTATTTAATTCTAAGGGAGAAATGCTTGTTCAACAGCGTCAACCGTTTAAGAAGGCTTGGTCGAATATGTGGGACGTTTCGGTTGGCGGAAGTTTAATTGTCGGTGGAACAAAGTTATGTGGCTGCAAAAAGAGAGCTTTTTGAAGAGCTTGGGATCGATATATCTTTTGAAAAACTCCGTGCTTCATTAACAGTTAACTTTGAAGGTGGATTTGACGATTTTTATTTAATTGAAAAAGACATCGAACTAACGCAGTTAAAATTACAGTATGAAGAAGTAAAAGCTGTAAAATGGGCAAGTAAAGATGAAATAATAAAAATGATCAACAACCATGCTTTTATTCCATATAATGCTTATTTGATAGAACTTTTGCTTTTTATGAGGAGCCATGCGGGGGCACATACAAAGATAGATACTACTTCCGTTAAACTACGATGATTCATTTTAATGATTTAATTTTCAACTCTTGATAAAATTAACGGTGAAAAATTTACCTCTTTCTCAGAAATTTTTAATGCTTGATTAAATAAATCTTCAGCGTCTTTGCATTTTGAAATTTCAGAAGAGTAAAATCTAGCTAATGGCTCGTCTTTTTCAACAAAGTCGCCGATGGTTTTCTCTAAGATGATTCCAGCTGTGAAGTCAACTGTGCTTTCTTTAGTTTCGCGCCCGGCACCAAGTATCACAGAGGCAATGCCAACTTTTTCAGTATCAAATTTATGAATAAACCCGCTTTTTTTAGCCTTTACGGTATATTCTACCTTGGCTTTAGGAAAAGCATCAATGTTATCTAATACAGACACATCGCCGCCTTGTGCGTGTACCATCTCTTTAAATTTATCAAATGCTTTGCCATTCTTTATAACTTCGCGCGCCATGCAGCGACATACTTCAAGCGACCCTTTACCAGCAAGGTTTAACATATTTGCAGCAAGCTCAATTGATATTTCTGTGAGGTCACGCGGTCCTTTGCCCTTTAAAGTGTCACATGCTTCTATAATCTCAAGCGAATTTCCAATAGCTTTTCCTAGAGGTCTGTCCATGTTGGTTATTAGGGCAACTGCTTTTTTGCCAACACTTTTTGCTATGCTTACCATAGTTTTCGCAAGTTTTACAGAATCATCTAAAGTTTTCATAAACGCGCCACTTCCGGTTTTTACATCTAACAAGATGCAATCTGCTCCGGCAGCTATTTTTTTACTCATGACGCTGGCAGCAATAAGCTGCATGCTGTCAACGGTGCCAGTGACATCTCTTAGCGCATAAAGTTTTTTGTCTGCGGGCACTATGTTGCCGGACTGACCTATTATGCTGAATCCTACTTTTTTTACTGTTTTTAAAAATTCTTCATGAGTCAAAGAGGTTCTCATATGCGGTATAGATTCGAGCTTGTCAATGGTTCCACCAGTATGACCGAGGCCTCTTCCGCTCATTTTTGCCACAGGTACGCCCAAAGAAGCTACTATTGGTGAAATGATGAAAGTAGTTTTGTCTCCAACGCCTCCGGTACTGTGTTTATCTACTTTTATTCCATCTATTTCTGAGAGATCCATCATATCTCCTGAATGTGCCATGCAAGCGGTGAGTAATGAAGTTTCTGATTCATTGAGACCGTTTAAATAAATGGCCATGAGCAGTGCAGAAACTTGGTAATCTGGAATTTCAGATTTCGCATAACCGTTTACAAAAAATTCCATTTCTTCTTTAGAAAGAACCAGCCCATCTCGCTTTTTTTCGATTATATCAATCATTCGCATAACTAATACCCCAATCTAAAAGTATTTTCTACAATGAGTTTTTATTAAAATTTTGCGGTAAAAGCTCACATAGTTTATATTTTTTTAAGATTTTACTGTTATATAAAATTACCGTAAATTTTTCCACATCACAAAATTCTGACATAACTTGCAGACAAACTCCACAGGGAAAACAGAAATTTTTAATGGAATCATCTGCATTGCCTCCGACTATAGCGATAGCACTAAAATCTTTTTCTCCTTCACTTATGGCTTTGAAAAAAGCGGTTCTCTCGGCACAGTTTGTGGCGGAAAATGAGGCATTTTCTATGTTGCACCCGGTAAAAATTTTCAAGTTTTTACATAAAAGAGCAGCACCTACAGAAAATTTTGAATAAGGAGCGTACGAGAAATTTCTTGCATCAGTCGCAAACTTTATAAGCTTTGAATCCATATTTTGCGTTTCGTTTGTCAAATAAATCACAACCTTTTAAGCTAAAGATAAATTTTTTGCAATTGCGACTATTTTGCTGGTGCCGAGCCGTTCAGCGCCGAGTGATATGAATTTTTCCGCATCCTCCAAAGTTGAAATACCTCCAGCTGCTTTTATTTTTACATTTTTGCCTATGTGTTTTGAAAATAGCTCGACATCCTCGAAAGTAGCACCGGCTTTTGAAAAACCGGTGGAAGTTTTTATGAAATCAGCCCCTGAAGCTGTGACAATCTTGCACATTTTAATTTTTTCATCTTTGGTTAAAAGGCAAGTTTCCACTATGACTTTTAAAATTTTTTTACCACACACTTCTTTTATTTTTTTGATCTCTATCAGTTGCTGGTTAAAAAGATTTTCCTTTACATAGCCTAAATTTATAACCATATCAATTTCGTCCGCGCCATTTTTTATTGCATCTTTTGCTTCAAAAACTTTAGCTTCAGTTGTGCTGTACCCGTTGGGAAAACCTATAACAGTGCAGATTGGCACATTATCGTTTGTATATTTTTTAGCTCTTTTTACAAAAGATGCAGGTATACATACAGAAGCAGTTCCGTATTTTATAGCATCATCGCATAAGTTTTGAATCTGATCGAACGTAGCAGTTTGTGAAAGTAATGTATGGTCTACCCTTTTCAATATTTCCGAAATATTCATATTATTGAGCTCCTTTATCTGGTTTCTTTGTTATATGCAGTGCCGTCCGCCTTTGGTGCAACGGACTTTCCTACAAACAATGTCAGTACGACTATTGTGAGGATATATGGAATGGTATTCAAAATTTCTGAAGGTATTAAATTTGAGCCACCGAAAAGCACAGTTAAGCTTTGAGCGAAGGCAAACAACAAGCATGCGATATATGTGCCAAACGGTGTCCATTTACCGAAAATTACTGCAGCGAGTGCTATGAATCCTTGACCACATATGGTAGCGGGGGAGAACTGAGAAACTACAGAAAGAGTGATGCACGCACCTGCTAGGCCTGATAGAAAACCTGACAAAGACACACAAACATATCTTATTTTATACACGTTTACACCGAGAGTGTCGGCAGCGGCGGGGTGTTCACCGACTGCACGCAACCTTAAGCCCCATTTGGTTTTGTAAAATACAAAATGTACCATTACCACCGCGACTAGAGCTAACAATGTTGTAATGTCGATGGTAGAAAAAAATTTAGGTAACTTGTGCTCCACGGAATAACTTGTGGTTTGACCGTCGAAGAATATTCTACATAAGAATAGAGATAACCCCGGACCAATTAAATTTAATGCGATTCCGGAAATGGTTTGATCGGCCATAAATCTAACTGAAGCGATAGCGTGAAGAAAAGATATCATGAGTCCGGCGCCACCGCCTGCGAGTAAGCCTAACCAAGGGTTACCGGAAAAATAACCCACGCAAGCACCGGTGAAAGCTCCAAACGACATCATACCTTCTATTCCGATGTTTATCACACCTGAGCATTCTGATATTACTCCGCCCAAAGAGGCTAGAACCAATGGCGTAGAGTACATGAAGGTTGTCAAGATTACGGATAAGATATTATTCGACATGGGTTTCACCTCGTTTAGAGAATTTACCAATTAGCATGGGTAGACATTTCGTTAGTGCAACGAAAAACAGCACAGAGCCTATAGTTATGCTGATTATTTCAGATGGTATGTTTAAGTCAGACTGAATACTGTTCCCTCCATATATCAACCCGCTAAAAAACAACCCGGAGAAAACACATCCTATTGGAGAGCTATTGGCTATTAAAGCTACTGACAGACCATTAAATCCTATGTTTTCGAACATTGCCAGCTGATATAACGCGTGAGGCGACGTTCCTGTTATAACTAAAGCCGCAGCAAGCCCTGAGATTGCTCCGGAAATGGCTAGGGTAGAAGTGATATTTCTTTTTATGCCAATGCCGGCTATTTTGGCAGCGGAAGGGTTAAGCCCGACAGCTCTCACAGCGAAGCCAAGGGTTGTTTTTTTTAATATAAACCATACGACTACTGCTACTAAAACGGCTACAATAAACCCAACATTTAAGTCAGTCTTCAGCAATATATCAGATAACAGCTTGTTTTTTCTTAATGCTTCAATTCCATCCTTTGACCTTTTCCAAGTGTTTAAAATCATTGTGAACCCAGAACTGTTGATGGAATACGTTCTAGACGAGTTTGGCTTGTGATATAAGTTGTGGTTTACGATAAAGTTACATAGATGAAAAGCTATCCAGTTCAGCATGATACCAAGTATAACCTCGTGAATGCCGAATTTTGCTTTTAAAAACCCTGTTATTACACCCCAAATAGCTCCGGCAAGAACGCCGGAAAAAATCACAAGTGGTACTTGAAAAAGAGGGTGAAGGTTAAAGCTAATGCCCACAATGGTAGCAGCGATGCTGCCTAGTATATACTGACCCTCTGCGCCTATGTTGAAAAGTCCGGCTTTAAATGAAAATGCTACACTGATGCCGGTCAAGATGATGGGGGTACTTCTTTCTATGACTTTAAATATATATTTTGGTCTAGAGAATATGCCATTCAATAAGGAGACAAAAGCGCTTACCGGATTGTACCCGACCAAAGCCAAAATGATGCCAGATACGATGAATCCGCACAATATAGCCAATATGGTAGAGGTGATAGGTCTTTTTAAAAACTTAATGAATTTTTCCATTGTTGCTACCTCCCGCCATGAGTAATCCAATTTCATTTTCATCTGCGTTTTCTTTCGAGAATGTTCCGACAATTTCGCCGTTATACAACACCGATATGGTATCGGAAAGGTTCATTATCTCGTCAAATTCTTGAGAGATCAATAAAATGGCTTTGCCTTTATCTCTCTGTTCTATTAAAATCTTATGTACATATTCTATAGCGCCTATGTCAAGGCCTCTGGTAGGTTGAACAGCGATCAAAAGGTCAGGGTTATTTGCTATTTCTCTAGCTATGACTATTTTTTGCTGGTTTCCGCCGGAAAGGTTTTTTATAACGCTTTTGCCGCACCCTGCGGGAGAAACATTATATTCACGGATGATTTTATCTGTAAATTTATTTATTTCTTTTTCCTTTAATATGCCTTTTTCTGAAAAAGGTTGATCGCTGAATTTTTCCAGTACGGAATTTTCCGCTACAGATAAATCCAAGATTACTGCGTTTTTTAGCCTATCTTCTTGTATAATGGAAACTTTACTTTTTATAATATCTTTAATTTTCTTATTTTGAATTTCTTTGCCATTAATTTTGATAGTGCCGCTTTGTACTTTACACAGGCCGGTTATGGCATTGACTAGTTCTTTTTGGCCGTTGCCGTCAACTCCTGCTATACCTAAAATTTCACCCTGTCGTATATTTAATGATACGTTTTTCAAAGCTTTCAAGCTTTTAGAGTTTTCTTTTAGCACGTTGAGGCCGTCAATTGAAAAAATAATTTTACCGAAATTAGCTTTACTTTTTTCTATTACTAAGTTAACGTTTCTCCCGACCATTTTTTCTGCCAGTTCAATTTCGCTAGAACCCTTAACATCAACAGTGTCTATGCAAACGCCTTTTCGGATAATCGTACAGAAATCGGAAGACGCTTTAATTTCTTTAAGCTTGTGAGTAATAATTAAGACAGTTTTTCCGGCACTTGCGAGGTCTCGTAATGTTTTCACCAATTCTTCAGTTTCCTGAGGAGTCAAAACAGCTGTTGGTTCATCTAAGATGAGTATATCAGCTCCGCGGTACAAGGTTTTTAAAATTTCCACACGTTGCTGCATACCCACAGAAAGGTTTTCAATTTTGGCATCCAGATCCACTTTTATGCCATATTGGTTCATTATCTTAGAAATAGAATCTCTGAATTTATTAACGTCTAAAATGCCAAATTTATTTGTGATTTCCTTGCCGAGCATAATGTTTTCAGCTGCTGTAAATTTTTCTACAAGCTTAAAGTGTTGATGTACCATTCCTATGCCGTTTTCTATCGCAGTAGAAGGGTTTTTGATGTCTACTTTTTTGCCATTTATGTATATTTCGCCGCAGTCAGCGCTGTAAAGGCCATACAAGATGTTCATAAGGGTCGTTTTCCCAGCACCGTTTTCGCCTAAAAGCGCATGGATACTGCCTCTTTTTATGCTTAAGTTAACATTTTGCAAAGCTTTTATTGGACCAAAATTTTTACATATGTTTTTCATTTGTATGGCAAGATCTGTATAGATGGTTTTCAAAAATAACCCTCCTTTAAATGACGTATGTTAAAAGTTTTGCTTTAAATCGGTTGCAAACTTTTCGTAAGTTTGGACACTGTCGGGAATAGTTAAGGTGACATTTCCTATATGAAGCTTACCATCTTCAATATGTGAGAGTAAGTCTAACGTATCATCGTATATTTTTTTATCAAGGAAATGGGCTCTTTCCGGAATGCCCAAGCAACCGTTTTTTACGCCGTACACTTGGGTTGTGCCACCCAGTTTCTCTCCGTTCATAATTTTCCGAGACGTAATTTCAACTGCGGTACCCACGTTTTTTAAAGCGGACGTCAAGAAGTTGTCCGGTGCAAGGTAAGACTGATCTCGATCCACACCTATGACATATTTGCCTTTTTCTTTGGCTACTTCCACTATGCCGTAAGCTACGCCGCCGGACGCATGGAATATTATGTCGCAACCGTCATTGTACATTTTTGTAGCTATAGCCTTGCCCTTTGCTGCATCCGTAAAGCTTTGAGCGTATTGAACATCTACAATGACATCTTGTTTTTTTTCTTTCGCGGCAAACAGTACACCGGCCTTGAAGCCATACTCGAACTGGTCAATGATATATCCGTGCATTCCACCGACAAAGCCGACATGCTTAGTTTTAGAAAAACGACCTGCTATATAACCCACTAAAAATCCAGCTTCTTCGGCCTTAAACATGATGCAGGTTACGTTGTTTGGGGTATCTTTTCCGTAGGAAAAATCGACCATGGCATAGTTTTTGTCTAAATTTAATGTAGCGGTGTCCAGAAGCGCATCCGCCATAGAGAAGCCTACAGCGAATATCAGGTCGTAGTCACCGTCTGAAAGTTTATCTAAATTTTGTGTAAAATCTGAAGCCTGCCTGGACTCGACATAGGAAATATTTGCACCCGACTCTTTGCTAAACTTTTTCAAACCTTCCCATGCAGATTGGTTAAAGGACTGATCGTTTATGCCTCCAACGTCTGGAGCCATGGCGATTTTAAAAACACCATCATTTTTTATATTTTCAGGGCTTGTCCAAGAACAAGCGGTAAAAGACAAAATGAAAATTAAGGTCGTAACAATGTAAATATATTTTTTCACAAATTCCTCCCTAAAGGTATTGGATTTAAGCTAATTCTAAAGATAATTTTATCATTTGTACAAGACTCTCTTGGCGTTCTTTCGCGGTTAGTGACTCATTATCTTTAAGTATGAGGTCGGAAATCGTCAATAGACACAGTGCATTTTTGTGAGACCTTGCGGCGTTCATATACAAAGCTGCCGCTTCCATCTCTACAGCCAGAACGCCCATTTTTTTCCACGAAAGCATAGCTTGCTGGTTATCGTGATAAAATACATCTGTAGATAAAACATTTCCGACTTTTACATTAAGTTTGTTTTCTGAAGCTATCTGAAAGGCTTTTTGCAGCAAACTAAAGCTGGCAATGGGAGCAAATGAACCATTTAAGCTAAATTGTTGTGCGTAGTTTGAATCTGTACAAGCGCCTGCTGCCAAAACCAAATCCATTAATTTAATGCCATCATGCAGCGCGCCTGCAGTGCCAATACGAATGATATTTTCAACATTATAAAAATTGAAAAGCTCGTAGGAGTAAATGCCCATGGAGGGCATGCCCATACCGGAAGCCATAACCGAAACGGCTTTTCCATTGTAAGTTCCGGTAAAGCCTAAAATGTTCCTCACAGTGTTAAAGCATTTGACGTTTTCTAAAAAGTTGTCGGCAATAAACTTAGCTCTCAATGGGTCACCAGGCATAATGACAGTTTTTTCTATTTCACCGAGGGTGGCTTCTATATGCGGTGTGGGCAACTTAACCATACAATTTCCTCCAGAATAAAAGATAATTTTGAGCTAGCTATTAAGCGGCTAAACTGCTGCCAGAGTTAAGTGAAGCATCGACAGCATCTGTACTGCTATTTTTGTCAGAGGCGATTAAGACCGGTGTGGAGATAGGAATATAATTTTTACCGTATAGTTCATCGTATGACTTAATGCTAGAATCCCTCCAAGAGCTTCTGCCGTCCTTGCCCAGCAATATGCCGTTTTCATCTACGCCACATTGTTCTATGACTGTAACCTGAGAATTTTCTACATCATTTTCTTTAACCAAAACTACTTGACCGCTTTTTGAGCTTCTTGTAACGATGGCATCCCCAGGCTGTAACAGAGAATAAGCTTCCATCATTTTTTCTTTGCTGTTTGCGTCAATGACTTCGATTGTAGTTTTGCTGCTATTTGGAACTTCATAATCTCCAACTTTTACGATAAATTCGTTTTCCTGTGAGGGTATCATATGGTACGTGCTCAAAAACGGTATGCTTGGGTTTAGCTGTTGCCAGGACATAGACACAGCGCTGGAGCAGTCAGAACCGTGAATGAAAACATGACTACCGGTAGGTCTGCCTATGTAAGAATCGCCCCTCATGAGAAGTAAGAAAGTTAAAAGATCAGTAACTCTGAAATTTTGAGAATAAGGAATACCATAGTAAACGTTACCTTTTTGGTAAGTTACACCATATTGTTTTTTGTCATTTTCAATGTTAGATTCAGATTTCCACGGTATATTGGCCATTGTGTCCATATATTCAACGGTCTGTGTTCTTTCTGGGCTTAGAGCAAAGGCAAGGTTAAAATTTGCCAGAATGGTGAAAGTAAATAATAAGGATAAAAATTTTTTCATTTAAATACACTCTCTTTCTTTAGATAAAACAGTTTTAAATTTTTGGATTATTGGTCCTGCAACAACTGCTGAGATGATGCTGACTACACCGAATGATCCGCCGAGGCAGAATCCAATAAATAGTGAAAGTATGTCTGTCGATACTTTAATAACGCGAAAGTCCAGTTTGCTTTTGTCTTTTAAAATCATTATAACACCATTTATGGCATCAAGGCCGATGTTTGCTGTAATGAAAAGTGCTATTCCGAAATATAGCATTAAAAGCCCACAAACGCAAGAGATTAACCTTAACGGGAAATTTAAACTTAATATTTTATATACATAGAAAGCTAAATCAGAAAAGGGACCGAAAAGGAAAGTCCCGAATATCGTGCCTATATTTATGTACTTGCGACCGAAAAGCAGCATCAAAATGAAAAATGCCACTGTAAAGATATTTATTGCAGTTCCGAGTGAAATGTTAAAGTATTTGCTTACCCCATCGAAAAGGACCGATATAGGGTCAGCCCCAAAACCAGTACTCACGTTAAAGCCTGTTCCAAACCCCATGAATGCAACACCGAGGAATGCAAACAGTAGTTTCTTGAAAAAATGTTTATCAAAACGCATTAAATCAAAAATCTCCTATACAAAGAATCAACATTTTATTTGAACATAAAATAACACACCTCATTATAAGTTTACATCAGATTGCAGGTTTTGTCTATAATGGTAAAGTGCATGAAAAAACGCGCGAACCAGGATATATCCTGGTTCGCGCGTGATTGCTATTGAGTATTTAATTTATTTTCTTTTATTTTTTTTATAACTTTCAATCTCGAGAAATCTTCACGGTCTTTTTCGTCGAGTGCATCGCTTATATACTTGATATTTCGCTGAAAATTAGGTATTACTATATTTTTAAGTGAGTTAGCTCTTTTCTGCGTTTTACTGATGGTATCGGCTAACCTGTAAATGCTATTTTCTATTTCGGACAAATTTGCGTTAAGTTTTTTTACTTCAATAAATTTATTATAAGCTTCATCGAGCATAGAGTCGGAAGTATATATGCCGAAAGGGAAATCGACTTTTTGAGTTTCGTCGATAGAAACAATAGGAATTTCCACGCCCATAACGCTTCGGTAAGATACTTTTAAGCTGTTGTCTATAGGAACGGTTTCGGAGATTTCTTTGCAAATACCGAGAGTGATATTCGCTTTTTGTAAAGCCTTGTACGCTTGGTTGTAGGTAAAATCTATTTTGTTTTGGACTTCGCTGGCCTTTTTTATAAGTGCCATAAGCTCCTTAATCAGGATATTTCGTTTTTTATCCATCAGCTCAAAGCCAACTTTAGAAAGCTCGTATGACTTTTTTAAAGATATTAAATTACCTTTTGTAGGGACTACAGGTGTACTCATTTTTTCACCTCGAATTCAGCATTAATATCAAATTTAAGTTCTTTAAAACTGTTATTTTTTAGATTTTTCTTGTTCTGCATCGCTTTGCTCGTGATAATATTTATCGAGGATTTTTTGATCTATACGATCGAGTTCCTCTTTAGACAATTTAGATAAAAGCTGCCAACCTAAATCTAAACTTTGCTTGATAGTCCTGTCTTCATTTATGCCCTGGTTTAAAAACTTAGACTCAAAAGCTTTACCGAATTCCATGATTTTTTTATATTCTGGAGAAAGTTCATCTTCACCAATAACAGAGGCGAGTGATCTAGCCTCCATGACCTTAGCATAGCAAGCGAATAGCTGGTTAGCCAAAGCAGAATGGTCTTCTCTAGTAAAGCCTTCACCTATGCCATCTTTCATCAAACGTGAAAGGGACGGTAAAATGGACACAGGAGGGTAGATTCCGGAAGACTCAAGAGCGCGGTCAAGGACTATTTGCCCTTCGGTGATATATCCTGTCAAATCAGGTACAGGGTGAGTAATATCGTCGTTTGGCATTGTAAGAATCGGTATTTGAGTTACTGAACCCGGCTTACCTTTTATCATTCCGGCTCTTTCGTACAGAGAAGCTAAGTCGGAATATAAATAACCAGGATACCCTTTTCTGCCAGGTATTTCACCTTTAGATGAGCTGAATTCACGCAAAGCTTCAGCGTAAGATGTCATATCTGTCATTATCACAAGGATATGCATATCCAGCTCAAAAGCGAGGTATTCGGCGGTGGTTAGAGCACATCTGGGCGTTAAGGTTCGCTCAATGACGGGATCATTTGAAAGGTTTAAAAACATGACTACTCGTTCTAATACACCAGATTCCTCAAAACTTTTCTTAAAATAATTGGCAACATCGTTTTTTACACCCATGGCAGCGAAAACTATAGCGAAATTATTTTTATCGGCTCCGGAGATTTTCGCTTGTCGTGCTATTTGGATTGCCAGTTCGTTGTGTTTCATTCCGGAACCTGAAAATATAGGAAGTTTTTGTCCTCTGATGAGGGTTGTTAAAACATCTATGGAGGAAATGCCGGTGTTTATATAGTTTCTGGGGTATTCCCTTGAAACAGGGTTGATAGGCGTTCCATTTATGTTAACCCGCTTTTCTGGGAAAATTTCTCCAAGACCATCTATGGGCCGGCCTGCTCCGTCAAAAACTCTGCCAAGTATCTCAGGTGATAATGGCATTTCCATGGGTCGACCTGTCAGCCTGGTTCTGGTGTTATCAAGTGAAATGTTTCTGGTACCTTCAAAAACTTGCACAACTATTCTTTTTCCATCTATTTGAACGACTCTACCTTGCCGAACTTCACCAGTTTCAAGGCGTATATCTACAACTTCTTCAAAAGAAACATTTTCAACACCGTCAATCACTATCAAAGAGCCGTTGATTTCTTTTACGCCTAAATAGTCAATAATCATGAGATTAACCACACTCCTTCTGTGCTAAGGCGCGGCTGAAAATATATTTATATATTTTCAGCCGGTAGGTTAAAGTCTTAACCTGCCGGCTGAGGCGAAAAAAATTTTTCGCCTCAGCCGCGCCCAAAGCTGTAATTAAGCACTATCTTCAATGTAATTTTAATATACTTTCAAAAGTTTTATTTATTTGCTTGATGTAGGATTCAAACATATCGAGGTTATCATTTGGAATATCGTACTTCATCTTAATGAGCTTATCGAAAAGCCCAGTTTCCATAATTCTAGCTATCGGGATAGACGCGCTTATGAGTTGTTTAGATTTTTTATATAAATACAAAATGGTTTTCATCATAAGTTTTTGTTTTTCAAGCGGCACAAAGGTATCATCCTTGTGAAAGGCGTTTTGCTGTAAGAAACCGACTCTAATAACTCTAGCGATTTCTATTATAAGCTTTTGATCATCCGGCAAAACGTCCGACCCAATAAGCTTTACGATTTCCATAAGTTTATTTTCTTCTTGCAAAATAGCGCTTATTTTTTTTCTGCGTTTTACAAACCCTTCTCCAACATGTTCAAAGAACCAAGGATCCAAGTCTGAAAAGTATTCGCTGTAACTTTGAGTCCAGTTTATAGCGGGGTAATGTCTTTCGTAAGCCAAAGCTTTGTCTAGAGCCCAAAAACAACGTGTGAATCTTTTAGTATTTTGGGTAACGGGTTCAGAAAAATCCGATCCTTGTGGAGACACGGCACCAATGATTGTAACGGAACCTTTTGACCCATTTAAGTTTTCAACAATGCCAGCTCTTTCATAAAATTCAGATAACCTCGATGGTAAGTATGCAGGGAACCCTTCTTCGGCGGGCATTTCCTCCAATCTTCCGGAAATTTCTCTTAAAGCTTCGGCCCATCGAGAAGTAGAATCGGCCATTATAGCGACATTATATCCCATATCGCGGTAATATTCTGCAAGGGTTATACCGGTGTAAATAGATGCCTCTCTAGCGGCCACAGGCATGTTCGATGTGTTAGCGATTAAGACGGTTCTTTCGGTCATTCTTTTGTTAGATTTTGGATCAATGAGTTCTGAAAATTCGCTTAAGACTTGGCTCATTTCATTTCCGCGCTCACCGCAACCAACATATACGATAATATCAGCATCGCACCATTTAGCTAGCTGATGTTGTGTCATAGTTTTGCCTGTTCCAAATCCGCCTGGAACGGCGGCAGCGCCTCCTTTAGCTATAGGGAAAAGTGTGTCAATAACTCTCTGCCCGGTTATTAATGGAACATTTGTAGGCAATCTTTTGCCTATAGGACGAGGGGAGCGTATTGGCCATTTTTGACAAAGAGAAAGTGGCCATTCCGTACCATCTTCGC
Organism: uncultured Oscillospiraceae bacterium; assembly: GCA_900549775.1. Lineage (GTDB taxonomy): Bacteria > Bacillota > Clostridia > Oscillospirales > Acutalibacteraceae > UMGS1224. Next base: position 7,517 of record URPR01000007.1, on the reverse strand, counting down.
TCCTAAGCGTGACCACAGTGTCGTTTACGCTGTATTTTCCATTTTTAGCAACACTAATTACTTCCCCTGAAATATCTGGAGGAACCATACATTTATGGCGAATAATACTGGTTTCATTGCATTGTGCGTAAACTTGACCGGATGACAAAATATCGCCTTTTTTTACATCTATAGTTACATCCCAAAGTTTGTTTTCATCCAGAGCGTTCACGCTAGCGCCTCTTTTTATAAATGCGCCGGAAGCTTTTTCTATATCTTTAAGTGGACGTTGAATACCATCGAAAATATTGTCAAGGATACCGGGACCCAAGGTGACAGTCATTGGCTGGCCTGTTTTTTCCACAGGTTCAAGTGGTTTAAGTCCGGTAGTTTCTTCGTAAACCTGTATGGTAGTGAATTTTTCGTTTATGCCGATAACTTCTCCAACAAGCTTGTCATTCCCAACGTAAACCATTTCTAACATTGAAAATGATTTTGTATTTTTAACGGTCACGACAGGTCCATTTATGCCGTATATAACGTCTTGATTTTCCATAATACACACTCCATAAAAATCCATTAAAAGGAAGATTACACTATACTCAGGTTAGAATTTTCAGCAAACCATTCTCTTTGATTTTCAAGCTTAGAATCGAGAGTTTCATCGATGTTTATTCCCAGTTTAGTGCTGTTTGCAAGAACGCCGCCAATTTGAATTTTTTTATTTTCCTTAACCTTGCACGTAAGCGGGAATTCTTTTTTTATATCGTCTTCATATGCCAAGTCTTCCTTTTTTACGTAGAAAATAGTGTCATCAGTGTCGTTAAATACTTCTGAGATTTTCCTAACAGATTTTAAAAGAACATTCAAATATTCTTTACTTTTAGAAAATTCAATTAGTTTCATTTTAGCTTCATTAAAAATATTTTCAGTAATTTCATATCTTTTTGAAAGAAGAGCTCTTTTCTTTTCTATTTCGACTTTAGAAACTTCTCCATCGATTTTCTTGCGCATAGAAGCCATTTCCCTTTGTATGAGATGATAAGAATCCCTCAAAACTTCTGCTTCAGCTCTTTGCAATTCTTTTATTTTAAACTCATTGGCTTTAGCTTTAATTTCGCGCTGCTGTTCTTTTGCATATTTGTCTATAGCCTTCAAGAAATTGCTGGTTTTGCTACTCATTGACACCTATTAAACACCTCCCAAACTAATTAAATTTTAATTCCAATAGCATCCTTTATATATTTCGATATAGAATCTTTTAAGTTACAGTTACCGTGCCTGTCTGGAATTTCGACGATCAAGGGTTTAGACACGTTAAGTTTCACATCATATATATAATCTCTGCAGAGATCCACCAGCCTGTTTGTTATCAAAATTACACCGATATTTTCGTCCGCAATGGCGTTTTTTATAGCGTTTTTAACTTCAGTTTCACCGTGTACAATTTCACCAGGCACGCCAGAAAGTCGCATACCCACTAATGTATCCATGTTATCGCTGAGCAAATGGAATCTCATAATGCACCTTCTTAATTTTACTTTTGTTAAATTTTGCTGTAAATGAACAAAGAAACAAGGAATCCGAAGATACTAACGCCTTCTGCGAGCGCAACTACAATAAGGTACTTACCGAAAAGTTTAGGTTCTTCCGAGGTAGCGCCGATAGCAGCAGAAGCAGCGGAAGAAACTGCCAACCCTGTGCCAAGGCAGGCTAAACCAATAGCGATACCCATGGCGAGATAACCAAGCCCAGTGCCTGAGGAATCCTTTGAAGAAGCCTGCTCTGTAGCGACTGTTTCTTGGGTGTTTGCATTTTCAGCGTGAGTGCATAAAGAAGCAGTAACGGAACAAGTTCCGGCTATCATAACGAAAGATAAAATTTGGCAAGCAAGTACCTTTTTTACATTTTTGCCTTTTTTAAAAGCTAAATTTGCAAAGAACACAGACAAAATCATCAACAATACGAAAAGAAATACAAATAAAATGTTACTCATGAAAAAACCTCCAAAATAATTTTAATTTTTATTTACACGGAACTGTAACAGGTACGAACGGTTTGCCATTACCCTCAAAGAAGCGGCTAAACATCTCGTAGAACTCGAGTCTAAGTACTTGTATGCCTACAAGTAAGCCTTCCAAACCTATTACGAATATATTTCCGAAAATCACTATTATGACATTTCCCACAGGGGGGAGCATATTTGCAATAATAAATATTCCCATCATGAACCCTGCGTGCGACAGCACATAAGCGCCAACTCTTAAAAATGATATTGTGTTTGAGAGATACTCAAGCAAAATTACATATAGTTCAAAGAAACTTTGAGATAAGTAATCTCCCCAAGATTCAGGTTGCCAATTTTTTTTGCCGGAGACGATCTTTCTAAGCGGCTCCTTAAGGAATATCAAGACCATAGGCAAGACTAATAACCCTAAGATGTATACAGGCGTGAACATATGAATCTTTAAAACCAACTGCCCCACTAGCCCTACGATTATTGCCACGTAGAAAATCAATCCACATATGCCGTTTTGGCTGAAAAATAAATTTTCCAAATCATGTAATTTTATTGATAAAGCTATTTTCATTACTATTGCGGCGATTATCAAGAAGATTCCGAGAGCTATTGTAGCTACGATGACTTTCATTATCATCTCGGGTGCCATTACATCTATTGGTTTTTCATCAAGGTTAAAGAGTTTTTTATACATCGGATCAAGTACGTGCTCATACCCAAAAACAGAACCATAAATAGTACCGAAGATTGCCCCCGAAATGCCGCAGCGAACCATTATTGGTCCCAAACTAAACTTTTTAATTTTCCACAAAATTGCTCCAATCAATGCTAAAACCAAACCGTGACCTAAGTCGCCGAACATTATGCCGTACATTAAAGTGTAAGTGATGGCAACAAAACAAGTTGGATCTATATCGTTGTAGTCCGGCAATCCATACATGTCTATAAAAGTCTCGAACGGTCTTGAAAACCAATTGTTTTTCAGTTTAACGGGTGGTTTATGTTTCTTATCCGAGTCAGCTTTTTCGATAGAATATTCTACACCGTCTATTTTATCAAGCTGAGCAGAAAGCTCACTTTCGCTGTCTTCAGGTACCCATCCAACTAAAATAAAACTATTGTGATATTTAGCTGCAAACTTTTTTATACTTGCATAGGTATTCAGTTCTTCCAGTTTAGAATAAAACCGCATACACTGGTCTTTCTGGATATTCCAAAAGGATTCTATTTTAGCCTCAAGTTTTTTAAGATTTTCTTTTTCTTCTTTTATGCAATTTTCTATATGAAGAATTTTACTTTCAGGGGTTCCATCTTTTTCAGAAATTCTAATTCTTTCAAAATATAACCCGGCGAAAATTCTGTCTATTTCCTCGCGGTTTTCAAGGGGGGTAAAGTAAACACCCCAATAAAAATTTTCATCGTTTGTGCAGGGGAAGAAAATAACGTAAGGATTGCCTTCATACGAAAGGAGCTTGTTGTAGCTTTCTTTTGGCAATTTTCCAAACCTTGCCTTTATATATTTGCAATTTGAAACTTTTGTCAAATTTATATCAAGCCCGACAAACGGTTTTATTTGCGAAAGAGATTTCTCATAATTCTCAATAAGCAAATTTATATCTTGTTTTTTCTTTAAAAGCTTTTCAATTTTAACATATAAATAATCCACATAGTCATTAGCTTCGCTTGCAGATACGTCAAAATCACGTATATCGGCGAGTTCGAGCTTATGCCCTATAGAAGAAACGATGCTCTGTAATTTTTTTAAAGGAGCTGAAAATTCATCTTTATCGGTAAAGGGAACAAAGTTTTTATTTTTAGAATAAAACGTTAATGCATTTTCTGGATGAAATATCTTAGATTTTCCACATACCTTGACAACGTTGTCAATAGCAGAAGCAACGCCAATGATGCTTGCAACTTTGACTTTAGAAACAGCCACTTTAAGTCATACCCCCTTATTAGCGTAGAACAATCTATGCCTTCAATATTAAAAGTTTTCTTATTTCGTCTTTAGAGACATTATATCTAATCCCTTCGATTATATTTATGATATTGCTTAGTTCGATTTGAGATAAGAACATATACGAAATAAATACAATGGAAGAGTTGCTGGAAGAATGTATAGCGTGACGGCAACTGTAGTACAGAGCTTTCATAGGTATTTGGTCAATGTAGCTATACTGAATTTTTAAAAGCTTTTTACCTTGAACGATGTTATACATTATTTCGAAGGTATCGGCTTCAGTATTAGCTTTCATCATATCGTTGAGATATTTTTCTTTTATGCTGCCGTTTTTCAATATAGCGAAAGACGAAGCATTTGATAAACTGTGTTTTATTCTTAAAATGCGAATAAAATTGCTATAGTCTATATAAGAGACGAATAAATTTTTCAGATTATTTCTTATTTTTTTATTTTTTATTTTGGTTAAAATTTCAAAAAGTTTAGTATATAAGTAATTATACAGCGCCTGTTCAGCTTTAGATAAGTTTATATCATTGTTATTTTTTATTGGTAAGAGGAGTTTGTAGTAAGGAGTTTTTTCTATAGCTTTAAAAAAGTCATCGTAAGATTTTGCGTTGGACAAAGTTAGTAAATCTATTTTTGTGTGTATTTTAAAAAAATCAGGAACTTTTTTAAAGTAAGAAAAATCTTTTTGTGCTATTAGGGACATCAAAGCATGAATTATCATTTCTATTTCAGCTTTAATGATTATAAAGTCGGAAAAGATTTCCTTAGTGGTGAGTTCGTATTTTCCCAATATTGCAAGGTCGTTAATTGGTTTTTCTTTTAAGAGTGCTTCTAGCTCATGTCGATGGATGTTTATTTCATCAATTTGGCTCAACACCGAAGAATATGCAGTATTATTTTTAAGATAAGAAGCAACTTCGGAAACAGACTTGCAATTTATCAATTCATCATAGTCAAGACCTTTAATTCTTTTGCCGTACATAGCTAAAGCTTTTGCCAAAATGACGTTTGATGAGAAATTAGAAGACATTTTTTCACTCTCCTAACACTCTTTTTACTATATCGTTTATCCACATATCCTTATTATCAAGGTAACTTTTTTCTATACGTTGTGATATATTTTTCTCAGAATTTTTGATAGTTTCTATTTTATCGTCTGCGGCTTTTTGTTCTTCAATTCGGTTATTTTCAATTCTTTTTCTTGCGCGTTCGAGGTATTCCGAACGAATTTTTTTCTTGAGATTTTTTATTTCTTGTTCCAAACTTAATTTTTCTTTTTGAACTTTTTGAGTGACCTCTTGTGCGGCCTTATCCATTTCCATGATTCTTTCGATCATATCTCGCATAAAAACACCTCCGAGAATAAAGAAACTAACAATTTACAAGCCCCAAAACATTTTTCAATATTTTAAATGTTTTTAACAAACATATTATGAAACAGAAAGTTTGTTTTGTCAATGCAAAAATATAAAGGATAGAAAAGCGCAAAAAAGTGTGATATAATTCGAAAATGGAGGGATATTTTATATGAAATATAAGTTCTTTTCGGATAGCCATATTCATAGCGATAACTCATCGAATGCTCTTGATCCGATTGTGAAGATATGTGAAACAGCGGTAGATAGGGGCTTTTATTCAATTACAGTTGTGGATAATTGTGAATGTGATACGTTTGAAAAAAGAGAATATGAGAAATCTTTGAAGCAGCTGTACTTTGAGGCGAAAAAAACTCAGATAAGCTTTGTAAATGATTTACAGGTTTTCTCCGGAATGGAATTATCTCAGATGCATAGGAATATAAAATGTGCGAAAAAAATTTTAAATGCAGCGAATTTTGATTTTGTCTTGGCGGCGGTTCATAATATTAAAGGGTTGAGCGACTTTTATGATATAGATTACAGCGAGGGTGATATATACAATATTTTGAACGACTACCTAGATGAAGTGCTTGAAGTGGTGAACATAGGTTTGTTTGATAGTTTGGCTCATTTCAATTATCCGATAAAGTACATAACGAAATATTTCGGCATAGCGGTAGATTCTGAAAAAGTGGAAGGTAAGGTGCGGCGTGTCTTAAGTGAACTGGCTAAAGAAGGAAAAGCTTTGGAAATAAACACATCGTCTGCGGCTTTTGGGGACGTCTCTATATTTTCAAATCAGAACTTACTGTATGAATTTAAAAAAGCAGGCGGGAAATATGTAACAGTCGGGTCTGGTGCTCACAAAAGCGAAAATATAGGCAGGGGCATAGAGCAGAGCTATGATATGTTGCTGAAAGCTGGGTTTGACAATTTTACTGTTTTTAAAAACAGGGCGCCTATGCAGGTTCCGATCAAAGAAAAAATAACGCAATGAAATGTGGGTGACATTATGAAAATGTATTTTTATTACGGTGTAATGGGGTCTAGCAAAACGGCTATGGCATTGATGAAAAAATTTAGTTTTGAGGAACATGGTAAGAAAGTTGTTCTTCTGAAACCTAGCACCGACACAAGAGAAGGCAGAATAGTAGTTAAATCTAGAATAGGGCTCTCTTGTGAAGCACTGGTTGTAAGCGAAAACGAAAGCATAATGGACTTGCTAATGGGGCAAAGCGGCTACGACATTATAATAGTGGACGAAGCGCAATTTTTGAATCCGAGCCAAGTCGATGAACTTAGGGATTTAACAAATTCGGGTGTTATGGTTATGTGCTATGGACTGAAAACCGATTACATGTGCAAGCTGTTTGATGGGAGCAAACGGCTTCTTGAGGTGGCCGACTCGATAAGGGAGATACAGTCGCCTTGCAAATGTGGCAGAAAGGCGATAGTGAACGCAAAATACCAAGATGGCAAGATTATATATGAAGGGGACCAAATAGACATAGGAGGAAATGAGAAATATACGGCTCTTTGCTATCAGTGTTGGGAAAAAGGAAAACTTTCTAAATAAATTTTGAAAAAGTACTTGACAAAAAGGAGAGGAAATGATAAAATAAAAAGGCTGAAGAAAGCGAAAGTCAGCAAAAGGCGTTGGCTCCAAAAGGGCGGATGCTTACTTTTTTAAATTACTTTGGAAATTTTTCTGGAAAAGAATATACAGTATGTATGTAATATGTATGTAAAATGCTTTAAAAGACTGAGAGTAAATTTCTCTTTATGAAAAATTAGAGAATAAAAATACTGTAAGAAAATAGCAAAAAATAAGAGATAAACTAGAAAAAATAACCAGATAAAAAAGTTTAAAAAAAGTAAAAAAAGTTGTTGACAAAGGAAAAAGCATGTGATAAGATAATAATCACGTTGCGAAAAGAAAGCTTTTCAGCAGCAAGAGGACCTTGAAAATTAAACAACAATCATAACCCGTAATTTCTTTGAGAGAATTTTCGTAACAGAAAAAACTCTGAAGATTACAAGAGTGACGAACTAAAATCGTCAAGCGCAAGCGAAGAAATGAGCAGAGCGCTCTAAATAAAAGATTTAAATTCCTAAAAGGAAATTAAATACAATTTTTAGAGAGTTTGATCCTGGCTCAGGACGAACGCTGGCGGCGTGCCTAACACAT